>NZ_CP108487.1:5579366-6199295 GCF_036226525.1 Kribbella sp. NBC_01245
TGAACGCCAACAGCGCAAGCCCCTTCTCAGCGACAACGCCCCAATCCGGGCTACCAGACAAGGCTTGGCGAGCGGCGACCACGGCCCAGTCGACCGGGTTGAACCGCGCGACCACCTCGACCCAATGCGGTGCGAGTTTCGGGTCCATCATGATCGACGACATGAACGTCAACGGCAGCGAGACGAACTGGGAGATCCCGATCAACGCGTTCTGGTCGCGCGTGAGCAGGGCAACGGCGTTCGACAAGGATCCGAAGGCGATCGCGACCAGCATCGACACCACGACCGTGATCAGATAACCGAGCGCCCCACCGTCGTACCGCGCGCCAGCAGCGATGCCGAACGCGAACACCAACACGGTCTGGATGATCGTATTGAACCCGGCACTCGCGAGTTGCCCCGCCATCAGCGCACCCCGGCGGACCGGCGAGGTGAGCATCCGGTCCATCACGCCGCGCTCCATATCGGCGATGAACGCGGTCCCACTCCAGCCGGCGGTCATCATCGCCGTCATCATCACGATGCCCGGCGTGAGAAATCCGATGTACGACGAATCGGAGAACCCGGGCAGCTCCACGATCCCCTTGAAGAGCTGCCCGAACAGCAACAGCCAGATCGCCGGTTGCACCAGGGTGAACGCGATCAGCGCGGGCTGCCGATAACTCGCGCGCAACCAACGCCCCGCGACGTACCCGGTGTGGCGGAGCAGACTTCCCGGGCGAGCGCTGATCGCGTCGGCCCGGGCAGCGGTCATGGTGGTCATCTCAGGCGGCCCTTCCCTCATCAGCGGAGTCGACAACAGAGTCGGCCGCGAACGACCGTCCGGTGTAACGCAAATAGACGTCATCGAGCGACGGCCGCGAAATCGTGATCGCGCTGACCCCGATCCCGCGCTCTTCCAGCACACCAAGCACAGCCGGTACGGCGGTCGCACCCTGCGCCACTCGAGCACGCAACGTCTTGCCCTCGGCAACCACTTCGCCAACGCCGCCAAGTCCCGCGATCAACGCCGACGCGTTGCCATCGGCATCCATCGACGTCAGTTCGACGTGCACGGAATCCCCGCGCAGTTCGGCTTTCAACGCCTCCGGACTACCCGCGGCCACAACCTTGCCCTGGGCAACGATCGCCAGCTGGTCCGCGAGCCGATCGGCCTCCTCCAAGTAGTGCGTCGTGAGCAGCACGGTCATACCCTCATCGGCCGCGAGCCGTTCCACCTCGGCCCAGAGATCGGCCCGAGCCTCGGGGTCAAGACCAGTGGTCGGCTCGTCTAAAAACAACACTCGTGGGCGATGGACCAGACCGAGTGCGACGTCGAGCTTGCGCTGCATACCGCCCGAGTACGTCCGCACCTGGCGACCGGCGGCCGCGGTCAGACCGAATCGCCCGAGCAATTCCGAGGCTCGCCGTACCGCCTCGGTTTTCGACAAACCGTAGATACGCCCGCCCAGGACGAGATTTTCCAGGCCGGTGGCCATCGGGTCGGCGCTGGACTGTTGCGGGACGTACCCGATGGCGAGCCGGACCGCGCGCTGGTCTTTGACCACGTCGAACCCGGCCACCCGCGCCGTACCGGAATCGGCCCGGGACAAGGTGGTGAGGATCTTCACGGTGGTGGACTTGCCGGCGCCGTTCGGGCCGAGCAGACCGAGAACGGCGCCCTCGGCAACCTCGAAACTGAGGCCGTCGAGCGCCCGCACGCGGGACTTGTTCCGGCCGGAGCCGGGATAGGTCTTGGTCAGGTCGACTGCTGTGATGCCGCTGGATGCGGACATGCCAACTCCTTCGATAGGGAAGGAGCCGGGCCGACCGTGGCTATCCTGATGAGTGCGCCTTGGGTGCAGGTGTCACCACGGTGGGACCGACTCGAGGAACTGCGGCCCTTGGCCGGGTGTTGCCGCACCCAGGCCAGGGGCCGTGCTACGTCATTGCGTTTGGTCGGGCAGATTCCGAAGCCAGGCCACGTCCTCCTCGTCCAAGTACTTTTCCGGGTGTGCGAACAGCTCGCCGGGGGCGACACCCTGGTCCCGCATCACCTCGTGGCCGTGCCGCCAGAACGCACCGCCCTCGAGCTTGTCGGTCCGGATCTCCTCCGCCAGCTGTTCGACGTACGCCACCTCGGCCTTGAGCATCGCCAGCCGGAACTCGGATTCGACCCAGAACAGGCGCGGCAGACTCTTCAGCTGCGGCGAGACGTGCACAGCCTCGAGCCGATCGACCTCGGCCTGCAGCGCCTGCCGGCGTTGATCGAGCAACTCGACCGTGCGATCGGGCGACAAGGCCGGCATGTACGCGAGGCCGGCCTCGAGTTGGCTGAAGTCCCGACTCGGCTCACCGATGAACTCGCTCAGCCATTCGTCGAACTCCTGCCCACCAGCGGCGGTGAGCGCGTACACGGTTCGTTCTGGGCGATTCCCCTCCCGAACCGTCTCGACGGCCTCGATCAGCCCATGTTTCTGCAGAGCCGCGACCACGGAGTAGAGCGAGCCGTAGTTCAGCTTGATGCTCTGGTCCTTGCCGCGGGTCTTGAGCATCGTCGAGATCTCATACGGATGCATGGGCCGCTCGCTCAGGGACCCGAGCACGGCGAATGCCAGTGGATTCGCCACCTTGCGCTTGGCCATCATCCGCTCCTCGAACTCGATTACTCTATATCGAGTATTCGATCTAGAGCATCACCTGTCAAGTGCCTCGGGACGAACCGTTGACAACGTCGGACATCGCATGACACGGTGCGACAGCCCTGTCACCGCGCGTGCAAACGGAGGCCCGCCATGCCCCGATCGCCCCGCCTGGCCGCCACTCTGGCAGCCGTCGCCATCCTCGCCACCAGCCTGCAGGCAATCCCCGCAACAGCTGCCGCGGTCGTGCCGGCTGATCTCACCGCACTGGTGAATCCGTTCGTCGGCACGAAGAACTTCGGCAACACCTTCCCGGGAGCGTCAGCGCCGTTCGGCATGGCGCAGGTCAGTCCCGACACGGGCGGCCAAGGCGGGTACGACTACAGCCGGAACACCTTGTACGGGTTCAGCCAGACCCATTTGTCCGGCGTGGGCTGCGAGGTGATGGGCGAGCTCCCGGTGATGCCGACCAGCGGCGCGATCGGCTCGGTCCGGCACGACCAGTACGGCTCGGTCTTCAGCCACGCGCGCGAATCCGCGAAGCCCGGGCTCTACCAGGTCCACCTCGACCGGTACGGCGTCGATGTCGCGCTCACCGCCACGGCCCGCACCGGCTGGCAGCGGTACACGTTCGACCCAGCGCAGCCGGCGAACGTGCTGTTCAACACCGGGAAGGCTCAGCAGCGAGTCTTCTCGTCGGAGCTGAGCATCGTCGGCGATCGCCGGGTCGAAGGGCGGATCAACGCGGGCAACTTCTGCGCGGGCGTCGACCGGCACACGCTCTATTTCAGCGCGGAGTTCGACCGGCCGTTCGCGTCGTTCGGCACCTGGAAGGGTGACGTCAAGACGCCTGGCAGTCGCGAATCGGCGAACACCGGCGGCAACGGTGGTTGGGTCAGCTTCGATCCGGCGTCCGACCGGGATGTGGTGCTCAAGGTCGGCCTGTCGTACACGGGTGTCGCCGGGGCGCGGGCCAACCTGGTCGCCGAAACGGGCGACGCGTTCGATTTCGACGCCACCCAGCGCAAGCTCACCGCCGAGTGGAACGAGATGCTGCATCGCATCGAGGTGGCCGGCGGTACGGCGGATCGGCAGACGGCGTTCTACACCGCGCTCTACCACTCGGTCATGCATCCGAACGTGGCAAGTGATGTCGACGGCAACTATCGCGGCTTCGACGGAACGGTGCGCAAGGCAACGGATTACACGCCGTACCAGAATTTCTCCTTGTGGGACACGTATCGCCCGCAGAACCAACTGGTCGAGCTGCTCGCGCCGAAGGTTGCCCGCGACACCCATCTGTCTGTACTCGCCCACGGCCGCGAAGGCGGTTGGCTGCCGCGATGGTCCCTGGCGAACTCCGAGACGAACATCATGACCGGCGATCCCGTCACGCCGTTCCTCGTCGAGGGCTGGTCGAAGGGCCTGCTGAAGGGATACGAGCAGGAGGCATACGACCTGCTCCGGAAGAACGCGACCGCCGTACCGCCCGTCGAACTGCCGCACAACGGTCGCGCCGGCGCGGCGTACTACGGTCAGGTCGGGTACGTGCCGTTCCCGCTCGACAAGGCGCGCGACTGCTTGCACAAGGGTGGCGACAACGACTGCTCGCACGGCGGTTCGGCGACCCTGGAGTACGCCGCGGCCGATGGCAGTCTGGCGTTGATGGCTCGCGCCCTGGGGAAGAAGGCCGACGCGCGGATGTTCGCGGCTCGCGCGCAGGCTTATCGGAACATCTGGGACTCGGGGATCGGGCATTTCCGGCCGCGCACGAAGGCCGGCGTTTGGCTCAGCCCGTACGACCCGCTAGACGGGTCGCATGCGTTCCACGAGGGTGGTGCGTACCAGTACCAATGGCTCGTGCCGCAGGATCCGGCTGGGTTGGTGGACTTGATGGGTGGACGCCGCGCGGCGGAGAAGCGGCTCGACGACTTCTTCGTTTACGACAAGCTGCTCACGGATCCGGCGGGGACGGCGCGAACCGACTGGGTGCAAGGGCCGTTCGAGTACTACGGCAAGGCGACGTACAACCCGAACAACGAGCCGGATCTGCTCGCGCCGTACATGTACGCGTGGACCGGCGCTCCGCATAAGACGTCGACCGTGGTGCGCGCGGCGATGACGTTGTTCACCAATGGGCCGGACGGCATGACCGGGAACGACGATCTCGGCACGATGTCCGCGTGGTACGTCTTCAGCTCGATCGGGTTGTATCCGACGATGAGTGGCGGCAACTTCTTTACCGTGACCACTCCGCAGTTCGAGAGTGTGCGGCTGCAGGTAGGGGCCTATGGCAAGCAAGGTGGCGTGTTGTCGATCGTTGCTCCTGGCACCGATGATGCGCGGCGATACATCACGTCCGCGCGGATCGACGGGATGCCCTGGAACAAGCCTTGGTTCTCGTGGGATCAGCTGCAGCGTGGCGCTTCCATCCGGTATGGCGTATCAGATCAACCGGGCTCATGGGGTACGGCGCGGTGGGCCGAGCCGCCTTCGGTTGCGTCCGGCAACGGCGTGCCTAGGTCGACGGTGGACGCCGCCTTCAGTCCGGGCGAGGTGGTGATGCCCGCTAAGGATGTCGCGCAAAAGGTTGACTTCTCGGCGGAGATCCTCGTGCAGGACGACCGGCGACGTACGGTGTCTATCCGTACTTCCGGACCGACTGGCTGGTCGGTCGAGCCCGTGGAGTCGTCGGTGCGGGTTACGTCTGACGGGCTGCCGGTGCAAAAGACGGTTGCGTTGTCGGTCGGCATCCCGGCTGGGGCGGCGCCGGGGCGTTATCCGATCAACGCGGTGATTTCGTCGGAAGGCCTTGCGGATAAGACGATTCAGGCCGTGGTGATGATTCGTCAGGCCCGTTGTGCGGCGTCGACTGCTACGTCATGTGCGATTGATCTGGCGGAGTATTACGACCATGACGGGACGGCCACGGTCGCCGAGAACGCGTCGGGTGATTTCGATGGCGGCGGCTGGAGCTACGACGCGGCCCTCTTGCCGCCGACGGGCGCGGTCGAGCTGGGTGGTACGACGTACTTCGCGCCGGACGCCACGGGCACCGCGAAGAACTTCGTGGAGACGACTGGCGAGTCGATCCTCATTCCCGCGGGCGCGTTCAACGAGCTGCGGATCGCTGGTGCGGCGCACAACGGCACGGTAACCGGGGATGTGCTGATCACGTACGACGATGGGAGTACGTCGACGGCACCGCTGGTGCTGACGGACTGGGCGGGCTCGCCTGCCGCTGGGAATACCGTTGCCCTACGCAACGAGCACCGGATCCAGCGCGGGGTGGGCGTGGTCGGGCCGCCGGTGAACATCTTCGAGGCCCGCTTGCCGTTGACTCCGGGCAAACGCGCCCAATCCATCACCCTGCCAGGCGATTCCCGCCAGGAGCTGTACGCCATCACCGCGACCACCACGCAGGCCGCAGCGCTACGCGTCAACCCGATCCCGTCCGACATCCCGACATCCCCTGCCGTCGTACCGTCGTCCTAGCCAACTCATGCCGCGAGTGGTCACATCTGGTCCGCGCGGACGTCGGCAGAAGTCGGCGTTGGGGACCAGATGTGACCACTCGCGGCAGGAACCAGATGCGCTGTCGTCCGCGGCCTGCCAACGGCGTCAGCTGAGGGCGTTGGCGTACCAGGGTTTGATCGTGTTGTTGATGATGGCGAGGCGTTCCTCGAACGGCAGGAAGGCGCTCTTCATCGCATTGATGGTGAACCAGCGGATATCGGCCAGCCCATAGTCGAATGCCTCGGCCAGCAAGGCGAATTCGCGAGTCAAACTGGTGCCGCTCATCAGCCGGTTGTCCGTGTTGACCGTGACGCGGAACTTCAGCGCCGCGAGCAGCCCGATCGGGTGATGCGCGATCGAATCGGCGGCCCCGGTCTGAAGGTTGGAACTCGGGCACATCTCCAGCGGGATACGGCTATCCCGCACGTACGCCGCCAGCCGGCCCAGCTCGACCTTGTCCAGATCGATCGCGGCGAGCTCCAGCGCGGCGTTATCGGCGCCAGTGATGTCGTCGATGATCCGAACGCCATGACCCAGACGATCCGCACCACACCACTGGATCGCCTGCCAGATCGACGGCAACCCGAAGGCCTCACCAGCGTGAATGGTGAAATGCGCGTTCTCCCGCTGCAGGTACTCGAACGCGTCCAGGTGCCGGGTGGGAGGAAAACCCGCCTCCGCGCCCGCGATGTCGAACCCGGCAACTCCCGCGTCGCGATACGCGATGGCTAGCTCCGCGATCTCCATCGAACGCGCCTGATGCCGCATCGCCGTCAGCAATTGCCGTACGACGATCTTGTCGCCGGCGAGCGCTTCACCCTGCTCGAAGCCTTCGCGAACTGCGTCGACCACCTGCTCAAGGGTCAACCCGCCATTGAGGTGTTGCTCCGGCGCGTACCGGATCTCGGCGTACACGACGCCGTCAGCCGCGAGATCCTGGACGCATTCGCTCGCGACCCGGGTGATCGCGGCGGCGTTCTGCATCACCGCGACGGTGTGGTCGAACGTCTCCAGGTACCGCTCGAGCGAGCCCGAGTCGGCCGACTCGGTGAACCAGGCACCGAGCTCCTCCGCGTCCGACCTCGGCAGGGTGTGGCCGATATCTGACGCCAGTTCCGCGATCGTCTCCGGCCGCAGCCCACCGTCCAGGTGGTCGTGCAGCAATACCTTTGGCGCGGCGAGCAATTGGTCCCGACTGATCATCCCCCCATCCTGACAGGCCCTGCCCTCGGTTCTCCATCAGCTCCCGCCCGGTCACGCGGTGTGGGGACGGCGGGTGCGCGGGGTTATTCGGGTGCGCGTGACCTGCGGCATCCGCATGATGAGGGCCGAACCCTGAGCCGGAGGTGCCCGTGGAATTTGTGCCCCATAACCCAACCGAAGGCGTATATCCCGCTAGCGACGACTACGTCCATGCGTTGGAGGTCCGCGGCGCCAGCCGAACGCTGTACGTCGCCGGGACCATGGGCCTCGATCCCGCCGGTGTTGCCGGCAGCGAGTTGACCGAACAGCTTGAGCTGATCTGGTCCAACCTCCGCGCGATCCTTGCCTCGGCCGATATGACCGTGGACAACATCGTCCGAATCACGAGCTACCTCCGCGACCCGTCGTACGCCGAAGCCAACGCCGCGGCCCGGGTGGCCGCCCTCGGCGATCGCGTCGTCCCCACCACCGCGATCGTCGCCCAAACCCTCGTCGACAATTGGCTAGTGGAACTGGAAGTCATCGCCGCCGCCTGACCATTCGCTGGTTGCGGGTCAGGCGGGGTCGACGCGGAAGACGGGGAAGCCGGGGGCCACCTCGAGGAGGCGGGAGTCGGGGGAGTCGGCGTTGACGTCATCGCCGAAGAACGCGCCGACCTCCCACGCCCACTTCTTCAGATAGCGGCGGAGGATCTCCGGCTTCTCCGCGTCGGCCAGCTCAACCCCACGGAAGACCTGCGTCTTCCGCCCGATCGCCAACTTGGCCTCGGCGTTGACGCGCAGGTTCTTCACCCACTGGGTATGACCGCGCGGCGCGACCAGGTACTGCACGCCGTCCACGACCAGCAGGTTCACCGGAACCGACCGCCACTCACCGGACTTCCGTCCCTGGACCGACAGCACCCGGCTGCCCTGCAGGCTGATCCCGAGTTTCGCCAGGCCGGCGACCACGCCGTTCAGCATCCGGCCGCTCCAGCCCATGCCCTTGGTGACGTAGCGCTTGCTGTCGTAGCTCTGCTCCATGGCGGTTCTCCTCTGTTGCGGTCTGTTACGGCGGCGAGTAAGTGCGGTGCTCTGAAACGAGAGCACCGCTCTCGGTTTCACCAGTGAACACGAGATCACCGATCCAAGTCAAGAGCAATGCTCTCGTTTGTGGTCATTGCTCTCGGAAGCTGGCAGACTGCTCGCATGAGTGCACCAAGAACCGCACGGGACCGAGCCCGGGCCGAGCTGACCCACGAGATCAAAGAGGCCGCCCGGCAGCAGCTCATCACCGGCGGCGCCGAGCAACTCTCGCTCCGCGCGGTAGCCCGCGAGCTAGGCATGGTGTCGTCCGCTCTCTACCGGTACTTCCCCAGCCGGGACGAGCTCCTCACCGCCTTGATCATCGACGCGTACGAGGCCCTGGGCGAGATCGCCGAACAAGCCGCCGCCACCGGCAACCCCCGCAACTACCGTGCCCGCTGGAGATCGGTCTACCGAGCCATCCGCGACTGGTCCGTCGAGAACCCGCAGGAATACGCCCTCATTTACGGCTCCCCGGTCGCCGGCTACCACGCCCCCGAGAGCACCGTCGGCCCAGCCGCGCGAATCCCGCTCGCCCTGATCGGACTACTCCGCGAGGCCCATTCCGCCGGCCGCCTCAACACGTCGCACGGCCCGGTCCTGATGACCCCCGCCCTCCGCAAACAACTCCAAGCCGTTGCCGACGTCAACGCCCCCGGCCTACCAGTCGAGGTCCTGAGCCGACTCGTCATCGCCTGGACCCAACTCTTCGGCATGATCAGCTTCGAACTCTTCGGCCACCTCAAAGGCAGCGTCGACCCCACCCGCCCCTTCTTCGACTTCGCCACCGACCAAATGGCCGACTACCTAGGCCTCGAAACCCCTTGACCCCCAGCCCAGACGTACCGGTTTTCAAGACCGGCGCGCTTAAGTGCGGAAGGCCTTCGGGAGGGGGAGGTGGAGGGCTCGGTCTAGGCGGTGGAGGTAGGTGTCGCGGGGGAGGGTGGTGGCGCCGAGGGTGGCGAGGTGGCTGGTCACCCATTGGATGTCGAGGACTCGGTCGGCGGCGTACTCGTCGGTGAGGAGTTCGACCAGGCCTGCGACGGCGGCCTTCGAGCCGTCGGTCTGGTGGTGGAACATCGACTCGCCGGCGAACAGCCCGCCGATGGCGACGCCGTACAGGCCGCCGGCCAGTTCGCCGTCGCGCCAGGCTTCGACGGAATGGACCCAGCCCATTCGGTGCAATTTGGTGTACGCCGCGATGATGTCCGGGTCGATCCAGGAACCAGGCCGGCGCGGATCCGCACAAGCCCGGATGACCTCGTCGAACGCCGTGTTGACCCGGATCTCGAACGGCTTACGCGCTCGCCGCAAGGACCGCGACGGGCTGTACCCGGCCACCTCGATCACGCCTCGATCGACCGGCGACCACCACAACAACGGGCCGTCCGAGTCGGGCATCGGGAAGAGCCCGCGCCGGTACGCCGCGAGGATGGTCCCGGGCTCGAGGTCCGCGCCGGCCGCGACGACATCGCCCGGCCCGGCCACTGCGACCGGCGGGAAGTCCCACACGGAGGCTGGTGGTTCGACTGGCACGTCTCCATCCTGACCTACCGTTCGGTCGTTCAATCCACCGGTGGGGGCTCAATCGGGGTTTTGCCCGAGGTGCGCGATCCCCAGAGCCACGTATGGTTGACGGGGAGCGTTCAGTCCTGTGAGGAGTGGCATGGCCGGTGTAGCCAGGTTCGTCGCCAGCAGTCTCGCGCCCGCCGCCCAGCGATTCGCACCGCAGGCCGCCGCGGGTGTGCTGCGGCGCATTCTCGAGGTCGCGATCGACGGCTATCAACGATTCCCTGGCGCGGAGGCCGTCGCGCAGCGCTATCTGGACAAGCACACCGAGCCGCAGGACGCGCTCGAGGCGATCATCGACCAGCATGTCCGGCTGGCCGGCGTGCAGGGATTTCTCACGAGCATCGGCGGGTTGATCACGCTGCCGATTTCGCTGCCGACGAACCTCACCGGGCTCGCCGTGGTGCAGACCCGGATGGTCGCGTCGATCGCCAGCGTGCGTGGGTACGACCTGGACGATCCGCGCGTGCGTACTGCGGTCATCACCTGTCTGCTCGGCGAGGACGGCGTCACCGATCGGCTGAAGAAGTCGAGCCTGCCGACCTCCCCGCTGGCGATGGCGACCGCGCCGGTGTTCGACCCGGAGCTGGATCGGCTGGTCTCGGCTGAGGTCGTCGGCGAACTGATCGCGCGGATCGGCGGCAAACGAATGGCCATCACGGTGACGCGACGAGTGCCACTTCTCGGTGGTGCGGTTGGCGCCGGGGTCGACGGTTGGTCGACGTACAAGATCGGGCAGTACGCCGACAAGGCCCTGCTACGACGCATCCGCCGCCCAATCGAGCCCTGACCAGTCGCAAGGTCTATCCCGGCCCGAGCCCTGACCTGCGGAGGTCTGACTCGGCCGAGCCCTGCCCCGGGCCGAGGTCGGACCGGGCCGAGGTCTGACCCGGCCGAGGTCTGACCGAGCCGAAGTCTGATCCGCCGTGCCGGAGCCGGACGTGCCGGAGCCGGGCGTGCCGGGGCCGGGCGTGTCTGGGCCGCTGGTCCGCTGGTCCGCTGGTCCGCTGGAATATCGCTGAGAAATGTCGGCGTCGGCTGGCACGATGATCGGGTGACCATTTCGGTGCAAGGGCGGAACCGCCGGGCGGAGCTGGGGGATTTCCTCAAGGCTCGCCGAGCGCAGGTCTCGCCTGCCGATGTCGGCCTGCCTCCCGGGCCCCGACGTCGTACGCCGGGATTGCGGCGCGAGGAGGTCGCCCAGCTCGCGGGTGTCGGCGTCACTTGGTACACGTGGCTCGAGCAGGGCCGCCCGATCAACGTGAGTTCGCAAGTGCTGGACGCCGTCGCGCGGACGTTGGGGTTGTCGCCGCCGGAGCGCACGCACCTGTATCGGCTCACCGAGTCGACGCCCGCGCGGTCGGAACCGGAAGCATGCGCGGACGAGTCCACGCTGGTCGAGATCCTGATGGCGCTCGATCCGCTGCCGGCCGTCATCAGCAATACCCGGTTCGACATTTTGAAGGTCAACGAGCCGTTCCGGAATCTCTTCCACGACTGGCATTCGCTGCCCTGCGTGCACAAGAACCTGCTGTGGTGCATCGTCACCGAGCCGCGCGCCCGGCAATCGCTGCTCAACTACGACACCGAGGTGCCGTATCTGGTCGCGCGATTGCGCTCGGCGTACGGCGAACACCTGGGCGATCCACTCTGGGAGGAGGACATCGCCCGACTGTGCAACGTGAGCCCCGAATTCGAGGAGCTCTGGTCGCGCCATGAGGTCGCCGCGTGCCAGCCCCGCCCGCGGCACGTCGTACACCCGATCGCCGGCGAACTCCACCTAACGGTCACCGAAATGGCCCTCCCGGCGTACCCAGACCTCCGCCTCTTCGTCGAAACCCCCGCCGACGCCCAAACCCGCACCCGCCTCCCCCTGGCAACCCAACCCCCACCACCCAACGCCTAACCAGCCCACCCGCCCAACCTCCCCCCTCGCCCGCCGCCCCGCGCCACGCCCCGGACGGGCCGAGCCGGGCCGCCTGGTGTATCCCGTTCATCGGGCCCTTGTGACAGGGCGTGTCGGCATTCATCGGTCCCTTGGGACCAGGGGTGAGGGCCTACTTCCCTTTGCATTCATTCGTCGGAATCCGCCCTCAGCCGTCGCCTGGCTGTGCGGGTCCGCAGTGCTGTGAGGGCGGATTCCGACGAATGAATGCAGGGGAACGGTGCCTGGCGGAATCACCGCGGGCCTGGCCAAGAGGTGTCCGGCGAGCCGCCAATGAGGGCGCGCTGCTGGTGGTCGGTCACAAGGGCCCGACGAACGGCGACACGCCTGGCAACTAGGGCCCGATGACACGCCGAGGTTTGGTCACGAGGGACCGATGAATGCCGACACACCGCGTCACAAGGGCCCGATGAACGGGATACAACCGGCGGCTCGGCGTGGCGGACGACGGACGGCCGGCCGGGGTGGGCTGGGCCAGCCGGAGGCAGCCGGGTCGCCGGGTCGCCGGTCGCTGGAGGGGTTAGCCGGAGAGGGCTTGGACGGCGCGGCTGGGGGAGGGTTTGCCTAGTTGGGTGGACATCCAGACGCTGGTTTGGACGAGTTTTTCCAGGTTGATGCCGGTTTGGATGCCGAGGCCGTCGAGTTGCCAGACCAGGTCTTCGGTGGCGAGGTTGCCCGTCGCGCTTTCGGCGTACGGGCAGCCGCCGAGACCGCCCGCCGAGCTGTCGACGGTGGTGACGCCTGAGCGGAGGGCGGTGAGGGTGTTCGCGAGGGCCTGGCCGTACGTGTCGTGGAAATGCACCGCCAGCGCCTCGACGCCGACGCCCGCTTTGCCGAAGGCCTCGAGCAAGGCGGTGACCTGGCCCGGGGTGGCGACGCCGATCGTGTCGCCGAGGGAGAGCTCGTGGCAGCCGAGTTCGGCCAGGCGGGCGCCTACGCGGACGACCTGCTCGATGGGTACGTCGCCCTCCCACGGGTCGCCGTAGCACATCGACACATACCCGCGGACGGCCAAACCGGCGTCGAGCGCCCGCCTGATCGTCGGCGCGAACATCGCGAACTGGTCGTCGACCGTGGAGTTCAGGTTCTTCGCGGCGAACGTCTCGGTGGCACTCGCGAAGATCGCGATCTCGGCCACGCCGGCTTCCAGCGCTCGGTCGAGACCGCGCTCGTTCGGCACGAGGACGGGCGCTCGTACGTCGGAGGGCAGGTCGATCGCCTTCAGGAGTTCGGCGGCGTCGGCCAACTGCGGGACCCACTTCGGATGCACGAAGCTGGTCGTCTCGATCGTGGTCAGCCCGGCCTCGGCCAGGCGCCCGATGAACTCGGCCTTGACGGCGACGTCCACGATGGCCGACTCGTTCTGCAGGCCGTCGCGCGGTCCGACCTCGTAGACGGTGACACGATCGGGCAGTCCTTCAGCCCTGACCAGCTGCGGTTTACGCACCTTTGCTCCCACCTGCCCGATGAGTTCGGGCCCTCGACCAGAATGTCACTCGATGACAAGCCAACCAGTGACTCCAGCGGACACCCTCGCCGACATTCTGCGCGGGGTCGAACGCGGCATGTTCCCCGCACCGGATCTGAGTGTCACCGTAGTGCCCGCGCCCTCCGAAAGGGACACCTGCGTGATCGGTCTCACGGCGCACATCGTGGTCGCCGCTGACGTCGATCCCGCCTGGGTCCACCGGCAACTGACGCCGGGCGATCTCTCGGCGCCACTCAATCCGCCATTCCTCGAGGCCCTCTCGAACCTCACCGGCCGCCGGGTGAACGCCATCGACGCCATGCTGCTCGCGTCGGCTCTCCCCGACGACGCCGAACGGGCCGAGCTGCTGGCCGGGTTGACCGAGGTGACCGCCGACGAGCATCCACGAGTACGTCGTGCCCGGCGCTATCGGGAGGGCATCCGGGTGTACGTCGACGCGGCGGGCGGGATGCTGCTCACCGGGTACGGCCTGGCCGGGCGGCTCGAGTGTGCCCTGGAAGTCGCCGAAGACAGCCGCGGCATGGGGAACGGGCGGCGGCTTGCCAGGACCGCTCGCGCCCTCGCACCGGTTGGCGCGCACATCTGGGCGCAAGTCACGCCCGGCAACGCCGCCTCATTCCGCGCCTTCCTCGCGGCGGGCTACCTCCCCGTCGGCTCCGAAGCCCTCCTCGTCCGCTAACGCCTCCGCCCTATCCGGGTTGGCGTTCCCGTCCCTCCACGAGCAGTCACATCTGGCCAGCCAGCGCTCGCCGCAACCCTCCAGGTCGGTGTTCTCCTCCCTCCGCGAGTGGTCGCATCTGGTCCGCTCGGCGTCCCGCGCCATGGTCCAGACGTGCCACTCGCGGGGGAAGACTTGACCACTCGCGGAGGAGGATGCGCCGACTCGCTGGAAGGGGTGTGCCCACTCCCGGAGAGTCCACTCGCGGGAAGGGGCGTGCCCACTCCCGGGGACAGGACCGGACCACTCGTGGGGAAGGGGGTGCCCATTCGCGGGGACAGGACGGGACTACTCGCGGGGTGAGTCAGGCGGCGGCGCCGGCTGGGCCTGGGGGTGGAGGTGGTGGGGCTGCGGAGCCTGGACGGCGGCCGGAGCCGCGGCCGGAGGCGCGGTTGCTGGGGCGGGATCCGGGTGAAGGAGCTGAGCCTGAGCCGGATTCGCCTGCGGAGTGGGAAGCGGCCGCGGCTATCGCGCCGACGGCCTGCTGGGTTCCACCGCTGGTTGAGCGAAGGGCGCCCGCAGCCGCATTGATCGCACCACTCGCGCCGCCGCCGAAACCACCCGAGCCACTGCCGAACCCACCACCTCCGCCCGTTCCACCGCCAAAGCCGCCGCTCGCTCCGAACCCACCGCCGCCCGTGCCGCCGCCGGAGCCGCCGAACGCGCCGGTGGATTTGCGGGGGCCGACGTTGAGGGCGCCGCTGGCGAGCCCGCCCGCGGCGGCCATGCCCGCTCCCGCGCCGGCAGCACCGCCTGCGACGGCTGAGGTGATGGGGGCGATGAAGCGGAGCATGGCGGGCAGGGCGAATACCGCCATCAGCATCATCATGAGCCCAGTGAGCGCGTTGACCAGGGCGTTGCCCGGGTTGAGCAGACCCTTTTCGGTGAGCTTGATCGCCGCCGCGTAGATGATCGCGGCCGCCGGTTTGTAGGCGATGAACGCGATCGTCCAGGTGCAGTACTTCCGGAACATCTCGCGGCCGATCTCGGTATTGGTCGCGGCCGCGGCGATCGGGAACGTGCCGACCAGCAACACCAGCATCGCCGACCTGACCAGCATCAGGATCACCTGCATCACCGACGCCATGAACACGGCCAGCCCGAGGAAAACCATCACCAGCAAGGGCAAGGCGGACGCCGGCGCGGAGGCGTTCGCCGTCAGGATCAGCGCGCCGAGGCGAGTCTCGAGCGTCTCGTTCGCCGGTAGGGCCTGCTCGATGAGCCAGAGCGAGAAGGTGTCCGCGATCCCGATCAGCATCTGGATCACGGTCGCGGCCGCGCCCACCACCAACACCAGCGTGACCATGGCCTTGAGCAACGCTTGAGCCGAATCCCCACGCATCTCCCACGCCATCCGAAGACCCGCGGCGATGACCGACAACGTGCACAAGAACATCACGATCCACAACGTGTGCTCCTGCAGGAACGCGATCACGCCTTCCCGCTCCACCTCGTTCCGAGCGGCCTCCTCGGCAAGATCAGGCGTGTCGATCCGCATCCAGAACGTCGTCACGGCCTTCAACCCGGAGATCGCCATCTCGCCGACCTTGTTCGCCAGGTTCTCGACGAAGCCGCTCGCCGCGTTGCTGATGCTCTCGCCGACCTTGCACGCGACGTCGACGCGGCTGCAGCTCATACTCCGCTCCAGCGGACGAAGTCGCCGAGCCCGGACAGCTGCGAGTACGGCGCCCCGAACTGCTGGCCGGGTCGCGGCGCGAGCACTAGCCAGTCGTCGCGATGCCAGGCCATCGTGAACGTCGCACTCGCATACGCATCCTTCACCCGCATCGCCAGCGCCACCGTCACGCGATCCGGCCCGGCGTCGATGACGCGGAATCCCGCGAGCTGACTGGGCGAATCGTCGATCCCGTCGCCCGGACCTTCGGCCGCGAGGTCGGCCAGCATCCGGTCGGTGTCGGGTCCGGGCAGCAGCACTCGGGCCGCGTTCGGAACGACGTGGTCATCGTCCGCGAGCGCCGCCACCGAGTGGTACGCCGCGAAGACCGCGCCCGTCGGGGAGTGCGCGAAGCATCGCCGGAAGCCGTCCCCGTCGACGCGGCCCGGGCCGAATTCCGCCGAGCGTGGCACGACTATCCGGTTCCACACGTCCCACGCGGTCCGGCCAGGCGGTCGCAGCGGCACCTCCTGCGCACCAGCCGGTACGGCGCACGCGGCCTGACCGGATCCGCCCGCGGGCGTGGTCGCGCCTCCGCCCGGACGTACGGACGACCCCGCCGTGTGCCCACCACCCGGTCTGACCGCATCCCCCGGTCTGACCGAACCACCCGGCCTGACCGCATCACCCTGATCCGACGTACGACCCGGGTCCGACGTACCAACTGAGGCCGTCCCACCACCCGGGTCCGCCGTACCAACTGAACTCGACGCACCACCTTGGTCCGGCGTACCGCCTGGCGCAGTTGCGGCGGCCGGTGGACCGAAGAGAGCGGCCGCGACCAGGGCGAGGCCGCAGAGGGCTATCGCGCCGACGACGATGGCGGCCGCGATGAAACCCTGGTCGAACGCGCCCGGACCGCCGGACCGACCACCGTCAGAACCGCCGGAAGAATCGGCGGCACGATGGCCCTCGGTTGGGTCGGTGATGCGGTGGCTGGTCATGGGCGGATCCCCGTTCGTCCGGCGAATTTCGGCTGCGGGACAAGCGTGGCAAAATTCCTGACATCGCCGCGGAAGTTATCCACAGGCGCACCCTTGACCGCTCAACTGGATCTCACTGAGTTGCCAATAGGTCACCCCGCGTAGCGGAAGACGGTGTACGCCCCGTAGGCTCCGTCCATGACCATCGCGCCTTCGCTTTGCTCGCCCCTAGCGCTCGCCGATGCAGAACCCACTCGCGTCACCGACTCACCGGCCACTGAGCCATGGGACACCGACGTGATCACCGCGTACGGTTTGCTGCGGGAGGCAGCGGCCGAACTCGATCATCTGATGCGCCATAGTTTGAAGCGCAGTGGCCTGCAAATGGCAATGTTCGAACTGTTGCTACGGCTGGCCCGTAGCTCCGGCGAGAAACAGCGCCTTACCTCACTAGCACGGGAGTTGACCGTCACCACGGGCGGCATCACCCGCCTGGTCGACCGCGCCGAACATGCCGGCCTGGTTCGCCGGGAGGCCTGTCCGGACGATGCTCGCGGGTCCTTCGCGGTGCTGACCGAAGAGGGCAAACGCCGTCTTCGCGAGGCCCTGCCGGACCACCTCCTCGAGATCGACTCACTCTGGACCAGCCAGATCGGTGAAGACGCCGATGTGGTGCTGGGCCGTCTTCGCGCCGTTCGTGACAACGCACGACGCTGGCCGCACGGCCGTCCCCACCTCGGGATCACCCCGGGCTGAAACAACAGGGGTGCGCTCGGCTGACCGGCCGGGTTACCCCCGGCTAACGGATTGGCCGCCCGGCTGGAGTCGGGCGGCCTTCCGGGGGATGGTTGAGACGTGAATGAACCTCAGCCGGCCAGTAGGCACCAGACACTGGCAGCCCTCGGTGGTGTGCTCTCGGCTTTGGCCGGTCTGGCTGTCGGTTCCGTCGTCGCCGGAATTCTTGGCAGTCGGCAAACGCCGGTGGTGGCGGTTGGTTCCGCTTTCATCGACCGGGTGCCCGCCTGGCTGAAGGATCTGGCCATCTCGTTGTTCGGCGTGCACGACAAAACGGCTCTGCGCGTTGGCATTCTGATCGTTCTCCTGGCCCTCGCGGCCGTTGCGGGCATCCTTGCCGTACGACGCTGGTGGGCCGGCGCTGCTTTGACGGCGGCGCTCGCGGGCGTTGGCATCGTGGCCGCGGCGACTCGTCCTGACTCCGGGCAGATCGACTTCGTGCCCTCGTTGGCCGGTGGCGTCGCATCTCTATTGCTTTTGAGATTGTTCGCGAATCGGCTCAGCACCTCTACAGGCACGTCAGGCGCCGTAACCCGGAGGGGATTCCTGCAGCTCGCGGCCGGGGTCGGTATCGGCACGGTCGCCGTAGGAGCCGGTGGCCAGTTGGTCGGCGGCCGCCGGAGCGCGGTCAAGGACGCCCGCCTCGCACTCAACCTGCCGAAACCGCCGACGCTCGAACCGCCCGCCGGGGTCCAGGCCAAGGGCGCGACTCCTTGGGCTACTGCGAACGCTGACTTCTACAGGATCGACACGGCCCTATCGGTGCCACTGATCAAGCCGTCGGACTGGCGACTGCGCATCCACGGCATGGTCGACAAAGAGCTCAACCTGACCTATGAGGACCTGCTCAAGCGCGACATCGTCCACAAGTGGGTGACGCTGACCTGTGTGAGCAACGAGGTCGGCGGCGACCTGATCGGCAACGCGCTCTGGTCCGGCGTACTGCTCAAGGACCTGCTGGCCGAGGCCGTTCCATCCCCTGACGCCGACGCGATCCAGTCGAGGTCGCAGGACGGTTTCACCGCTGGTACGCCGCTCAGCACGCTCACGGATGACCGCGAATCGCTGCTGGCCTTCGCGATGAACGGCGAGCCGCTGCCGCTGGAACACGGATTCCCCGTGCGCATCGTCGTACCGGGTCTCTATGGGTACGTCTCGGCGACGAAGTGGCTGGTTGATATCGAGGTGACGCGGTTCGACCTGTTCGACGCGTACTGGACGCCGCGTGGTTGGTCCGAGCAGGGGCCGATCAAGTTGGCGTCGCGGATCGACGTACCGCGGTCGAAGGCGGAGGCCGGGCCGGTGACGGTGGCCGGGGTCGCGTGGGACCAGCACGTGGGCGTTTCCAAGGTCGAGGTGCGGGTAGATGGTGGCCCTTGGCAACAAGCCACGCTGGCGGCGGACGGGTCAATCGATACCTGGCGGCAGTGGCATTGGACCTGGGATGCGCCGCGCGGCAATCACGTGTTGCAGGTGCGGGCGTTCGATGCCAAGGGCAACGCGCAGATCGAGGCCGAGGCGCCGCCTGCGCCGGATGGCTCGACCGGCCTGCACAGCGTCGACGTACGCGTCAGTTAGTTAAGGGTTGCGTTCAGGACGAGCGGCAGGAACGTACGCTCGAGAGAGCCTGGTGGTACGTCCTTGGGCTCGAGCAGACTCTGCGCGCGAGCCCCTTCGTGCAAGGCGATCACGAGCCGAACGAACTGGTCCGGCCGGACCGACATCTTCAAGTCGTTGCCTTCGACAAGCGTCTCCACCAACTCGGTCAGACTGTTGCGGAAGGCGGCGCGCTGCTCGATCCAGGCCTTCGCGGCGGCCGGGTCGCGTAACGCATGCAGGGTGAACTCGGTCGAGATCAGGTGCCACTGGCGCTGATCCGGACCAGCCTCCTCGAGCACGTTCAGCACCGCGTCCAGCATCGAATCCGGCTGATCGGCCAGCTCCGGCAACAGCGCGGCGATCTGCTCGAGCAGGCGATCTGTGGTGCTCTGGAACAGTGCCAGCGCGAGCTCATCCTTGGACGCGAAGTTCGAGTAGAAGGCCCCGCGGGTGAACCCGGCCCGCTCGCAGATGTCCTCCACCGAGGCGCCGTGGAACCCGCGCTCGGCGAACACCTCCTGCGCGCCGGTCAGAAGGCGGGCCCGGGTGGTGGAGCGACGGCGCTTGGGCGTTTCCATGCCCTTAGGATACAGTTCTGTATTGAATACACAAACGTATTGAGTTCATATCCGTATCGGATGGGGTTATAGATGCAGCTCAGCGCGCACGCGATCAGCGTCAAGGGCCCGCATGCCCCGATGCTGGCGCCGACGTCCGTCTCCGTGGCCGATCACCAGTTGGTGCTGCTGGCGGGTGATCCGGGTGCGAGTCATACGGCGGCGTCGCTCGGGTTGTCGGGTCGGCTGCGCGTCGACGGTGGCGGCGTACAGCTGGACGGCATAGCCGATATGGCCGCGCTGCGTCGGCGGGTCGCGGTGGTCGATACGCCCGGAATCACTGAGCCGGATGACGCGCTGCCGGTGCGTACGGTGATCGGCGAGGAGCTGGCCATCGCGGGGCGGAAGGCCGGGCGTCGCGCGGTGCGGGAGTGGCTCGAGGCGAACGATGCGACGGATTTTGGCGAGATGCGGTTCGAGCATTTGCCGGTGGATGTGCGAACGCGGTTGCTGGCTGAGTTGACGGTCGCGCGGAACGACGTACAGGTGGTGATTTTGACGCTGCCGGATCGGTTGGGTGGGGATCCGCATCACTGGTATGAGGTGGGGCGAGACTTGGCGGCGCGCGGGTATGGCGTGGTGATCACGTGCTCGGAGTCGTCCGTACGGATTCTGGATGTGCCGGCGGCGCGGTTGGGTTCGCTGGATCCGCCTCCGCCTGCGCAGGTCGCACCCGCTGCGGCCGTGGAGCCCGTCGCTCCGATTGAGGAGACGCCGGACGAGGCGGACCCGGTCGAGGAATCTGAAGCCGAGATCGAAGCTGAGGTCGATGCCGAGGTCGAAGATGCCTCGGCGTCCGCGTCCGCCTCCGCGGTGACCATCGAGCAAACGGCGCCGGTTGAGACCGTCGAAGAGTCCGACACGACGCCCGCAGAGGATGACGACAAAGTGAAGACCGGCACGTCCGGCGAGAAGGAGCAGGTATGACCGCGATCCGGATGGCGCTGAGCGAGCTGCGGCGGCTCACCGCTGGGCGGTTGCCGAAACTGGCGGTGATCGCGTTGCTCTCCGTGCCGATGCTGTACGGCGGTCTGTACCTCTACGCCAACCACGACCCGTACGGCCGTCTGGACCAGGTCCCGACCGCGCTAGTCGTGGAGGACGAGGGCACGACGCTATCCACCGGCGAGAAGCTGACCGTCGGACCGCGAGTTAGTGACGAGCTACTCGCGTCGCGCAGTTTCGGCTGGCACAAGGTCGATCGCGCCGAGGCGGCCGCTGGTGTTGCCGACGGCAAATATGCGTTCGCCCTGATCCTGCCGAAGACGTTCTCGGCAGATCTCGCTTCGAGCGCGGAATTCCAGCCGCGGCGCGCGACGATCGAGCTGGCCACGAACGACGCGAACAACTATCTGGCCCACACGATCGCGAACCAGGTCGTTGCCGAGGTCACCAAATCGGTCGCGGCCGAGGTCAGTTCGACCGCGGCCAGCAAGCTGCTCGCCGGGTTCAGCACGATCCACGGCCAGGTCACGCAGGCCGCCAGCGGCGCCGCCCAAGTCAAGACCGGTCTGACTCAGGCCGCCACGGGTGCCACGCAACTCCAGTCCGGAGCCGGCCAGCTCAAGACCGCCCAGGAACAACTGGCCGCGGGCGCAGCAAAACTCGACACCGGCGCTACTCAGGCCGCGAAGGGCGCGGGCGATCTCGCGATCGGCGCGGGCCAACTCAGCTCCGGCCTGAACACGCTCAAGGCGAAGACCGCTCCGCTGCCGACGCAGACCCGCAAACTCGCCAACGGCGCGGACCAAGTTGCCGACGGCAACGAACGGATCGCCACCGTGGGCAAGGAAGTTGCGACCGCCTCGTCCACGTTGCTGCGGGACCTCTCGACCCTCGACGCCAACCTGGCGGCCCGGCTCCGCGCCCGTGGTTTCACCGACCAGCAGGTCAAGATGGTGCTGATCGAAACCTCGAAACTGCGCGCCCCGGTCATCTCCGCCAATACGAAGATCCAGTCGACCTCGCAGCAGCTCAGCCAGCTCGCCGTCGGCTCACGCCAGGTCTCCAACGGCGCCGCCACCCTGGCGAACGGCATGCCCGCCCTCACCCAGGGCATCGGCTCGGCCGCCACCGGCGCCACCAAACTCAACACCGGGGCCAAGCAACTGCAGACCGGCCTCGGAACGCTCCAGTCCGGCGCCTCCCAACTCTCTGCGGGCGAGCAGAAGGCCGTCACCGGTCAGACTCAGCTCGCGAGCGGCGCCACCTCGCTGAACAGCGGTATCGCCAAACTCGTCACCGGTGCCACCCAGCTCGAAACCGGCCTGGTCAACGGCGCCAAGCAAATCCCGGACCCGTCGCCCGAGGCGCGGAAAGCCATCGCGGAGACTCTCGGCGCACCGGTCGCTCTGCAGAACACGTCCGACGCGACGGCTGACAGCTATGGCGCCGGCCTCGCGCCGTTCTTCCTCTGCCTGGCCTGCTGGATCGGGGCGTACGTCCTTTTCCTGCTGGTCCGTCCGCTCTCCCCACGCGCCCTCGCAGCCAGCCAGTCGTCGTTCCGCGTCGCCCTTGGTGGTTGGTTGCCCCCGGCAATCTTCGGCGCGCTGCAGGCCGCCTTGGTCTTCACGGCGGTCAGTATCGGCCTCGGCATCAACGCGGTCCATCCATGGCTGACCGTGGCGTTCCTGATTCTGACGTCGGTGGTGTTCGTGGCAATCCTGCACGCGTTGTCGGCGTGGTTCGGCGCGGTCGGCAAGTTCCTTGGGCTGGTGTTGATGGTGGTCCAGTTGGTCAGCGCCGGCGGGACGTTCCCCTGGCAGACGATCCCGGCGCCGCTCTACTTCTTCCACCACGCCCTCCCGATGAGCTACGCCATCGACGGCGTACGCCACCTCATGTACGGCGGCCCCGGCCCATCCCTCGGCCTAGACCTAACCGTCCTAGCCGCCTGGGGCCTGGCCGCCCTCTTCGCCTCCACCCTCGCCGCCCGCCACCAACGAGTCTGGCCCGCCAAAAAACTCCAACCCGAACTAGCCCTCTAACCCGCACACCCCACCGCACACCGCGCCGGCGTGTCGGTATCCCGTTCATCGGGCCCTTGTGACGCGGCGTGTCGCGCATCATCGGACCCTTGTGACCAAAGGCGACCGCCTGCCGCACCTTGCATTCATTCGTCGGAATCCACCCTCAGCCGCCGCCTGCTCGTGCGGTCCGCTGAAGTTGAGAGGGCGGATTCCGACGAATGAATGCAAGGGGAAGGTGCAGGCGATCATCGCACCGACGAGGCCCTGCAGTTGGTCAGAAGAGTCCGACGAACCGCGACACACCGCGTCACAAGCGTCCGATGACACGCCGGGGCTTGGTCACAAGGGACCGATGATGCGCGACACGCCGCGTCACAAGGGTCCGATGAACGGAAATTGGCGTGTCCGGCTAGTGGGGGGTTAGGAGGGTGAGGGTGGTGGTTAGGAGGTGGGTGGTGGTTGGTGGGTCGAAGAAGCTGATTAGGGCTTCGTAGGTGCCGGCGGTGTGGGCGGCCGGGTCTACCAGGTAGCCGAAGTAGCCGTCGGTGTAGCCGACTACGCGGGTGATGGGGTACGGGCTTTCGGCTTGGAGGTGTAGGCCGTGGGTGGCGAATGGTTCTACTGGGAGGTGGATCCAGGCGATGTTGCCGAGGGTTACGACGCTTACGGGGAGGTCGTAGGCCTCGGGTAGGCCCGCATTGCGCATGGCGGATTGGCCGCGGGCGCCGTCGAGGCGGGTTTGGGCGATTCGGGCGGCGGGCGCTTCGGCACCGGCGGCGCAGTGGTGCGACACGGCTTGGCCGGCGGCTTCGATCGTGGCGGCGATTTCCTCGGTGGGCGGGAGGGCACGGACGGGGAGGCGGACCGTCGTACGGCGGATGCGCGGGGCTTCGGCCGGTACGGCGAGGCCGTCTTCGGCGAGGGACGCGATGATCGGGGCGGCGAGTAGGCCACCGAGGCGGCGGACCTCGGCGGCGTCGCGGCCTTGACGGGTGAAGCGCGGGCTGACGTCACCCGCCGCGCCCTGCAAATACCCGACCACCGGACCCTCGCCCGAAGGACTCACCACCGGGCCCTCCCCGGAGAAACCCGACACCGATGGCCCGGTCGGTGGCGGGGTGAGGGTTTTGAGGGCGGTGCGGGTGGTGGCGGGGAAGTCGGGGGAGTAGAGGAGGTTTTCGGGGCCGTAGGTGGTGGGGTGGCAGGCGTAGTCGAGGAGTACGGCGGCCAGGGTTCCGTCGTACCGGCGTAGGGCGAGGGCGCCGGCGGTGTTGTCGTGCGGGCCGTTCGCGCGGTAGCGGTTGGTGCCGACGCCGGCGATATCGGCCGAGTGCCAGGACGCGGTCACCGGGCGGCGCGGGAGGGAGGCGGACTCGACGGCCGCGATCAAGGGCTTGTACAACGACGGTTCGCGATCGGCCGGGATGACCGGGTGGATCGCGCCCGACCAGCCGGACGGGCCGGAGTGGGTGTGCGAGGCGCAGACCAGTACCCGGTCGGCCGGGATGCCGGTCGCGACGGATGCCGCGGCCGCGAGCTCGGCGGTGAGCGCCGTACCGGCGGCGATGGCGTCGAGGCTGAGCCAAAGTACGCCGGGGTCGTCCTCGGTGCTCAGCCAGATCATCGTGACGCAGAGCGGATCGGCCGTGCCGACGGCAGGCGAAGTGCGCGCGGCATAGCCGTCCAAGCGGTGACCCGGCGGCGGCGTCACGTCCAGAGAAGTTGCTCCGAGCAACAAGGTCACTTGCGCACTCCTCGTTGCGGGCGATACACGGTGACCAGCCCGGCGTACGGGCCGAGTGGTTCGGTCGCCAGCCGGGTCGCGCCGTCCAGTGGCGTTCCGGCGGCCGGGCGCAGTTCCGCCCGAGCAGGCAGGCGTTGCCGTAGTGGCTCGAGCAGCTGCTCACCAGCCTGGAAAACTCCACCCACACAGGCGACTGGGACTGTTCCGGAACCGCTCAGTGAATTGATGCCTGCAGCAAGCGTTTCCGCGAGATCCGATGCGGCTTGCAGAACGATGCCCTGGGCAACGGCATCACCATCGGCAGCGACCTGCAGTACGACGGGAGCGAACCGCGCCACGTCGTCCACGACCGTCGGCGACGGGTAGTACGTGAGGGGTTCGACGGCCAGACCCGCGAGCTTGGTTTCGGGTCCACGTCCATCACGAGCACGCTGTACGGCGGTGAGCCCGGCGCGGCCGATCGCGAAAGCGCTACCGGCATCACCGAACAGGTAGCCGTGCCCGTCGACGCGATGCCAAGAACCGTCGCGATCCACCGCCAGGCAGACCGAACCGGTGCCTGCGGCAATCACCACGCCGTACCCGTCGGGCAACGCGCCCGCATGAGCCGTCACCATGTCGACGCACATCCGCACCTCGGCGGCGTTCAGGAGTTCGGCCACGTCGGCGGCGAGGGCGCGCACGTCGGCCGGGTCGGCCGGATAGCTGGTCAGACCGAGGCAAACAACGTCCACCGGCAAACCGGCAACACCCGGCCCGACGAGATCCGAACCAACGCGGCCCGACCCGGCGACGTCCGACCCGTCGAGGCCCGAATCGGCAACGCCCAAACCAACGACGTCAGGGCCGATGACGCCTGCCTCGATGGCGGCGCGTCGTACGGCGTGAAAGGTGGCGGCGACGCTTTCGCGGCTGTGGACGTGGCCCGGGCCCGTTCCGGTGCGGCCGTCGGGGAGCACTCGCAGGCGCAGACCGGACTGGCCGCCGTCGATCGCGATCGCCCGAACAGGGGTGGTCATGCCGCCGAAGTCTTCCATCGCGACGAGAGCCCGGGGCTGCCCGGAAGTTCGGTGCACGTCATACGGCCTCCTCAGACAAGATCCGGTCTGTACCAGTTTCCCCGATGGCCCAACTGTCGTCCTTCAGGCCCGTCAGTTCAAGCAAACCGCATAGACCACCCGCCGGATTCACCCTGCCAAATGGCAGGGTGGGCGCGTTGGGGACGTCCGAGGGGAATGAGGGAGCGGGATGAAGTTCGGGCTGAAGGTGAATCCGGGTAACTGGCAGCAGGCCTCGGAGTGGGCCGCGCTGGCGGAGGAGGCCGGGTTCGACGGCCTGTGGACCGGCGACAACATGCGCAATCCACGCGATCCGGCCATACCAGTGCTCGACGGCCCGACCCTGATGGCGGCCTGGGCGGCGACCACCAGCCGAATCCGGATCGGCCTGCTGATCGCGAACGTGGTCTTCCGCCGACCGACCGTCCTCGCGAAGCAGGCCATCTCGATCGATCACGTCTCGGGTGGGCGGTTCGACCTGGGCATCGGCTCGGGGGTGTGGCCGACCGATCACGGGATGGCCGGGGTGCCGATGTGGGAGCCGAAGGAACGCGCGGCCCGGCTGGCCGAGTTCGTCCAGATCACCGATCGGCTGTTGTCGGGTGATACCAGCGACCACGACGGCGAGTACTACGCCTACGAACAAGCCTCGATGACGCCCGGTCCCGTGCAGAAGCGCATCCCGCTGATCGTCGCGGCCAACGCACCCCGCGCGCTCGACGTCGTCGCGGCTCATGCGGACGGCTGGACGACCTTCCCGGGAGCCGCGCCGGAGGACGAGTTCCGCGCCGCCTCGGTCAAACGCCTCGAACGCCTCAACCGCAGCGGCAGACCCCTTCGGCGCATCCTGCTCGCGTATGGCGCCATCACGCCCTGGGCCAGCGTCGACGCCTTCCGCGAAATGGTCGAGACGTACGCCGCGATCGGCTTCGACGAAATCGTCTGCTACACGCCCAAGCCGGAAGAACGCGTCGTCTTCGACCAAGTCCTCCCCACCTTGCCCGACTACCGCTGATCCAAAACGACCTGGTCACAAGGGCCCGATGAACGACGACACGCCGCGTCACAAGGGTCCGATGAACAAAAAGCCTAGGTGGTGGTGGAGCCGGAGGTTAGGCCGGTTAGGAGGTGGCGTTGGAGGAGGAGGGTGAGGAGGACTGGGGGGAGGGTGGCGAGGACGCCGCCGGCGGCGATGAGGCCGAAGTCGGAGGAGAACTTGCCGGTGAATTCGGCGATCGCCACGGGGATGGTCTTGGCGGTGCCGGTGGACGTGAAGATCAACGCGTAGAGGAACTCGTCCCACGCGAGCAGGAAGCCGAACATCGCGGTGGCGACCAGGCCGGGGCGGGCCAAGGGCAGGACGACGCGGAAGAGGGCACCGAGGCGCGAGCAGCCGTCGACGCGGGCGGCGTCTTCCAACTCGGCCGGCAGGGTGAGGTAGAAGTTGCTCATCGTCCAAAGGCAGAACGGCGTGACGATCGAGCAGTACGTGATGATCAAGCCGAGCTTGGTGTCGAGCAATCCGAGATTGGCCATCGCCAGGTAGAGCGGAATGACCAGCGCGATCGGCGGCAACATATAGATCGCCAAGAACGCGAACAACGTCGTACGGCGCATCCGGAACCGCAATCGCGCAAAGGCGTATCCGCCCAGCGATCCGACGACCAGCGAGATGACCGTGGTCGCGCTCGCCACCACCAGGCTGTTCAGCATCGAGACGCGGAAGCCGTCGGACGCGGGCGACGAGAAGAGCTCGCGATAGCGCGACAGCGTCGGGTCCGACGGAAACCAATGGACCTCGACGAGATCGGAAGGCGCGGAGATGCTCGAGATCGCCAGCCACGCGAGCGGCGCCAGCACCACCACGGCGAGCAGGCCTGCCATGGCGTACATGAAAACGAAGTACCTGCGGCTCGGACGCATCACACACCCGCCATCTGGTTCTGCCGGAGCAGCCTGAGGTAGACCATCGCGAGCGCACCGACGGCGATGACGATCAGGTAGGCCAGCGCGGCGCCGTACCCGAAGAGCTGGTTCGAGAACGCCTGCAAATATGTATAGAACGCGACCGTCTGCGTGCCCGAGGCCGGGCCGCCGCCCGTCATCACGTAGATGATGTCGAAGACCTTGAACGCTTCGATCGTGCGAAGTACCAATACGACAGCGAGAGTTGGTTTTAGAAGCGGTACGACGATCGACCAGAAGGTACGCCAGGCGCTCGCGCCGTCCATCAGCGCTGCCTCGCGGACCGACACCGGGATGGTCTGCAGCCCGGCCAGCAGGAAGAACGCGACGATCGAGGTGTTCTTCCAGACGTCCGCGACGATGACCGCGTTCAACGCCAGGAACGGCGAGCCGAGCCATTGCGTATCGGTCCCGAGCAGCGCGTTCAGGACGCCGTACTGGCCGTTGTAGATCCAGCGCCAGAGAGCACCGTTCACGATTGTGGGCAGTGCCCACGGAAGGACGACCAGGCTTCGCCACAACCACTTGAACCGCAGCGGCGCGTTCAGCAGCAGCGCCACGCCCATGCCGAGTACCAGTTCGGCCAGCGTCGAGACCAGCGTGAAGTACGCCGTATGACCGAGCACCGGGTAGAACGACGGATCGGCGAAGGCCTTGGTGTAGTTGGCCAGCCCGACGAACGGGTATGACCCCGGCATCGGACTGTCCACGTCGAACAGCGAGATCAGCAACGTCCGGATGACCGGGTAGATCACCACCCCGAAGACGACCACCGTTGCCGGAAGCAACAACAGCAACGCCAACCTGCCCTCACCCCGGGCACGAAGTGAACTCACGACTGCAGCAGGCCGTTCGCCTTGGTGGCAGCGTCATCCAGAGCCTTCTGCGCCGGCTTCCGCCCGAGCAACGCGTTCTGCAATTCGGCCTGCAATGCCTGCGAGATCGCGTTGTACGCCTTCACCTGCGGCCGGAGAATCAGGTCATCCAACTGCTTCTCCGCGGCAGCCACCACCGCCGGGTTGGTCTTCATCACCACCGCGTCGTCGTACGACCTCTTCCACACCGGCAGCGAACTCACGGCAAACTGGTTCTGCACCTCCCGGCTGGTCAGATACGAGATGTACTTGAACGCGGCAGCCTGGTTTTTGCTCCCGGCAGTCACGCACAACGCCATGCTCCCGTTCACGCCCGGACGACCCGCCGAACCGGACGGCGTCTGCACCACCTTGACCTTGCCCGCGATCTTGCTCTGCTTCGGGTCATTGGCCGCGCCGTACATGTACGTCCAGTTGAGCACCGCGCTGGCCTGCCCGGCGGAGAAGATCTTGCGTACGTCCTCCTCGAGCGACTGCGTCGAGCTTGGATTGGTCAGACCGTCCACGATGGTCTGACGCATGAACTCCAGCGCCTGCACGCCACCACCGGTGTTGAACGCGGCCCGGCCCGAGTCGTCCAGGAACTTGCCGCCCATCGCGCCGAGCAGCTGGGTGTAGTCGCAGACCAGGGCTTCCGCCTGCTGCCACGACCACATCAACGGGTACTTCGTCACCCCGGCGGAACGGAGCTTGCGTGCCGCCGCGAGCACGCCGTCCCACGTGTCCAGCTCACCCGGATCGACCTTCGCAATCTTGAGGTGGGCGTCGTTGTAGAAGAGGTATTTGGTGTCGAGGATCCACGGCACGCCGTACAGCTTCTTCTCGTACTCCGCCGTCGCGATCGCGCCCGCGAGCATGCCGCTCTTCCACTCGGCCGGCCATTGCGAGGTCACGTCCGACACCATCCGCTTGCCACCGAACTCGGCCGGCCAGATCACGTCGATCAGCACCACGTCGTACGTCCCGGCCGGGGCCGCGGCGACGATCTTGTCGTGCAGCGCCTCGTACGCGACGAACTCGGGTAGCACCTTGATGTCCGGGTTCGCGGTCTGGAACGCGGCGGTCATTTTGGTGATATCGGCCTCGGGATAACCGGCCTGTTTCATGAACAGGACCCGGATCTCGCCCTTGCCGCTGCCCTGGTCGCCTGTCTGGGCGCTCTTGCCACAGCCCGCCAGCACGGCGGCCAGACCGAGACCACCGGCGGTGCGCAACGCTGTCCGGCGGGAGAAGACATCGTTCATGAGGCACTCCGAGTTCAGTTAATTGTTAAGCAGCCTGCCTAACTTACGGGAAGTATCATCAGCTCAGCCGAGGCGAGTCAAGGAGATGCGGTGAATAGAGCTGTCGCGGGCACACCCAGTGCCGAGGTCGTGCTGCGCAGCCTGCTCAGCCAGACCGAGCCGCGAACGCGCTCCGAGCTGTCCGTGGCCTGCGAGCTTTCCCGCCCGACCGTCTTCGGCGCGATCGAGCGACTCGAGGCCCTCGGCCTGGCCGCGCCCCTCGCGCAACGGAGCGGTCTACCGGGAAGAACGGCCACGCTGTACGGCGTTCCGCCCGCAGCTGGTTGCGTGGCCGGCGTCGACATCGGTGGTACCAACCTGCGCGCCGCCGTCTGCGATCTCAGCGGTACGCCGTTGGCCGAGATGCGCCGGGCCACCCGTGCTCGCGGCGCCGCGAGCGTGGTGCGTCAGGCCGTCGAGCTCTTGGCCGAGACCAGGGCAAAGGCCAAGCGAACCGGCGTACCGCTACTCGCCGCGGGCGTGGCCATCCCGGGCGTGGTCAACCGGCACGACCCGATGGTCCGGTACGCGTGGAACGTCGGCCAGCAACAGCCATACGACTTCTACTCCCAGTTGTCCGAGTCGATCGACGGCCCGGTGCTGCTGGAGAACAACGTCAACCTGGCGGCCATCGGCGAGCACCGGCACGGCGCCGGCCGGACCGCGGAGACGTTCGCGGTGATCGCCATCGGCACGGGCGTCGGCGCCGGCATCATGCACAACGGCCGCCTGCTGCGCGGGGCGCACGGCGCTGCCGGGGAAGTCGCGTTCCTGCCGACGGGCCATGCGGATCGACGCGGGCCTCACGACTCGGCCGACGAGGCGGGTGGCGCCGCGCTGTTGCGGGAGGCGCAAGCGCTCACGAGCTCGGCCAAGGATGTGGCCGATCTCTTTGAGCAGGCGAGGCGCGGTGAGCAACCCGCGTTGTCCCTGGTCGAGGACGAGTGCCGCCGGATCGGCGAGATCGTCGCCTCGATCTGCGCCGTCGTCGATCCCGAAACCGTCATTCTCAGTGGCGGTATCGGCGACAACGACTATCTCGTCGCCCGGGTGGCGGAGCTCGCGGCGGACCTGCCGGTGGCGCCGGCCGTCGTCCGCTCCGCACTCGGCGAACGGGCGAGTCTGGCCGGCGCCATCGCGACCGCCGTGGACCACGCGGCCGGGCAATTGCTCGGCCGCGTGCAGAACGTCAGCTGACGTTGATCTCGTCCACGAAGATGTACTCGGCATAGCTGCCCCACGTCTTCGTCATCCGCACCTGCACATACCTGGCTTCGGTTTGACTGAACGCCAGGTCGAACCATCGTGCGGTCGGCGCCGACATCCGTGCCAGCTCGGTGAAGTCGGTCCCGTTCGTGCTGGTCAGGACGACCACCTGGTCCGGCCGATAGTTGTGCACGCCGTCCAGGTACTCCCGCACGGCGACGCGGCTGATCGGTTTGACCACGCCGAGGTCCAGGTCGACCGTCGCGGTCCCGGTCGTACCCGGCGTGAACTGGTACGCGTACGACAGGCCGTCGGTGTAGTGCCCGGCCAGGATCCCGTCCGTCGACTCCGACCCGGTGTCCTGGTACGGCGGGTCCTTCGGCGCCGACGAGGTGTACGACGCGGGGATGACCCGTTCGGACGAACCGTAGGCCTCGATCTCGTCCAGGAACAGGTAGTCCGCGAAGTAGCCATGCGTCTTGGTGAACCGAAGCGTGAGGTTGCGGGTCTCGACTGCCGGGAAGGTCAGGTCGTACCAGCCATCCACGTGTACGATCGACTCGGCCACAACGTTGCCATTGGCAATGACTTGGACTTTGTCGGGCGCATAGTCGTGTACGCCGTCCGAGAACGCCGCCGCCCTGGCGCGAGACACGTTTCGCGTCGAGCCGAGGTCGATCGTCACATCCTTAAGGTGGGTGCCGACCGGTAGGTGGTACCCGTAGCCCAGGCCGTCCGTGTAACCGCCCGCGCCCTTGCCGTCGGTCGACTCGCCACCCGCATCGGCGTACGCGGGATCGAGGTGGGTCGCCGTCTTCGTATACGTCCGGCCCCAGGCCAGGTTCGCTGCCTGCTGGTCCGTCTCGTAGACCTCGATCTCGCCGACGAACATCACGTTCGCCTTCTCGGTATAGGTCTTGGTCAGCGCCACTTTCACGAATCGCGCAGGCACAGACCCGAACCGCAGGTCGTACCAGACGTTCGCCGCGCCATCCGCCGTACGACGTGAGGCCCGTTGCACGAAACGCTGGCCGTCCACACTCGTCAGCACCTGCACCTGGTCAGGCCGATAGCTCGGGTATTCCTCGTAGGCATGGAGTTTCGCGGTATCCACCTGCTTGACCGAACTCAGGTCGATCGTCAACTCGACCGTATGCGCCTTGCCATCCTTCGGCCCGGCATAACCATGCGTAAGGCCATCGCCATAGGCGTCCGCGAGCACGCCGTCGGTCGACTCGATCCCCGAGCTGTCGGGATAGACCGGCGCTGCGGGGGTCTTGACGATCTTGCCTCCGGCAACGTTCGTCCTCGCCAGCGCGGCGCCGTTGACCTCGACACTGGCCAGACCTCCAGTTGTCTCGAGCTTGAGGTATCGCGTCTTCACGTTCAGCGCGGACGCCCGCGCGCTCGCCGGGACGACGGTCCACTTGGCCGCGTCGTACGAGATGGAGAGCTTGACCGCCGCCGGGTTCGACCAGGTCAGTTTGAGTACGTCGACCTGGGTCTGCCGGCCGAGGTCGAGCTGCAACGTGCCCGCGCCGTCCGGCTGCCAGTTGGTCGACGCCTCACCGTCGATCGCGTTCTGCGCCACGCCACTCGAGGCCGTCGCGGTCGCCGTACGGGCCACGTCCGTGATGGCTCGGCCCTCGGCGGCGTCGAGTACGTAGCGCCGTACTCGCTGGATGTAGTTGGTGTCGGGCGTGTACTTGTCGCCGAGTGGAACGAGTCCGGCGGCGAGGTTCTTCGCCAAGGCGGGATCGGTTTTGCCCAGCAGGTTCAGGACCTCGTAGTCCTCGATGCCGTCGCGCAGGGACTCGTAACGGACGGTGGTCTGGAGGGTGTTCCGGGCGGGGTCGGCGTCGGGCAGGACGATGTAGCCGTCGCCCTTGACCTCCTGAGAGTCGAGCTTGAAGCGCCAGTTGTTGAAGGCCCAGTGCAGATAGCCTGTCGCGCCGCGGGAATAGGCGAACCAGGCGGTCTGGCGTTGGTGCCATTGCGGCTGGTCGATGAAGCGGTTGAGGAAATTGTGGGTCGGGATGTTGCAGTTGTAGATCCAGAGCTCCTTGCCTGGAGCAAGGGCCTGGTCCCAGGCGGTCGGGCGCTGGCTGTAGTTCATCAGGTTCGGGATCATGATGTCGGTCTGCGGCGCCAGCGCGCTCGCCCAGGGGTCGTGGAACATCGCGTCACCGATCTTGACGTCCGGCCAGTGCGCGCGGACCTTCTTCGCGACGCCCTCCCAGCCGACCTTGCCGTGGTCCCCCTGCGGCTCATCGCCGACGTGCATCCACCACTTGTCGGTCCAGCCCTTGGCGGCAACGTGGTTCTTCAGTGCGGGCACGAACTGCCGCAGCCAGTTGTCGGTCTCGCCGTCGTCCCACGGGCTCCAGGCCAGCTTGCCGTCGGAGCCGAGCCTGCCGACGTCCCACTTGGTCCAATAGCCCGGGCCGCCGGCCAGCCAGAAACCCTCGATCCGCTTGATCCCGCCACGAGCGAGGACGAAGTCGACCAACTGGTCCAACCGGCTCCAGTTGAAGTGGTACGTGCCGTCCGCGTTCCGGCGACTGCCCGCGTCGAGCAGCAGGCGCAGTACTGGCACGGTCAGGTTGTTGGTGCGGTGCGCCTTCCATTCCTTGGTCACGTTGTCGAGCAGCGCCCACCATTGCGGGCTGTACTTGTCGTGACCGTAGAACTGCTTGATCGTGTCCGGCTGCTCCTGGTCGGCGTTGATCTCGCCGCCGAAGAGGTTCCACATGACGTTCGTGTAGCTGCCATTACTTGCCTCAGGCAACGTCACGGCGCGGACGTCGATCTCGACCGGCACCACTGTGTCGCCCTGCGTCGTACTGACTGTGGCGGTGCCCTGGTAGAGGCCGCCGGGGGTCGTCGGCGGTACGAACGCGCGGATCCAGATCGGCTGCGTCGTCCGCGCGGGAACGGTGGTGGTCAGCTCGTTCGACAGGGTGTCGGGGAACTTGGCGGGCGCCTTCCGGATCACCGGGTAGACGGGTTGATTGCCGCCGAAGACCGAGTTCGCGTTGAGATCGACGTGTTTGACGAACTTGTACTCGAGGTTGCCCGGGCTGATCGTGCCGGTCGCACTTCGCAGCTCCGAGAAGGTCACTCCGCTGATCGTGGTCGCCTCGTTGCGGCGAAGGACGATCTGGCCGCCCTCGTACTCGTTGCGTGCGGTGTCGAGACGCAGGGTCGAACCCGCCTCGGCAGACGGATGCGAGTCCTGAAACACACTCGTGTACGCCGACTCGGTCCAAATCCCCGTCGGCGTCGGCAAGGCCGCCGCGGCAGGTTGGGCCGACGTGGTTTGAATCGACATGGTCAAGATGGATGCGATCACCACGGCCGGCAGCACCGCACCGACTCTCCGCGCGACTTTCACGACATCTCCCCTCCGGAGGACTGGCCTATCTGGCCATCGTGTTCGGGAGGTGGGGTGGGTTCTAGCCTTTCGATGTAGACGGACTAGGCCGCTCTGTCGTGTCAGGGGCTGGTTGGGTCCGCTCCGGGGGTGGGGGTCATGCGGAGTTCGGCGGTGAAGGCGTAGCGGTCGCCGCGGTAGACGGCGGTGGTGCATTCGAAGACGCGCTCGCGGCGGTCGAAGCTCACGCCGTACGAGGCCAGGCAGGGCTGAGTGGTCGGGATGTCCAGCCAGTCGGCGGTCTTGGCGTCGGGCATCGTCGGTTCGAGCTTGGACGTACCGCTGACGAGCTCGATCCTGTAGCGATCACCGAGCAATTCGTACAGGGAACCGTTGAGGTCCACCGCCTCGATCCCGGGCACGTAACTACCGGGCAAAGCCGTACGCTCAACCACCATCGGCAGATCGTCGGCCAACCGCAGCCGGGTGAACGTGACGACCTGATCGCCGACGGCAATCCGCAACCGGCGCGCGACCGCTCGCTCGGCCCGGACCCGGCGGAACTCCAGCGTCTTTGTCCCCGGCCGCATCCCCCGGCGGCGGATGTCCTCGGAGAACGACATCATGCCGAGCCACTTCGCGACCTTCGGGCGAGCGGTGTACGTACCACTGCCATGCCGACGCACCAGCAACTCCTCGATCACCAACTCGTCGACGGCGCGCCGCAAGGTCATCCGCGCCACGTTCCACCGGGCCGCCAGCTCCCGCTCGGCCGGCAACGCGACGCCTTCGGGCAACGAGTCGATCAAGTTCAGCAACAAGGCCCGGATCTCAGCAGCCTTCCCCGGCAACGAACTACGCATCCCCTCTCCCTACACCCCAACCCCCACCCCCAAAACCCCTTCGACCACCATCCAATCCCGCCCCCCCGCGACAGCCACCCGCCCCCTTTCCGTTCGCCCGCCCCCTTTCCGTTCATCGGGCCCTTGTGACCCGGCGTGTCGGCATTCATCGGTCCCTTGTGACCGGACCCCGGCGTGTCATCCGGCCCTAGTTACCAGGCGTGTCGCCGTTCAGCGGTCCCTTGTGACCACCAGTAGCGCGCCCTCTCTCGACGTTCCGACGTGCACCTCCTGACCAAGCCATGCGTGAGTCCGCCGGGCGCCTTCCCTTTGCATTCATTCGTCGGAATCCGCCCTCCCAGCTCAGCTGACCCGCACGGGCAGGCGGCGGCTGAGGGCGGATTCCGACGAATGAATGCAAAGGGAAGGCGCCCGATGAACGGAAAGGACGGCGGCGGACGGGCGGAAGGTTCGTGGCGACGCCGTGCGGCGGTGGGCGGGGCGCGCGGTTTGTGGCGGCGGCGTGAGGGCGGTGGGCGTGGGGGAGGGCCGGATTGCTTGGGAAAAAGAAAACAAGCGCGCTTGATTCTTTTTCGGGGGCGTGCGAGGCTCGGCGGGACGAGCGAGATTGGGAGGCGCTGGGTGGTTGAGCTGGATGTCGTGCTGGATGATCTTGCCGCCGAGAGTGCTGAGTTGGATCGGCTGGTCGCGGCGTTGCCCGCTGCCGACTGGTCGAGGGCGACGCCTGCCGAAGGGTGGACGGTGGCGCATCAGATCGCGCATCTCGCGTGGACCGATCAGGCGTCGGTACTGGCGGCGACGGATCCCGAGGCGTTCGCCCGGCAACTCCAAACGGCGCTGGACAACCCCAGCGGATTCGTCGACGAAGGGGCAGCGGAGGGCGCGGTTTTGCCTCCGGCCGAGCTGCTCCTCGTCTGGCGCGAAGGTCGGGATGAGCTCACGAAGGCACTCCGCGCGGTCCCGCCGGGCGACAAGGTGGCGTGGTTCGGGCCGCCGATGAGTCCGACCTCGATGGCGACGGCGCGGATCATGGAGACGTGGGCTCATGGGCAAGACGTGTTCGAGGCTCTTGAGGTCCACCGCACGCCAAGCGAGCGCCTGCGGCACGTGGCCCACCTGGCCGTGCGCACCCGCGACTTCGCTCACCTCTTGAACAACCGCAAACCCCCGACCACCGAATTCCGCGTCGAACTCGTAGCGCCCGATCGGACGATCTGGTCCTGGGGTCCGGAGGACGCGACCCAACGCGTGACCGGGACGGCGCTCGACTTCTGCCTGCTGGCGACTCAGCGCCGCCATCGCGACGACACCGATGTCGAGGCCGTCGGCGCCGACGCGCACGCCTGGCTCGACATCATCCAGGCCTTCGCCGGCGTCCCGGGCCCCGGCCGCCGCCCCAAAGCCGACCCCACAGCTGGCCCGAAGGCTGGCTCCGAGGCTGATCCCAAGGCTGAGAATGGCTGAGCTCAGGATCGGCAACGCGTCCGGCTTCTACGGTGACCGTTTCAGCGCCGTAGAAGAGATGCTCACCGACGGCCCACTAGACGTCCTCACCGGCGACTACCTGGCCGAGCTCACAATGCTGATCCTCGGCCGCGACCGCCTCAAGGACCCGTCGCTCGGCTACGCCAAGACCTACCTCAAACAACTAGAAACAGGCCTAGGTCTAGCACTCGACCGCGGAGTAAAACTCGTAAGCAACGCCGGCGGCCTCAACCCATCCGGCCTCGCCGAAGCCATCCACGCCCTAGCCGATCGCCTCGGCCTAAACCCGAAGATCGCGTACGTCGACGGCGACGACCTCCTGCCGCGTGCCGCCGAGCTCGGCCTAGGCCAACCACTCACCGCCAACGCCTACCTAGGCGCCTGGGGCATCGCCGACGCCCTGAAATCCGGCGCGGACGTCGTAGTCACCGGCCGCGTAACCGACGCCTCGGTGATAGTCGGACCAGCCGCCGCCCATCACGGCTGGAAGCGCGACGACTTCGACACCCTCGCGGGTGCGGTCGTCGCCGGTCACGTCATCGAATGCGGCTGCCAGGCCACCGGCGGCAACTTCGCCTTCTTCACCGAACTACCCGACCTCACTCACCCCGGCTTCCCGATCGCGGAGATCCACGCGGACGGCAGCAGCGTCATCACCAAACACGACGGTACGGGTGGCGCTGTCACGGTCGATACCGTCAAGGCCCAACTCCTGTACGAGATCACCGGCGCGCGCTATGCCAGCCCCGACGTGACCGCCCGTCTCGATACCGCCGAGGTGGTTGCCGACGGCCCCGATCGCGTCCGCATCTCCGGCGTACGCGGCGAGCCGCCACCTCCGACGTACAAGGTATCGCTCAACACAGTTGGCGGTTTCCGCAACGAAGTCGCGTTCGTGCTGACCGGCCTCGACCTCGACGCAAAGGCGGCCCTGGTCCAGAACCAACTGGTGCCGAAGGCAACCGATGTGACGTGGACCTTTGCCCGGACCGAGCAGCCGGACGCTTCGACCGAGGAGCAGGCGAGTGCCGTACTGCGCTGCGCGGTGAAGGATCCGGATCCGAAGGTCGTCGGCCGCGCGTTCTCCAACCAGGCCGTCGAGTTGGCGCTGGCGAGCTACCCGGGCTTCCACCTGACGGCACCACCCGGCGACGCCGCGCCGTACGGCGTTTTCACCGCCGGGTACGTCGAGGCCGGACTGGTCGAGCACACGGTCGTCCTCGCCGACGGGACCCACAAAAGGATCGAGCCGTCGACCGAAACTCGCGAGCTGACGTCCGTCGCCGAGCCCGAGCTGCCCGAGCCGTTGCCGTCGACGATGGTTCGCCGCGTGCCGCTCGGCACGATCGCGGGTGCGCGGAGCGGGGACAAGGGTGGCGATGCGAACGTCGGCGTCTGGGTCCGTGACGCGACGGCCTGGCGCTGGCTGGCGCACTACCTCACGACCGAAAGACTGAAGGCCTTGTTGCCCGAGGCAAGCGAGTTGACCGTCACCCGGCACGTGCTGCCGAATCTGTGGGCCGTCAACTTCGTCATCACCGGCATTCTCGGCGAAGGCGTTGCCTCGCAGGCCCGGTTCGACCCGCAGGCGAAGGCACTCGGCGAGTGGTTGCGCGCGCGCCTCGTCGACGTACCGGAGGTGTTGTTGCCGTGAGCACCGATGAGCGGAAGGCGTTGCGCGAGACCGTACGACGCTTCATGGCCGCCGAGGTGTTGCCGCACCTCGATGAGTGGGAGCGCGCGGGCGAGCTACCGCGCGAGGTCCATAAGAAGGCGGGCGCACTCGGCCTACTCGGAGTAGGTTTCGAGGGGGAGCTCGCGGATGCCGTCGCGGTGGTCGAGGAGATGCATTATGCGGGCGGTTCGGGCGGCCTGGTCGCGTCGTTGCTGACCTGCGGTATCGCCCTCCCGCACATCGTTGCGGCAGGCAACCAGGACCAGATCGACCGCTGGGTGGAACCAACCCTGGCAGGCGAGTTGATCGGTGCACTGGCCATCACCGAGCCCGACGGCGGTTCCGATGTCGCGTCGATCCGGACGACGGCCGTGCGCGATGGCGATCACTACCTCGTGAACGGCGCGAAGACGTACATCACTTCGGGTTGTCGCGCGGACTTCGTCACCACGGCCGTGCGGACCGGCGGGCCTGGCGCACACGGGATAAGCCTGCTGGTGATCGAGCGGGATACGCCCGGGTTCGCCGTATCGCGCAAGCTGGAGAAGATGGGCTGGTTGTGCTCGGACACGGCCGAGCTGTCGTTCACGGACTGCCGGGTGCCGGTGGCGAACCTGGTCGGCGCCGAAGGCAGCGGATTCGTCCAGCTCGCGCTCAACTTCGTCAGCGAGCGCCTCACCTTGGCCGTGCAGGCGTACGCCGGTGCGCAGCGCGCGCTCGACCTGACCGTCGAGTGGTGCCGAATGCGGGAGACGTTCGGCCGGCCGTTGATCTCGCGCCAGACCGTGCAGCACACGCTGACCGAGATGGCCCGGCGGATCGACGTGGCCCGCGTCTACGTGCACGACGTCGTACGTCGTGCGCAGGCGGGTGAGGACGTCATCGCCCAAGTCTGTTTCGCGAAGAACACCGCGGTCGAGGCCGGTCAATGGGTCACCGACCAGGCGTTGCAACTGCACGGCGGCCTCGGGTACATGCGCGAGGCCGAGGTCGAACGGCAGTACCGCGACCAGAAGATCCTCGCCATCGGCGGCGGGACCACCGAGATCATGACCGGCCTAGCCGCCAAACGACTGGGGTACACCGCATGACCGCGCTTGAGAACCGAACCGCGATGCTCGAGAAGCTGGACGCGCTCGAGGTCGAGCATGCGAAGGCGCTCGCCGGGGGTGGCGAGAAGTACGTCGAGCGGCATCACCGGCGTGGGAAGCTCCTGGCCCGCGAGCGGATCGAGCTGTTGCTGGATCCGGATTCGCCTTTTCTGGAGTTGTCGCCGTTGGCCGGCTGGGGTTCGGACTTCACCGTCGGCGCCTCGCTGGTGACGGGGATCGGCGTCGTCGAGGGTGTCGAGTGCCTGATCACGGCGAACGATCCAACGGTCAAGGGCGGTGCGAGCAATCCGTGGACGCTGCGCAAGGCGTTGCGCGCCGACGAGATCGCCCGGCAGAACCGGCTTCCCGTCATCAGTCTGGTCGAATCGGGTGGCGCGGATCTGCCTACGCAGAAGGAGATCTTCATCCCGGGCGGTGCGATGTTCCGCAACCTGACCCGGTTGTCCGCGGAGGGCATTCCGACGATCGCGCTGGTCTTCGGCAACTCGACGGCCGGTGGCGCGTACATCCCCGGCATGAGCGATCACGTCGTGATGGTCGACGGTGGCGCGAAGGTCTTCCTCGCCGGACCGCCGCTGGTGAAGATGGCGACGGGCGAGGACGCGGATGACGAGTCACTCGGCGGCGGCTCGATGCACGCACGGACGTCGGGTCTGGCCGACTACCTGGCCGTTGACGAGGTGGACGCGATCCGCCTCGGCCGGCAGATCGTCTCGCGGCTGAACTGGAAGAAGCTCGGCCCGGCACCGGCAGCGTCGTACGACGAGCCGTTGTTCGATGCCGACGAGTTGCTCGGGATCGTGCCGGGTGATCTCAAGATCCCGTTCGACCCGCGAGACGTGATCGCCCGGGTGGTGGACGGTTCGTCGTTTGACGAGTTCAAGCCGCTCTATGGCTCGAGTCTCGCGACCGGTTGGGCCTCGCTGCACGGTTATCCCGTCGGCATCCTCGCGAATACGCGTGGCGTGTTGTTCAGCGCGGAGGCGCAGAAGGCGGCGCAGTTCATCCAGTTGGCCAACCAGGCGAACACGCCGTTGATCTTCCTGCACAACACCACCGGCTACATGGTCGGCCAGGAGTACGAACAGGGCGGCATCATCAAGCACGGCGCCCAGATGATCAACGCCGTCTCGAACTCGAAGGTCCCGCACATCTCGATCCTGATGGGCGCGTCGTACGGCGCGGGGCATTACGGCATGTGCGGGCGTGCGTTCGACCCGCGTTTCCTGTTCGCCTGGCCGTCCGCGAAATCGGCCGTGATGGGTCCGCAGCAGCTCGCGGGGGTGCTCTCGATCGTCGCCCGCGCCGCCGCGGCCGCGAAGAACCAGCCGTACGACGAAGACGGTGATGCCGCCATGCGGGCCTATGTGGAAGGCCAGATCGAGGCGGAATCGCTGCCGATGTTCCTGTCCGGCCGGCTGTACGACGACGGGGTGATCGATCCGCGCGACACCCGGACCGTGCTCGGGTTGTGCCTGTCCGCCATCCATTCGGCTCCGGTCGAGGGAACCCGATTCGACGGCGCCAACTTCGGCGTCTTCCGGATGTGAGGGCGATGATCACGTCAGTATTGGTCGCCAATCGCGGCGAGATCGCGCGCCGGATCTTCCGGACGGCTCGGGAGCTTGGGTTGGAGTGTGTCGCGGTCTATTCGACGGCTGACGCGGCGTCTCCGCATGTATTCGAGGCCGACGCGGCTGTGCATCTGGCGGGCAATTCGCCTAGTGAGACGTATTTGCGTGGCGAGTTGTTGATCGAGGCGGCGCGAAAGACCGGGGCAGATGCGATTCACCCGGGGTATGGGTTTCTGTCGGAGAACGCGGAGTTCGCGCGGGCGGTGATCGAGGCCGGGTTGACGTGGATCGGGCCGACGCCTGAGTCGATCGAGTCGATGGGGTCGAAGGTCGAGTCCAAGAAGTTGATGGCGGCCGCGGGGGTGCCGGTTCTGGCTGAGTTGTCTGAGGTTGGTGCGGACGATTTGCCGGTGTTGGTGAAGGCGTCGGCGGGTGGTGGTGGTCGCGGGATGCGGGTGGTTCGGCGGCTGGAGGATCTTGCGTCCGAGCTCGAGGCCGCTGAGGCGGAGGCGTTGTCGGCCTTTGGGGATGGGACGGTGTTTTGCGAGCCGTATCTCGCTACTGGGCGGCATATCGAGGTTCAGGTTCTTGCTGATTCGTACGGCACGGTGTGGGCTGTTGGTGAGCGTGAGTGCTCGATCCAGCGTCGGCATCAGAAGGTGGTGGAGGAGGCTCCTTCGCCGTTGGTCTCGCGGTTGCCGGCTATGCGGTCTGCGCTGTTCGATGCGGCGCAGAAGGCGGCTGCTGCGATCGGGTATGTGGGTGCGGGGACGGTTGAGTTCCTCGCGGATGATGACGGCCGGTTCTTCTTTTTGGAGATGAACACGCGGCTGCAGGTCGAGCACCCCGTTACTGAGCTCACGACCGGTCTCGATCTCGTCGCCCTCCAGCTCTCCATCGCCGACGGCGCCGCGCTGCCGCCCGAACCGCCGTTGGCGACGGGCCACGCAATCGAGGTCCGGCTGTACGCCGAGGACCCGGCCAACGACTGGCAACCCCAAAGCGGGGTGCTCCACCGCTTCCGCCTTGCCGCCGCGGACTTGGCGAGGAACCGCCTCCCCGACTTGGCGACGAACCGCCCCCCGGACTTGGCGACGAGTGGACGCGTTTTGCGCCCCAACGTTGACACGCCAGACCAGATCTCAGGGGATATCCCGGACCGGGAAGGGGCGCAAAACGCGTCCACTCGTCGCCAAGTCCTCCCCCAGTCCACTGGTCGCCAAGTCCAATCAACTGGTCGCCAAGTCCTTCCCCAGCCCGTTGTCCGGGTCGATTCAGGAGTGGTGGACGGGTCGGTGGTGTCCGTGTATTACGACCCGATGTTGGCGAAGGTGATCTGTTGGGCGCCCGACCGCGATACGGCCGCCCGGCGCTTATCGGCCGAGTTGGCGCGAGCCGAGATCCACGGGGTGACCACCAACCGGGATCTACTAGTGCGGATCCTTCGGCATCCCGCCTTCCTCGCAGGCGATACCGACACCGCCTTCTTCGATCGGCACGGACTCGCCACCCTCGCGGAACCGCTCGCGGACAAGGACACCGAGGAGCTCTCCGCCTTGGCCGCGGCACTGGCCGACGCGGCGGCACGTCGTACAACCGCGAAGGTGCAAGGCCGCCTGCCCAGTGGTTGGCGCAATCTCCCGTCGGCGCCGCAGCGAAAGACGTACACAACCGTCAACGGCACACACGAAGTCGCGTATCGCTTCGGGCGGGACGGGCTGATCGGTGATCGGAAACTCCTCAGCTGTACGGCGAACGAGGTCGTGCTGGAGGTGGACGGCGTACGACGCGCATTCCGCGTCGCGGCGTACCCGGGCGTGGTGTGCGTTGACTCGTCGCTCGGATCGGTCGCGTTGACGCCGGTCGAGCGGTTCCCGGATCCGACGGCCCAGGTGGCGGCCGGTTCGTTGCTCGCGCCGATGCCGGGAACGGTCGTGCGGGTCGCGGTCGCCGTCGGGGACAAGGTCGCGCAAGGACAACCGCTGCTCTGGCTCGAGGCGATGAAGATGGAGCACACCATTTCCGCCCCGGCCGATGGCGTTGTCACCGAATTGGATGTAGAACCAGGCCGGCAGGTCGAGGTCGGCGCCGTACTCGCAGTGGTCCAAGTACCGGAGGAATCAGCATGAGCTTCGTCGAGACCGAGGAACGGCGGGCGCTGCGGGCGGCCGTGAGCGAATTGGGCCGCAAGTACGGCTATGCCTATTTCAACGAGAAGGCGCGTTCGGGTGGGCAGACCACCGAGCTGTGGCTGGAGGCGGGCAAACTCGGCTACCTCGGGGTCAATCTGCCCGAGGAGTACGGCGGTGGGGGCGGCGGAATGGCCGACCTGTCGATCGTGCTGGAGGAGCTCGGTGCCGCGGGCTGTCCGTTACTGATGATGGTCGTCTCGCCCGCGATCTGCGGCACGGTCATCGCGCGGTTCGGCACCGACGGCCAGAAGCAGCAGTGGCTGCCCAGGCTGGCCGACGGCTCGACCACGATGGCGTTCGCGATCACCGAGCCCGATGCCGGGTCGAACTCGCACAACATCACCACCACGGCACGACGTACGGACTCGGGCTGGTCGTTGTCCGGGCGCAAGGTCTACATCTCGGGTCTCGACGTGGCGAAGGCGGTGCTGGTCGTCGGCCGCACCGAGGACGCTCGCACTGGGCGGTTGAAGCCCGCGCTGTTCGTCGTACCGACCGATGCTCCCGGCGTCGAGTTCCGGCAGATCGAGATGGACCTGATCAGCCCGGACAAGCAGTTCGCGCTCTTCCTGGACGATGTCGCGTTGCCGCCCGAGGCGCTGATCGGTTCGGAGGATGCGGGCCTGATGCAACTATTCGCCGGGCTCAACCCCGAGCGGGTGATGGCCTCCGCGTTCGCGATCGGGATCGGGCGGCATGCGCTCGACAAAGCCGTTGCCTATGTCAAGGAACGCGAGGTGTGGGGCAAGCCGATCGGCAGCCACCAGGGCCTCGCGCATCCCTTGGCCCAGTGCAAGATCGAGCTCGAACTGGCTCGTCTGATGATGCAGAAGGCCGCCGCCTTGTACGACGCGGGCGATGACGTCGGCGCGGGTGAAGCCGCGAACATGGCCAAGTACGCCGCGGGCGAGGCGACCATGCGCGCGACCGACCAGGCCGTGCAGTCACTCGGCGGCAACGGGATGACGGTCGAGTACGGCGTGGCCTCACTGGTGGCGGCCGCGAGGGCCAGCCGGATCGCGCCGGTGAGCCGCGAGATGATCCTCAGTTTTGTCGCCCAGCACAGCCTTGGTCTGCCGAAGTCCTACTGAGTCTTCTTGGAGGATCCGCCGATGGTCATTCGTAGTGAGTTCCCCGATGTCGAGGTTCTCGATGTGCCGATCCACGACGCGGTGCTCGGCCGTGCCGCGGAGTACGGCGATCGGCCGGCGCTGGTCGACGGGGTTACCGGCAAGGAGATCACGTACAACCAGCTCGACGCGATGAGTCGCCGGATGGCCGCGGCCTTCGCGGAACTCGGCGTCCGGCACGGCGACACGATCGCGCTCTACAGCCCGAACACGATCCTCTACCCGGTCGTGTTCTACGGCGCCACGCGCGCGGGCGCCACCGTGACAACGGTCAACGCGCTCTATAACGCATCAGAGTTGGCGAAACAGCTGAACGACTCGGGCGCACGCTTCCTCGTCACCGTCTCGGTATTCCTGCCGGTCGCCACCGCGGCCATCGCGGGCACGGCCGTGGAGGAGATCTTCGTCTGCGACCAGGCCGAGGGCTTCCGCTCGGTGATGGAACTGCTCGCCACCAATGCACCCGAGCCCGTCGTGGAGATCGACCCGGCGAACGATGTCGCCGTACTGCCGTATTCCAGTGGCACCACGGGCGCGGCCAAAGGCGTGATGCTGACGCACCGCAATATCGGCACGAATATCGTCCAGGCCGAGGTGACGATCAACGTCGCGCCGGAGGAGCGGATCATCGCGATCCTCCCGTTCTTCCACATCTACGGTCTGACCGTGTTGATGAACCTGCCGCTGCGGCTCGGCGCGACTGTCGTGGTGTTGCCGAAGTTCGACCTGCAGCAGTTCCTCACCGTGTTGGCCGAGCAGAGGATCACGCGAGCCTTCGTCGCGCCACCCGTCGTGCTGGCGTTGGCGAAGCACCCCGCGGTGGATGCGGTCGACCTGTCGGCGCTCAAGTACGTGACTTGCGCGGCGGCACCACTCGATGGCGCGCTGGCCGAGGCGTGCGCGAAACGGCTCGGCCTGCACGCTGTACTCCAGGCTTATGGCATGACCGAGTTGTCGCCGGGCACGCACGCCGTACCGCAGGACGATATCGATCCACCAGCCGGTGCCGTGGGCAAGCTTTTCCCGTCCACCGAGATGCGACTGGTAGATGCCGAGGGCAACGATGCCGAGACCGGTGAGATCTGGATCCGCGGCCCGCAAGTGATGAAGGGATACCTCGGTCGTCCGGCGGAGACCGAGGCGACGATCCACCGGGACGGCTGGTTGCACACCGGCGATATCGGTCGCGTGGACGAGCGGGGCTATCTGTACGTGGTCGATCGGTTGAAGGAGCTGATCAAGTACCACGGCTACCAGGTGCCGCCGGCCGAGCTCGAGGCCGTGTTGCTCACGGATGACCGGATCGCCGACGCGGCCGTGATCGGTGTCAGCGATGCGGACGGACACGAGGTGCCGAAGGCCTTCGTGGTGCCGATGCCGGGCATCACGCTGACCGAGGACGACGTGATCGCGTACGTCGCGGAACGCGTCGCGCCGTACAAGAAGGTCCGCCGGGTCGAGTTCATCGAGGTGGTGCCGAAGGCGGCGTCGGGCAAGATCCTGCGCCGCGAACTACGAGCCCGGGAGGCCCGCGCATGAGTCTGGCAGGCAAGACCATCATCATGTCGGGCGGCAGCCGCGGCATCGGCCTGGCGATCGCGTTGCGCGCGGCCCGCGATGGCGCGAACGTCGCGCTGGTCGCGAAGACGGCCGATCCACATCCGCAACTGCCCGGCACGATCTACTCGGCGGCGAAGGAGATCGAGGCCGCGGGTGGCAAGGCCCTGCCGATCGTGGGCGACGTCCGCAGCGACGAGTCGGTCGCCGAGGGGATTGCCCGTACGGTCGAGGCGTTCGGCGGCATCGACATCGTGGTGAACAATGCGAGCGCGATCGACTTGTCGAAGACCGACGAGATCAGCATGAAGCGGTACGACCTGATGCAGGACATCAACGCCCGCGGCACGTTCCTGCTGTCGAAACTCGCCATCCCGGCTCTCCGGAAGTCCGCGCACGGACACATCCTGACGCTGTCGCCGCCGCTGAACCTGTCGCCCAAGTGGGCCGGAGGCCATCTGGCGTACACGATGGCCAAGTACGGGATGAGCCTGACGACGCTGGGTCTGGCCGAGGAGTTGCGGGGCGACGGGATCTCGGTGAACTCGCTCTGGCCTCGGACGTTGATCGCGACCGCCGCCGTGCAGAACCTGCTGGGTGGTGCGGAGGCGACGGCTCGATCGCGTACGCCGGAGATCGTGGCCGACGCGGCGTACGTCGTACTGACCGGGTCGGAGACGGGCCAGTTCTTCGTCGACGACGAGGTGCTGGCGTCCGCCGGCGTGACCGACCTGACGCCGTACCGGCTGGCGGCGACGGACGCTGACCTGGCGCCGGATATCTTCCTGGACTGACATGTCTGAACTTCTGAAGGAACCTCAGCAGGATCGCAGCCGGGCTACTCGGCAGAAGCTGCTTGAGGCTGCAGTGGATTCTCTGGCGGCCGTTGGATACTCCGCGACGACAGTGGCAGTCGTCGCGGCCAGGGCCGGCGTATCGCGGGGTGCGGCCCAGCACCACTTCCCGACTCGGGCAGACCTTTTTGCGGCAGCCGTCGAGTACATGACGGAGGTCAGGCTGGCGGAGATCCGCGAACAGGCCGCGGCTCTACCCGGCGGTTCCGGACGTACTGAGGCCATCGTGAGCATGCTGGCCGACGTGTACACGGGTCCGTTGTTCCGGGCCGCCCTGCATCTGTGGGTGGCTGCCTCGACCGAGGAACCACTGCGCCGCCAGATCATCGCCCTCGAAAGCCACGTCGGCCGCCAAGCCCACCACGCCCTGCTGGAAGTACTCGAAGTTGACGAACGCACCCCCGGCGTACGCGAAACCGTGCAAGGCGTCCTCGACATGGCCCGCGGGCTAGGCCTCGCCGACCTCCTCAGCGACGACAGCGCCCGCCGCCGCGGCATCGTCCGCCAATGGGCCCACCTCCTGGACCAAGCCCTACCCCGCTAGCGCCTTCTCGCTAGTCGCCTTGGCGGTCAGTGGGCGGGCGGCGTAAAGGGTGAGGAGGCCGATGGCGAGGAGGGCCCAGCCACCGCCGTCGGGTTCGAGCAGGGTGTCGAGTACACCGACGCCGGTGAGCCACCAACCGAGGTGTGCCGGGACGCGGCCGGTCTGGCGGATGGCCCACCGCATCATCGAACCGACCGTCAGCAGGGTCAGACCGCCGATGAAGAACCACGTCACGAAGTCGCGTCGGTAGTCGTCGGACGCCGCGATCAGACCCTCGCCCAGCATGTCGGCGATCACTCCCGGCGACTCGGCCACGCCGTACACCAGATGCACAATGCCCAAGCCTGTGGTCAGTCTGGGCAACCAGCGGGTCAGTCCGGTCATTGCGATCTCTCCTCCATACGGATGCGTATGGTTCGACCATACGCCGCCGTACGGGTCTTGCCTGATGAGCTACATCACTCGGCCGGGAGGCCTGCCGACAGCAGGAGACCGCGCACGGCGAGCTCGACCGAGCGCTTGACCTCGGCCGGTCCGGGTTTGCGGCCGCCTTCGGCACGGCTGAGCTGGTTCATACCGAGGAAGAGGCTGTACGTGAGGCGCGCGTGCTGCGCGGCCTCCTTACGGCCCAGCCCGAGATCGCGATAGAGCTGCGCGATGTACGCCATCCGCCGCTTGGTCACGCGCACCAGCACCGGCTCGACCCGGGCATCGCCGGCCGACGCCAGGATGGTCGCGTCGAACCCGCCGCGAAGCGCATCACCCAGCGCGCGGTCGGCCAAGGCCAGCAGGCGCTCGCGTGGGTCCGGGATGCCGGAGACCAGCTCGATGACCGCCGTCGTCTCCTCGTCCTCCCAACGCTGCAGGGTCGCGGCCAGCAACTCGTCGCGATCCCGAAAGTGCCAGTAGAAGCTGCCCTTCGTCGCCCCAAGCCGCCGAGCCAACGGCTCCACCGCCACCCCGCCAAACCCCTCCTCCCCCAACGCACGCAACGCCGCCCCCGTCCACTCCTCCCGCGACAACGCCACCCCCGCACGCTATCCGACCAGTCGCGCACTCACCTCAGCCGAACCGCGACTTCCTGGGGCTAGGTCCACTTCTTTGGCCGGTGCCATTCTTCGCCCGTTCTTGAGTTGAGGACGACCGCGGGCAACTGCGACTGACGGAGCGCGGTCTCGTTGATGCTGAAGTGACCGACATCGGAGAAGCGCTTGTGAGGCTTCGCGTTTCCGGGCGGCATCGCCATGATCACCGGATGCTGGGGCCGGACCTTCTTGACCGCACTGACAGCCGGAGCGAAGTCGGAGTCAGCACTGATGAGCAGACTGAGGTCTATCGGTTCCACGGCAGCGTCAGCGACCATCGTCGCGGCCAATGCCACGTCAGTCTCCTTCTCCTCCCAGCCTCGTGACCGGCGAGGACATTCGCACTGAAAGTGCTGTGCGCAGACCTTGCAAGGCGCCAGTGTCCGGGTCTTGAACCAGGCGACTCGCACGTCAAGGACGGGACCACTGTGCGCCCGCAGGGCGGAGATGTACCGGGTTTGGTTGGCTGCGGCGTCCGGCTCACCCTTCACCGTCGCGGTGAAATACCTAACGGTGATGACGTTGTCGTCCGGCCGCAGTGTCTGAACCAGTTTCACGAGGTCGAGCCACAAATACCGCCGCCCAAACTTGCTCTTCATCCCGTAGTACAAGTTGAAGCCGTCGATGTAGGCGGCGACGTTGACCACGGGATTCTCCGATCCGCGCCTTCTGCGTATGTACGCAAAGGCTGTTACAGTTGACGCATACGATGCCGGTTCGTCCGGCTGGAATGGCCCTCCGCAAGGGGGGCCGTTTTTTTGTGCCTGCAAGCCAGTTCGTGCCAGCCGGCGATCCCCAGGGTGAGCGGCACAGGGCAGCGACGCCCCTAGAATACTAGACTTACTCCTACTATTCTGAGGATAGCCTCAGGATAGTAGGGATAGTGAATCGACATGGATCTCGGCCGACCGATCAGCACGGTCATCCCGTCTCTGGATGGCGCTGTCCTGGGCGTGTTGGCGCGGACTACCCGCCTGATCTCCGGGCGGCAGGTGCACCGGCTGGCCGGGACCGGCAGTGAGGCTGGTGTTCGACTTGTCCTCAACCGCCTGAGCAAGACCGGGCTCGTCCACGTCCACGACGCCGGCAACTCGCTTTTGTACACATTGAACCGGCGGCACTTGGCGGCCGCCGCAGTCCTTCAGTTGGCCGACCTACGGCAAAGGTTCATCGCGATTTTGAGCGAGGAAATCGGGCAGTGGGAGGTCCAACCACTGCACGCGAGCCTGTTCGGGTCGGCGGCGCGGGGAGACGGCACGGTCGAGAGCGATGTGGACCTGCTGCTCGTCCGGAGCGACTACCAGGATGAGCTGGATATGCGCTGGCAGGAGCAGCTCGTCATGCTGGCCGAGCTGATCGACGCTCGGACGGGCAACCGCGCCCAGATGTACGACCTCAGCGCGGGCGGCCTCCGCAAACACGTGTCCACTGGAGAGGCGATCGTCGACGAGTGGCGGCGCGACGCGATCACCCTCATCGGCTTCGACTTCCCCGCCCTGCTCCGCAAAATTGCGGTGGCCGAGGGCGATACCTGACGACTCGCGGGCGAGAGGGGAGGTGGGAGCGGATCAGGTGTGGGTGCCGGGGGTGTGGCCGAAGGCGCGGCGGAAGACGTCAATGAAGGCGGAGGCGGAGGACCAGCCGCATTGGTGGGCGACGGCGGTGACCGGGTGGTGTTCGGCTAGGAGGCGGAGGGCCAGGTGGAGGCGGAGTTGGGTTCGCCATTGGGGGAAGGTCATGCCGAGGTCGGTGCGGCAGAGGCGGCTGAGGGTGCGTTCGGAGGCGATGCCTTTGCCGAGGTCGGCGAGGGTGCCGTTGCTGGCCGGGTCTTCGTGCAGGATCGCGCAGACCGCGGCGAGGCGTGGATCGCGGGGGGACGGTAGGTGGGTCGGGCGCTGGGAGGAGTGGCGGAGTTGGTCGAGGAGTACGGCGCGGAGGCGGTCGCGCTCGGCTGCTTCCGCTTGGTCCACGGGGCTGGCTGGGCCGGCGATGGGTTCGTCGTACCGGCCGTCGGTGTAGGCGAGGATGAGCTCGCGCAGGAGTGAGCTGACGACGAGGGCCGACGGGGTCGAGAGGCCGAGGGGGTTGTCCTCGATCGGGAGGGCGACCGCGTGCATGGTGGTTTCGCCGTAGGCGCGGTGCTCGTGCACGGTTCCGGCCGGGAGCCAGATGGCTCGGGTCGCCGGGGCGATCCAGCTGCCCGCGTCGGTGGTCACCGCGAGGAGGCCGCTGCCCGCGTAGATGATCTGGTGGTGCTCGTGCCAGTGCGCGTCGATTCCACCGCCGGCGCGCATCGGGGTGACGCCCGTGGTGGCGGGGAGCAGGGGTTGGCGGATTTCCGGCATACCTTGGCATTTTATCGGAAGTCGGCCAGCCCTCGACTCGACATCATGAATGGAGTGAGGAAGCTCGGCCTGATGGCTGTTGGGCGCGGTTCTCTGGGGGAAACGGCAAATGCGTAAGGACAGCAGATTCGGCCCGGTGTGCGTTCTCGGCTGGGGCGGCTCGGGCCCGCTCGAATTGCTCGAGCCACTGCCATCGGATCTCGACGACGAGCCGCGCGACTGCGAGCAGCCGAAGGACAACCCGGAGCTCGCCACCGCCTGCTGACTGGTCGGTGCCGGAATTCCGCGGGCCTGACATAGGTTCGTCTTGTCATGGCAACGGAACCGCTCGATCGCACCGGTGTCGGACTGCGTTCGAAGCGTGGGCCGGTCCTGCTCGCGGTGATGCTGAGCGTCGGCCTGGTGGCGATCGACGCGACCATCCTGGCGACCGCGGTGCCATCCATCGTCGAGGACCTCGGCGGTTTCACCCAGTTCCCCTGGCTGTTCTCCGTGTATCTCCTGGCGCAGGCGATCTCGGTGCCGATCTACGGCAAGCTCGCCGACCTGCGCGGGCGCAAGCCGATCATGCTGCTGGGGATCGGGTTGTTCGTGCTCGGCTCGGTGCTCTGCGGTTTCGCCTGGAACATGACCTCGCTGATCGTCTTCCGGCTGATCCAGGGTCTCGGCGCCGGCGCGGTGCAGCCGATCAGCATGACCATCGTCGGCGACATCTACACCGTGACCGAGCGCGCGAAGGTGCAGGGCTACATCGCGAGCATCTGGGGGATCGCCTCGTTCGTCGGTCCGACGCTCGGCGGCGTCTTCTCGGACTACCTGTCCTGGCGATGGATCTTCTTCGTGAACGTCCCGCTGGGGGTGGCGGCCGCGTGGATGCTGTATCGCCGCTTCGAGGAGAACGTCCGGCGCGACGGCCGTCCCCGGATCGACTACGCGGGTACGGCGCTGCTGACCGTGGGCGGCACGTTGCTGCTGCTCGGGCTGCTCGAAGGCGGCGTCGTCTGGGCGTGGGACTCGGCCCTCAGCATCGGCATCCTCGGCGTCTCGGTGATCACGCTGACCGCCTTCGTCCTGGTCGAGCGCCGTGCCGTCGAGCCGGTGCTGCCCTTGTGGGTGCTGAACCACCGAGTGCTGAACTCCGCCAACTCCGCCGCGCTGCTGATCGGCGTACTGATGGTCGGCCTCTCGACGTACGTGCCGCTCTACGCGCAAGGCGTGCTCGGGCAGAGTGCGCTGGTGGGCGGATTCGCGCTGGCCGCGATGACGCTGGGCTGGCCGATCTCAGCGTCGCTGGCCGGGCGGTTCTACCTGCGGCTCGGGTTCCGTACGACGATGCTGCTCGGTTCGATCGTGGTGGTGATCGGCTCGGGATTGCTGGTGAGCGTCCGCTCGACCAGTTCGGTGGTCTACCTGGCGCTGGCGTGTTTCGTGATGGGGCTCGGACTGGGTTTCTCGGCCTCACCCGGCATCGTGGCGGCGCAGTCTTCGGTCGACTGGCGGACCCGGGGCGTGGTGACCGGGGCCAACATGTTCGCCCGGTCGGTGGGCTCGGCCGTTGGCGTTGCGGTGTTCGGAGCCGTCGCGAACACGATCGTCGCGTCCCGGCTCAACGGTGACCACGACGATCTGGAGCATCTGTCCGGCGACGTCCTCGACCCGGCCATCCACGGCGTTTACCTCGGCGCGGCAATCGCGGCCGTTCTGCTGATCGTCGCCGTCTCGTTCATGCCCAACCGCGTCACGCCGGCCGAGTGATCACGGCCTGGGAGCGAACAGGGCGACGGCCAGGCTGACGGCGAGCAGGATCACCCAGGTCACCATGGCCCCGCGGCTGAAGACGATCACCTTCGCCTTGACGGTCTCATCCCGGCCAAACTTGGGCCTCAACTTCGCCACCACGGCCACGAGGAGGAGGAACACGAACAGTACGGCGACGCCCTGGGTCCAGCCGTAGCCGAGCGGCATGCCATCGGCCCACACCGAGCGGTAGTGCTCGCGGAGGCTATCGCCGCGTCGTCTCGAGAGGTGGAGGAAACCGGTGGCCGCCCAGATGAGCAGGCCGACGCCTATGTAGCCGCCAGCGCGCTGCCGCAGGTGCTGCCCGAAGGTGATGAGCAGCGTCAACCCGATCCAGGGGCCGGCGCCCCAGCACCAGCCCAGCAGGCGGAGCGCGAGCTCGTCATGCCGGGCCAACCGGCCGATGGTGCCGACCACGTCCTCGATGACGTACTCGTTGTAGAACACACACACCACCACGATGAGGAAGAGCGACGCGGCCGCCAGGCTCCCACCGATCGTCGCCTTGCGCCGTGCAGGGCCAGTCCTCTGCTCAGAGCTCACAGGCGGAACTCTCGCAGCCGTCCGGCTCACTCCTCGGTCGCGGGGTTCTACTTCGGCATGGGCGCGAGTAGGGCAGCAGCGAGGCCGGCGGTGAGCAGAGTAGCCAGGTCCCCATCACCGCGCGGCTCGCGATGACGAGGTGTGCCTTCGTGGTCTCCGCCGGGCGGAACTTGCGCAGCACGACCGTCGACAGGGCGAGGAGGAAGAGGAAGACGAACACCACGAGGAAGCCGCAGGCCCAGCCGAAGCCGAGCGGCCGGCTGTCGGACCAGGCCGCGCCGAACCGTTCCTGATCGGACTCGAGCCGGCCCGGGATGAGTAGGGCCGAACTGGCCGACCAGACGATCAACCCGTGCAGCAGGAGTTCCTTCGTCAGCTGGGTCAGCCGCTCCCTAATGTGGAGGAACAACGTCGCCACGGCCCACGGCGCACCACCCCAGAGCCACCCGATCAGCCGGAGCGCGAACTCGTCGTGGTTGGCGAACCGGCAGAGCTCTCCCACCACGTCGTCCGCGATCCACCCGCCGAACGGCCCGCAGATCACGATGACCACGAAGAACGTGACTGCCGCCCGACGCTGAACCGGTGTCAGCTTGCGGCGTGCGGGTGTTGGCGCGGGCTCCGTCGTCACAGCGGAACTCTCGCAGGCCTCGAGCACCTGGCGGTGGAAGGGGATCGGTCGGCCGGTCGCCGAAAACTGTCGGTGGCGTGAGTAAGGGTGGAGGTCGTCGGCAAAGCCGGTGTGAAAGGGGGAGGCGCGATGGGCGCTCAAGGCGAGGTCTTGGTTGGCGAGGAGCGGGTGCTGCGGCGGTGGACGATGACGCTGGACTGTGCGGATCCGGCGCTGCTCGCGGAGTTCTGGGGTACGGCGCTGGGCTACGTCGAGCCGGGTCCACCCAAGGGCTGGGCCAGTTGGCAGGAGTGGCTGGTCGATCAGGACGTGCCGGAGGACGAGTGGAATGACGGCGCGGCGTTGTCCGATCCGGCTGGGGTGCTGCCGGCGATTTCGCTGTTGAAGGTGCCCGAGGCTCGCGCCGGGAAGAACCGGCTGCACCTCGACCTCCAGGTGAGCGGCGGCCGCGATCAACCCGTCGAGCTGCGGGAACGACGCATCCGGGAGGAGGCCGGGCGTTTGATCGAGGCCGGGGCGAGCGTGGTGGAGGAGTTCCGAATACGTGGTGCACTCGACCACATCTGGATGGCCGATCCCGAGGGCAACGACTTCTGTGTCGTCTGACCTGCCGAGAACTGCGATGGAGGTGAAAGTGGGCGACGTGCCGGTCGATTGTGTTGGGGCGCTGATTCGTGATGCCCGGGGACGGGTCTACGTGCAGCGGCGTACGCGCAATCGGCGGTTGCTGCCGCGCATCTGGGACATCGTCGGCGGGCATCTCGAACCAGGCGAGACGCCCGAGGAAGCACTCGCGCGGGAGATCACCGAGGAGACCGGATGGGTGTTGCGCGAGATCGAGGCGCGGATCGCTGACTGGCAATGGGAGTACGACGGGGTGGTGCGGCGCGAGCTTGACTATCTCGTGACGGTCGACGGCGATCTCGCGGCGCCTCGGCTCGAGGTGGGCAAGCATGACGCGTCCGCCTGGGTCGGGCCGGATGAGCTCGAGCTGTTGATGGTCGGTCGTACGGATGGCGACCGGCGGCTGCTCGACATCGTCGCGCGGGCGGTCCGGTCCATTTGACGGACCGGGTGCGGCTCGAGCCGGTCATAACCGGACATGCGGCGGACCTCCACGCCGTACAAGCGGACCTGTGGGTGGCCCAGTAGCTGCGCGAGGGGTGTGGAGGTCGTGGCGACTGGTCGGGCCGGATGCGGTGTTCGCGTTGGTCGTGATCGGCCCGGACTCCCGCTAGGCGCCCGGCCCGTACGTCGTACCCGCGAACACCCGCATCACCCGACTCCGGCGGACCTGACGAGGGTCCGGCGATACCGGGACACCTCCGGGCAGACGGGCCTGGGACGGTGGACCGGCGGTGGTACGACGTGGTGGGGCGGACGGGCCCGGCGGCGTACCGGTGGTGCGGTGGTGCGTGCCTCTGGTCGAGCGCTCACCTCGCGCTGGGTGACCGTCCAGGCGCGACGGTCACACAGCGGAGTGGCCAGCCGTTGGAGGGCGCTCGTGGTGAGGCGTAACGAGCGGCGCGCTCCCGCGGAAGGTGTTGGCCAGTGAGGTGGTTCTTTGGATCGGCTGGGCGGCGGCGATAACAGGGAGTCAACCGCCCCCCAGCCGGACCGGTGGTGATGCGGTCCGGATCTGAGGAGGGATCCGGACCGCATCAGATGTCCGGGACTGAGGAGTGCCCCGGACCTTCAACCGTGTTCCTGGATGTGAGGAGATCCCAGGAACACCTGCCGCGGTCCCTGAGGAGGACCCGACTGGACTGAGGTCGAACTGGCTGATGCTGGTACTGCTACTGGTGACTGAAGTGGCGCTAGAGGTCGAGGGGAGCCTGCGGTCCGAGCAGGTCGTTCGTGACCCGCAGGCCGGCGAAACGCCGGCGCATGGCCTGCTCGTAGCGGGCGGCGAGCGGTGCGTCGGCGACGTACTGCGCGATCACATGCTCACCGAACCAGACCCGCACCCGGCGTCGGTGCTGTCTTGATGTCAATTCTGCTACAGGCACTGCTCGCTCACCCCGTAACTCTAGGCCGGTTCAACCAGTTGGGATTACTGGTTGTCATGGCAGTAATGGTGCACGCGCCAGGAGTGACCGCTCTAGGACCTGGGAAGGACATCTACAGGACCTCTGGCGGACATCTGCAGGACTGCACCTTGTAGTGAGGCCGGAGTCAAGACAACGTCTCATCTGACGTCAACGGGAGGCATCGATGGCGGGTAGGCACACGCCAAAGACGGTTCTTGCGCATTTGATCTCGCGCAGGGACCAGACCTACTCAGAGATCGTTGCCGAGTTCGTCGAGCTGGGTGGCACCATCACCGAGCGGCATCTGCGTCGTCTCGCCTCTGGCGAGCGCGCAGGTACCACGCCACAGACCCGGCGCACCCTGCAAAAGATGTTCGGAAAGCCGGTCGAGGAACTTCTCGCCCCCTACCAACCGGAACAGGCGGCCACCACGGTGGCGCTGGTCCCGGTGGGCGGCGGGAAGGTCGCGACCGGCAATGAGATGGAGGTACTCGACATGGCTGCCAGCCGTGCGCGGGCTTTTGCCCTCGCGGCCCAGACCGGTCTCGGAAACGAGGCGATGGAGCAGGTCTACGACGATGTGCGACACGTTGCGAAGGCATATCCGCAACGTCCGCTGCCAGAGATCCTCGGCCAGTTGGTCGAGACTCAGGATCTCGTCTTCGCACTGCTCGAGAGCCGGCAGCGGCCGGAGCACCTGCGGCAGCTCTACTTCCTGGGCGGCGTCACCGGCGGTCTGCTGGCGAAGGCCTCCCACGACCTGGGCAACCCGCATGCCGCGCTGACCCAGGCCCGGACCGCCTTCCTTTGTGCGGACAATGCGGACCACCACGGGCTGCGTGCCTGGGTTCGCGGTCTGCAGGCCCTCGTGTCGTACTGGGCCGGCAACCCGCACGACTCGGTCCGCTATGCCCAGCTCGGTGCCGGTTATGCCGAGCAGGCGAACAGCACCACCAGCATCTGGCTGCCGGTGAGCGAGGCCCGCGCCTGGGCCGCGCTGGGTAACGCCGACGCCGCCCGCGCCGCCCTCGAGCGCGCGGAGAACGCGTGGAACAACGTGCAGGGTGACGAGCTGGACGAGATGGGCGGCCTGTGCACGTTCGGCCGCAATCGCCAGCTGTACTACGCGGCCGACGCGCTGGCCTGGTTGCCTGGTGAGGTTGACACGGCGGAGAGCTACTCTCGCCAGGCAGTCGACGCGTACACGGACCAGTCGCACCCTGAATGGGCCTTCGGCGATGCCGCCGGAAGCCAGGCCGCCATGGCGATCGCGCGGATCGCCCACGGGGAGCTGGACGGTGCCGCCGACGCACTCGCGCCCGTTCTCGGGCTGCCGGCCGAGCGGCGGATCAACGGAGTCGTGCACTCCGCCCGCCGGGTTCACCAGGCCCTTCGGCAGTCCGGGCACGCAGCTGATGCCCGTGAACTGCAGGAGGAGATCGAGATGTTCACCAGGACCCCGATTCAGAGCTTCCCCCGGTAGCCGGGCACCGAGGTGTATCCGCTACGCCTCACCGGCGGTGGTGTCTCCCTGCGCGAGTTCAGGCCCGATGATGTCGACGATGTGCTCGGCATCATCGGGGACGACAGGGTGACGAGCTGGCTCTCCTTCGACAGCCGGGACCGTTCCCAAGCGGCAGCGATGGTCAGCACCGTGGTGGCGCGGGCCCAGGAGGTTCCGCGCCAGGAGTACTACCTCGCGGTGACACGCGCGAAGCCGAGCGATGACCGACTGATCGGCTTCGCCCGGCTCGCCCTCGACGGCGTCCAGGCCGCCAAACTCGGTTACGCGATCGCGGCCGATCATTGGGGTCATCGCTATGCCACCGACGCGGTGCGGGCCATGCTGCAGTTCGGCTTCGGCACGCTCGGTCTGCATCGCGTCAGCGCCGCGATCGGCCCGGAGAACCAGTCGTCCATCGCGGTGGTGAAACGCATCGGCCTGACCTACGAGGGCCGCATCCGCCACCACGTCCGCACCAACGGCGAGTGGCGCGACTCCCTGCTCTACTCGATCCTCGACGAGGACTGGGTCCGCGCCGGCAAGTCCGAAGACGTCGGCTGAGTCCACCGGCCGTCACACAGAGTCGGTACTTGCCATCGACAACTGTGTGGCCCCGGCGTACCTTGAATAGCGCTTGAGGTCCAGTCGCCGGGGGGCGACTTCTTGTAGGCAGGCGACACATTCTGACCGGGGGGTTCACGCCATGCGGTATCGAAAGCTGTCCTTGTTGTGCGTGACGAGCATGGCGGCAGCCATGCTCGTCACCGTTCCGGCGGGCTCGGTGAGCGCAAGCTCGGGGCAAGCCGTCACCCAGTCCGACCAGGTCAAACCTGGTATCTCCAAACCTGTCCGTACCTTCCCGAAGGCGAAGGCGAAGAGCACGGCGGTCGGCCTGACCACCGACTCGTCACTCAGCCAGCCATTCCGCACCGGATCGGCCGACCAGGCGCTGCAGGCATCCGAGGCTCCGGTCAACGATGACCTGACCGCGCCGCTGGTGAACTTCGCCGGTATGCAGGGTGGCGGCCCGCCCGACCCGGTCGGCGACGTCGGACCGAACCACTACGTCCAGATGATCAACTCGACGTTCCAGATCTGGAACAAGGACGGCACATCGCCGGCCGGCGGCGGCCCGTTCGCGATCAACTCGTTGTGGACGAGCAACAGCGTCAACGACAACGGCTGTGACACCCAGAACGCCGGCGACCCGATCGTGCTCTACGACCAGACCGTCGATCGCTGGATGCTGGCGCAGTTCACCTCGCCACGCACCGCGCCGTTCGACATGTGCATCGCGTATTCGCAAACGCCGGATCCGACCGGGGCCTTCTTCACGTACTCGTTCCGGCTGAGCGCCAGCCACGACTACGAGAAGTTCGGCATCTGGCCTGACGGTCTCTACATGTCCACGTTCGAAGGCGGCACCAACGGCGCCTACGTGTTCGACCGGGCCGCGATGGTCAGCGGCAGCCCCGCCACCTTCCAGTACTTCGGCAGCGGCGCGGGCGCACTCGGTCCGGGCGTCGGTTCGGGCGGCCGGGTCCGGATGTTCCCGAGCGACTGGGACGGCGTGAACGCGCCATTGCCCGGTGAGCCGAACCACTTCCTGCTTTCCCGTGACACCGACAACGGTCAGGGCGGCACGCAGGACAGCATCGAGATCTGGGACTTCCACGTCGACTGGAACAACTCGGCCAACAGCACCTTCGCACTGGCCGACACCCTGAACACCCAGCCGTTCGACATCAACGTCGGTTGTACCGATGTCGATGGCGACGGCGCTGCCCGCGACTGCATCCCACAGCCCGGCACCACCCAGCAGATCGACGCGCTGCCAGGTCGTCTGATGCACCGGGTCCAGTACCGCAACTTCGGCACGCATGAGGCCATGGTGGCGGTTCAGTCCTCGGTGGATGCCGACGGCAACGACCGGGTAGGCACCCGCTGGTACGAACTGCGCAACACCGGGGCCGGCTGGGGCATTCACCAGCAAGGCACCTACGCGCCATCGGCGACCAACAGCACACCCGATCGCTGGATGGGCTCGGCCGCGATGGACAAGAACGGCAACATCGCCCTCGGCTACAGCATCGTCGACGCGACGAACAACGTCTTCCCGTCGATCGCCTACACGGGTCGCTCGGTCAACGCACCGCTCGGCGCGATGTCGGAGCCGGAGCAGTTCATTGTCAACGGCACCAGTTCGCAGAACTTCGACCGCTGGGGCGACTACAGCTCGATGAACGTCGACCCGGTGGACGACTGCACCTTCTGGTACACCACCCAGCACAGCGGCAACCTGCAGACCCGGATCGCCTCGTTCCGGTTCACCGCTTGCGACCAGACGGATCTGCGGATCACCAAGACCGATTCGCCTGACCCGGTGTACGCCGGGCAGCAGCTCACGTACAACATCAATGTCACCAACGACGGACCGAACACCGCACACGACGTCACGGTCACTGACGTCCTGCCCGCCGGTGTGACCTTCCTGTCCAGCGCTCCGGCCTGCACGAACGCGGCCGGCACGCTCACGTGTGAACTCGGCGAGATCCTGGCGGGTCAGACCGTGCCGCTCACCATCCAGGTGCAGATCCCGGCCAACTTCGCCGGCAGCACGATCTCCAATACGGCCACTGTCAGCGCGGCGGACCAGTTCGATCCGGTCCCCGGCAACAACACGGCCACGGCGGTCACCACGGTCAAGACCGCGGCAGATCTCGCGGTCAGCAAGATCTGTAAACCCGACGTACCCGCACAAGCCGGCACGGACGGCTTCTGCGATATCCACGTCGACAACCTCGGGCCGTCGAACGCCCAGGACGTCGTACTGAAGGACGTGCTGACCTCGGCGACGCCGTTCTCGGTCGTCTCGGTCACCACCACTCAGGGCACCTGCGCGCCCACCAGCTCAGGCCCGGTCACGAGCTTCACTGTCACCTGCAACCTGGGCACGCTCGCGGCGGGCGCTCGAGCCACTATCCGGGTAACCGTCACAGCGGCTGATGTCGCACAGGTCAACGACGTGGCGACGGTGACGAGCTCGACCACCGATCCGAACACGGCGAACAACCAGGCCACCGGCAGGGTCGACTTCTACGGCTCGGCGGATCTCAGCCTGGTCAAGACTGGTCCGGCCACCGTGGTCGCCGGTACCAACCTGACCTACACCATCACCGTGCACAACAGCGGACCGTCCGTCGCGCACGACGTGCTGGTGCAGGATCAGCTGCCGGGCGGCGTCAGCTTCGTCTCGGTCACGCCTTCGCAGGGCACCTGCACCTACGGCCAGCCGACCGCGCGTGACATGCGTTGCGGCCTCGGCAACCTCGCCGCCGGTGCCAGTGCGACCATCACGGTCGTCGGCAAGGTCGCTCCGCAGGTGGCTCCGGGCACGCTGCTCGTCAATGACGCGATCGTGTCCAGCTCCACCGCCGACCCCGATAACGATGACGTCCGCGGCAGCGTGCCGACGACCGTCACCGCATCGGCCGACCTGTCGGTCACCAAGACCGACTCGCCGGACCCGGTGGTCGCGGGCAAGCCGCTGACGTACACCATCACCGCCTCGAACAGCGGGCCGTCGACGGCGCAGGAGGTCATCGTGACCGACACCCTGCCCGCCGGCACCAGCTTCGTCAGCGGTGTGGACGGCAACGGCAACACCGTCTGCACGCTGGTGCAGAACGACCAGGTCGTCTGTGCGTTGGGGGCGCTCGATCCTGGTCAGTCCAAGGTCGTCTTCCTGACCGTTCTGGTCGGACCCTCGGTGCCCAACGGCACAGTGCTGACCAACTCGGTCACGGTCTCGTCGGCCACACCCGACCCGAACGGCGCCAACAACACGGCGACCACGGGCACCACGGTGCGGACCTCCGCCGAGCTCTGGCTCGACAAGCAGGCCTCGCAACGGAGCGGCAACCCGGCTCCGACCGTGATCTACACCTTGGTCGTACACAACGACCAGGGTTGCGAGACCGACGCGCAGTCGACACCGACACCGACCTGCGGTACCGGCGGCCCCTCCGATGCGCAGAACGTCACCGTGGTGGACACCCTGCCGCTTGATCCGAAGAAGCTGGTGGTCCAGTACGTGTCGCCGCAATGTACCTACGTGAAGGCGACCCACAAGGTGACGTGTACGGCGGCGACCGTGCCCGCCGGTGCGACGGTGACCTTCGTGATCGAGGCCCAGGCCGCCGGCAGCGTCCGGACGATCACCAACACCGCCTCACTCACGAGTACGACGCCGGATCCGGTGGCGGGCAACAACACCAACGCCGCCTCCATCGTGGTGAAGGGCGGCACCGGCAGATAGAGGATCGAGGGGCCGTCGCTACTGGATGCCGGTCGTGTAGGTAAGCGGCACCAGTTCGGCGGCCCCGACGATCACCGACACCCCACGCTCCGGGGCGGCCTGGTACCCCGAGACCAGTTCGCCCCGGACCACGTATGCCCCCGCGTCGACCATCACGTGGGCATGGCCGTCCGTGCCGGTCCGGCCTTCCGCCACAACATCGCCCTTCTCGGATCGCACGGTGTACGACGTGTTGGGGCGCGGGACCGGATCGCAGCGCGGGTCGTACACGGGCGGGCGATGCGGACACTGCTCACCGATCTGCGTAACGATGTCCAGCGCCGCTCGACCAGGTCGCGGCTTGATCGTCGTAGTCGGCGTCGGCCAGTCCGTTGGCCCGGTTGTCGGCACAGTGATCGGCCCAGTCGCCGGCGCGGAGGGAGAACCGCTGCCGGCCGGTGTCGGCACAGATGGCGAGGGGCCGCCAGCGGACGTGGTGCCGGAGCAGCCGGCCAACGCCAGCGTGCAGACCGCCATGGCGACAAAGCCTCCCACCATGCACCGAGTTTAGACCCGTGCTGTTCACCGTCCTGCCACGAAAAAACCAGGCCGGAGCCTTGTCAGGACAACCGACCTCTGAGAGATTGCGCGGCATGGTTGATGCGCGCGCGGTGCCGGAGTGGGCCGACAGTGAGGTGCCCGATGAGACCTTGGATCCGCAGGGGGTGTCGCGGCGGAATCTGATCCGCGGTGCGGGCTTGCTGGGGGCGGGTTTCGCGGTCGGGATGCCGGGCACGGCCTCGGCCACGGCGGCGGGCGGTACGTCGTACGGGTCGGGTAATGATCCAGCGCTGGTCTACCTGGTGGGCGATCATCACGTGCACAGCCGGTACAGCCATGACGCGAAGTACGACTTCGGGCAGCTGGCGTTGCGGGGGTCGCAGTTCGGGCTGGACTGGATGGCGTTCACCGAGCACGCGAACTTCGGTCATGCCGACAAGGGCGCGGAGGCCGAGCGGCAGGAGATCCTCAAGGCGCGGGCGGAGAACCCGCGGATGCTGATCTTCCAGGGGCTCGAGTGGTACATCCCGGCGGCCGAACACGGCACCGTGCTGGTCGCGCCCGGTCCGAACGAGGCCGAGCTGCTGCGCCGGTTCGAGCGCGAGTGGGACGGCAAACTGACCGGCCGGGCCGACAGTACGCCGGCCAACGAGGAGCACGCGGTCAAGGCATTGCGCTGGCTGGCCGACCAGAAGCGGGCCGGGTTCGTCGACGACGTGCTGGTGTTCGCGAACCACCCGATGCGACTCGGGATCGACGCGCCGCACGAGCTCCGCGGCTGGCGTGATGCCGTCGCCGGGGTCTGCGTGGGGATGGAAGGCGCGCCTGGTTCGCAAGGGGATGCCGAGCCGGCGTGGGTGGCGTTCCGCGGCGCGACCAACGCGCAGCGCGGGGAGTACGTCAACGCGCCGAGGGCCGACAGCTTCGCGGGTTATCCGGCCGACGCCTATCGAACGTACGGCGGGTTCGACTGGGCCACGGCGACGGTCGGCGGTCTGTGGGACGCGATGCTCGCCGAGGGCAAACTATTCTCGATCACCTCGAACTCCGACAATCATCGGACCATTTGGGACACCTGGCGCGACGGCGTCTTCCCGCCCGGGGAGAACTTCGACTCGCTCGGCTGGAAGCCCTCACCCACCGACAGCGGTACGCCGCAGCCGGGGTCCGACTTCTGGCCCGGGCAGTTCAGCCGGACCCACGTGGGCGTCGAGCGGTATGGCTATCTGGACGTGATGGCCGGTCTGCGGTCCGGCCGGGTCTGGGTCGACCACGGCCAACTGGTCGACGGTATCGACGTACGCCTGGTGCCGGCCGGTTCTAGGGAAAGCCACCGCGGTACGACGCTGGGCGGCAGGCTGTCGGTCCACCGCGGCGAGCGCCTCGAGCTGCGCATCACCGTGACCAGCGCGACCCGGCCGAACTTCCACGGGCTGCTGCCGCGACTCGCTCACCTCGACGTCATCCGTGGGGTCGTGACGGGCAAACCCGCGGATCCCGACGGCTGGAAAGCACCGGATACAAGGGTTTTCGACCAGGTGGACGTGAGCAAGCGAACCGGGACTTACACCGTGCGGATCCCGTTGGGGCGGGCCGAGCGCTCGCACTACGTCCGGGTCCGCGGGAGCGACGGCCGCCGTAACGGGCCGGGTTACCTGGGGCGCGCGATCGACCCGAGCGGGCCGATCCAGCACCCCACGAACGACGGCGATCCGTGGCTCGACACCTGGCTCTACACCAACCCGATCTTCGTGGACGTCCACCGCTGAGTGGGTTCTTGGTGTAGCGGGGACACTGGGGATATGGCCCCTGGTGTGCTCGATCCCGTCCGCGACGGGCTGGCCCGGATGATCATGACCAAGGTCGCCGGCCCGGATCCGCACGCGGCGCGGTTGTTCGTGCACGAGAGTCCGGGCGAGCGGTGGTTCGCGCCGGACCGCCCGATTCGCCGTGTGCATGGGGATGCGTCGATGTTCGTCGGCGGATTGCGCGCGCTGTTGCTGCAATCGTTGCACCCGCTCGCGATGGCGGCCGTGTCGGCTCACTCGGGCTATCGCGGCGATCCGTGGGGCCGCTTACAACGGACTAGCTACTTTCTCGCGATCACGACGTACGGCGCGGCCGCTGATGCCGAGGCGGCGGTTGAACGCGTGCGGGCCGTCCACGAGCGCGTGCGCGGCACGAGTCCGGATGGCGTTAAGTACGTCGCGTCCGACCCGCATCTGCTCAAGTGGGTGCACGTCGCGGAGGTGGACAGCTTCCTCGCGGCACACCAGCGGTACGGCGTGAACCCGCTCGACGCTCTCGGGCGCGACGGCTATGTGGCCGATATGGCTCGGGTGGCTCGCGCGTTGGGCGTGGTGGATCCGCCTGAGACCGAGGCGGAACTACGCGAGGCGCTGGCGTCGTACCGGCCGGAGTTGCGCGGTACGGCTGCGGCACGGGAGACGGCTCGCTTCATGTTGGTGCATCCACCGGTGCCACTGTTCGCCCGTCCGGCGTACGGCGTCCTCACCGCGGCAGCCGTTGGCCTGCTGCCGTGGTGGACCCGCTGGCCGCTACACCTGCCGTACTTGCCGTTGGCCGAGGCCACGTTGGTCCGGGCCTCTGGCACTGCTCTGACCAGCACGATCCGCTGGGCCCTCACCTCACCGACGCTCTGACGCTTTCGTCAGGTGGAGTACGGCGGCTTGGGCGGGGGCGAGGGTTGGCATGGGAAGGCCGAGGGTGGTGAGGATGGCGCCGGGGATGGTGATGCCGTCCGTGTACCAGGTGGGCTCGGCGATCTCGTGGAGCTTTGGCAGGCCCAGTTCCGTGCGTACGCGGACCTGGTAGACCTGTGCCGGGTCTAGGCCGGGGAAGGTGATTCGGCCGGACTGGGCGGCACCACTCGTACCTAGTCGGGCCCACGTGTAGACGGCCTCGGTACGGTCTGGCGCGACTACACCCGACAGGAGAGTCTCTGAATCGAGTACGTCGGCCCGGACCGTCGTACCGCCGTGTAGGAGCGGGCGTAGTTCCCGGTAGAGGCTGGTCCAGGCTTTGAGTGTTTCTAGTTCCTCTGCCGTGCAAGAGGTTAGGTCCCATTCAAGGCCGGCATGACCGAACAGTGCTGTCGCCAACCGGAACGACAGGTCGGTAGTGCGATGAGTCGTGTGAGCCGTCGCAGGTCCTACGTGACCGCCTACCAACTCAGGCGGTAGCAGCAGACCCGTCCAGCGCTGGATCGATTGGCGCTCGACCGGGTCGTTGCAGTCCGAGGCCCAGACCCGATGCGTCCGCTGGAGGATCCCGAGGTCGACCCGGGCACCACCGCTCGCGCAGGACTCGATCTCCAACGCGGGATGACGAGCGATCAGTTCGTCCAGCAAGGCGTAGAGGGCCTTGGTCTGCCGATGTACGCCGGGCCCACCGTTGGAGACGGCCTCGTGCAGATCGCGATTGTGGTCCCACTTGAGGAAGTCAATGCGGTACTCGGTGACCAACGCGTCAAGGCGCTCGAGCAGGTACGCCGACGCCTCCGGGTTGGCCAAGTCGAGCACGTACTGGTTCCGCCAAGGCACCGGCGTCCCGGCCTCGGGCGCGAGCAGCCAGGACGGGTGTTCGCGGACGAGGTCGGAGTCGAGGTTGACCATCTCCGGCTCGACCCAGAGGCCGAACTGCATGCCGAGGGCGTGGACGCGATCAACCAGCGGCCCGAGTCCCTTCGGCCAGACGTCCGGGTCGACCCACCAGTCACCGAGGCCGGCGTGATCGCCACGCCGCCCGGCGAACCAGCCGTCGTCCAGGACGAACCGCTCGACGCCGATCTGCGCGGCCCGTTCCGCGAGCGCGGTCAACCGGTCGAGGTCATGGTCGAAGTAGACCGCCTCCCAGGTGTTCAGCACGAGCGGACGCGGGCTCGACGGGTGCGCGGCGAAGGCCCGCACGTGCGAGTGGAGGCGTTCGCTCAGACCGTCGAGACCGTCGGCAGACCAGACGAAGACCAGATCCGGACTGCGATAGGTGTCGCCTGCCGCGAGGCGGATCTCGCCCGCGCGCAGCAGCTCGCCACCACCGAGGATCGAGCTGTTGGCGCCGGCGCCTTCGGGTAGACGCTCGACGACGTACTCCTGGTCGCCGCTCCACGCCACATGCGCGGCCCAGACCTCACCACTGCGGAAACCGAAGCCGGGTGTGCCGACCACGGTCAGGAGTGCCGCGTCGTGCCCGGTCCGGCCGCGGCGTACGGCCCGGCGGTGGGCGCCGTCGCGGACCGGCGTGCGCTGAGGCGATCGCTCGCGGCACCACTTGCCAGTGAGGTCGAGGATCTCGCTCGCTCGTTCTGGCAGAGGCAGCAATAGGCGAAGCTCGGCCAGGTCGTACAGGCCGTCGCCGCTTGCGCGATGGACCTCCGCGTTGGCCGTCAGGACGCCGTACCGGTCGAGGCGATAGCTCAGCGTCAGCTCGAGCCCAGTGGTGGCGTCGGCCAGGCGTACGACCAAGGCTGCCGTGTCCAGGTCGTACGACGTGAGGGAGAAGCGGGGCGTGGTGTTGGTACCCGCCAGGTGGCCGGCGAGACCGGGACTGCCGGACCAGCCTTCGGCCTCAGTGGGGAGCAGGGCGAAGCGGCGGGGGCGATCCAGCGAGCTGTTGAGCACGGGCGGATCGGCGGTCGCGGCGATGGCGGCCAGACCGGACTCGTCCAGCTCGCCGGGGTCGGCACCCCAGTGCAGCAGCCGGGGTGAGCCGGATGGTGGGACGTCGAAGATCGCGGCCACACCCGCGGACCGCAACTGGACGACTTCCGGCATACGTGCCTCACCCCGTTCGTAGATACTTGACGATGTTAATAAACCATCCTTAGGGTTGGCGCGGCAACCCGTTTGTGCGCAGTCACGCCGGGGGCCGGAGCCGGTCGGTCCCGAACTCGTCTGTTCGCGGACCGGCCGATCGTCGCCGTGGGCCGCACCACTGCGGAGAGCCACGGCCGGGTCCGCTGCCCTGGCGCCCGGACGTGGTGGTGAGTTGGTCCGCGGTGACGATCTCCGGAGGCTTGAGGAAGGGGTGGGATGTCGACAAATCGCTCTATCCGCCTCTTCCGTATGCCCAGCCGTCCAGAGGGCCTCACGGCTTGTAGTTTGTTCACCGTGAAGCGGCCCTGGTTCGGAACTGCGCGATTCGGCTGTGCGCGATTCGGCTGTGCGCGATTCGGAGGGGCGCGATGAGAACCGCGCCGCGCCTGCCCTTGGCGACGCCGGCCGCGGTCGAGGTGCTCACCCGGATCCTGACCCAGGGACCGATCGCGCGGGTGGAGATCGCCCGCCGGACCGGACTGTCGCAGGCCGCCGTGACGAAGGCCGTCGCGCCGCTGGTCGAGGCGGGGTACGTCGTGGACTCGCCGGGCAGTCGCGAGGACACGGTCATCGGCCGGCCGGTCAGCCCGCTGGCGGTGGTGGCGGAAAGTGTCGCGGCGATCGGGATCAAGGTCACCCCGAGCGAGCTCATCGGTGTCGTGACCGACCTCCAGGCCAACATCCAGACGGTCCTCCACAAACCCCTTGCCGAGAAGTCCCCTGAGTCAGTTCTCGACCAACTCGCCATCCTTGTCGACGAACTACTTGGCGGGGGCGAGCAGGGGACTCATAATCCCTTGGTCGCAGGCTCGAGCACCTTGGCTGGAGTCGGGGTCGCGGTTTCGGGGGATGTGGACGCGGTTGCCGGGGTGGTTCGGCATTCGGCGTTCATGGGTTGGCGGGATCTGCCGTTGGCGGCGTTGCTGACCGAGCGGATCGGGCTGCCGGTGGTGGTGTCGAACGACGTACGCGCGTTGACCGTGGCCGAGCACTGGTTCGGCGTCGGGGTGAACGCGAACTCGTTCGCCATCGTCACGATCGGCTCGGGCGTTGGCTGCGGGCTCTACCTGAACGGCGATGTCGTCGCGGGCGCGCATGGTGTCGCCGGCGAGATCGGCCATCTGCCATTGGCGCCCGACAACCTGGTATGCACCTGCGGCCGTCATGGGTGTGTCGAGACCGTCGCCTCTTCGGACGCGATTCTGGCCCGCGTCCGGGAGGACACCGGGCGGGCCGACCTCGATCTGGCCGGGGCGGTCGACCTGGCGCATGCGGGCGACGAGTTGGCCCGGGCCGCGTTCGACCGGGCCGGGCAGGTGATCGGTTCGGCCCTCGCCGCGATGGTCAACCTGGTTGGGCCCGAATTGGTCGTGATCGCGGGCGAGGGCGTGGCGGACTACGACCTGTACGACCACCGGATCCGCTCGGCCTTTGCCGAACACGCCTTCGGAGCGGCCGCCGACTGCGAGCTGACGATCCGCTCGCACACCTTCGACGACTGGGCCCGCGGCGCCGCAGCCGCCGTCATCCGCTCCTTCGTCCGCACCGAACCCCCGTTCTAACGCCAGTCGCCAACGTCCGAGAAACCCGCAGGTGGGGGCTCCTCGGACGGGCGTCAATCCGGGTCAGCTGCGGGCGGCGGCGAGGATCTTGCGCCAGACCTTGCGGTACGACTCCAGGCCGTCTTCGGCGAGGGGGCCGTTCGGTCCGGCGGTGATCGCGACGCGCTCGGGGATGGTGCCCCAGACCGGGATGCCCTCCTCGGCGTACGCCGCCATCGCGTCCTGGTACGACCTCGTGAAGGTACGGGCCGAGCAGATCACCACGCCGACCGGGGTGCCGTCCGGAACCATGTCGAGCACTGCCCTGACTCGGGGTGTCTCGACGCCGCCGATGCGGGTCGGGATGAGCACGATCCGCGCCCGCTCGATCGCCTTGATCAGCAGCCGCTCGTGCGACGGCGGCATATCGACGACGCCGATGCCCTCCGGTGGAACCTTGTCGAGCGCCTTGGTCAGCAGGCGCTCGGTCGGGGCCTCGGCGATCTCGATCCGGGCCAGGTGGTCATCGTCGGAATCTGCGATCCAGTCCGCGGCGCTACCTTGCGGATCGGCGTCGACAATGGTGGCCGTACGGCGGTTCGAGGATGCCAGCGCGGCGAGGTACACCGACGTGGTTGTCTTCCCGACCCCGCCCTTCAGTGCAGCTGTCACGATGATCATGGGACGACGCTACCCGGTCCAACCCGATTTCCGGCGTGTCTTCGGCGTTGCTCACGGGCCCCGTGATAATTGCCCCCAGCCCCTAAGCCGCCCACCACCCCGAATCTCCAGCGGACGAGGGCCCTCAACCCCACGCTTCCACAGCCCACGATCGGCCCCTGAAGGGCAACCCGGGGCAACCTCGGGGCAGCTTCGGGCGGGTCGGTGTATACGAGCAAACGCCCACTCCCGCTGAACTACCGTTGGCGCCCGGAAAGGGTGCACATGGGCAACGAAATCGTCAGATTCGCCGAATACCGGCTCTACGACGCAAAGAAGATAGACGCCAGCAACGCGATGATGGGCCTGCTGGCGGGGGCACAGATGGCCTCGCACCTCCTACAGCTCACCGAGGGCTCAGAGACGCGACTTCCGGACGTATTTCCACAGGTTCAGCACGTCAAGCCGTTCAACGTGCCAACCGAAACTGTCCGGCAGGTCCTCCAGTCCGCCGACAACCACCTCGGTGCGATTAGCGTGCCTTACTCGCTGGAGCTCCACGAGGATTTCCTCAAGACCTGCGTCGACCTCTTGGTGCGAGGCCGCATGATGACACCGGCTCAGGCACTCAGCAAAACCACTTTGGCGGTCCTCCACAGCGCGATCGAGGAGGCCACGGGCGAATCGTTCAGTCCAGACAGCATCATTCAGGTCGACACCCTGCGGCTGATGCGGAGTTGCATGATCCACAACGGTGGCCGCGCCGACCAGGCGCTCGTGGACCAGATCGGCCGTTGGACGCCCAGTGCCGAGGCGCGCTGGGTCAAGCTGACAAAGAGTTCGCTTCGCGGTCTGGCGGTCGGAGATCCCGTCCAGTTCGGCCATGCGGAACTGATCCTCTGCCTCGCTGTCACCAAGTCACTCGCGCGACAGGCGAACCGGATTCTGCGCGATGCGCTACCGCGACCGCTGTGGGCAACGATGGTTGTTGAGGACGTGCTGTCCGAGCATCCGCGGTCGAGTCCGCACCAGCTCGAGCGGTTGGTCTACGGCCAGGCGCGCCGCCACTACAAGCCGCTGCAGCTGACTGAAGCCGAACTGAGCACAGCGATCGCCGCACGCTGAATCCGCCGGCACAAACGAACGATGGGCCGCCTTGGCGACCCATCGTTGTGTGAAATGAGGCAGTGGCTACTTGCCGAGCCAGGCGTCTACCTTTGGGCGGTTGGCGTCGACCCATTTCTTGGCCGCGGCGTCGGCGGTGAGTTTGTCTTCGGCGATGTACTTGGCGACCTGGTTCTGGTCGTCGTTGGTCCAGGTGAAGGCCTTCACGAGGTTGTACGCCGGGCTGCCCGCGTCCGCGAACTTCTTGCTGACGATCTTGTCCAGCTTGTAATCGGGGTAATCGCAGGCGACCTTCGCCGGAGTGGCGTCGCAGCCCGCGGTGTAAGGCGGCAGGTCGACCTTGACCAGTTTGAGCTCGTTGAACAACCATTGCGGCTCGTAGAAGTACCCGATCAGCGGCTTCTTCTGCTTCTCCGCTTGGCGGAACGCCTGGATCAACGCCGTCTCGCTCCCGGCGTACACGACCTTGAAATCGAGTTTGAGGTTCTTCACCAAGGCCTCGTCGTTCGTCACGAACGACGGGTCGCCATCGAGCAATTGGCCCTTGCCGCCGGATTCGGAGGTCTTGAATGTCGCGGCGTACCGGTTGAGGTTCTTCCAGTTCTTCAGCTCGGGCTTCTCGGCGGCGAGCCACGGCGGCAGGTACCAGCCGATGATGCCGGTGTTGCCCGTCGGCCCGGCCTCGACCGCGACCTTCTGGTCGGTGATGTACTTCTTCTTGAGGTCCTCGTGACCCCAGTTCTCCAGGACGGCGTCGATCTCACCGGTGGCAAAACCCTGCCAGGCGATCTCCTCCTTGAGGTCCTTCTTCACCACCTTGCAGCCGAGATCCTTCTCCGCGACGTACGCGAAAACAGCCGCGTTCGCCTCGTAGCCGACCCACGGGCTGACCGCCAGGTTGACCGTGCCGCAGTCCTTGCCGGCGGGAGCCGCGGCACCCGGGTCCTCGATCTTCGCGCCACCACAACCGGCGACGGCCAGCGTCAGCACGGTGAAAAGGCCCGCGGCCCTTAGCTTCGCAACCACTTCTTCTTGTCTCCTCTGGATTCGGCCGGGCCCGCGGCAGTACGGCGGGCCGCGGCCTGGGTGATGCGGTCGAGCAGGACACCAAGCAGCACGATCGCGAGACCGGCGGCCAGTCCCTTGCCGTAGAGCTCGCTCTGCGAGAACCCGGCCGATACGTCGTACCCGAGGGCGCCGGCGCCGACCAGGCCACCGACCACCACCATCGACAGAACATAGATCAGGCCCTGGTTCGCCGCGAGCGTGATCGCCCGGCGCGCGACGGGAAGTTGCACCTTGGTGACCACTTGCCAGGCGCTGGAACCGGCCGACGTGGCCGCCTCCACGGTCGCGGCCGGCACCGCGCGGATGCCGTCGGCAACGATCTTGCTGGTCACCGGTACGGCGAAGACGACCGCAGCAGCGATCGCCGTGAACCGGCTGGTCCCGAACAACGCCAGGAACGGCACCAGGTAGACGAAAGCGGGCATGGTCTGACCGGCATCCAGGGCCGGGCGCAACCAACTGTCGACCTTCCGGCTGCGACCCATCCACACGCCGAGAAGGATGCCCACGGCAACCACCACGGTCGTCGCGAGCAGGGTCGACGCCAGCGTCACCATCGCGTCCTGCCAGACACCCGTGCCGACCAGCAGCCCGAGGCACACCGCCGCCGGGATCGCACCGCGCAGACCACCGACGAGCCAGGCGAACGTCACCACGACCGCGAAAACGAGCCACCAGGGCGATCCGGTCAGCAGCGACTCGACTGGATTGAGTACGCCGTTCGTCACGCCATCGCGGACGCCGTACGTGAACGACCCGAACCGCTCCAGGAACCAGGTGGACGTCGAATCCGCCGCCACCGCAATCCGCGAACCGAGCTCGCCGGAGGTGGGGAATTCGGCCGCCCAGAGGTACGTCCGGGAGTACCAGATCGCCACCAGCACGACGAGCCCACCGATACCGAGGAACACCTTGCGCCGGGTCGACGCCGGTCGCGGCACGCGTGCGCCGGCCGCGGTGGTGGCTCGGTCGAGCACGATGGCCAGTACGACGATCGCGAGGCCGGCGTTGAACGCGACCCCGACGTCCAGCGTCTGCAGGGCCTTCAGCACGGTCTTGCCGAGTCCGGGCGCATCGATCAGCGCGGCAATCGTCACCATCGACAACGCCGCCATGATCGTCTGGTTGACCCCGACCACGACCGTGCTGCGGGACATCGGCAGCAACACCTTCGTCAACGTCTGCGCACCGGTCGAACCGAGGGAGCGAGCCGCCTCGACGCTCGCCGGGGAGACCGACCTGATCGCGTGGGCCGTCAGCCGGACCGCGGGCGGCGCCGCGTAGATCAAGGTGGCGATCGTGGCCGCCGCCGGGCCGATCGCGAAGACCAGCGTCAACGGCGCGAGATAGACGAACGTCGGCATCGCCTGCATCAGGTCGAGCACCAACGAGACGACGCGATAGACCCGATCGGACAAACCCGCCCAGATCCCCACCGGAATCGCGACCAGCAATGCCAGACCCACCGCCGCGAGCGTCAGCGCCAGCGTGTCCATGCTCTCCTGCCACAACCCCTGCAGGCCGACGAACACGAGCCCCGCGGCGGTCAGCAGCGCAACTCGCCAGGTACCGAAGGCCCAGGCGACGTACGACGCGAGGGCGACGACGCCGAGCCACCCGAGCGCGGGCACGGGCCGGCCGAACGACGGTTGCGAGATCAGCGCCTGCAGCAGCGTGACGAGCTCATCGATGACGACGCGGATCGCGGTGAAGAAGGCGTTCCGGTCCGGCCCGGTCTGATCGCGGATATCCGTCAGCCAGCGGTGCAGCGGCGTCGTCTCCTGGCCGCCGAGCTCGAGCGTGTGGATCCCGCGGAAGACCAGGAACAGCAGCACCCAGCACAGCAGCAGCACCCCGACGACGTAGATCCGGCGCGGTCGGGGCATGCGGACCTGCAGGGAACCGGTGATCGCGGCCATCAGGCTCCCGCGACCACGGCGAGGATTTCCTCCCCGCCGACGACGCCGAGCAGTACGCCGTTCGCGACGACCTTGACGGGGCGGTCGGCGCCTAGGACGGCTCTCGTCGCCTCACGGACCACCACGTCCGGGCCGAGCTCAGGCCCGTCCAAGAGGTCGTCACTGGTCGGTGCGCGCATGATCCAGCGCAGGGTGAGTACGTCGGCCTTGGACACGTCTCGGACGAACTCGCGGACGTAGTCGTCGGCCGGGCGCCCAACCAGCTCTGCGCCGGTGCCGAGCTGTACGGCGGCTCCGTCGCGCATGAGCAGGATCCGGTCGCCCAACTTCAACGCCTCGGTCAGATCGTGCGTGACGAACACCATGGTCTTCCCGACCTCCTGGTGCAGCCGGACGACCTCGCTCTGCATCTCCCGCCGGATGAGCGGGTCCAGTGCCGAGAAGGGCTCGTCGAACAACATGACGTCCGGGTCGCCTGCAAGCGCCCGGGCCAGGCCGACGCGCTGCTGCATACCTCCGGAGAGCTCCTCCGGGTAGAGCTGCTCTGAGCCGGCCAAACCGACTAGCTCGATCACCTCTTGGGCACGGCGCCGTCGGTCGGACTTGTTCTCCCCGCGGACCTCTAGCCCGTAGGAGACGTTGTCGATGACTCTGCGGTGCGGGAGCAGCCCGAAGTGCTGGAAGACCATCGAGAACTTGCTCCGGCGTAACTCCCGCAGACGCTTCTCGTCGGCCGCGCGAAGATCCTCGCCCTCGAAGAACAACCCGCCCGCCGTCGGCTCGATCAACCGGGTCAGGCAGCGCACCAGCGTCGATTTGCCCGAGCCGGACAGGCCCATCACGACAAAAACCTCACCCGGCGCGACGTCGAAACTGAGGTCGTGCACGGCCGCCGTACAGCCGGTCTTGAGCTTCAACTGGCGCCGGTCGAGGCCGGCCAGGTCGGGACGCCGCGGTACCCGGGCAGCCTTCGGCCCGAACACCTTCCACAGTCCCTGAACGGAGATGGCGGGTTCGGACGCCGACGGTGCGTCGGCGGGGTACTCGAGCTGTGCGGTCACTGCTGCTCCAGGCCTCGCTGGCGGTCGTCGTGTTCCGTGACCTTACCCAAGACCACGGGCCGCCAATGACTGAGTGGTCAAGATTTGGCTCACATCTGGCGTTACGGAAAGTGTCGGTGGGGCCTGATTCGATGTGGGCAGTCGAGAGGAGACGGTCTGATGCCGACCGCCGAAGAGATGCTCAGCACGGCTGCCGTGGCCGAGTTGGGCGCGATCCTGGCCGCGCCAACGGTCCGGGGCGTCGAGCTGAGCGGCACTACGTTCAGTGAGCGTGGGCGGCTGGTTCGTGACGCCCTGCTCACCGACCTGCCCACGCCGTACGACGAATTCGACCGGGCCATCCGCAAGGCGCTGACCGATGACGCGTTCACCGGCTGGATGATCTGGCCGGTCACCGAGGCTGTCGCCACCCGCGCGGTTTCGGCGGGCGCCTTCGACGACGGGTTGGCGCTGCTGGCGGAGCTGACCGGGCGTCTGACCGGGGAGTTCGCCTTGCGGACGTTCCTCGCGGCGGACGTCGACCGGACGCTGGCGACCGCGTTGGAGTGGTCCGCGCATCCCGACGAGCACGTGCGACGTCTTGCCACCGAGGGGACGCGATCACGCCTGCCCTGGGCCCGGCAGGTGCCGCAGCTCCTGGAGAGACCGCGGACGCTCGCGATCCTCGACGCGCTGCGGTCGGACTCCTCGTCGTACGTGCGTCGATCCGTCGCGAACCACCTGAACGACCTCAGCCGGGACCATCCCGCCGAGGCGGTCTCGCTGGCCTCGCGGTGGGCCGAGGCGCCGGACGAGCACAGCGGCTGGATCATCCGGCACGGGCTCAGGACGTTGGTGAAGAAGGGCGATCCGGGCGCGCTCGGGTTGCTCGGCTTCGCGCCGCCGGTCGGAGTGGAGGTGGACGGGCCGACGCTGGACCGGACCGAGGTCGAGTTCGGCGGCGAGCTGACCTTCTCGCTGACGTTGACGAACACGTCGGCCGAGCCGGTCCGGTTGGCCGTCGATTACGTCGTCCATCACCAGAAGGCGAACGGCAAGCTCGCGCCGAAGGTGTTCAAGCTCGCCGTCCGAGAGCTGGCCGCGGGTGCGACAGACACGATCAACCGCCGCCACTCCTTCCGCCCGATCTCCACCCGGCGCTACTACCCCGGCGCGCACGCCCTCGAAATCCAAGTCAACGGCCGCCCGACCGGCCCCACACCCTTCACCCTGCTGCCCTAGCCCCACACCCTTTGCATTCATTCGTCGGAATCCGCCCTCAGCCACCGCCGGCCTGTGCAGGTTCCGCTGTGCTGTGAGGGCGGATTCCGACGAATGAATGCAAAGAGGAGACGCGATGGGGGCGTATGCGAGGCTTCGGGCATGAGTGATCCGACCGGACCAGTGGCATCTCCGGAGTTCGAGCGACGCGACCGCCGCGGGTTGGCGCTGGCGCGCGCCGTCTATCTGGGGATTCCGGTGGTGTTCTTCGGGTTGCTCTGCTGGATCAGCGCGGCAGCGGCGCCGGAGCTTGGGTTCAACTGGCAGGTGTTGCTGGTCCCGTTGGCGATGCTGGCGATCAACCTGCGGCTGCTGCGGAAGAACCGGTATCGCCCGTCCCGCTGGGCCTTCGCCGGTCTGGCCTGTGGCGGTATCACCGGGATCGTCGTGGCGTTCTACACGATCGTGCTGGACTTCGACTGGTTGCCGCGGCTGTTCATCGTGGCAGGGCTCGTCGGTGCGTTGATCGGGCGGGCCATCGGGGCCGCGGGCAACCGGGTCATCAGCTATCCGGCCGATCCTGAGCTGGCGGACTCGTCGTACGAGCTGGTCTACCGACTGCGTACGCCGCCGAACATCTTGCTCGAGATCACCAAGGAGCGGGTCCACGTCAAGGAGCTCGTGCTTCGTGGCTCGGGGACTGACCAGAGCACGGTCGGCGTCGGGCCTGACTATCGGATCGACTGGGTCACCGGTACGCATGAGGTTTCGCTCAGCGGGGCCGAGCGGCTGAAGTTTCCGCTGAACCTGCGGACTCGACCGATGTCCAGCCCCGGGCCCGCGTTGATCCTCCAGTTCAAAGGCGTGGACTGGGTGCTGCCGATCAACCACGCCGGCGGGCTGGCCGCCCTGATCGCCCGCCGCGCCGAGACCCGGCGTCGCGTGGTCCAGCAAGAGACCCTGGCCGCCCACGAAGCCGAAGCCTCAACTGCCGAAGGCTCAACTGCCGAAGCCGAGACCCCGACCACCGAGTCCCCAACCAGCGAGTCCCCAGCCAGCGAAGACCAGGCCCAGGACCGGGATAGCTGAGCTCTCAGGCTTTGGCGGCCTCGCGCTCGAGGCGCTCCCGCTCGGCCTTGGCGGTTTCGGCCTTTTCCGCCTGCCAACCGTCTTCGTTCTTGCCCTGGCGCCAGTAGCCGGAGATGGAGAGGCGGTCGCGGGTGATCCCGCGCTCCTTGAGCGGGGCGCGGAGGCGCTGGACGAATCCGGCCTCACCATGAACGAACACCTGCACATCACCCGGCTCAAAGGTCAGGCCCTCAACGGCCGCGACGAGCTGGTCACCAGGCGCTGTCGCGGCGCCCGCGCGATGAAGCCAAGTGAGCTCAACCTCGCCGGATCCGCTGAACTTCTGCTCCTCCGACGCGTCCTCGACCTCCACGATGACCCGTGCACGAGCACCCGGCGGCAGCGCCTCGACCGCGGCACCGATGGCCGGCAGCGCGCTCTCGTCACCGACCAGCAGGTGCCAGTCAGCCGCGGGGTCAGGCTTGTACGCACCACCAGGCCCGACGAACCACACCTCGTCGTCGGCCTTCGCCGCGGCGGCCCACGGACCGGCGATCCCTTCATCCCCGTGGTAGACGAAGTCGATCGTCACCTCGGCCGTGACCGGATCCCAGGCGCGGATCGTGTACGTCCGGCTGACCGGCCAGTACTCCGGCGGAACCTGCTCGCGGATCACGGCCATATCCAGCGGCTCCGGGTACTTGAGCCCGGCCGTCGGGAAGAGCAGCTTCACGTACTTGTCGGTGAACCCGTTGTCGGCGAACTCGGGCGCACCCAGCACCAGCCGGATCATGTGCGGCGTCAGCCGCTCGGCGCGGCGTACGACGGCCACCTTGACGGGGTTGCTGCGGGCCACGGGGCGGGTCCTCTCGACGGTGAACTTAGGTATGCCTTACTTAGGCTAGCCCACGGCCGCAACACGGCCGTCAAGCGTGCGTCGGATGCTCGTGGTCGGAATGGCCGATCGGTTCGAGCTGGAACGTCGAGTGCTCAACGTCGAAGTGCCCCGCCAGACAGGTCTGCAGCTTGTCGAGCAGCTGCGGCGCATGCCCGTCCTGGAAGCACTCGCTGTCCACCACCACATGCGCCGTGAGCACCGGCAGGCCCGAGGTCACGGTGTAGACGTGTAGATCGTGTACGTCGTGGATGTGGTCCACCTCGGTGATGTGCCGGCGAATCTCGTCCAGGTCGATCCCCGCGGGCGTCGTCTCCAGCAGGATCTCCGTCGCCTCGCGCAACAGCTTGATGGCCCGCGGCACGATCACCAGCCCGATCAGCAGCGACACGATCGGGTCGGCCCGGGTGAAACCGGTGGTCTGGATGACCAGGGCCGCGACGAGTACGCCGACCGAGGTGGCGCTGTCGGTCGCGACCTCGAGGAAGGCGCCGCGCATGTTCAGGCTGTCGGACCGGGCCTTGAACAGGATGGCGACGGCGACCAGGTTGCCGATCAGGCCGATCGCACCGAACAACGCCATGCCGCCGGGCTCCACTGCGGCCGGCTCGATCAGACGACGCACGCCCTGCACTACGACGTACACACCCATGCCGGAAAGGACCAGGCCGTTGACGGCGGCGGCGAGGATCTCCGCCCGCGCCCAGCCGAACGTACGTCGTCCAGTCGCGGGGCGACTCGCGAGCAACGCCGCGCCGAGTGCCATCGCGACCCCGCCGGCGTCAGCGAGCACGTGTCCCGCGTCGGCGAACAGCGCGAGGCTGCCGGTCATCGCGGCACCGATCACCTGCACGACGAAGATCGTCAGCGAGATCAGTACGACCGCACCGAGGACCCTGCGGTGTTTGCCGGTGGCGGTTACTCCGTGCCCATGTCCGTGGCCGTGCCCATGACCGCCGCTCACTGCTTGTCCCCTTCACGCTCGGGGTGGATGGCTTCAGTGTGTTCGGTGTGCGCGACCGCTAGGTCGACGAGCATGCGCACGTGGGCGTCGTCGAGACGGTAGTAGGCCATCCGGCCGTCACGACGGACCGACACCACTCGATGCGCTCGCAGCAGCCGTAGCGCGTGTGAGGTCGCGGACTCGCTCATGCCGGTCAGTGCCGCCAGATCGCAGACGCAGAGCTCACCGTCGAGCAGTGCGACCAGGAGCTTCAGTCGCCGGGGATCGCCCAGCAGACTGAACACGTCCGCCGTGTCGACCACGTCCTGCTCGGACGGCATCCGCGCGTGCACCGCCGCGACCCGCTCCGGATCGACCAGGCGAACGTTGCACGCATCCAGCGCCTGCACATCTGCAGATCTGTTCATACGTCACACGGTAGACCGTCACCACGCTCCGCGTCCAGCCAAACCCTTCTTTGCGTTCATTCGTCGGAATCCGCCCTCTTCTGCCCGCTCGCCTGTACCGGAGCGCGGTGGTGAGAGGGCGGATTCCGACGAATGAACGCAAAGGAAACGCGAACGCCCTGCCGCAAATGGGCAGGGCGTTCGCGTTCTCTCAACGGGCAGGGTTAGGCGTCGATGACGACTGGGATGATGACTGGGCGGCGGCGCCAGTGGCGCCAGGTCCAGTTGCCGACGGCTCGGTTGATGAGCTCCTCGAGTTGCCGGACGTCGCCGATGCCCTCTTGGGCCGCCTTCGCGAGGGCGTCCTCGATGACCGGGACCAGCACCTTGAACGTGGTGTCGTCGTAGTTGAACCCGCGAGCCAGGAAGTCCGGCGGTTCGGCCAGCTTGCCGGTGTGCGCGTCGACGATGGCGACCACGCTGATGACGCCTTCCTCGGCGAGCGTACGACGGTCCTTGAGGTTGGCCTCGGTGACACCGCCGACCGTCATCGCGTCGACGTACACATAACCGGCCTCGACCTTGCCGGCGATCTTGACGCGACCCTTGTGCAGGTCGACGACGACACCGTCCTCGGCGATGACCACGTGATCAGCGGGTACGCCGGTGTCGATGGCGAGCTGCGCGTTCGCCTTCAGGTGCCGGAATTCGCCGTGCACCGGCATCACGTTGCGCGGCTTGACCAGGTTGTAGCAGTAGACCAGCTCGCCGGCACTCGCGTGACCGGAGACGTGGACCTTGGCGTTGCCCTTGTGCACGACGTTCGCGCCCCAGCGGATCAGGCCGTTGATCACGCCGTAGATGGCGTTCTCGTTGCCGGGGATGAGCGAGCTGGCCATCAGCACGGTGTCACCCTCGCCGATCCGGATCATGTGATCGCGGTTCGCCATCCGGGACAGCGCGGCCATCGGCTCACCCTGGGAACCGGTGCAGACCAGCGTGACCTTGCGGTCCGGCAGGCGCTCCAGCTCCTTCAGGTCGACGATCAGGCCCTTGGGGATCTTCAGGTAGTCGAGGTCACCGGCGATACCCATGTTGCGGACCATCGAGCGGCCGACGAACGCGACCTTGCGGCCGTTCACCTTGGCGGCGTCGAGGACCTGCTGGATCCGGTGCACGTGACTGGCGAAGCTGGACACGATGATCCGGCCGGGCGCGGTCCGGAAGACGGCCTCGATCGCCGGGCCGAGGTCCTTCTCGGCGGTGGTGAACCCGGGTACGTCGGCGTTCGTCGAGTCCGTCATGAACAGGTCGACGCCCTCCTCACCGAGCCGGGCGAACCCGCGCAGGTCGGTGAGGCGCTTGTCCAGCGGGAACTGGTCCATCTTGAAGTCACCGGTGTGCAGCACGGTGCCGGCCTTGGTGCGCAGCGCGACCGCGAGGCTGTCCGGGATCGAGTGGTTCACGGCCAGGAACTCCAGGTCGAACGGCCCGATCTTGCGCCGCTCGTCCTCCTTGACCACGATCTCGTTCGGCTTGATCCGGTGTTCCTTCAGCTTCGCGGCGAGGAACGCAAGCGTCAGCCGCGAGCCGATGACGGGAATGGTGCCGCGTTCCTTCAGCAGATACGGCACGCCGCCGATGTGGTCTTCGTGACCGTGCGTGAGAACGATGCCGTCGATCTTGTCGAGCCGGTCCCGGATCCAGCTGAAGTCAGGCAGGATCACGTCGACGCCGGGCTGGTGCTCCTCAGGGAAGAGCACGCCACAGTCGATCACGAGCAACCGGCCCTCGTGCTCGAACACGGTCATGTTGCGGCCGATCTCGCCCAGGCCGCCTAGGGGCACGACCCGCAGGGCGCCTCGGGCCAGTCCGGGCGGGCGGCCGAGTTCAGGATGGGGATGACTCATGGCCCACACGGTACGTGAATCAGGCGCAACACCCATCTTCACAACCGTCGCCGCCGCTCGCCGGATCCATCACAGGCGAGCAGCAACCCTGTCCGCGCCACGCCTGGATGCCCTCACGAACCGCAACGGCCGCGATCACCAAACCGGCCAGCGGGTCCGCCCAGAACCAGCCGAGAGTGGCGTTCAGCACAAGCCCGACCAGCAATACGGCGGACAAATAGGTGCACAACAGCGTCTGCGTGCCATCGGCGACGACCGCGTTCGACCCGAGGGCCCGGCCGGTACGACGCTGCGCCCTCGACAGCAGCGGCATCACGATCAGCGAGGCGATCGCCAGCCCGATGCCTACCGTCGACGTGTCCGGCGTGGACCGATCCAGCAGGGCGCGGACCGATTCGAAGCCGACGTACGCGGCAAGTGCGAAGAAGGACAGCCCGATCAGCCGGAGGGCACGCCGTTCCCGCGTCTCGGGCAGCTTGTGCCGGAACTGCCAGAGGATGATCAGGCCGCTCGCCACCTCGACGATCGAGTCGAGCCCGAACCCGACCAGCGCCACCGACCCGGCGATCGTCCCGGCCGAGATCGCGATGACCGCCTCGACCAAGTTGTACGACACGCTCGCGCCTGCCAGCAGTTGCGCCCGCCGCCCAAGCCGTCGCCGTTCCGCCTGGGCTACTGGGTCCGGAGCGGCCGACGGTATGCCGATCAGAGGGAGCTGCTCGGTCATCGGCATTCTCCCGTCGTGTCCGGGCGGCAGCAGGCCGGGTCGACCGCGAGGACGACGTTCAGCAACTGGGTCAGAGCGGTGCCGAGGCTCGCGTCGGCCAGCTCATAGCGAGTACGGCGGCCTTCCGGCTCGGCGACGACCAGACCACAGCCGCGCAGACAGGCGAGGTGGTTCGACAGGGACTGCCGGCTGACCCCGATCCGCTCGGCGAGATCGGCCGGATAGCTCGGCCCTTCCTGCAGTACGAGCATCACCTGTGTGCGGGTCGGATCCGACAACGCATGCCCAAACCGCGCCAGCACCTCACTACGACTGATCGTGTCCACACGCAGCACTGTACAGCCATTCCTGTATTCACCGAAAGCTGTACTGGCGCAGACGTCAGCCGTTGACGTCCGCGACCGCGAGCCCGAACGCTCCTGCAGCGGTCAGTAGTTGGCGGTCGCCGGAGGCCAGCACGAGGTCGCCCTCGTTCACCTGCTCGGCTGCCGCGCAATGCACGGCGTCGTATCCCCGAAGCGTCGCCAGTGCCGTCATTTCGGCCGCCCTGCCGACGAGTTCGGCGTCAGCCTCGACGACGTCGAAGTCGGCCCAGAGGCGATCTAGAGCAACCAGCGCCTGGTTGTGCTGACCTGCCGTCAACCGACGCGACCGCCGCCCCTGCGCAAGGGCGGCCGCTGATTCGACGTACAGCAGTCGGCTGGTGACGACCGCGTCCGCCTCGGTCCACAGCCGCTCGCAGAACGACGAAGCCGGCTCCTGGATCAGCAGAGGAACGAATGCCGAGGTGTCGAAGTACGCGATCATCGGCGCTGGTCGGCAACCAGATCACTGACCGTGCCCGCCGTCTTGATCGGTTGCGGAGTGGAACGACGGCGATGCCTGGCCGGCGTCACCCGCCCCTCCTCGATCAGCCGCTCCAGCGCCGTGGGCTGATCGATCGGCACGATCCGCGCGATCGGCTTGCCGTGATCGGTGACGACGATGACGCGACCGGCCCGCACCTCGGCGAGATGCCGGCTCAGCCCGTCGCGCAACTCCCGGACACCGATGCTCATGGGGACTCCTTTGTGGCCACATCAGGAGTCCCCATTGTAGCCACAATCAGCTGGGCCTATGGCCAGATCGAGGTGACCCATTCGGGGTGGTCGATGAAGGGGTTGCGGTTGTGCTGGAAGGAGTCGTAGATGACCTGGTTGCGGCGCTTCTCGAAGGTGTCGGGCGGGTCGGCCGCGCTCCAGGCCTTCAGCACGGACAGCTTGCCGACCGCAGGGGCGCTGCCATTGCCGACGATGTTGTTGGGCTCCAGGTTCGGCCAGCCGTCACCGCCTTCGTAGCGAACGGCCATGTAGAGGATCATCCGGGCCACGTCGCCCTTGACGGCCGCACGCGGTTCGAAGGAGTCGGCGTCCGTCAGGCTGCCCGGCGCCTCCGCGACGGCGGATCCACCGAGGTCGAAGTCCTTGTTGCCGCGGACCGAGTTCACCGTGACGTCCTCGGGCCGAAGGTGGTGGATATCCGTGCCGGGCCCGGTCGCCGTACCGAAGTCGCCGTGGGATTGCGGCCAGACGTGCTCGCGGTTCCAGTCGTTCGCGTCGCCGCCGTTCGTGGTCTTGCTCTGCGAACGGCCGGAGTAGAGCAGGATCACGTTGTTCGTATTGCCCGGATCCTGGTCAGTGGACTTGAGCGCGTTCCAGACCTGGTCATAGCTGAGCTTGGTCTGGCTCGAGATGATCGTGTGCAGCGCGGCCTTCAACGCGGGCCCGGTCTTACCGGCGGCACCCGCGTAGTAGTCGTCCGTGCCGCCACCGCCCGATCCGCCACCAGTGAAGGCAGTCGGGTCCTTCATGCCGGGGTGCGTGAAGTACGCCGTCAGCGTGCCGGTCACGGTGATCTTCGTACCGAGGCGCGACGGATTGGTCTTCAGCCCGTACGACGCACGGAAGGCCGTCGGAATCTGGACGTAGAGCATCGCCGACGTACTGGTCTGGCCGGCGGAATCGGCCAGGGCCAGCGCGTAGTCGCTCGGGAAGTTGCTGCGGACAACGGTGTTCGTGGCCGTCGGTTGCCCGACCACGTAACCCTCGACGGTCGCAACGCCGCCGTTCTGCTGCTGGATCGCGGTGGCCACCGAGATCGTGGCGGTGGTCGCGGCCGATGCGGCGGGCGGGACCTGGAATGAGATCAGCGCCAGGATGACGGCGAAGGACGCGAACAGGCGTGGCGGACGGATCGTGGGCACGGCGGGCTCCCCGGGGGCGGTGGGATTCGTGCTTGGTCAGTGACTCACAGTTTGCCCATCGAACCGGGAACTGAATACCGCTAACACCCAGCATTCGCCAGAACTTCACATCGGGGGCGAACCTCAAGGGTGAACATTCACGTGAATTGAATCGGTGGGGCGGTATGAGCGCGACGGTCGATCGTTCGCGCTCATACCGCCCCACCTAGGTGCCTGAGCCCCCATCAATCGTCGACTATCGCCACCGATTGCTCGCCCAGCCACCAGTGAGGTGCCACTAGCGGGCAGCACCTCACCGCGTTGGTGAAGTAAGGATCAAGTCCTTCTCCGGTAGGCGTGGGCGGGACGCCGCTACGGACCGTACTCAGTCCACAACCGAATGTCCATGGTTACTCATCAGAAAGGTTTTTCAGCAACGGTTCTCAGCAGCTGATCGTGTCTGAATGACGGACACCGCTGCTGCGGAACTGGTTCACCCGGGCCACCGCCGCGGCCGGAGTCAGCGTCTCGTTCTTGGCGTAGTAGACCCAGTCCGCTGCCTGGACATAGGCGCTGGTGGCGCCGCTGTGACCCTCCAGGTCGATGAGCCAGTGGTTGTAGTTGAGCGTCATGTTGCGACGCGGGTAAACGCTACGGCCCTGGTCGTCCGTGGTGTGGTCCCCGACGAGGGTGCCGTCGATGTAGTACTTCACATGACCGTCCGCGACGGTGGTGACCAGGTAGTGCCAACCGTTGTGGCTCCACGGCATCCTGCTACTCGTCCGATAGCCCTCGAACGGATCCGCCTGGTAGGTGTTCCAGCTGGTGACGAAGTTGACCGGGCCGGTCTCACCCCAACCGCCGTTCGGCAGGTACTCGGAGAAGTCCAGCTCGCTGTACGTCGGCTCCCAGTCGTAGTCGAGCGGGGAGATCGCGTAGAAGGTCTGGTTGACGTGGTCGCCGTCCGCCCCGGTCGTCGGGGCATCGCTGAACTTGAACCGGGTCGCGTAGGTGCCTTCGCGGAAGCGCAACCGGTTCTGCTGGACCTGGGAGTGCGTGGTGCCGGCAGCCGTGCCGTTGGTCGACGCGCGCAGTTGCATCACCTTCTGGCCGTCGACCGTCGGGAAGGTGACGTTGCTCGCGGCCCAGGTGGCGCCACCGACGCCGGGACCACCCGCGTTCGTCCGGACGCTCCAGTCATGACCGGTGAAGGCCGGGTCCGTACGGGAGCTGTAGTTGAAGTCGTCGAACAAGGCGCCGCAGGCGGGTGCCAGCGGCGCTTTGCGCTCCGGCGCGGGGGCAGCGCCGGCCGATAGGACCGGGAGCACGGCAGCGGAGATCGCAACGGCGGCGGCAACGAACCTGGTCTGGTGTGAACGGATCATCGAGCTTCACCTTCTCTTGGGCGGAGGGCGGGCCGGATCGCTACAGATGGTTCATGCTCCGACCACTTTAGGTAAGGTGGTCCACCATATTGGTAAAGTCAAGAGCGGAGATTTCTTTTCCACTGGATAATTTACTTAGGCAGTCACTCCCGTGCGCTCAGGCTCAGCTGGGCAGCAGACATGCCGTTGACCAGGCTGCCAGATTGGTCAGAAGTGCCTGACCACTCGGCACGTGTGTCGGCTCACCAGTTGCTACGATGGCGATATTGCGTAGGTCGCAACCAACACGTGCGAGGGGTGGTCGATGAGGCGCACGGAGGCCCGGGACCGGCTGCTGCAGCTGATCGAGATCCGGCAGCCCGGTGAGGCGTTACCGTCGGAGCGGAGCCTGAGCGAATCGCTCGGGGTGTCCCGTCCGACCCTGCGGGCTGCGCTCGACGATCTCGCCAAGGATGGTCTGGTCACCCGCGAGCACGGCCGCGGCACGTTCACGGGATCACGCAAGATTTCGCAGGAGCTCAAGCCGACTCCGCAAGGCGACTACAACCTCGCGCCGGCCGAGGGGTCCTGGCAGAGCCGACTGGTGAGTTTTGCGATGGAGCCTGCGGGGGCGCGGCTCGGCCAGCGCATGCAGGTCTCGCCGGGTGACCAGTTGGTGTCGGTGGTTCGGTTGCGCCTGGTCGACGCGGAGCCGATGTGCATCGAGAAGATCCGCATCCCGGCGGTGTTCGTGCCGGGTATCACTGGTCGCGACTTCGAGACGGGGTCGCTGTATGAGCTGATGCGATCTCGCTATGAGGTGGTCGCCCGCGAGGCCGTCCAGACGACCGAGCCGACCGTGACCGACGACCAGGAGTCGGAACTCCTCGGCGTACCGGTCCTCTCCCCGGCCCTCCTCTTCGAACGCCTAACCCGCAACGCCGGCAACGCCGTCATCGAATACACCCGCTCCATCTACCGAGGCGACCGCTACCGAATAACCACCAAACTAACCTTCGACTAACCCCCTTGAGGTTCGCGCCCGCACACATGACTCCGAGCGCGCGGCCCTCCTGTGGTTGCGTCCGCTTATGACTTCGGGCGTGCGGCCCTCCTGTGGTTGGCGTCCGCTTATGACTTCATCGGGCGCCGACCCCAGAAGGGCCGCACGCCAAAGTCAGTAGGCCGACGCCAACCCCAAGAGGGCTGCGTGGTTGGCAGGCGCCCGGTGGGGGGCGGGCGCCTGCCAGGCGGGGTTAGCCCTTTACGGCGCCGGCGGCGACGCCGGTTGTTACGCGGCCTTGGAGGGCTAGGAAGATTAGGAGGACGGGGAGCATGAAGAGGCTGGCGGCGGCCATGGTGGCGCCCCAGTCGGTGCCGAAGGTGTTGCTGAAGGACGAGAGCCAGACCGGCAACGTGCGCTGGTCCTGGTTCTTGATGATCAGCAGGTTGGCGAAGGCGAACTCGTTCCACGCGGTGATGAAGCCGAAGAGTGAAGTAGAGAGAAGCCCGGGCGCCAGCAAGGGAAAGGAGATCCGCCGGAAGGCCTGGAATTGGTTGCAGCCATCAACCTGGGCAGCCTCCTCGAGTTCGGCAGGAATGGCGTTCAAGAAGCCGCGCAACGTCACGATCGTGAACGGCAGCGTGACCATGAAGTAGATCAACGTCAGCATCGGCAACTTGTCGAGCATGTCCGTGTCACGCGCGATCACGTACATCGGGATCAGCAACGCCTCCCACGGTGTCATCTGCGCGATGAACACCATCAGGATGAACGCCCGCCGACCGGTCCACCGCATCCGCGACACCGCGAATGCCGCCAAACAGGCCACCGCCAGCGACAGCAACACCGCGCTGATCGCCACCAACCCGCTGTTTCGCCAGAACAACCAGAACCCGTCCGCGTTCACCGCCGTACGGAAGTGATCGAACGTCACGTTTGTCGGCAAGAACGTCGGCGTCTCGGCCGTGATCTCGGTGGTCGGCTTGAACGCGGTCAGCACCATCCAATAGACCGGGAAGACCGAGAATACGAAGACCACCAAGGCGAGCAGGTTGACGATCGCCTTGCGGCGCAAGCTGATTCTCACAGCTGCCCCTCTTCCTTGAACATCTGCCGGAAGTACGCGAACAGCACGCCGGTCAGGATCAGCACGGTCACCATCGAGATCGCCGCGCCCAGGTCGTAGCGGTTCAGCGACTGCGCGATCTGGTAGGCGTAGACCGGCAACGTCAGCGTCGCGTTCCCCGGGCCGCCCTGGCTGATCGCCCAGATCTGGACGAAGCACTTGAACACCCAGATCACTTCCAGGCAAAGGATCAACCCGAACATCGGCCGCAAGATCGGGAACGTGATCAGGAAGAACGTCTTCACCCCACCCGCGCCATCGATCTGGGCCGACTCGTTGAGCTCCTTCGGCACGGTCGTCATCGCGGCGTACAAGGTCAGCGCGGCGAACGGCACCGACTGCCAGACGATCAGTACGACGATGATGGCGAACGTCGAATTGCCATCGGCGAACCAGGCATAGCCGTCGTACTGGTCGAAGCCGAGCCGGACCAGCACCCAGTTCACGACGCCGAGCTGCGACTGGAACAGCCACTGGAACACGGTCGTCGCGGCGATCACAGGGATCGCCCAGGCGACCACCAGGCCGAACATCACGGCCAGCCGCATCCATTTGCCCAGCGCCATGATCAGCAGCGCGACCAAGGTGGCGAGCACCATGATCAACACGACGTTGATGGCGGTGAACACGAACGTCCGGCGAACGACCGACCAGAACATGCCGTCGGTGAGGATCTGCTGGTAGTTCTTCAGCCCGACGAAGTCCGCACCACCGCGGATGAGTTCGCCGATACCGAACTTCTGGACCGAGATCAGCAGGTTCCGGACCAGCGGATAGGCCAGCAGGTACGCCGTACCGAGCACGGTCGGCGCGACCAGCAGGTAGGGCAGTAAGCGCACCCACAGCGGGTGCCGCCCCCGGCCCGAGACCACGTGGGACTCGGGCGGGGGAGCATCCGCCGTGGAGGGTTCAGCGTGAACTACAGCCACGGTTCTTCTTTACTTACCCGCGTTGAGGGCGTTGGTGATGATGTCGTCGGCTGCCTTCGCGGCGGCCGCCGGGTCACCACCGGTCAGCACCTTGGTCTGGTACTCCTTGATCGGGTTCTTCGCCTCGACCGCGGCCCAGTTCGGCGAGTTCGGCGTGGCCTTGCCGTTCGCGGCACCCGCGGCCATCGCCGCCGTACCCTCGTCCGCGCCGGCGGCACTGGCGAGGCTCTTGCGGTTCGGCACGTACTTCATCGTCTTGGCGAGCTCGGTCTGCCACTCGTCACCGGCGATCGCCTTGATGAACTCGTATGCCTGGTCGGGCGCGTCCGAGGCCTCGGGAATGATCAGGTCGGAGCCACCGGTGAAGACGGCACCCGGCTTGTCGGCGGTCTTGCCCGGGATCGGGAAGAAGCCGAGCTTGTCCTTCAGCGCCGGGTTCGCCTGGGCGATCAGCTCGGCGGCACCCGGAACGGCGATCATCTGCGCGACCTTGCCCTGCGCGAACACGTCGGTCTGGGTCGGCTTGGCCTCGTCGGAGTCCTTCGGGCCCTTACCGAGCGCCTGGATCTGCTTGTAGAAGTCCATGCCCTTGAGCGCCTCGGGCGTGGACAGCGCGCCCTTCCACTTGTCGCCCTCCTGCACCGCCAGGTCGCCACCCTCGTCCCAGATGAAACCGGAGAGGACGTAGAAGTTCTGGCCGGGCAGGTAGATGCCCTGGTTGCCGCCGGTGTTCAGCTTGGCGGTCGTGGCCAGCCATTCCTCGCGCGTCTTCGGCGGCGTCACCTTCGCGGCGTCGAAGAGGTCCTTGCGGTAGATCACGACGCGGTTGGCGGCGTAGTAGGGAATGCCGAACTGCTTGCCCTCGTAGTTGCCGGGACCGGCCAGACCCTCGATCCAGTCGTCGCCCTTGAGGTCGGCCTTCTTGTCGGTCAGGTCCTTGACGCCACCACTGGCCGAGTACTGCGCGACCTGGGTGTTGCCGACCTCGATCACGTCCGGCGCGTCCTTGCTGGCGAGCGCGCCGATGATCTTCGGGCCGATGCCGTTCCACTCCTGGATCTGGACGTTCAGCTCGATCTTGTCTTTGTTCTTCGTATTGAAGTCGGTCACGAACTTGGTCAGGAAGTCGTCGGAGACGCTTCCCTTCATCAGCCAGACATCGAGCTTGGTCGGGCCGGACGCGCCGGCATCGCCGGAGCCGGAGGAGCCACACGCGGTGGCGGTGAGGGCCAAAACGGCCGCGACGGCAAGGGGACGGAACTTCATCGGATCACCTCGTGCGGAGCGCCGGACGAGTCCGGCTGACTGGTATGAACCTGTTCGTTCAGTGGCTAGAACGATCACCTAGACAGAGTTGACCAGTCAAGGGTTCAGTAAGATTCGTTACTAAGTCGCGAGTGCATCTTCGAGCAGCTTTACGCTGCAAGCGACCGTTTCAGTAGCACCGGCCGCAGCCTGCTTTGCAAAATACGCAACAGACCAATAACCGCCCTGGTAAGCAAAAGATCGGACCAGTCACGCCTACTGGTAAAGATCATTCGATTGCCCGCCGATATACGCCAAGAAATTACGAAAGCACCCTGCGCAACCGAGAGCCCCGCCAATGACCATTTCGAGCGCTATCGCCAGGAGGCAGGCAACGCGGTCAGTTCGTGGCCGACGGCGACCTGTCGCACGACTGTCGTCGGCAGTCCAACCAGTGGTGGGACCTTTCTCGGGGTCCGGTTTCGGCCGTGGGTGAGGCGTTGACAGGGGGAGAGCGCATACCTAGGTTCGGCGGGCGTAACGGTGTGTTGGCTTCTGTTCACAGATGTGAGTCAGTGAGGACGGTGCCGTGAGACGACCCCTGCTATTGGGCCTGGCCAGCATCCTGCTCGTTACGGGTGTCACCCCACCAGCCGTCGCGTCGGCGCCGCCACAACCGGATACCGCCGGGCGGGTCGCCATCTGGAGCGGCAGTCTGCGCGGGTTGAACGGCACCTCGCCGGACACGACCGTGCGCAATATCGCCCGCGCCTCCGTCGACGCGACCTCCCTGCGGATCCGGATCGGCAACCCGTACGGCGATCGCGCGCTCGTGTTGCGGGCCGCTTCGGCCGGGTTACAGGCGCGCGTCGGCGAGGCGGACCTGGTGGCTGGAACGCTGCGGGTATTGACGTTCCACGGCCGCCGCTCGATCACGCTCGACCCGGGCGAATCGACGTACAGCGACCCGATCGCGCTTCGCGTCCGCGCCCAGCAGAACCTCGCGATCAGCCTCTACGCGCCGGGTGCTCCGATCAACGACCAGGTCTTCCCGCCGCCGGCGCCGAACCCGCCGGCCAGCTTCCTCTCGCTCGCGGGCGATCACACCGGTGAGCCAGGCGATACGGCATACCCGGAGGCGAATGTCGGGCAGAACACGTCGCCCGGCTACCACCCCGGCCAGTTCTGGTGGTCGGACGTGGTCGACGCGCGATCAGCCGCGAACGGCACCATCGTGGCGCTCGGTGATTCGAACACCTCGGGCCATGCCGCGACCGGTGGTGGTGACCGGTGGACCGATCTGCTGGCGCGCGAGCTGAACGAGCGCAGTCCCGGGCGGCAGCTCGCCGTCGCGAACGCGGGTATCTCCGGCAATACCGTCAGCCGGCAGACCAATCCGTACGACCCGACCGGCCAGTGCTGCGGTCCGCCCGCGGTCGATCGCCTGCCGCGGGACGTGTTCAGCGTCGCCGGAGCGGAATACGTGATCCTGCTCGAAGGCACGAACGACCTCGGTGGTGGGCAGGCCGCTCCGCCGGCGCCCGCGTCGCAGGTGATCGCCGCCTTGCGCGAGGTCGTCGATCGCAGTCACGCGCGCGGGCTGAAGGTGATCGGCGCGACGCTGATGCCGATGTGCAACGCGGCCGGCAGTTTCCGCGAGACCAATCGCCTCGCGGTGAACGAGTTCATCCGGACCAGCCGGATCTTCGACGGGCTGATCGACTTCGACGCCGCCGTCCGTGATCCGGCTGATCCGAAGGTGTTCCGTCCTGCCTTCAAGTCCGACTGCTATCACCCGAACGCGGCCGGCCACGCCGCCATGGCCGCCGCGATCAACACCAACCTGTTCCGATAGCGCTCAGACCGTGCCAACGAATTGGCTGACGTGGTAGGCGGTGCTCTGGTTCTGGGCGTTGCGGGTCCACTTGGAGACGAGTAGGTGGAGGTCGTTGGCTGCGCTGGTCGACCAAGGGTGGATGAAGCCGCCGTACAGCGCGGGCTCTTGCCACGACGTGACCTGGACCTTCTCCGGCGTCCAGGCCTGGTCCGGGCCGTTGGCGGTGCGGGTGACGATGTTGCCGGTGGCGCAGTTCAGGTACGCCATCACCCACTTGCCGTCGCTCAGCCTGCGGACCGAAGGCTCACCGAAGCGGCCGTTGAGGATCGGCGTGCACGGGCGGCCCCAGCCCCAGTTGCTGCCGTTCCAGCCCCAGCCTTCGTAGGCGTTCTGGTCGAACAGGCGATCCCACAACACCCGGCGCAACATCATCGGCCCGTCCTGGCGCCCCGCTCGCACCGAGAACACGTAGACCCAGTCGCCATCGCGTTGCATGGTCCACATCTGGAACGGGTCTTTGTTGTCGCCGGAGTTCCACCACTTGAGCGACGTACGGGTGAAGTCGTTGCCGTTGTTCGAGATCGCGAGACCGGCGTAGCGCGACTTCCACTGTGGGCCGTTCGGGCCGGCCGAGTCCCAGTTCTCGATGCTCATGTACGAGATGAGCTGGTCACCGGTCTCCGGGAAGCTGATGCCGTCGTTGGGGATGACCGTCACCTCCCAGAGGCCGTCGATCCCGATGCCGTTGTGGCCGTTGTGCATCAGCTCGGGCGCTCTGCCGTCGCCGGCCACCTTCGCCGCACTGTCGAACACCACGCCACCGGCCGCACCCGGGTGGACGGCAGACCGCAGCATCACCGGCGATCGCCAATCGTTGTTGGGCTGTTCCGGCCAGGGCGTGTTGAAGGTGTCGCCGAAGAGGTAGCCGATGGACCCGTTCTCCAGCACGTACGGAATGCCGAGATCCGTGCCGGCCACTTGCCAGCGGTGGTTTGTATCGAGGTCTGCCCCGGTCAGGCGTTTCTTCCAGGTCGCGGCCTGCACCTGCCCGGGCAGCACCAGCCCGGGTACGACGGCCGCGGCCAAACCTCCAGCGGCCACCGAGCCGAGCAACGCGCGTCGATTCAGAGTCATGACAGGTCCTCCGGGGAGAGTTCATTGCGAATACGGTCAGCCGCGATCTCCGTGGCGGTCTTGCCGCCGATATCGAGTCGCAGGTCGTTGTAGAAGCCATGCGTGCCTAGGCGGTTGTAGGCCTCGACCTGCCGGGTGGTGCCGGCCACTTTCGCCAGCAGTACGGCGGGGTTCGGCTCGTCGACGTACTGCGCCCACTTCTGCAAGTCGATGCCGTTGGCAACCAGTGCGCGGATCACGGTCTCGATGAAGGTGAGGTTCGCCGTGCCCGCGTAACGCCGTACCAGGCCCGCGCCGATGTCGTGCAGCACGTCGCCGGCGATCGCGGCGCCTTGGGAGTAGCCGATGATCGCGAAGCGGGTCTGACCGCAGCGCGCGGCGATCTCGGCGATCCGGCGTTTGGCGACGGTCGCACCCCAGCGAGTCGAGTCGCGGTATGACATGGCGACGCTGATATCCGCCGGATAGGCCACCTGCTCGTAGGCGATACGCGCCTCCGGCGCGAGCTTCTCCTTGACGTTGGTGATCATCGCGCCGGGCTGGTTGAAGTCCACCCTCGGCAGACCGGGCGGCGGGAAGCTCAGGTGGTAGTGCGTGCCTGGCACGCCGATGACCTGGATCTCCGGGCATGCCGTCTCCGCCGCCGCGGGTTGAGGCGTGATGGCGGCGGCCACGAGGGCCAGAACTACGACTAGGCGCTTCCTCACAAGTGATCCCCTTGATCGTCGAGCGGTGACGACGTGTCACCGGGCGATCACGAATCTTGCAGCGACGGCGCGAAAGGGCCAGGCAGGTCGGGCCGATTCACCAGGCCCAGTTGGGACCATGTCCCAGATGCGACACAGCTATTCGATGTACGTCGAATAGCTCAGAGCCAGCCGCGCCGAGAAGCCTGTACGCCGGCCTGGAATCGCGTTGTAGCGCCGAGGCGTTCGAGGAGCGAGGCTGCGCGTCGTACGACGGTTCGCCGGGACATGCCGAGGTGCCGGGCGATCGCGTCATCGGTGGCGCCACTCGCCATCAGCGTGAGGATCTCCCGGTCCCGCTCGTCGATCGGTCGCCTGAAGCCTTCGGTCGTGACTGGCACTGCCAACCGCCACAGGGATTCGAAGATGTTGCTGAGCGCGGTGAGCAGACCTGACGCGTGGATCAGCAGAGTGACCAGGGAGTCGGCATTGCCCTCGATGAGCGTCTCCATCGGCAGCAGGCCGATCCGGTCGTCCGAGATGGCCAGCTTGATCGGTGGATCGACCATGACGCGGGCGCGTTCGCCGCTGGCCACTGTTCGCATCATGCCCGCGCTGCGCCGGGGAGAGTCCTGAGCGGACTCCTGGTAGATCGTGCGATAGCGGATGCCCGCGGCCATCCGCTCGATCTGGAGTTTCTCCTGGCCGGCGAGCTCCTCTTCGTCCCAGAAATACGGCGGGCGGTCGAGATTGCGGACCTGCTGCCGTGCACCGGTCTGGAACCGCCGGTAGTGCTCGAACACGACCGCTGTCTCGTCCAGCACCTCTACCGCGGCATACCCGCCATGCTCGCGTCTGGCGAACCGGTAGATCTCAGCCAACTCAGCCTCGGTCTGCCGCAACAACATCCTGCGACGGTCTTCCTCCAGCAGTGCGGCCGCAACCAGTAGGTCCGGCCTCTGCGCGTCCCAACCGGCTCCGGCCTTGGTGACGGCTTCAGCCTCGGACAGCTCGACCAGCAGTCGCTCCACCTCGTCCGGCGTCATACCGGTCAGGTCTGCGAGCTCGGGGACTGTGCTGCGGGGATGGGCGATCAGTGCGCGGTAGACCCTGCCCTGCGGGGTATCAGCCGACAGGACGTCCATGGCTTCAGCGAATACCGCGACGTCGCAAGGTCGTCCCCAGCCCTGACACATGTCTCACCAGGGCTGACGCGATTCGCTCGACCTCTGCATCCGTGGCCTTCTCTGCCGAGAACGAGCAGCTCACGGCATCAGTGGCGGGTATGCGGTACTCCACGGCGACAGCGATACACGCGATGCCGGGAGTGCCTTGTTCCTTCTCCAGGGACCAGCCGCGGCTACGGATGGCCTCGAGTTCGGCGTACAGCTCGGGCTTGCTGGTGATGCTTGCGGGCGTCAGTGCCGGCAGCTCGGCTGGGAGGAGTTTGTCGAGCTCTGCGGGCGTCAACTGCGCCAGGAGCACTTGGCCGAGCGCAGTGACCGAGGCGGGTAGTTTGCGGCCGACGCGCGAGACCATCCGGGTCGACGTCCGGGCTTCGCGACTGGCCAGGTAGAGCACGTCCGCGTCGTCCCGGCGGGCGTAGTGCGCCGTACAGCCGATCTCCGCGCGGAGGTCCTCCAGCGTCTGCGTGCCGAGGTCGAGCGCCGGATCACGCTCCAGGTACGACGTACCGGCTACGAGTGCTTGGGGGCCGATCCCGAAGGCCGAACCGGACTCGTCGGCCTCGATCCACTTGAGCTCGCGGAGAGTCCGGATCAGCGCGTGCAGGCTGGACCGCGGATAGCCCATGCGTTCTTGCAACTGGGCCAGCGTGAGCTTCACCGGCGAGGCTGCCAGCGTCTCGAGAATGTGCACCGTGCGCTCGGCAGATTTCACCGGGGTGACGTCGGCTGAACTCATACGGGACCCCCTGGTCGGCGGCCCCCACTATAAGGCGGGAACACGGTTATCGAGGCGCTGGGCCTTACGCAGACCGACGAGCAGTAGGCCGATACTGATCGCTCCGACGATCGCGTAGGTGATCCAGCCGCCAATGCCGTCCCAGGCGGTGTGAAGCGCTACTGCCAACGTGTACATCAACAGGAAGTGCACAAACCTCTTGCCGCTTGGCGATGACGCAAGCCACCACAGACCCCAGCAGCTCAGACCAGTCCAAGCGGCATGCCCTGCGGGTGAGAGCAGCCCTCGAACCAGCAGCGTCTCCTCGGCGGCCCCGACGTTGCCGCCGGACTGGATCAGCGCGACGAACGCGTAGCCCATCGTCTCCAGTACGGCGAAGCCGGTGCCGACGGCAACACCGATCACGATGCCCGTTCCGATCGACTGGTACCGGCGGTGCGCGAACACCACCAGCACGATCGGTACGACCAGCTTGGCCGCCTCCTCGATCAGCCCGACCGCGACCATCGGGACGGTGCCGAGGCGGCGCATCGTGTCGTACTCGAGCAGTCCGGCGACGACCACGCCGACCACCCCACCGAAGAGCAGGCAACCGCCGAGCGTGGGGCCGTCGATCAGCCAGTTGCCGGATCGGCCGGCCGCGAAGGTGACGAAGGTCAGCGGCACGACCAGGGCGCCGAGCAGGATCATGGTCGGGAACAGGTTCGGGTTGCCGGTGTCGCGGAGCACGCCGAGCACCAGCAGATAGAGCCCGGCGCCGATCGCGAATGTTCCGAGCCAGGCCCACCGCCGCGCGATCTGCTGTGCACTCATGGGCCGATCCTGCACCGCGGGTGACCACCCGCGCACCATCCACGCCGGATGACTGTCGTGCTTGTGCCATGGCACAGAGGCGGCGTTGATGGACAGGGCGCGACGGCGGGCCGGGATTGCACACTCACGGGGAGGTCTTCCGGCTTTTCGGTCCGAAGGAGTTCCACCCATGACCATGCCCCCACGCCGCCCGGTGTCCGCACTGGCGCTGGCGACGGTGCTGGCGCTTGCCGCGGCGATCCCGCTGCAGCCTGCCAGTGCCAACCCCAGCGCCCCAACCCCTGAACCCAAGCCCGGTAACAGCCAGGCCGTCACGTTGATCACCGGTGATGTGGTCGAGGTGACCGAGGCCGGTGCCGGCAAGCGCGCCGCCACGGTCCGGCCGGCCGATGGGCGCGAGCACATCGCCTTCCAGACCATCGAGGTCGACGGCGGCCTCCGGGTCCTGCCGAGTGACGTCGTCCCGCTGCTGTCCGCGGGCGTCCTCGACGCGGACCTGTTCGACGTCGAAGAGCTGATCGCCGACGGCTTCGGCGACCAGACCGCGACGAGCCTTCCCCTCATCGTTCGGTACTCAGGCGCGAGGTCGCAGGCCCTCGCCGGTACGACGACCACCAAGCCGCTGGACAGCATCGGTGGTGCCGCCATCAGCGCGAGCAAGACCTCGCTGCGCGGCCTCTGGCAGACTCTCGCACCCACCGGCCAGATGACCACTCTCGCCGGTTCCGGGATCGACAAGATCTGGCTCGACGGCAAGGTGGAGGCGGTGCTCGACCGCAGTGTCGCGCAGATCGGCGCACCCGCGGTCTGGCAGTCCGGCTTCCAGGGCGAAGGCGTGAAGGTCGCGGTGCTCGACACCGGGATCGACGCGAACCACCCGGACGTGTCGGGCAAGGTCGAGCAGTCCCGCGACTTCTCCGGCAGCACCGATATCAGCGACCACTTCGGCCACGGCACCCACGTGGCCGCGACGATCGCCGGTACCGGCGCCGGCTCGAACGGCCTGCGCAAGGGTGTCGCCCCGAAGGCAGGCCTGCTGATCGGCAAGGTGCTCGGGGATGACGGCTACGGCCAGGAGTCCTGGATCATCGAGGGCATGGAATGGGCCGCGGGCCAAGGCGCCGCGGTCGTGAACATGAGCCTCGGCGGCAGCGCGACCGACGGCACGGACCCGATGAGCGCGGCGGTCGACCGGCTGACCGCGAGCTCGGGCACGCTGTTCGTCATCTCGGCCGGCAACGAGGGCGCCGACGGCACGATCGGTACGCCCGGAGCGGCCCGTTCCGCGCTCACGGTCGGCGCGGTCGACCGGGACGAGAGCCTGGCCGACTTCTCCAGCCGCGGACCGCGTGTGGGTGACGAGGGCTTGAAGCCTGAGATCACCGCACCGGGTGTGGATATCGTCGCGGCCCGGGCTGCCGGCACCGCGATGGGCACACCGATCGACGCGCTCTACACCGCCGCTTCCGGTACGTCGATGGCCGCGCCGCACGTGGCCGGCGCCGCCGTACTGCTGAAGAACGCGCACCCGGACTGGTCCGCCACCCGGTTGAAGGACGCGCTGGTCAGTACGGCGAAGTCCAACCCGGCGTTGTCCGTCTACGCCCAAGGCGTGGGTCGTGCCGACGTGGCCAAGGCGCTCGCGCAGCAGGTCTACGCGACGAGCGTGGCCGACTTCGCACTGCTCGACGGCGAGAGCCCGCTGGAACGGACTGTCACCTACACCAACGACACCACGTCGGCGGTGACGCTCCAGCTCAAGGTGGAGGTCCAGAACCTCACCTCCCGCCAGCCCGAGACAGACGGCATCACCGCGCCGGGAAGTATCACCGTGCCCGCCAAGGGCTCCGTCGACGTACAGGTCGCAGTTGATCCCACCAAGATCGCGCGCGGTCTGCACAGCGGCTGGCTCGTTGCCACCGGCACCAACGGCGTCGTCGCCAAGACCGCGGTCGGCGCTCTCCGCCAAGGTCCGACGCACCAGGTCACCGTGCGGGCGATCGGCGCGGACGGCACGCCCACCGGCGTACCGACGTTCAGCCTGTTCGGCGAGAACCCACGCTCGGACATGCTGTGGTGGTTGCCTGACGGTGGCAGCCGCACGTTCAACGTCGAGGAGGGCACGTACTTCGTACAGGGCCTGATCGACATCCCCGGGGTCCAGCGCGAGGCCGCTGGCCTGTACGTCGACCCGTCGCTCAAGGTGGATCGCGACATGGAGGTGGTGCTGGACGCCCGGAAGGCCGTGCCGATCCGGATCCAGACGCCCAAGCCGTCCGAACAGCAGGCGGTGCTCAGCTACTACACGCACCGCGAGCTCGGGAACGGCCGGACCATCAGCCATGGCGTGATGCACTTCAGCACTGTCAGCGAGGTCCGGGTGACGCCCACGGCGCCGGTGACGGAGGGCCGGTTCGAGTTCTCCTCGCGCTGGCAACTGGTCGCGCCGCTGGTCCAGGCGTCCGTGAAGGGGCTGCCGAATCCGCTGCCGGACATGAAGCTGCTGCACCGGTCGCCGTCGTTCGAAGGCACCCGCCGCTTCCCGTTGGTCGCCGCGACGCCGACCGACCTGAGCCGGGTCCGTGGCGCGGTGGCCGTGCTCGACCCGGGGGAAGACTGGGAGGAGAGCAAGTTCGTCGAGGCCGTCGCGAACGCTGGTGGCCTGGGCGTGATCCTGCTGCGGCCGCTGGACCGGCTGCCGTGGACGGTCTGGCGTCCGACCGGTGACCGCGAGCCGATCCCGGCCATGGTCACCACGCAGGCCACCGGGCAGCAGCTCATTGCCAAGGGCAAGCAGGCCGGCGCGAAGATCGACCTGACGCTGACGACGTCGAGCCCCTACCTGTACGACGTGCAGCAGGTCTCGACCGGGCAGGTGCCGGCGCAGATCGTGCACAAGGTGACGCCGGAGAACAGCATGCGGATCACCACCGGGTACGCCGACAACGGTGGCTTCGGCTGGGCGAAGGAGCAGCGGTTCGGGTGGCGCCCGTGGCAGACGTACTCCTGGAACGACAAGCAGCGGTATATCCAGACGCCCAAGGTCCGCGAGGAGTGGGTGTCGACCGGCGACTCGTTGTGGCAGCACCGGGTCCACCACGCGTTCACGTGGGACGAGATGGGTCCGCTGAACGGTGGCATGACCGAGGCGCCGCGCAGCTACCGCCCGGGTACGTCGGGCGAGACGTGGTTCGGTCCGGTCGTCCGTCCGGCCTCACCGCGCGGTGTGCCGGGTCTGGTGTCGGCTCGTTCCGGCGATCTGCTGAAGCTGCGAGTGGCGGAGTTCGTCGACAAGGCCGGGCACTACTCGCTGGGCGCGGACTCGTCGGCGAAGCTCTGGCGGAACGGTCAGCTGCTGGCCGAACTACCCGACGCTCGTCAGGACATCACCACGTCAGGCGGCGACGCGTCGTACCGGCTGGAGTTGTCGACGCAGCGGGATGACGAGGAGTGGACGCTCGGTACTTCGACCAAGACCGTCTGGGACTTCCGGTCGGCTCGGCAGCCGGTGGACAAGGCGACGCCGTTGAGCCTGCTGCAGGTCGACTACGACGTGCCGGTTGGGCTGGATGGGAAGGCGACTTCTCTGCCGCATGTGGTCCGGTTCGGACTGCGGCACCAGGACGGGCACGCGGCACCGCGCGGCACGTCTCTGAAGGCGGAGATCTCTACTGACCAGGGGACGACCTGGCGCCGGGCGGTAGTCGTCGGCCAGCTGGCGTTGATCCCGAGCGGTCACGGCACCGTCTCGCTTCGGGTGACTGCCAGCGATGGTGCGGGCAACCGGGTCGAGCAGACGGTTGTGAACGCGTACAACCGTCGGTAGTTCTTGCAGGTCCGTCCGCCGCGTCTAGATCCAGCCGCGGCGGGCGGCCTGGAAGGCGAGGCCAGTGCGGGTATCGACGGCCGCAAGATCCATGAGCCGGTCTAGCCGGCGCTGGACCGTACGGCGACTGATACCGAGTTGGGTCGCGATGGACTTATCAGGCAGACCTGCGACGACTAGTGAGAGCAGTAGACGCTCAGAGTCGTCCAGGTCTGCCTTTACTTCGTCTGGACCCGCATGCGACCGCACCGGCGTCGCGAGCTCCCAGTGGCTCTCGAACAACGCCAGCAAGGCATCGAGCAGTTGGCTCCGGCCGATCACCGCGGCGGTCGGTTCACCGATGCCCTGCTCGTCGGTCCGGACCAGTGGGCAGATCGCCGTCTCGCGATCGATGATGGCCAGCCGGACCGGCAGCGTCGGCAACGTCCGGGCCTCCTCGCCCCAACTCACGCCCTCCGCGATGCTGTCGAGTTCACCCGGCGTCTCGAGCAGGGCCCGCTCGTAGATCGAGCGATAACGCACGCCACGGTTCAGCGCGGCGTACTCCTCGGTGTTGTCGGCGCCCTGCATCGCGAGCGGGTTCGCCCGGCAGAACCAGAGGATCTCCTTGCGCGCCGAGTTCTGCACTTGGCGGAGGCGCTCGCGCAGCGTGGCCGCGCCGACGATGACCTCGACCAGGTGGTCGGCATCCCGCCGGCGAGCGCCTGCCCGGTACTCCTCGCTCAACGCGGCTACGGTCTGACGCGCGGTCTCGAGCCACTCCTGGCGCTGCAGCAGCGTCGTACCGAGCGCGACATCGGGCGGCAGCGGCCGGAACACCGGGTCATCGCCGAGTTGGACCGTGACCAGGCCCAGCGTCTGCAACCGGTCGAGCACCTCGCTCGCCTCGGCCTCGGTCAGCCTGGCCACGTCGGCCAGGTCCCGGACCCGGGCCGCGGCCATCCCGATCAGCAGCCGGTAGGTCTGCTCCTCACGCGGCTGAAGCAGCTCGTGCATGCCCGTTACCCCTCTGACAGCGAATGGACCTCAACATAGCTGCACAGTCAGCCATGTCCGAACCTTTTTCGGACTATCGCGAAATGTCGGTGGCCCCGGTTAGCGTCTGGCGAATGAGTGAGAGCGAGCGGACTCGAGCCGCGATTCAGCAGTATCTGGACAGTCTGATCAAGCGGGACTGGACGTCTTTCGCGGCCGTCCTGACCGAGGACGTCGAGTATGAGCTGCCGCAGACCAACGAGCGGATCTCGGGCCGGGAGAAGTTCGTCAGGTTCAACGCGGAGTATCCGGGGGACTGGACGCTCGAGGTCACCAGGCTGCTGGCGGACGGTGACACGGCGGCGGCGACCTTCAACCTCCGCCTGGACGAGCAGGACCTGGTCGGCATCGCCTTCTTCCAGCTGACCGACGGCGTGATCGCGCGAGTGACCGACTTCTGGCCGGAGCCGTATGAGCCGCCGGCCGGCCGGGAGGACCTGGTCGAGCGCGTCCCCGCGCGGACCGATCGGCTCAGCTTGGGATGACCTCTTCCCCGGCGTAGCCCTGGGCCTGGAGTTCGAAAAGGCGGGCGTAGGTACCACCGGTCGTGACGAGGGTTTGGTGGCTGCCGAGTTCGGCGACGCGGCCGTCGACCAGGACGGCGATGCGATCGGCGTCCCGTACGGCGCCGAGGCGGTGCGAGATGAGGACGCTGGTTCGGCCTTCGCGATGAGTGGCGAGGCTGGTGTGGATCTCGTGCTCCGCCTCGGCGTCGAGGCCGGAGGTCGGTTCGTCGAGGATCAACAGGTCGCGGCGGTCCCGCAGGAAGGCCCGGGCCAGCGCCACCCGTTGCCACTGGCCGCCGGAGAGCAGCACCCCCGTGGCCGGGTCGTCCTTGTCGGCGTGGTCGAAGAACATCCGCGACAGCATCGTGTCGTACCCGCGGGGTAGTTCCTCGAGGGCTTTGGCGATGCCCGCGCGATCGGCCGCGGCCTCGGATCGTCCCTGACTGTCCGGCAGCAGGTCGTCGGCGCCGTCGACCTCACCGAAGGCGATGTTCTCGGCGGCGCTCAGCTCGTAACACATGAAGTCCTGGAAGACCGCCCCGATCCGGCGCCGCAATTCGGTCACCTCGAAGGCGCGCAGATCGACGCCGTCCCACAACACCGCGCCCTTGGTCGGGTCGTAGAACCGGCAGAGCAGTTTGACCAACGTGCTCTTGCCCGCGCCGTTGTGCCCGACCAACGCGAGCGACTGCCCGAACGGAATGAACAGGTCGACCCCGGCCAGCGCCCACGGGTGGTCGTCGCTGTACCGGAACCAGACATCGCGGAACTCGATCCCATGCCGCAACTCCAGCACCGCGACCGGCTCAGCCGCCGCCGGCAGCCCAGCGGGCTCACTCGTCACCGCCTGGTAGTGCGTGAACATCAGCAGCGCGTTGTGCGCCATCCCCAGCCGGTTGATCAGCGCGGACAACGCCACTTGCACGCCCGTCACCGCGGCGACGAACACCGCGACATCGCCAAGGCTGATCCGGCCATTGCCCGCAGCAACGATCGCCCAGATCAATCCGGCGCCGGCGATGACCGCACCGAGTGCCGCGAGCAACCCCTGCACCAGCAGATCCCGGCGGTCGATTCGCCGCTTGGCCGCGTTGGCCTTGCGGAGCTCCGTCAGCATTCGCAACCGCAGGAGCCGACCGAGGCCGAGGAGGCGGATCTCCTTCGCTGCTTCGAGGCCAGTCATCAGCTCGGAGTAGAAGAACTGCCGCCGCTCGGTGGGGCTCAGACCTGTCATCATCTCGGCCCGGCGACGGCTGATCTGCACCTCGGCGTACAGGCCGGGCACCGACGCGGCCAGTACGACGACCGCCATCCACGGGCTGATTGCAAGCAGCGTGACCACGAAACCGGCCAGCGTCAGCATCGACTGCAGGCCGCCGATCAACGCGTCGAGGATGATCACCGGTCCCGACTGGCTGTGCTGTTCGCCCATCCGGAGCCGGTCGCGGAAGGCCGGGTCCTCCAGTTTCGCGAGGCCGGTCATCCGGTCGGTCGCCTCGTACAGGCGATCCCGGGAAAGTACCGTGACCCGGCGGGAGACCTCCGCCGAGAGGTACCGGCCGAGCTCGGTCAGCACGGCGACCGCGAGCCCGGCCGCCGCGAGGCCGATGGCGAGCAGGACGAGCTGCCCACCACCGTCGGCTAGGCGGTCCAGCACCAGCTTCATCAGCCAGGCCGTCGCCACTGGCGCGAGGCCGCCGCCGACACTCGCGAGCACGTACCCCGCGAATGCCGCGGGCGCCGCTCGCCAGGCCAGTGCGAGCGAGGCGGCCGCCCCCGAGCGCATGCTCATGCCGTCAGTTGGCCGGCCTGGAACCCGCTCGACACCACCCGCAGGTTGTCATCGAGTACGGCGATCGTCGGCAGGCCGCGGACTCCGACCGCGCGAGTGATGGCTCCGTCCTCCTCCTCGATCACCACCTGGGCGACCTTCGACAACCGCTCCACCAGTTCGGCCAGGGCAGGCTCGTCGCCGTGCGCGATCGCGAGGACGCGCTCCCGGCCGAGCGGTTCGGCGTACGTCAGGAAACCGGGCAGACTCTCCGCGCACGTGTCGCACCGGGTCGAGAAGAACCCGAGCACGGTGCCGCCGCTGGGCGAGACCTCGAGGCCGTCGGTCGTGGTGGCGGTGAACGGCGCGATCGGCGTACCGACCGGCAGCGCGCCCGCGTCCATCGGCTGTCCCTTGGCCAGCTTGTTGAGCAGTTCGGCGTGGGACCGCAGGCGTTTGACCAGGCCGAGGGTGACCACCAGGTCGAGCAGTACCACCGCTCCGACCAGAACGACCGCGATCGTCAGGATGACCAAGGCCTTCTCCTTCTTAGTTGACTTCCAATGGGCTGAACAGGTCGATGAGGTCGTCGAATCGCGTGATGAGCAACCCGGTGATCAATCCGGCTACAACCGCCATAGCCACCCCTGCGGGTTCAACCGTGGTGTTGGGGCTGGTGGTCGCTACTAGTCCTGCGACGGCTAGGGCCAACAGGAGCACGTTCCGTACGACGTGAGCGCGGCCTAGCGGGGTAGAGCTGGCGCCAAAGCACTTGCAGGCCTTGCGGACTCCTCGGCGCAGTGTCACCACGATCGCGCCGGTGAACGCCAGCAGGAGCAGCACAGCCAAGGCGAACCCGAGCACCGCCACAGGCTCGAGGGTCTTGGTAAGCGCTGCACCAGCTCCGACCACCAGCGCGACCGTGATGACGCCCTCGGCAGCTACGACGGCTCTCGCCGCCGGAACGCGTAGAGCCTTGGGGAGGACCTCCAGTGGACCTGCTGAGGCTGCAAAGTCCTGGAACGCCCTCCGTCCGGCCTTACTTGCCGCGGACAATCCGAAAACGAAGGCGAGGCCGAGGCAGCAACTGAGCAAGAGGTAGAGCATCGCCATCCTTCGTCAGGTAGGCGGTGCCGGCGCGTCCACCGGCACCGCCGTCAGCTTGGGCTAGCTCGGGTCAGCAGCCACCGACGATGTAGCAGGCGCCGCAGTAGCCGTTCGCGCAGTTCTTGACCTTCCGGACCCAGCCGGGCTGGTCCCAGAAGCAGCCGCACGAAACCTGGTAGTCCTGCACACCGGCCTCTGCCGTGACCTCCGGAATGAGACGACCGACGATCCGGTCACCGACGTGCTGGAATGCCTTGATCATGGTGATTCCTTCCTACCGAGGCGGATGAGTTGGCAGGACATTACTTTCGCGGGCGGGTAGTAGCGAGAGGAATTCGCATCAATATCTGGCCAGATCCAGACTCGCGAATTGCTGTCCGGTTCTTGCCGATCACGTGGTGTTGACGCCTGATCGCCGGATGCTGATGGAATCGCTTGTAAAACAAGGCTTCTGGTCTGGTCCGGAAGGCCCGGGTCGTCGAAATTTAAAGGAACGGAATTCCTCGGTCGGCCAAGTTTTGAAATAGCGGGGTAGGGTATTGCCATGGTCAAAGCAGGAATCGCGGCACTCGCCTTGACAACGGCCGGTTTATTCATTGCGAGTAGGCGGCTGGCCTTGGTCACGGTGGCCGGGCGGAGTATGGAACCGGCTCTGGCCGACGGCGATCGGCTACTCGCTTGGCGACGGCCGCGCCGCCCGCTGCGGCTCGGCGACGTCGTCGTACTGGAAGCGCCGTATCCCGCCGGTGTCCTGGTCCGCGAGGCCGACGACGGCAGCCCGGTTCCGCCGCCGTGGCAGACGCCGCCGGCCGGGCCGCGGGAGATGAGCCGCCGGTGGATCGTCAAACGCGTCGCCGCCCAGCCCGGTGACGCCGTACCGGCCTCAGCCGCCGGGCGCGTGCCCGCGGGAACGGTGGTGCCGCCCGGGCGGTTGCTCGTGGTCGGCGACAACCCGGGTCAGAGCTACGACTCGCGCCAGGTCGGCTTCGTCCCGGCCGAGCGCGTCCTCGGCCTGGTCATCCGCCGCCTGGGCTGATCTTCCGCAGCGCCTGATCTCCCCGCAGCGTCTGACCGTCTTTGCGTCTGACGTCTTTGCGTCTGGCCGTCTTTGAGGCGTTTCGAGGCGTCTTTGCGGCCTTCTTTGCGGATCGGCGTCACGAAAGCATCAACGTGCCGTCCCTTGTCGTGTACCTGGCAGCCGTCCCTGCCGACGACGAGGAGAGAAATGGGCACCACCGTGGTCGTGAGCATCACCGTGATCGGTCTGGCCGTCCTCACCGGCTGGCTGATCGTGAACCATCGCACCGCCCCACACCGCGGTACGCCGCGCGGGGCGGCCGGGTCCCTCAGCCGGCAGGGGCGGCACCGCGGCCGCGTCGCCCCGGCTATCCGCGCCGGCAACCCCGCGAGGGCACGCCGTCCGCAACACACGGACGAGGGCGACTAACCGGCGGCGATCGCCTCGATCTCCAGCAACCACGCCTCGTCGAATATCCCGGCCAGTACGACGGTCAAGGCCGGCCGATGCGCCCCGAGGACCTCACGTCGTACGGCGGAATTGGCCGCGGCGTACTCCCGTGAGGACAGATAGGTCGTGACCTTCACGAGGTTCTCCACCTTGAGATCGGCCTCGGCGAGCGTGGCAAGCAGGTTCGCCCACACCAGCCGCGCCTGCGCCTCGAAGTCGTCGGGCGTATTTCCCGCGCGATCGACCGGGATCTGCCCGCTGATGAACAGCAGCCGCTGCGCTCCATCCACCGCGACGCCCTGGGCATATCCGCCCGACGCCTCCGGTGCGGCGGCCGGGTCGATCGGTGTCGTACGCAGTTCGCTCATGCTGTCGTGCTATCACGGTCAAACCAGCCCTGACACCGGGTTTTCACCTCTGCTTCGAGGAGACAGCTGATGAACGGCGTGACCGAACCGGCCGTGCGAGAACTGATCGACGCTATCAACGCGGGCGATCGGGCCCGCTTCCTCGCGGTCCTGACCCCGGACGCCACGATGTCCGACGACGGCACCGACCGGGACCTCCAGGCCTGGATCGATCGCGAGATCTTCACCGCGGACGGGCGGATGGAGGTCGAATCCGCGACCGACGGCGGCCTCTCCCTTATCGCTCGCTTCCGCAACAACACCTGGGGCGAGATGCGCACCCGCTGGCACTTCACCCTCACGCCCGACCACACCACCATCGCCCGCCTGGAAACCGGCCAAGCCTGACCGCGGCTGACTAGTTGGCTGACCGCGGCGGCGCGACTAGTTGGCTGAGCTCTTCTGGGCGCCGGTCGGTGCTGCAGAGACGGTCAGGGTTCTGTACCGCGGTCGAGGCCGAGGGTGGCGATGAGGTCTTCGTGGAGTTCGAACCAGACGCGGTGACATGAATCGATGTCGGTGCGGTCGACCCATCCGTTGCCGCCTGCTTTGGCGCGATGCAGGGCTGCGGTGAATCGTGAGTCGTATCCACCGAAGCGGGCCAGGAGGACGTCGAGGCGGCCGGCGATTGGGGCGAGGGCGTGGTCGATGGCGGTGAGCTCGTCGAGGACGGCGGCGTCCCAGGCCGCGTCGGTGTGGTCGTTGGCGGCGAGCCGGTCGCCGGGAACAGGGCGGAGTTGCCAGTCGGTGCAGGCCTGCTGGAGGCGGGCATTCAGCGGGAGGAAGTCGCGGTAGACCTCGCGGACTTCCGCCGCGCCGCCGGTGGAGACGAGTTCGGCTGCGAGCTGGCGTTCGTTCTCCGTACGTCCCGACTCGGTCAGTGACCAGCCCTCGAGACCGGCGAAGGCGGCGTGCGTCACCCAGCCGTACGCCTCGGCATCGCTCAGGGTCTCTGCCGTCTCGGCCGGGTCGAGCCTGAAGCGGCGAGCGATCACGGGGGTGTCGGCGAACCCGCTGATGCGGACGGCGTGCAGGGTCAGGAGCTCGGGCGGCGAGTCCTGCGTCATGAGTGGGTGCTCTTCCTGGCGGTGAGCCGGTTGAAGTGCTGTTGGCAGGCCTGGGGGGAGTTGAATCCCATCGCTTCCGCGATCTGCGCCCAGGTCAGGCCGGCACTGCGGGCGGTGAACAGGAGGCCGGTTTCGAGCCCATCAACCTCGGCGCGCGCGGCAGGCAGGAGCGCGAGTGCACTCAGGACGCCCTCGGGAGCCAGGTCGGTAGAGCGCCAGAGTGCGAAGTGGGCCAGGTCGACCGCCGACGGCGGGACAGGCGCTGGGCGCCACGGTCGGGCGTCGAGCTCGTCGGCTCCGAGCTCGAGGAGGTGCTCACTCGCCTCCTGCTCGCGTCGTGCTTGGGCGTGATCGGTGTTCGCAGCCTTCGCGACGTCGTGCTTGCGTGCCATCCGACGATCATGCAGAATCAACAAAATGTTGTCAACATTTTGTTGAAGGATTCTAGGATGATCATTCCGCTCAGGGACGCGGTCGCGAACACCAGCGGCGGCAAGGCAGGCACGCTCGGTGCGCTGTTACGCGCAGGACTGCCGGTGCCCGACGGATTCGTCATCCCATTCGACGCCTATCCCGCGGCCGCTCGCGGTCTCGACGTCGGGGCCGACAGGCTCAGCGTCGGATCCGACAGGCTCAGCGGCGAGGCCGACAGGCCCGGCGTTGGGGCCGACAGGCTCGGCATTGGAGCCGACAGGCCCGGCGTTGGAGCCGACATGCTCGACGCGGCCAGGCGGGAGATCGCGATGCGCCCGCTCCCGGCAGGGCTCCTCGACTCGCTCGCACGCGCGCTGGGCGGACTCGGCGACGTGCCGGTCGCGGTGCGGTCGTCAGCGAACAGTGAGGACACCGTTCACGCGTCGGGCGCCGGTCAGCACGAAAGTGTGCTCGCGGTGCGCGGCGTCGCGGACGTCGCGAGCGCGGTGCGGACCTGCTGGGGATCGCTCCACTCGTCGCGCGCGATCGCCTACCGGAACGATCCTGGCACGGATCAGTTGCGCGATGATCCGGTGATGATGGCCGTCCTCGTCCAGCGCCTCGTGGACGCCGAGGTCTCCGGGGTGATGTTCACCTCCGCCGGCCCGGAAGGCACCAGCGAGATCGAGGCGTCGTGGGGCCTCGGCCCCAGCGTCGTCGAGGGCATGGTCACCCCCGACGCCTACCGTGTCGCCGCGGACGGGTCGATCACCCGCACCATCTCGGACAAGCGGACCCGCCTCGACCGCGACGGCCACGGCCACGGCGACCGCGACCCCGACGGCGACGGCGACAGCGGCAGCAGCGGCAGCGGCAGCGGCGACGGCAGCCGCGGCAGCAGCAGCGCACAGTTCGCCAGCGGGCTCGTCACTCGCGACGTACCCGCTGTCGATCGCGACCGGCCGACGCTCGACGCTGCTACCGTCGCGCGGCTCGTCTCGCTCGGACAGGAGGCGGCTGCTCTGCTTGGCGGGTCGCAGGACATCGAGTGGGCGATCGCCGGCGAGCGCATCTGGCTTCTACAGGCACGGCCGATCACCGCCACGCCCCCACCGGCACCGGCCGACGCTCCGGTCGCATCGCCCACATTGCTGGCCGGGACACCCGCCAGCCAAGGGATCGCGACCGGAACCGCACGGATCGTCAGAGGCCCGGCCGACTTCCCTCGTGTCCGTCCGGGCGACATCCTCGTCTGTCCCTATACCGACCCGGCCTGGACGCCCTTGCTCCGCATCGCCGCAGGCGTGGTCACCGACACCGGAGGCGTGCTCTCACACGCCGCGATCGTCGCGCGCGAACTTCGCATCCCCGCCGTCGTTGGCCTCCCGGACGCCACGGCAACGATCCACGACAGCGCCCTCATCACGATCGACGGCACCACCGGCACCGTCACAACACCAGACACCTGACGCGAAAGGAACCCACGCCTCCGATGGCAATCCGACACCTCTACATCGCACGCCACGGCGACGCCGACCCGTTCGGCGAGCTCACCGACACCGGACGGCAACAAGCCACCCTGCTGGGCGAACGCCTCGCGCGCCTCCCGATCGACGCCGTCTGGCACTCCCCGCTACCGCGCGCCGCAGCCAGCGCGCACGAACTCGCCCGGCACCTGCCGCCGCACACCGCCGTGGCCGAAGCCGCCGAGCTCATCGACCACGTCCCCCACGTCCCCACCCCCGCCGAGACACCTCCATCGTGGATACCGTTCTTCGACGGCTACGACACCGACGAAGCCGAGACCGGCCACAAGATCGCCGAGAGCCTGATCGCCCGATTCGCGACCATCCCCGACGCTGCCGCGCCAGACCGCGACACCCACGAAGTCCTGATCACTCACGCCTACCCGATCGCCTGGCTCGTACGCCACGCCCTCGACGCCCCGCCAGCCCGATGGCTCGGCCTCGACAGCGCCAACACCGGCCTCACCATGATCGAATACCGACCCGGCCTGCCGCCCGGAATCGTCATGTTCAACGACCTGAGCCACCTGCCCGCAGACCTGCGCTGGACCGGATTCCGCTCCGCCCGCCCATGAAGCCCGACCATGACGTAGGCCCCGATTGAACCCCTGCAAAGCCCAGGCCGTAGTGAGCTGTGTTACAACGAGACGTGAGTACAAACAGAAAGAGCGGCTCCAGAATCTGGAACCGCTCCTGTGCCGGATCACTCCGGCATTTGCAGATGCTGTGCGCGAGGGGGGAGTTGAACCCCCACGCCCTTTCGGGCACACGGACCTGAACCGTGCGCGTCTGCCATTCCGCCACTCGCGCGCTGGTCGTTTCCGGGCGGTAAATCGCCCTTCGCCAACCGAGACGAAAGGTTAGCACGGGTCATCCGGAAGTCTGACATTGCGGGTTGGGTCGAACATCCCGATACGATCGATCGTCGTATGTGTGTGGCCGCCGGGCATCGGCGGGCTGCGTACGGCGAGCCTCTCGGAGGCGCCGTGCGGCAGGAAGGATCGTTGAGCCAACCGGCGATCGAACCGTGAAGGAGGACCCGTGCGAGGGCTGCAGCGCTTCGAGCGACGCCTCGAGGGCATCGTCAGCGGCGTCTTCGCGCGCGCGTTCAAGGGTGATGTGGAGCCGATCGAACTGGCTGCCGCACTCAAGCGTGAGATCGACAACACCGCGAGGATCCTGTCCAGGGACCGGCGGCTGGTGCCGAACCACTTCACCGTCGAGCTGAGCCGTGGTGACCACGAGCGACTGAGTGCCTACGGGCGCACGCTCAACCACGAGCTGGCCAATGAACTCCGCGAGCACGCCGACATCCAGCGATACACGTTCTCCGGGCCGATCGAGCTCGAGCTGACCGGCCACGACGACCTGCCCACGGGCAAGTTCCGGGTCCGCAGCGCGACCGTCGCGACCCCGCAACGGCCGCAGCGCCCCCAGCCGATGCCCAACGATGGCCAGACGGTGTTGCAGAGTGTGCCCGTGCAAACTCCACCTCCCGCGGCCCGACCACGTACCGGCACCCCCCAGGTGATGCTGGAGGTGAACGGCCGCCGCCGGCCGGTGAACCCACCGGGCGTGGTGATCGGCCGGGGTACCGACGCGGACATCCAGATCAACGACCCTGGGGTTTCCCGGCGGCACGCGGAGATCCGGCTGATGCCCGAAGGCCCGCAGGGGATCCGGGTGGTCATGGTCGATCTCGGCTCGACGAACGGAACCCTGGTGAACGGCCACCGCACCGCCGAAGCGGAGCTGACGGACGGATCGACAGTGAGGATCGGGAACACCGAGATGACGTTGCGCCTCGCCGACGAGCCGATAGCCCAGCCGCCCAGCAACTGGCGGTGAGCGGGCGAAAATGTCGGAACTCACTCTCACCCTGATCAAGCTGGGTTTTCTCGCCCTGCTCTGGATGTTCGTGCTGTCGGTGCTGTCGGTGATCCGCTCCGACCTGTTCGGCGCGAAGGTCGACGCCCGCGCCGTGGCTCCGGCCGCGCCGATGGCCGCCGCGAAACAACCCAAGGCGGCCAAGGCCTCGAAGAAGAAGCGTGGCGCCCCCGGCAAGCTGACCATCGCCGACGGCCCCCAAGCCGGTGTCGGCGCCACCCTGACCGCGGAACCGGTGGTCATCGGCCGTGGCTCGGACTGCCAGATCCGGCTCGACGACGACTACTCCTCCACCAGGCACGCCCGGGTGTTCCAGTCCGAGGGTGAGTGGTGGGTGGAGGACCTGGGTTCCACCAACGGGACCTACCTGGACGGCCAGCGCGTGACCAGGCCCGTCCCGGCCGAAATCGGCGGCTCGATCCGCATCGGCCGTACGACGCTGAACATCACGAAGTAGGGCGGCCAGATGACCTTGTCGCTCGACTATGCCGCACTGTCCGACGTCGGCCGCGTCCGCCGTAACAACGAGGACTCGGCGTATGCCGGTCCGAACCTGCTGCTGCTCGCGGACGGTATGGGCGGTGCCGCCGCGGGTGAGGTGGCCAGCTCCGCCGCCGTGCAGGTGATTCGCCGGCTGGACAAGCCGGGTATCTCCGGCCAGGACATGATCGAGGCCCTCGCCGGCGCCGTGCACCGGGCCAACGAGCGGCTGTCCGAGCTGGTCGAGGAGGACCCGGAGCGCGAGGGCATGGGTTCGACCGTGACCGCGCTGATGTTCGACGGTCAGCACCTCGGCATGGCGCATCTCGGCGACTCGCGCGCCTACCGGATGCGGGACGGCCGGCTCTACCAGCTCAGCCATGACCACACGTTCGTGCAGTCCCTGGTGGACGAGGGCCGGATCAGCCGCGAGGAGGCGTTCACCCACCCGCATCGCAACCTGATCCTGCGGGTGCTGGACGGCCGGCCCGACTCCGATCCGGACCTCGAGGTCCTCGACGTCCAGGCGGGTGACCGGCTGCTGCTTTGCAGCGACGGCCTGCCCGACTACGTCACCGACGACATCATCGCCACCTCGATGGCCGAGGGCACGCCGGACTCCGTCGTCGTCGACCTGATCACCCGCGCCCTCGAGGCCGGGTCCAACGACAACGTCACCTGTGTGGTCGCCGATGTGGTCGAGACTGCCGGCCCGACCGCTCCGCAACTGGTCGGCGCGGCCGCCGAGCTCGGCCAAGGCGGGACCGGCCGGCCCGAACCGACCATCGAGGTACGGCGAGCGGGCGAGGGTGGTGCGCATGCCGCGGGCGGTGCGGGCGAGGAGGATCTCGAGCATCTTCGGTATGCCCCGCAGCCGCCGAGGCGGTTCCGCTGGCTGCGCCGACTCGCCCTGCTGGTCGTGATCGTCGCGCTGATCGGCGGCGCCGGGCGGTTCGCCTACTCCTGGACCCAGCAGCAGTACTTCGTCGGCACCGACGGGGACAACGTCGCCATCTTCCAGGGCGTCGACGAGGAGATCCCCGGCATCAACCTCTCGCACATCTACGAGGTCCAGTCGGTGCTGGTCGAACAGCTGCCGCGGTTCCGCCAGGACGCCCTCGACCAGAACATCCAGGCCGACAACCTCACCGACGCGCGCAACATCGTCAAGGAGCTGCAGACCATCGCCGCCGAGTGCGCGAAGGCCGACGCCACCCCGACGCCCAAGCCGACGCCGACGCCCCCGCGTCCGAGCACCCCGGTTAAGCCGACGACCCCGACGACGGTGAAGCCGAGCACACCGACGCCGACCCCGACTCCGACGACCACCCCGAGCCTGCCGTCCGAAGACTGTGGTGGTCTCCGATGAGCATCGCGTCCACGTCGGTCATCCAGGTCATCCCGCGCACCCGTCGCGGGGTGGAGCTGTTCCTGCTGATCATCGCGGTCGCCGTCGCCGTCGGGGCGTACATCAACATCGGCATCACCGTGCAGGGCAAGATCCCGGCCAGCACCGGGTACTACGCCGCCGGGATCGGCGTCCTCGCCCTGGTCGCGCACATCACGCTGCGCTACAAGGCGCCGTACGCCGATCCGGTGCTGCTGCCCTGTGCCGTGCTGCTGAACGGTCTCGGCCTGGCGATGATCCACCGGATCGACCTGGCCTACCTGGTGCGCGGCATCGAGCGGTCGGCAGCCGCGCCGCAGCAGATCACCTGGACCGCTGTCGGGGTGATGTTGTTCCTCGGCGTGATCCTGCTCATCCGTGACCACCGCCGGCTGCAGGCGCTCACCTACACGGCGGGCCTGGCCGGTCTGATCCTGCTGATCCTGCCGCTGGTGCCGGTGCTCGGTGTCGAGCTGAAGGGCGCCCGGATCTGGGTCAGCCTGTTCGGCCTGTCCTTCCAGCCGGGCGAGTTCGCCAAGGTCTGCCTGGTGATCTTCTTCGCCGGCTACCTGGTGGTGAAGCGCGACGTGCTGACCCTGGCCGGGCACCGGTTCCTCGGTCTCGACCTACCCAGAGCGCGTGACCTCGGCCCGATCCTGGTCGCCTGGGCCTGCAGCCTCGGCGTGCTGGTCTTCGAGAAGGACCTCGGCACGTCGCTGCTGTTCTTCGGCCTGTTCCTGACCCTGCTGTACGTCTCCACCGAGCGCATCGGCTGGATCCTGATCGGCGGCATGCTGTTCGCGGTCGGCGCGTGGTTCGCCTACGCCACCTTCGGGCACGTCCGGGTCCGCGTGAACACCTGGCTGGACCCGTTCGGCAACATCGACCTCGGCGGGTTCCAGCTCGTCACCGCCCTGTACGGCCAGGGCTGGGGTGGCATTCTCGGCCGAGGCCTGGGCGAGGGCCGGCCGGAACTGACACCGGTCAGCCAGAGCGACTTCATCATGTCGTCGTTCGCCGAGGAATTGGGCCTGACCGGCCTGATCGCCTTGATCCTGGTCTACACACTGATCGTGGAGCGCGGTATGCGAACCGCGCTCGGCTGCCGGGACATCTTCGGCAAGCTGGTCGCCGTCGGTCTGGCGATGAGCTTCGCGGTGCAGGTGTTCGTGGTGGTCGGCGGTGTCACCGGGCTGATCCCGCTGACCGGTCTGACCACACCGTTCATGTCTCTCGGCGGAACCTCACTGGTGGCGAACTGGGCGATCATCGCCCTGCTGCTGAGGATCAGTGACCAGGCCCGGCGGCCCCAGACTCCCGCGGCGCCGGTCTCCGACGAAACGATCGCCCTGGCGGTGCAGCGATGAACAAGGCAATCCGACGTATGGCCGTGGCCGCGATCATCCTGATGCTCGCGCTGATGGCCAACTCGACGTACATCCAGGCCTTCCGGGCCGAGGAGCTGAACGCGAAGAACGGCAACCGCCGGGTCACCGACTCGCAGTTCTCGGTGAACCGCGGGCCGATCACCGTCGGCAACGGCAACACGCCCATCGCGGAGAGCAAGCCGAGCGACGATCGGTACGAGTACCAGCGCACGTATCCCGGCCGCGGCGACTACGCCCACCTGACCGGGTACTACTCCTTCGTCTTCGGCCGATCCGCCATCGAGCAGTCCCAGAACGCCGCCTTGAACGGTTCGGACCCGTCGATGGCGTTCCGCCGGGTGATGGACGTCGTCACCAACAAGCGCCAGCGCGGTGCCACGGTCAAGCTGACGATCAACCCGTCGGCCCAGGCCGCCGCGATCAGCGGGCTGAAGGGCAAAAAGGGCGCGGTGGTCGCGATCGACCCGAAGACCGGCAGGATCCTCGCCAGCGTCTCGCTGCCGTCGTACGACCCGAATCGCTTGGCCGGTCACGACGTGAAGACGGTCCAGGAAGCCTGGGAACAGCTCAACGCGGACAAGGACAAGCCGATGCTGAACCGGGCCGAGCGCGAGCTCTACCCGCCGGGTTCGACGTTCAAGCTCGTCACAGCCGCGGCGGCGCTGTCCAGCGGGAAGTACACCCCGGAGAGCCAGGTCGACTCGCCCGCCGTGCTGAACCTGCCGCAGACCACGGCCACCCTGCCCAACCAGAACGGCCAGAACTGCGGCGGCAGCAACCGGGCGACGATCCTGGTCGCGCTGCGCAAGTCCTGCAACACCGCGTTCGGCGTGCTCGGCATGGAGCTCGGCGCCGAGGCGCTGCGCGAGCAGGCCGAGAAGTTCGGCTTCGGTGAGCGGCACCTGCCGGAGATCGGCGCGGTCGCCAGCCGGTTCCCGGACGACCCGAACGCTCCGCAGGTCGCACAGTCCGCGATCGGCCAGTTCGACGTCCGGTCCACGCCGTTGCAGATGGCGATGGTGGCGGCCGGGATCGCGAACAAGGGCGAGGTGATGAAGCCGTACCTCGTCAGCGAGATCACCACCGAGGGCCTGAAGAAGATCTCGGAGACCAAGCCCGAGTCGCTGCACCAGGCGGTCACCCCCGAGGTGGCCGAGCAGCTGAACCGGATGATGGTCGACGTCGTCGCCAACGGCACCGGTCAGCCGGCCCGCATCGACGGGGTCGAGGTGGCCGGCAAGACCGGGACCGCGCAGACCTCGCCCGAGCGCCCGCCGTACGCCTGGTTCGTCTCCTACGCGCCGGCGAGCGATCCGCAGGTGGCGGTCGCCGTCGTAGTCGAGGACGCAGGCGTCCGCCGGGACGACATCTCCGGCGGCCAACTCGCGGCGCCGATCGCCAAGGACGTGATGGAAGCGGTGCTGAACCGACGATGACGTTCCCACGTGTAGCCGCTACGGTGGCCGCCCCCCATTCCCAGATTCACGCAGTCCGGAAGGTAGAAGGATGAACTCGCAGGCACGTCTCGTCGGCGGTCGCTACGAAGAAGGCGATCCGCTGGGGCGAGGGGGGATGGCCGATGTCCGCAAGGGTGTCGACAACCGGCTGGGGCGAACGGTCGCGATCAAGCGGCTGCGCGTCGACCTGGCCAGCGATTCGACCTTCCAGGCGCGGTTCCGGCGAGAGGCCCAGTCGGCCGCCTCGCTGAACCACCCGACCATCGTCTCGGTCTACGACACCGGCGAGGAGCCCGACCCGAACGGCTCCGGCATCACGATCCCCTACATCGTGATGGAGTACGTCGCGGGCAAAACCCTGCGGGACCTGATCCGCGAAGGCCGCAAGATCATGCCCGAGCGCGCGCTGGAGCTGACCTCCGGCGTACTGGAGGCCCTCGACTACAGCCACCGGGCCGGCATCGTGCACCGCGACATCAAACCCGGCAACGTGATGATCACGCCGCAGGGCCAGGTCAAGGTGATGGACTTCGGCATCGCCCGCGCCATCGCGGACACCTCGTCCACGATGACCCAGACGGCGGCCGTGATCGGCACCGCGCAGTACCTGTCGCCCGAGCAGGCCCGCGGCGAGACCGTGGACGCCCGCTCCGACCTGTACTCGACCGGTTGTCTGCTGTACGAACTGCTGACCGGGCGGCCGCCGTTCGTCGGCGAATCGCCGGTGTCGGTCGCCTACCAGCACGTGCGGGAAGAGCCGCTGCCGCCGTCGTCGTTCGACCCGGAGATCCCGCCGGAGATCGACGCGGTGGTGCTGAAGGCGCTGACCAAGAACCGCGACCATCGCTACCAGAGCGCCAACGAGATGCGCCAGGACATCCACCGGGTGCTGGCCGGCCAGCAGGTCACCGCCCCGATGGCGCCCGTGGGTGCGTCCGCGGAGACCCGCGCGATCCCCGCCGCGACGATGGTGGCGCCGGGTGCCGGTGGTCCCGGCACGGGTCTGGGTGGACCGCGTCCGGGTAACGACCTGATGGGCCCGGACGACCGCGACCCGATGAGCGCGGCGGCCCGGCGGAACCGTGGACTCGCGTTCTTCCTGCTCGGCCTGGCGATCGTGGCCGTGGCGATCGGCGGTTACCTGGTCTACAAGAACGCCAACGACGGGAAGGCCGGTGGCGGCACCACCCCGGACCCGTCGGGCACCACCTCACAGGTCGCCCAGGTGAAGGTGCCGAGCCTGATCACCATGACCATTCCGCAGGCCACCAAAGCGCTCAGCGACCTTGGCCTCACGGTCGGCACGACGACGGCCGTGGCCAACAGCTCGTTCAAGGTGGGCACGGTGATGTCGCAGGATCCGATCGCGACCACGCTGGTCGAACCGAATACGCCGGTGAACCTGACCTACTCGGCCGGAGAGCAGACGTACAGTGTCCCGGACGTGATCGGCAACATGGAGGAAGAGGCACGCACCAAGATCGAAAACGTGCCGAACGCGAACTTCAACGTCAAGGTCGAGCAGAAGGACGCCGCGGACAAGAAGGGCACCGTGCTGGACGTCTCGCCGGACACCAGCAAGCGCTACAAGGGCGGTACGACGTTCACGCTGACGGTCTCGACCGGTGCGGTGAAGGTCGACGTGCCGAGCGTGGTCGGCGATAGCCAGGAGCAGGCGGAGAAGAAGCTGCGTGAGGCCGGCCTGGTGCCGGTGGCGGAGGAGCAGGAGAGCGCAGACGTCGAGGCCGGCAAGGTGATCAGCCAGACGCCCGCCGACGGTCAGGCCACCCGCGGCTCGCAGGTGAAGATCTACATCGCGGTCGAGCCCGAGGGTGAGCCGTCGCCCACACCGACGCCGACCGGCCCCGGGATCACCATCACCCCGCCGGGTGGCGGTACCGGCTGGGGCCGCGGCAACGGCAGCGGCGAGGAGTAACTCCAGCTGAACGCAAGAACGGGCCGGGCTTCCCTACTGGGAGGACCGGCCCGTTCCACGTTTCAGCTGACGACTGGTGCCATGCCCGCGGAGCGAGCGACCGCGCCTTCGTCGCCGCACTGGGTGAGCCAGTTGGCGAGCATCCGGTGACCGCCCTCGGTGAGCACCGACTCCGGGTGGAACTGGACGCCCTCGATGGGCAGATCGCGGTGCCGGGCGGCCATGATGATGCCCGCCTCGGTCCGGCCGGTCACGTCCAGCACCTCGGGCACGGTGTCCTGCGCGATCGCGAGCGAGTGGTACCGGGTCGCGGTGAACGGGCTCGGCAACCCCGCGAGCACACCGGCACCCTCGTGGTATACCAGGCTCGTCTTGCCGTGCAGCAGCTCATCCGCGCGGCCGACGACCCCGCCGAAGGCCACGCCGATCGCCTGCAGACCAAGGCAGACCCCGAAGATCGGCACCTGGCCCGACGACTCGCGAACGATGTCGACGCAGGCGCCGGCCTCCTCGGGCGTGCCCGGGCCCGGCGAAAGCAGCACCCCGTCGTACGTCGCGGCCTCTTCGGGGGTCACCTCGTCGTTGCGCAGCACGGTCGTCTCCGCCTCGAGCTGCTGGAGGTACTGGACCAGGTTGTAGACGAAGGAGTCGTAATTGTCGACGACAAGGATCCGGGGCATGCGGCCCATTGTTGCAGGCCCTGGTCAGCGGCTACTGGGAGTTGGTGTGGGTGGGACCGTCGCGAACTCCAGATCGAGCGTGCCCACATACGCCGGCATCGCGATCGCCACCTCGGACTTGACCTGGTAACCGAGCTGGAACCGGACCACGTAGTCCTTCAGGTTGTCGATGTACTTCGAGGTGTCCAGCGCCTTCTGCAGCCGGGCCCGGTCGCCGATCGCGCTGATCCGGTACGGCGGCAGGTACGGCACGCCGTGCAGGACGACGGAGTTGCCGACGCACTTGATCCCGGTAGTGGAGATGATCCGGTGGCCCTGGATCGAGATGGCGTCGGCGCCACCGGCCCACAGCGCGTTCACCACGGCCTGGATGTCCTGCTGGTGGATGACCAGCCAGTCGGCGTCGATATCCGGGTTGTCCTGCACGACCTCTTTGGGCGCGTCCTTCAGCGTGACGGTCAGACCACGGCCGGTCAGCGGCGTCGTACCGACCTGACGGGACAGGTCCTTGAGGCGCTTCTGCAGCGTCGGGTCGATGGTGCCCTGCTGCGACTGCAGGTCGTCGATGTCGCTGCGCAGCGAGGCGGCATGGCGGGCCAGCTCGGCGCTACGCCGGCTCTGCTCCTCGACCAGCCCGGCCAAAGTGGTGTTCCGGCTGGGCCGCAGGTCGGTGCCACGGGCGTTCGAGGCGCTGGTCGCGAACAGCAGACCGGCGCACAGAAGTGCCACCGGCGCCGCAGCGCGCCATAACGAAATCCGCCTCAATCGACTCACCCGTGATCCTGTTGCCGTGTACTGCACTACGCTAACCGAGGCCAGAGCCAGGCAAGTACCGTGCAAGGAGTCAAGTCGTGCCCGAATCCAGCAGTCGGAACAAGAAGTCCTCGGAGAAGAAGGCGGTCGAGAAGACGCCCAAGAAGGTCCGCACCACCAGCCGGGCGTGGGTCGCACCGACGATGCTGGGTGCGTGGGTCCTCGGTCTCGCCTGGCTGGTCGTGTTCTACGTGGCCGGCAGCGATGTGCCGCTGATGAAGGACCTCGGCAACTGGAACCTGCTGATCGGCATGGGCCTGATCGCCCTGGGCTTCGTCGTCTCCACCCAGTGGTACTGATCCTCCTCGTTCTACCGCAGGGCTAGCCGCTCGTTTGTCGGCTAGCCGAGGGGGCGCATCCGGCTTAGGTCGGCGGTCAGCTTGCGTAAGGCCGGGGCGAAACCGGCCCAGCTGGCCGGCAGGGTCGGGTTCCAGGCGATCGTCTGGCCCGCCTTCACGGCGGGCATCTGCTGGTACGTCGGGATGCGGGTCTTGGTGAAGATGTCCCGGGTCCGCTCGTCGTAGAGGATCACGTCCGCTGGATATTTGCCGACCTGTTCCCACGACAAGGTCTCCCAGTGCGGGTCGGCCGCGTCGGCCTTCGGCGTGACGAACCGCACACCCAGGTCCGACAGCATGCGCAGATCCGCGAACGCCGGGGCGATGCCGAGATAGGCGTTGTCCGCCGTCGCGCTGATGAACAGCACCTTCAGCGCGTCCAGCTTGGCCTCTCTTAGCCCTTTGGACGCTTGGTCGAATTCGGTCTTCGCCTTGGTGACCGGTTCGGCCGCCAGGTCCGCGCCGAGGGCTTTCGCGAGCGCGGCGTACCGGTCGATCACCGCTGGGACGGTCGTTTCCAGGTGGCTGATCGCGACGATCGGATTGTGCGCCTCGATCGGCTCGACGCTCGTCGCGGGGACGTACCAGAGCTCGTTCTTCACCTGCAGCTGCGTGATCAGCAGCTCGGGCTTGAGGGTCGCGTACTTCTCCAGGTTGAACTCGCCGAAGGTCTCCGAGATCGACGTGACCTTGCTCAGGTCGATCGAGCCGGCCGCCATGGTCGGAGTGCCGTCGGCGTTCCTGGATTCGCCGAAGGTGCCGACCGGGCGGATCCCGAGATCCCAAAGGGCTGCCGCGGCCGAGATCTGCGCGACGATCGTGGTCGGGCGTTGCGGCCGGGTCACCTTCTTGCCGCGGTCGTCGGTGAACTCCCAGGCCGCTCCATTCGGGCTCGCCGGATCGGGCGAATCACCACAGGCCGCGAGCAGCAACAACCCGCCGGCACCGAGCCCTCCACGCAGCAAGGACCGCCGGGACAGGGGACTTCGGCTCATTCCGCACTCCTTTGACAGCAGGTTTAATTAGGCAAGGCTCACCTTAGCTGCCGCCATTTGTCTTAACTACAGCCTTGTAGTTATCCACACCTCCGTCCCCAGGTGTGCACAGAGTTTCCCACTGGTTATCCACAGAACTTGGTGGAAAAGAGTGCAAAACCTCCCAATTTCTGTGGATAACCTCAAGCGACTGAAGGTTTGTCCACAGGTTCTTGTGCACAAGTCAGCCAGTCGGCGACATCCCGGATCCAGACGTCGACGTGGTCGTGGCTGGTGCTGTCAGACCTGGTCTCGGGCGCGTTGATATCCACATGCACGGTCGTCATGCCAAGCCGCTTGGGCACCTCGAGATTCCGCGCCAGATCATCGACGAACACGCCGCCCATCGGCTCGATCCCGAGTCCGCGAAAGCACCGAGCGTGTAGTCGAGATCGAACACCCAGTGTTTTGGCATCAGCCGAGCACCTCGGTGAGCTGCCGGCCTTTCGGGAAGGCGTGGCCTAGGCCTTGGATGACTTTGACCGTGAAGCCGGGTAGGCGCTCGATGGCGGGGGCGTGTTCGAGTAGGTCGTCCTCGGAGCCGTACCAGGCGATGGCTGGGTTGAGCGTCTTGCCGGCGGGGAGGTCGACGCCACCGATCGCAGGCGCGAGTACGACGACTCCTGTGGCCGGGGTGGGCTTGTCGGTGAGGGCCCACAGCAGGGCCGCGCGGGCGCCGGCCGAGAAGCCCGCGGCGATGAGCGGGCCGGAGCGGATGTCGTCCGGAAGGGTCGCGATCGCGGCGGCGATGTCCTTGGCCGCGAGCTCCTGGTCCGGCCAGGTGCGGTACATCGGCGACATCCGCTGGGCCGATTCGACCGCGAGTACGGCATAGCCGCGATCGAGTGCACTGGACCAATCGCGGCGGGCGTGCCCGGCCCGCTGACCGGCTCCGTGCAGCGCGACCAGGACGCCGCCAATCTCGCCGTCTGGCCGATCGAGCAGATGCTCACCCGGTACATCGGTCTCGGCCGCGCGGCGCTGGTCGGACTGCTCGACCAGGTCCGCGAAACCGGGCAGATCGCGCAGTCCCTCGAGATCGTCGTCCTCGGTCAGGATCTTGCGATGCCACCAGGCCCCTTCGGCGAAGGCGGTCTGGAGAGCGTGCAGGGCCTCGGCTGGTCTGTGGTCGGCGCCCAGGATGCACGCCTCCGTGTGGGCCAATTCGGCTCGCCAGGGTGCGAGATCGGCATCGGCCGTTCGGATGGCGTCCAGTGCGCCGGTCAGCCTGCCCTGCTCGTAGAACCTGAAGACCTCGTCCACCAACGCGTCGTACCGCTGTTCTGCCGTCATACCTCAGATCCTCCCGGCTCAGCAGCCGGAAAGCGCCTGCTTATGCCTCCCTTCGCCCTGGGTGAACCTGATTTGGATGGTTTTGAGCGATCGCTTAAATTCTGATCTATGCTGCTGCGCATGACCGAACATCCGCAAGGACCTGAAGGACTGATCCCGGGACTGCGCGTCGCACCGGTTCAGACCGTGAGTCAGGAGCGGCTCGTCGCTTCGTCGCCGTTGGAGGTCGAGCAGCGGCTGGCGGCCGGCCCGCGGTTCGACGCCGTACGACGGCCGGGTCTGCTCCGGGTCACGGGATATCCGACTCCGACGGCTGCGAGCGGGGCCGGGTTGGCCGTGGGCTCGCGGTGGACCTTCACGGTGGCGGGCGATCCGATCGAGACCGAGGTGGTCGAGCGTGCGGCCGGGCGGTTGGTGTTCAAGGTCGTCCGGGATGAGTCGAAGACCCGGCGCTGGCTGACCTGGCAGGGCGGAACGGTCAGCTGGCATGCCCAAGGCGCGAGTACGGCCGTGCGGATCGAGATCCCGTTCATCCGCCGGCTGGACCCGAGTTGGTACTTCGGCCCGATCGAGTCCGCCATGGTCGGCGCGGGCCTCGACCACTTCACCGACGCCCTTGGCCTGGTGGACGACGCTGATGGTCACTGACGTACTTGCGCGCTACTGCTGCCTGGCGGGACCGATTGCGCTGGCTCTTGGGCTATGGCGTACGTCAAGGCGCCCAGTCGATCGCAGGATGGCAGGCGCTCTCCTGTTGGCATTCCTGACAGCTGTTGTCGGGATCGGGTTCGCCAACCAGGTCGCGCTGCACGCCGGGTGGTGGCGGTATGAGCCGGCAGACGGCGTACTCCTCGGCGTACCGCTCGACCTCTGGATTGGCTGGGCCGTGTTGTGGGGGCCGGTCCCGTTGTTGCTACGCGAGCGAGTGCCGGTGCCGGTGCCGGTCTGGGCGATCATCGCACTCTTCGGCTGGGGCGACGTACTAGTGATGCCTCAACTCGGCATGCTCGTCGACCTCGGGCCCAACTGGCTGTACGGCGAATTGGTGGCTCTAGTGGTTGCGGCCGTCCCCGCGGTTCTAGTCGGCCGTTGGACGGTACGGCGGGAGCGGTTGGCCGGGCGGGCGTTAATCCAGCTGTACGCGTTCACTGGGCTCGTCATGTGGCTAATGCCGTCTGCGGTGATGGCTGCGGGCGACGGCAGTTGGCACGCGCTGTACGCCGGACCCGGGTGGCGTACGGCCGGGTTGGCGGCAGCGATGGGCGTGGTCGCCGTACCGGCATTGCTGGCCATGTACGAGTTCGCCCGGCGCGGAGGCGGTACGCCGTACCCCTGGGATCCGCCGGTCCGACTCGTCACCACCGGGCCGTACGCCTATGTCGCGAATCCCATGCAGATCTCGGCCATCACCTTGCTCGGATTGATCGCGATCGGTACACGCAGTTGGTCGATGGCCCTGGCCACGCTCGGCGCGACCGCCTTCTCGGTGGCACTCGCCGAACCGCACGAACGGGCCGAGCTCGCCGAACGCCTCGGCCCGGAGTGGCAGCGGTACGACTCCCGGGTGCGATCGTGGCGGATCGGGCGGCGTCCGTGTCGCGTGGGTAGTCTCCGGGCAGGCAACAACTGGTCTTGGTCAGCAGGCGAGCGAGATGGAGTGGGATGGCGAAGGACACCCGGGCGATCCTGATGGACGCCGCGCTACGGACGATCGCCGAGCGCGGATTCGCCGGCGCCTCGGCCCGGCACATCGCCACCACGGCCGGGCAGAACCAGGCGCTGGTCTTCTACCACTTCGGCACCGTGAACGACCTGATCGCCGCCGCCTGCCGCGAGAGTACCGAGGCCCGGGTTGCCCTTTATCGCGAGGGTTTCGCCGCGGCCACGACGTTCGCCGAACTGCTCGCGCTCGGCCGTCGCGTGCACGACACCGAACACGCCGAGGGCAACGTCGCCGTACTCGCGCAACTCCTAGCCGGTGCCCGCGGCAACGAAATCGTCGCGCAAGCGGTCGCGGATGCCCTCGGCATCTGGATCATCGAGGTCGAGGCAACCCTGCGCCGGGTCCTCGCCGACAGCCCGCTGCTGCCGCTGGTCGACCTCGGCGGTCTGGCCCGCGCCATCTCGGCCGGCTTCATCGGCATCGAACTCCTCGACGGCGTCGACCCGGCGGGCGCGACCCAGGCCCTGACCTCGCTGGAACAACTCGCCGTCCTGACCGAGGCGCTACTGACCGAACTCGACAACCTCGGCCCGGTCACCAGCCGCCTCGTCAAACACCGCCTGAAACCCCTACTGGGCTGAAGTGTCCACGCGGGGCAGCAGGTTGGTGGTGTCGCCCACGAGATCGAGCACCGTCTTCCGCTCAACGAACCACCAGCTGCCGTCACCACGCTCGAACTTGTCCTCATAGGTGCCTGAGGCAACAACCTGGAGCGGGAATCCCGGCAACGCCTGCAACACGCTGAAGTACGACCGCGCCTCCGCCGTACCGGCGTACTCCTCAACCTCGACGCGCACATTCGTCATCAAGTGCTTGGTCTGCGGCCGACCATCCTCGGGCACCACGGTCGTACGCCGCGCCAGCGCCTCGATCGCCTCGGCCCCGACCGCCTGCTCGTCCCCGGCAACAAACGTCGCATGCGACAACAGCGTCCCTACCCCGGCGAAATCCCCCGCGTCGACCAACTCGGCATACCGATAAACCAGATTCTCAATTACCCGATCCGTAGCCATCCCTCGACTCTAACCACGGCCGTCAATCACTGCCTTGAACCTGGCGTGGGCAGAGTGCGTGGACCGTCGCGACGACGAGGTCCGCGGCGGCTAGCAGTGTGGTGGCCTCGACTCGGTCCGGGGTTTCGGCGGGCGTCTGGTAGCCGGGCATGCCCATGCCGATACCGATCGCAGGTAAGCCGGCGGCGGCATAGCGCCGGTTGTCCGATGCCATCGCGCCGGCCCGCAGCGGCACGCCGGTGTGCCGTCCGGCCTGGTCGAGCGCGGCGAGCAAGAGTTCGGCCGGTCCACCGGCCTCGACCGCGGCCGCGTCGCCGAGCCGCGCGGCACCGTCGACGTTGATCACGAACGTGCCGGGTGCGAGTTGAGGGGCGTGATGGGCCGAGCCGCGAGCACCGGCTTCCTCACCATCGAGCAGCGCGACGGCCAGGCCAACGTTATTGGGCAGCGTGGCAGACAGCAGCCGGGCGGCTTCGAGGGCGACTGCCACGCCGGAGGCGTTGTCCGCCGCTGCGGGGAATCGTTGGTTCGGGTCGTCGCCGACGCCATCGAAATGCGCGGTCAGCAGTACGGACGGGTGTCCCGGAGACGGCTCGGCGAAGACGCCGTACACATTGGTCCCGGTCGTGGTGATCGTCCGCATCGGCACCGACGCCGTCAGCGTCTCGCTGAGGTGGTGCGCCAGGTCAGCGTGCAGGTCGGCGCGCACCGACACGATCGCGACCTGGCCGGTGGGAGGGCCGGCGATCATCTTCGGCATCCAGCCCGCCTCGTCGACGCCCCGTGGCACCAGGAGGCCGGCGACATCCTCCGCGCTCGCCCGCGCCAGCGCCTGCTGGTCGGCTGCGGCGACGATGACCCAACCATCGCGCCAGGTGTCGGCGTCCGCCGGAACGAGCTGCGCTGGGCGCGGTACGTCGACTTGGGCGGAGCTGAGCTGTTCGGCGAAGTCCCGTCGATGGGTCAGCCGGCGCTGCCCGATGATCGCGACCGGCGTGGACGTCAGCTCCTTCACACCGGTCACCTCGAAGCTGTCGAGCTGCACCGTCGCCCCTAGTTCAGCGAGTTGGCTGGCCAGCCACTGCGCGGCCATCCTGCCGCCGGGCGTACCGACCCGGCGGCCCTGGTACCGGTCGGAAGCGAGGTCACGAACGGTCTCGAGCATCCGGTCGGCCGACGCGCCGCCGTGAACCGGAGCCGCCACCGGCCTGGGCGACGCGGTGGTCATCCGCAGCACCCGGTGGTGGTGACGGGCTCGGCGGTTTCGCTGACCGGAGCCGCGCCGCAGCACGAGCTCGCCGCGACGGCGGTGTCGGTTCCGCAGCAGCCGGCCGTCGCCTGGGCGGACTCCTGCCCACTCGGCGTACTGCCGCAACAACTGCCCGCCGACGGCGGGGTGAACGCGGTGGCCGGATCGCCGGCGAATCCGCCGACGGCACTGGTCCTGGTTTCACTGCTCATGTTCGGGTCCTCTCGCGCCTATCCGAGCGGCAGGCACTAAGTTGATGTTCATCTAAACAGCGATCCCCACCTTCTCTCTTGATTAGACGGAAGTCAAGATAGACGCATGTCGAAACAGGACTTCTTTGGAACGCCGAGGGCTAGTCGTCGGAGGGAGCGCCGAGGGTGTGCGAGCGAGTGCGGATGTGGGCCGGGACGAGGAGATCGCAGTCGGGGTTGGTGATGGGGGTGTCGGCGACGAGGCGGAGGGGGATGACGCCGGCCCAGTGCGGGAGGTCCAGGTCGACTTCCTCGTCGTTGGCGCCTTCGGCACGGAGCTTGACCGAGGCCTCGGTGAGGTCGAGGGCGAGGACGGCGGTGGCGGCGAGTTCCTTGCGGTTGGGGGCGCGGGTGCCGTGGCTGCGGCCGGGTACGAGGTGGTCGACGATGCGGGTGAGGCCGTGCAGCTTCTCGTCCGCGTCCACCACCAGGCGCGGTACGCCGTAGATGACCGCCGACCGGTAGTTCACCGAGTGGTGGAACGCCGAACGTGCCAGCACGAGACCGTCGAGGTGAGTCACGGTGACGCAGATCGTCTGGTCCGGCGCGGCCACCACGCTGCGGGCCGCGACCGAGCCGTGCAGGTAGATCGTGCCGTCGGGTCCACGATCGAGGTCGAGACCATAGGCCGTCGGCAACACCATCGGCGCATCGCCCATCAGCACGCCGAGATGGCAGATCATGCCTGCGCGCAACACCTCATGCAGGATCTCGCGATCGGTCGCCGCGCGGTCCTTGCCACGGCGAACAGTGGTCCGGTCAGTCGGCTGCAGAGGTGTCGCGACGGTGGTGGTCATGCGTCCAGCCTGAAGGCTTAGTGGCATGCTGGCACGGTCCATTCAGTCCAGACTTCCGCAGGCCACTTTGCAACTCACCGAAATTCCTCTGACCGTACGGCGCGACGGCAGCGGGCCCTTGCACCTCCAACTGGCCGAGCAACTCCGCGAAGGCGTACGAGACGGCCGGCTCCGCGGCGGCCATCGCCTGCCGTCTACGCGGGACCTCGCCCGCCAGCTCGGCGTATCCCGCTCGGTCGCGCAATCGGCGTACGACCAACTCCACGCCGAAGGCTGGATCGAGGGCAAGACCGGCTCCGGGACATACGTAGCGGACGTCGTACCGCTCGAACCGGCTCAAGCCACCCCACGCCGCCCCAAGCCAGCACCACCTCGTCCCTTGCTCACACTTCGACCGGGCATCCCGTACGTCGAACCGACGGCCGACGCCGGGTGGCGACGCGCGTGGCGGGAGGTGTCGGCACAACCACCTGCACGTGGTTACGAAGACGCTGCGGGCCTACCGGCTTTGCGGACAGCTCTAGCCGAGTACGTCGCGCGGACGCGGGGAATCGCGTGTGGGCCGGACAACGTACTCGTAACCAACGGAAGTGCTCACGGCCTGCGGCTCCTGCTCTCGGCGACACGGCGGCCCGGTGAGTCCATTGCGATCGAGGACCCGGGCTACCTCAGCGCCGTACGCGCCGCTCGCAACCACGGTCTGCCGATCATCGACATCCCTGTCGACTCAGACGGACTACGGGTGGACCTGCTCGGACCGGAACCTGCAGCGGTCTACGTCACGCCGTCCCACCAGTACCCGCTCGGAGGCCGTCTGCCGGTCGCAAGGCGCAACGCGCTGGTGGAGTGGGCACGGCGGACTGGGGCGACAGTGATCGAGGACGACTACGACAGCGAGTTCCGGTACGACGTGGCGCCGCTGCCCGCACTGGCCCAACTGGACCTCGACCGCGTCGTACACCTCGGCACGATGTCGAAGATGCTCAGCCCATCCCTCCGCCTCGGCTGGCTCGTCGCATCACCGGACACCGTCGACCTGCTGGCCGCACACCGCGAGGACACCGGCGACTGGCCGTCCTGGCCCGTCCAGGCCGCTGTACTCGCCATGCTCCGCGAGGGCTACCTCGACCAACTGGTACGCCGCGGGCGCCGCCGCTACGCCGAACGTTGCGCCCAAGTGGTCGATCAACTCTCCCCATACGGCGAAGTCCTCGGCCGAGATGCCGGCCTCCACGTCACCCTCATCCTCCCCGCCCACCTCAACGACCGAACCATCGCCGCCGCCGCCGAAGCCGCCGGCGTAAAAGTCGCCCCCCTCTCCGACTACCGCCGCTCCACCCCCGGCCCACCCGGCCTGGTAATCGGCTACGCCACCCCCACCACCCCCAACCTCCAAAAGGCCCTAACCCTCCTAACCAAAGTCCTCGCCACGTCCTAGTTCTGCTCGCCTTCGCTGTCCCAGCGAGCGTTCAACGGGTCCCATCTCGCCTTCGGCACACCCTGCAGAAGCGGATCCAGGCAGCGGCCGACAACGGCAAGAGCAGCATCCAGTCGATGCAAGGCAGGAGTGAGGCTGCTGTTGCGCGCTTCCGCCGCATAACCCGACGTCCAGGCCGGCCCTGTGAGACAAAGCGCGGGGGTAGTTCTAACGACGGTCGGCGTTTGGATTCGGCCTGCACAGCGGATGCCGCCGCATCCGAATGGCCTCGGCCGTCGGGCGACTGGTGACCGGGTCGATCGTCACCTCGAAATGCTCGCCCAGGTGCTGGGGGTGACCCTGTCGAAGGTTCTCCGAAGGTTCTCCGAAGGTGCACCCGCCAGTCTGTTCACGACATCAGCGCGGCGAACGGCGATCAACCAGTCGCCTTCGCACGCACCCCAGTCTCGTTCAGACCTCGGAGGAACCCTTCTCATGGTTCGAATTGCACGTCTGGCGACGGTCGCATTGATGACCGGTGCCAGCATTTTCGCCCTCGGTGCTCAGCCCGCGTCGGCGGACACTGCCATTGGGCGATGTGACCCGCCGATCGGTCAGGATGCCGCTGTCCGGACGTGTGTCTACATGGATTTCGACAACAACCACGCAAGGTCCCGTGCGGGCATCTATGACGTCGCCGGCGGAACGGACTTCGACGTCGACGTCACCATCGTCAAGATCGAGGTCAACGTCAACGGCACCTGGGTCAACGCGGACTCGGGCACGAAGGTCGAGGTCCAGTACGAAGACGCAACAGACACGTTGGTGGGTAGCTACGAGACCTGCACGGGTGTTGGCAGGACCGAGAAGGTTCGGGCCGCGGCACGGTTCAGGTGGCGGAATCCTGCCGGCGTCGAGGTCTACCAGTGGATGCACACTGACGCCCGTACGATCGGCTGCACGATCTAGCTGCAACCTGCTGCCGGCTATCGCTTCGCGCTGAGCTCGCTGAGTTCAGCGCGAAGCGCCACCTCGCCGAGCAGCGAGCAAGACCAAAAGGCCCTAACCCTCCTAACCAAAGTCCTCGACGCTTCCTAACTCCCAGTACGACGCGCCCGCCATCCCCACAGCGGCAAGCGCCCGCACTAACCGGTCGGCCACATCGGCCCGAAGACGCGTCGCGACGTCATCGACTGCCACGAACTCGAGCGAGCTCAACTCCGGATCGGACACCTGCAGTCGCCGCTGGTCTTCCGCCACGAGGACACCACCGTCAAACGTGAACACCAATTGGTCATCCCACGGCCCTTGTGGACCAGCCCAATCGAGTGCAAGCAGCCGCCCGATGGTCAACTCGATACCGAGCTCCTCCAGCACTTCCCGCTGGGCCGCCAACCGCGGCGCTTCATTCGCCTCCGCCATCCCGCCCGGCAGATCCCAGAACTCCTTGTAGTTCGGATTCACCAGCAGTACTGCGCCGTTCTCGTCGCGGATCAGCACTTTCGCGGCCACCCGCTTCCTCGCCTGTTTGGCGTTTCCTTCCGCGAAGTACGCCCACCGAGCCGATTCGTCGCCAGTCACACCGGCCACGATATTCCGCTACCAGTCATCGGCTCGGGTGTACGAACCGTTCGGTGAGCAGTGAGGAATGCGGAGACTCCAGGCACGGCCGAGTGTGCCGCAAGCGCTCATCGCCCGGCGTCATCCGCGGTTTGGCGCGGGAAGAGCACCTTGTTCTGAAGGGATTGCGACAGTAGGCCGGCAGCTTTCGTGCGCATTGAGTCGAGCACAAGGCCCGTGACCAACCGGCGGGAGGCCTCTGACTTGGTGGAGGTCAGAGCATCTTGGAACTCACGGCTCTGTACGAGCTCGTCGACTGCCACCTTGCTGATTTCCAGCAGCCTCTGCTCGAGTTCGGGGTGATTAGCGAGGATGTCGAGGCGTGCGTCGTCGGTGTTATCCCGCTGCGCCGATGGGTAGAGGGCGACCGCTTGCAAGGTGGCCAAGGGAAGTCCGGCTTCCTCGAGGAATCGGCTGACGACAGCTTCGCCATCGCGGTAGCCGTACTTGCGGGCGTGCGGGTTGAGGATTGCGATGATCGCCTCGGCGTCGACGCCCGCCATCGTTATCGCGTCACGAACCACGTTGGCAAGGTGACCGCCGTCGGTGTACGCCGACGCGAGGTCGCCAATCGTTTTGACGATCGTCGTCACTGGCAGGCCTTCGACGCGGCACCACTCATCTCTAGCCAGAACGCCGCGGCGGAAGATGACGTCTGAGCGCCGCGATTGCCGTCGACCGGTCACCTTGAACTGGTAACGGTCGGCGTCCATATCGCCAAGCTCGTGAAGCCAGGCGGCAGATCGGAGGCACACCACCGCGTCCGGTGCGCGGAGACGCTCCGCGGCCGATCTCCGTGGGTCGATCGCCAGCCACGCCGCTCGGATGTCGTCGAACATGCTGGGCGGGGCCCCGGTCATCCGGTAGACGCCGTGTTGCACGCGCTTAACAGCGCCTTCGCGAAGGAGTTGCGCCAACGCCTGATGCGTCACTCCCAGCTTCACCGCTTGGGCAGCGGTCAGCAGACCCCATTGCTCACTTGCGAGCTCGGCAAGCAGGACAGCCTGTCGCATACACCTCCGATCCCTACTGCAAGCCTATCGAATACATATAGGTTTGCAGCGTCCGATCAAGGGTGAGCGGGGTTAGCTTTTAGTGGGGGCTGGACCTTGGGGGTGTGGTTGGTCCAGGTCAGTTCGGAGAGCCAGAGGGTGCGGCCGGGGGGATCGACGCCGATGAGGGCCGGGTCCCAGGCGTGGTAGACGAACCAGTAGCGGTCGCCCTTGCGCAAGACCATGTTGTGGCCGGGGCCGGCGGCGTCGTCGGATGAGGTGAGGATGGGGTCGCCGGATTTGCGGCACGGGCCGAGTGGGGAGTCACAGGTGGCGTGGCCGACGGCGTAGTCGGCTTTGTCGTAGGCGTTGGCGGAGTAGAAGAGGTGGAAGCGGCCTTCGCGTTCGACCATGTACGGCGCTTCGACCAGGTTGCCCTCCCATGGCAGGTCCTGCTTGAAGAGGCGTACGGGAGGGCCGACGAGGGATAGGCCGTCCGGGGAGAGGCGCGAGGCGTAGATCCAGGTGTCCTGGCCGATCGCGTTGCCGTCGTTCTTCCAGTAGAGGTATCGATCACCCGACGAGTCGACAAAGGGACTCGCGTCGATCGAACCACCCTCGTCCGCCTGGCAAAGGAAGGGCCGAGTCGAATTGTCGACATATGGACCTTCTGGCAGGGAGGCGACGGCGATACCGAGGCATTGCCGGCCGGAGGCGTCGTCCGCGGTCGTGTAGTACATGACGAATCGGTCAGGCGCGTGTACGGCGATCTCGGGCGCCCAGACCTTTCCCGGCGTAGTCCACGCGGGGAGGCGCGGCAGTGCGTCGCCCACTTGCTCCCACTTGACCAGGTCGGCCGAACGCAGGGTCTGAACGTTGCCCAAGGCACCGTTCGTCGCGAAGGCGTGAAAGCCGGCGGCCGTCTCGATCACGTGCGGATCGGCGAAACCGCCGTCGTACACCGGGTTGCTGAAGGTCATCTCAGTCCTTTCCGGGGTGGCCCCACAGGCGGCCAGCAAGGCGAAAATCACGGCTGAAGAAGAAAGTTTGAAAAGCATGCAACCTCCGGGACGTGGTCGTGCGTCTCCCACACGGCTCCACCAGGGAGCCGACTTGGGGAGGGAACCGAACACCATGAAGCTCACGATTCGCCGCGCGCTCGTCACCACCATCGCGCTCGCCATCGCGGCAAGCACCGGCGCGACAGCGGCCAACGCGACGACTGACACCAATACGACCACCACCCAGGCAACGCAGCAGGCGTCGTACTTGACCGCCACACCGACCGGCAAGCTCCTGCTCAACCAGTACGGCCGCCTGCTCGTCGACGGCACGCTCAAGGTCCGTTCGACCACTGGCGTGCTCGCTCCGCTCAAGGGCCAGCGGGTCTACGTCCAGGCCAGGCTCAGCGGCAGCACCACCTACAAGAACGTCTACGCCACCGACACCCACACCAACGGCAGCTACGAGACCGAAGCCCTGCTCGGCAAGGGATATGTCGGCGCCGACATCCGGGTCGCCTACCTCTCGCCGTACCAGTCGATCGCGTCCGACTTCACCTATGTCGGCAAGATCGTGGGGTTCAAGAAGATCGCCTCGGTCATCACCACCTCGTTGCCGTCTGTGCTGCGACCGGATGCCGAGGGCAACTTCCGCTTCCACGGTTACCTGAAGGTGAAGCACCCGTCCGGCAAGCTCGTTCCGCTCACGAACACCATCGTGATGGTCCGGGGCATGGGTGGCACGATGACCCAGTACGAGCGCATCGCCTTCACCACCAGCACGTCGAAGTCGGGCTTCTTCATGACGTACAAGCTGGCGGGCCTCGATCGGCTGCACGGTCACAAGATCCAGTTCCTGTTCAAGTCGCGGTACGACACCATCGCGTCCTCCGCGCTGTACGTCGGCAAAATCGCCTGACCGTACGACGTACCGACAGCCCGGACCTTTCCAAAAGGCCCGGGCTGTTGGTCATTTGACGGCGTAGAACCGCAAGTAGTCGAACGTGGCGACCGGCGGCGGGTTGGAGCCGGTCTGGTCGCCGTGCGCGTACAACCCGAGCTTGGGCGTCGCGCCGGCGGCAAGGACCCACGCGGCACCCCACGTCCACGTGGCACCGTCGATACTCGTGCCCGCGCGGTAGACGTGCTCGCCGGCCGCATTCCGCTGATAGGCAAGACGCATCCACAACGTAGGCGCGGGCCTGCCGATCGCGGCCGCGCCGTACGACGTGGCGCCGTCTTCCCGCGCCACCAGTTCGCGGCCGAACTCGGTCTGCCGGGTGCGCCAGATCGACACATCACCGAGGCGGGCGAAATCGTCGTCGTGGTGATAGGCGATCATCCCGGCCTGCTGGTAGTTCCGGATATCGCCTTCGCCAAGGTCGAGGTGCAGCTTGGTCTCGGCGATCCACCGATCCGTCGCCGGCGTCTGGTGGAATAGCAGACCCGCGTTGTTCCCGGACCCGACCAGGTCCGCGTTCTGCAACGGCCAGGAAAGCTTGCCATCGGCAACAGTCGCGCGAGTGTCCGGCCGCAACCAACTCCAGCCCTGGCCCAACGCACCGGTGAACTCGTCTCCCGACAACTGCCGCCCGATCTCCGGTACGGCGACAGGTTTGCGCACCGGTACTGCCGCCGAACGGATCGTCAGGTTGTCCACCTCGGCGCGTCCAGCCAACGAAACCCTCGCAGGCTTCAGCAATTGCGAGGCCACACGGACATCGGCATAAGCGTCACCGAGACCCGAGTCGCTCACTCGCGCGGTCGCACCCTCGGGACCAACCTGCACCGTAAGGCGATTCCACGCTGAAGCATCGAAACCAGCCGGCATCGGCGCCGTCGAAACCCGGCCGCCAGCGGTGATCCGGAGGACGTCCTGGCTCAACGTCACACCAACATGACCAAGGTTGACGGTCAGCTTGTCACCACGGACGTCCGCGTCGAAGCGAACCGAGCCACCCGGCGCAACCTGGCGCGTGACGGCGAACCCGTCGATCAACGCAGAAGCACCGCCGAGGGCGTCACCCGGCGACCGCTCAGCGCCGTACAGGCCTGATGCCGGGTCGGTGGAGTTGATGCCGAGGGATGAGCCGGTGACGGGAGCGGGTTGCGGGGTGTCGGATGGCCCGGCGCCGGCGCGGGTACGCGGCCAGCCGTTGATCCAGTCGATCCGGTCGATCAGCATCGGCCGCCGGTTGATGCCGAACGGTTCGTTCAGCCAGGGCTTCGACCGGTCGATCGCGTGGTAGACGATGTGGTCCTGGCCGGCCGCATCGGTGAGGAACGCGTGATGCCCGGGGCCGATCCAGCGGTTGCCGTTCTGCGTGATCACGGTGGTACCGCCGACGCGCGACTCGAGCATGCTCGCGCCATTGGCATCGAGGAACGGCCCACGCGGCGACTTGGACCGCCCGGCGAAGACGGAGTAGCCCGTCGTCGGTCCGGCGCAGCAGTTCATCGACGAGCCCATCAGGTAGTACCAACCATCCCGCCGTACGACGTACGCGCCTTCGTAGCGGTCGCCGATCGTCACCTGCGTGGGGGTGCCGACCGCGTGCAGGCCGTCGGGGGAGAGTTCCGTGACGGAGATGCCGCCGTAGAAGCCGCCGTAGTACAAGTAGCGCTTGCCGTCGACGGCGGTCAGCATGGCCGGGTCGATCGTGCCGAAGTAGCCGCCATTGCCGTCGGGCTTCGGCGTAACGACCGGGCCGTCGGTGGCCGTCCATGGGCCGGCGGGCGTTGGGGCGGTCGCGACACCGATGGCCGGGTCGCCTCCTGGGTTGGCCGCGGTGTCGGTGACGGTGAAGTACATGACGTAGCGGCCGCCGAAGTAGCGGATATCCGGAGCCCAGAAGAACGAGCCGGGCGCGGCCCACGCGGGTTTAGTGGACTCGTTGAACACCGTGCCGAGGTAGGTCCACGACGAGAAGTCCTTGGTCCGGGCCATGTGCATCAAGCCGAACGGTCCGCCTTCGACGAGCGGGTCCGAGGTGGCGTACGCGTACCAATAGCCGTCGCGGCCCTGGATCACGGCCGGGTCGGCGAAGGTGTCGGCAAACGGTGACGAGATCGCGTTCTGCGTGCCCTCCGCTGAAGGAGAAGCAGAGACGGTCAGGGGAGTAAGGGCCAGCGCGGCAGCGGTGACCAGCGTGGTGAGCAGACGAGGAGGCATGAGGCGGGTCCTCTCAGACGGTGCCTTTTGAAAGTGGGGGTCAACCTTTGATGCCGCTGCGAGCGACACCTTCGATGACGTACCGCTGAACGAAGATGTAGAGGATCAGCACCGGCACTGACGCGACGGTCGCGCCGGTCATGATCACCGGATAGTCGGTCGTATAGGCGCCCTGCAACAGCTTCAACCCGGCAGGCAGGGTCAAGCGCTCAGGGCTGAAGAGCACGTACAACGGCCAGATGAAGTCGTTCCAGTTGGCCAGGAACGACAGCACCGTCAGCGTTGCCAGCGCTGGTTTGGCGTTCGGCAGGATGATCCGGGTGAAGACGGTCCACGCGTTGGCGCCGTCGATCATCGCGACTTCCTCCAGCTCGCGCGGGATGGCGAGGAAGAACTGCCGCATGAAGAACACGCCGAACGCACCGGCCGCGCCCGGAACCACCAGAGCCCAGAGCGTGTCGAGCCAACCGAGGTTGTCCATCAACAGGTAGTTCGGCATCAGGAAGACGAACCCGGGCACGAACAACGTGGCCATGATCAACCCGAAGATCGCCTTCTTGAAGCGAAACTCCATCCTGGCCAGGGCATAACCCGCCATCGAGGCGACCAGCACCACCAGACCCGCGTGCAGCGTGGCCGCGACGAACGAGTTGATCGCCCAGCGCAGCACCGGATTCTGGCCGCCCGTGGTGAGAATCTCGCCATACGCGCGCCCTGTCGGGTCCTCGGGCCAAATTGTCGGAGGCGTCTGCTGGGATTCACCTACCGACTTGAACGAGGTGATCCCCATCCATACCAACGGCGCGACGAAGACCACCGTGAGCGCGATGACCAGCACCCAGAACCCGACAGACGGCCGCCGTTTCATTTCTTCTCCCTCAGCAGGACGAAGTTCACCAACGAGACGACCGCGAGGCAGACCGCCAAGACGTAGCTCATCGCCGTGGCCTGGCCCATCCGGAACTGGGAGAGACCCGTGTCCGCGATGACCATCAACGCTGTCCGCGTGCTGTCGCCCGGCCCGCCCTGAGTCACCAGGACGGATTGGCCGAACATGTTGGCGCTGGCCAGCACGGTCATCGTCACCACGAACACGAAGACCGGCTTCAACCCCGGCATTGTGACGTGGACGAACCGCTGCCACGCGCCGGCACCGTCAAGCTGCGCCGCCTCGTACTGCTCGGCCGGGATGTCCTGCAGTCCGGCGAGGTAGATGACCGCGTTGAAGCCGACCGTCCACCACACCGTCATGCCGACCAACGCGATCCATGCCCATGGCATCGACGTCGTCCAGCCGATATCGCTATCCCTGCCCAGCAAACGGAGGCCCGCGTTCAGCACCCCGAAACTCGTATCGAGGATGTACCGGAACATCAGGCCGACGACTGCCACCCCGAGCACGTACGGCGCGAAGTAGACCGCCCGGAAGAACGTCCGCCCCGGGAAGCGCCGGTTCAGCAGTACGGCCAGCCCGAGCGGCAGCGCGACCAGGAACGGGACTGAGGCCACCGTGAAGATCGCGGTGGCCCGCATCCCGTGCCAGAACGGCTCGGACGTCGTCGACAACGGGTCGAACAGGTCCTTGTAGTTCTGCAGCCCGGTGAACGGTTTGCCCGGGAGCTGGAAGTCCCAATCGTGCAGGCTCATCCAGAACCCAAAGAGAGCAGGTCCGATCACGAACAACCCGAACAACACCAGGTAAGGCGCCAGGAACAGGTACGGAGTCGCTCTGCCGTAGCCCCTCATGCCCCGTACTTCTTGCGGTTGGCCTCCAGGATCTTGTCGGCCCGGGCGGCGGCGTCCGCAAGCGCCTTGGCCGGTTCGGCCTTGAGCAGGACCGCCTCGTTGATCGCCTTGTTCAGTTCGGCCAGGGCGTCACCGATGCCCGGCACCGGCGGCGGGAAGTGCAGGTCGTCCACCTGGGTCGCGAGCGCGGCCTGCTCGGTCAACGCCTTGAACTCGGCCGATTCCCGGACCTGCTTGCGCGCCGGGACCTGCCCGCCCTTAGCCCATTCGAGCGACTTCTGGCTGACGTAGTTCACGAAAACCCGGGCCGCGGCCGACTTGTTCGCGTCGGGCGTCTTCAGCTTCGGCAGGCAGAACTGGTGCGATCCAGCCCACGCGGCCTTAGTGCCTCCGATGTTCGGCAGCGGCGCCACCCCCCACTCGAGGCCCTTCTTCTCCTTCAGGGTGTTGATGTTCCAGATGCCGTTCCAGTTGAAGGCGGTCTTGCCATTCTGCAGGGCGATCGCGTCCGCGTCCTGGGCGACGTTCTTCGGGCTGTGCCCGTTCTTCACCAGGTCGGTGAACCAGGTCAGCGCCTGGACGCCCGGCTCCTCGGCCCAGATCGCCTTGTTCGCCTCGGGGTTGAACATGTCGCCGCCGAACTGCCAGATCAACGCCTGCACACTGAGCACACCCGTGAACTGGAACGGCGAGGCCCAATGCCCCTGGATCCCCTTGGCCTTCAGGGCGTCGAGCGCGGCGGCGTACTCCTCGGCGGTCGCCGGCGGCTTGGCCGGGTCGAGGCCCGCCTGCTTCATCAACGTCTTGTTGTAGAAGAACCCGAGCGGATGTACGTCGAGCGGAATGCCGTACCGCTTGCCGTTGTACTCGCCGGCCTTCCAGACCACCTCGGCGAAGTCGTCCTGCTTCAGGTCGAGCGCCTTCGCGACGTCGTCCAGCGGCTCGATCACGTTGCGGGCGGCGTTCGTGGCGAGCGAGTCGACGTGCATGATCGCGATCGCGGGACCACGGCCACTGCTCACGGCAGTCGGCAGCTTGGTGTAGTAGTCGGCCCACTGCATCACGGTCATCTTGACCTTGATGTTGGGGTTCTCGGCGTTGAACTGGTCGACCAGCTTGCGCATGAACGGGCCGTCACCACCGGTGAACCCGTTCCAGAAGTCGAGCTCGACCGCCGGGCCGTCGTACCCCTTGGCCCCACCGTCACCGGTCGCTTGCCCTGGCTTACCGGCCGAGCCTTCACCACAGCCGGTCAGCGCACCTAGACCAAGTGCGCCGGCACCCGCGAGCACCAGCCGGCGGGAGACGTATTGCGTGTTCACCGTGTACCTCCAGGGGAGAGCCTGATCATGTGCCACGAGGCAGGGGGCAACGTGGCCGTTCCGGTACCGCCTTGCACGGTGGTCGTCTCCACCGTGCGCGGTACCACCCGGTCCGGGTCGGTTGCGGAGTTCACCGCGGACCGGTCGTCGTCGTACAGGCCGAGGTGCTCGATCAGCTCGAGCCCCGGCGCGGGGAATTGCAGGTCGACCTCTTCGGTCTCCGAGCGGTTGACCACGAACAGCACGGTCTCGCCCGTCGTCTCGTCGTACGTCGCGGTGCTCCACAACGCGGGCACCTTGCCGAAGGCCTTGGTTTCGAGCTCGGGCCCGGCGATCTCCGTCTGCAGCACCTTGTTGCCGGCGTACCGGGCGGTGAGCGCGAAGGGATGGAAGATGGTCTGCCGCCAGGCCGGGCCGTCGGGCTCGGTGCGGATCGGGCCGATCACGTTCACCAGTTGGGCCTGGCAGGCGATCTTCACGCGGTCGGCGTGCCGGAGCAGCGTGATCAGCAGGCTGCCGACCACGACCGCGTCGTCCACGGTGTACGTGTCCTCGATCAGTGGGCTGACCTCACGGATGCCGAGGCCGAGCTCGCCGGGGAAGTGCCGCTGGTACCAGACGTTCCACTCGTCGAACGACAGCGTCATCACCTTGTCGCTGCGCTTGAGCGCCTTCACGTGGTCAGCCGTCGCGACCACTTCGGTGATGAAACGGTCCATCTCCTCGGCGGCAGCGAGGAAGCTCGCCTGGTCGTCGCCGTTCGGCTCGTAGTAGGCGTGCAGGGAGATGTGGTCGACCTGGTCGTACGTGCGCTCGAGCACCGTGCGCTCCCAGTCGCCGAACGTCGGCATACCCCGATTGCTCGAGCCGCAGACCACCAACTCCAACTCCGGATCGACCCGGCGCATCGCGTTCGCGGTCTCCTCGGCCAGCCGGGCGTACTCCTCGGCGGTCTTGTGACCGATCTGCCAGGGGCCGTCCATCTCGTTGCCGAGGCACCAGATCCGGATGTCGTGCGGCTTCTCGCTGCCGTTGGCGACCCGGCGATCGGACACCTCGGTGCCGGCCGGGAGGTTGCAGTACTGGAGGAGCTCGACGGCTTCGGCGATACCGCGGGTGCCGAGGTTCACCGCCCAGATTGGCTCGACGCCGGCCTTGCCGGCCCAAGCGACGAACTCGTCGGTGCCGAACTGGTTGGTCTCGATCGCCCGCCAGGCCAGGTCGAGCCGGCGCGGCCGCTGGTCCTTCGGCCCGACGCCGTCCTCCCAGTTGTAGTTCGAGACGAAGTTGCCACCGGGATAGCGCACGGCGGTGACACCGAGCTCGCGGACCAGGTCGAGTACGTCGGTCCGGAAGCCGTTCTCGTCGGCCGTGGCATGGCCTGGTTCGTAGATACCGGTGTAGACGCACCGGCCCATGTGCTCGACGAAAGAGCCGAACAGCCGGCGGTCCAGATCACCGGCCACGAAGGCGCGATCGACGGCTAGGCGGGCTACGGACACATCGTCCTCCAGAGGATTTACAACGATTGACCTGATTTCTACAACGATTGACATAGGCTGTAAAGAGCTCGGCTTGCACGAGCTGTTGGTCGGGGCCGTGGCACACTCGGCGACTAACGGATCGCGACGGTCCGGTTCCAGGAGGTGGGGCACGATGGTGGCGACGCGGCTGAGCGATGTGGCGGCGCGGGCGGGCGTGTCGGTCAAGACGGTCTCGAACGTCATCAACGACTACCCGCACATCACCGCGGTCACCCGGGCCAAGGTCGAGGCGGCCATCGCCGAGCTCGGTTACACGCCGAACGTCAGCGCCCGCTCCCTGCGCAAGGGCCGATCCGACTTCATCGCGCTCGCCATTCCCGAGATGGCCTCGCCGTACTTCGCCGAGCTCGGGGCCGCGATCAGCCGGGCCGCGAAGAAGCGCGGCATCACCGTGCTGATCGACCAGACCGAGGGCGAGCCCGCCGCCGAGAAGTTCGTACTGGACGGGATGCGCGGTCAGTTGATCGACGGCATCATCTTCTCCCCGATCACCACCACGCCGACCAAGATCACCGTCGCCGAGGACGGCAAACCCCTGCTGCTGCTCGGTGAGCGTCAGCCCGGCGGTGCGGTCGACCATGTCGCGGTCGACTCGGTCAAGGCGTCGTACGACGCGACCACCCATCTCGTCTCGATCGGCCGGCGGCGCATCGCAGCCATCGGTGTCGGCGGCGGCGCGGGCACAGGCGCCGTACGGCGGAAGGGGTATCGCAAAGCGCTGAAGGCGGCCGGTCTGCCGATCGACCCGGCGCTCGAGATCGACGGCACGGGCTACCACCGGGAGGACGGCGCTGCCGCGATGCGGGATCTGCTCGCGCTGCCTGTTGGGAGCAGGCCTGACGCCGTCTTCTGCTTCAACGACCTGCTCGCGCTCGGCGCGCTGCGGGCCTTGGCCGACGCGGGGCTGTCCGTGCCGGATGACGTGGCCGTGGTGGGGTTCGACGACATCGAGGACGGCCGGTACCACTCGCCTTCGCTGACGACGATCGCGCCTGACCTGGACTGGCTGGCGGAGAACGCGGTCGGTCTGCTGCTCGAGCGAATCGCGGGCAAGGGTCCGGCCGAGCGGCGCGACCTCGCCGTGCCGTACACGCTGCAGGTGCGCGAATCCACCGGTGGCTGACTTCTCGCAGCTCGTCGGGTCGTATCAGGGCGAGTTGCACGCGCACTGCTACCGGATGCTCGGCTCGGCGCATGACGCGGACGACGCGGTGCAGGAGACGCTCGTCCGCGCGTGGCAGCACCTCGAGCGCGGCCGGTACGAGGACCGCGGGGCGATCCGGCCCTGGCTCTACAAGATCGCGACCAACCGCTGCTTGACGATGATCGAGCGCCGGGGACGTCGGGAGCTGCCGACCTCGTTTGAGGCCGGGTCGCGAGAGGTCGCTTGGCTGGAACCGTATCCGGGTAATCAGTTGGCATGGACCGCCGAGCTGAGTCCGGAGGACCGGGTCGTCGCGCTGGAGTCGGTCGAACTCGCGTTCGTCGCTTCGCTGCAACACCTCTCGGCCCTGCAACGCGCCGTACTGCTGCTGCGTGAGGTGCTCGCCTTCAGCGCCAAGGAGGTCGCGGAACAACTCGACACCTCGGTTGCCTCGGTCAACAGCGCCTTGCAGCGTGCGCGGAAGATGGTGGGTGGGCGGCCAAGCCAGCAAGCCGTTGGCGATACCAGCCGGATCGCCCGCTCGTACGTTGCCGCCTGGGAGGCCGGGGACGTCGACGCGATCGTGGCGATGCTGGCCGAGGACGCGAAGTACTCGATGCCGCCGCTACCCGCCTGGTACCAGGGGCGCGAGGCGATCCGTGGCTTCCTGCTGGACGGACCTCTGCTCGAGCGGTGGCGTTTCCTACCGGCCGAGGCCAACGGGCAGCTCGCCTTCGCCACCTATCGGCTGGACCCGTCCGGCTCGTACGTCGCGAGCGGGCTGGACGTACTCGCCATCCGCGGGCGTCTTATCGTCGAAGTGGTGTCATTCCTCGAGGCCGACTTCACCGAATTCGGATTGCCCGCGACCTTGCGATGAGTTTCGGCCTCGGCCCGGGTTCTTTGAGTAGAACCTATCGAAGGGAAGCCGGCCATGACCGCAGAGCAGGAAATCCGCGAACTCATCCACCGCTGGGCCGACGCCGTACACAAGGGCGACCTACCCGGTGTGCTGGCCGATCACGCCGACGACATCGTGATGTACGACGTTCCGCCGCCGTACGAGGGTGTGCGGGGGATCGACGCGTACGAGCAGACCTGGCCCGGCTTCTTCCAGTGGCAGGCCCAGGGCGCGGTATTCGAGATCGTGGAGCTAGACGTCATCGCCGGGGACGACGTCGCCTTCGCGTACGCCCTACTCCGCTGCGGCATGCCCGACGAGATCGTCGTCAACCGCCTCCGCCTCACCCTTGGCCTACGCCGCGTCGACGGCCGCTGGATCGTCGCCCACGAACACCACTCCTTCCCCCTCCCCGACAACGCCCAGTCGGAACGGGAGGTGCGCGAAGTCCACGAAGGCTGGTACGCCGCCACCGCGACCAATGACCTCGACGCCATGATGGCCTCGATCGCCGACGACGTCGTGTCGTACGAACACGAGCCGCCCTTGTCCTACGAAGGTGTCGACGCCGTCCGCGAGGTCTGCCGCCGCGGCCTCGAAGCGGGCGGAGGCCAACCGATCACCCTCGCCATGCCCGACCTACGCGTGGTCGCCGACGGAGACCTAGCCGTCGCCTGGGGCCTCAACAAAGTGGTCTCAAACGGCAAAACCCACTGGTCCCGAGCCACCCGCATCTTCCAAAAACGCTCCGGCAGCTGGCAACTAACCCACCAACACCTCTCCGTCCCCCACGACCTCACACCTTGAGGGTGGTGGTGAGGCGGCTGGTGGCGGTGCCGGTGAGGGTGGGGAGGCCGGCGGGGCGGCCGGTGGCGACAAGGATGAGGTCGGCGAGGGGGCCGCGGAGGTCTTGGGTGCCGGTGCCTGCGGACCAGTCGCAGTCGGTCGCCACGAGCCTGGTGTCGCGGAGGCGGCGGTGGGCGCCGTAGAACTTGCTACCGATGACGTGGTTCGCGGCGTGGATCGCCGGTTCGATGGGCATTCGGCGGACTCGGCCTAGCGGGCGGGCGATGTCCTGGCCGTGGACCAGGGCGTCGAGTAGCGGGTCGAGGATGCCGGCGCCGGGTGTGCGGTGGGGTGAGCCCGCGGTTTCGCGGAGTTGCGCGATCAGCTCCGCGGGGGTGAATCGGCGGGCTCGCTCGGTGGCCAGGATGGTCTCCATCCGGTCGAAGCTGAGGCGCGCACGGAACACCGTCTTGAGTACGACGGACCAGGTGGTGCGCGTCGACATCGTCATATGAGCGGCCACGTCGCGAACGGTCCAACCCGCGCACAGCGAGTCCGCCTGCCACTCGTCCTCCCTCAACTCCTCAAGGAAGTCCGCCAGGCTGAGTCGTTCCGCCTTGGTCCAAGCGAGGATCTGCGCGTCGTCCGTCATGTTCGGTCCTTTCGTCGTGGCTCCCATGCCATAACCACGAACGAGACCCCGCCGAATGGACAACGCACACCGAACTGCCCGGTTTGTGCATAACTCTCCCGCGAGGTGCCTTTTGGTGCTTGCACGCGCGCGACGTAACGAGGCACCTCGCGGGAGGGTTTTCCACAGACTGCGAAAGGGTTAGAAGTTGGTGGTGCAGGTGGTTAGGGTGGCGGTTACGGAGGCGCCTCGGGCGACGGTGATCTGACGGGTTTCGAGGACTGTGCCGTTCGCCCTTTCGCAGGTGAAGGTCCAGGACTCGGTCTGACCCTGCTGTACGGCGATCGGCCGCGTCGACGGGTTCGCGTGGAAGGTGTACGTGCCACCGGTCGGGACGACCATCGTGGTGTTGAGTACGTCCGGGACGTTGGTGCCGTTCCACGTCTTGGTGTTGAACGACTTCTTCAGGCGAAGCACCGCACCGGCCGGCGCTGTCCCGGTGATCACGGAGTGCCGCGCGGGGTTGATCGTGCTCTCGGCCGCGACCAGGAAGGCCTCGCGGTTGCCCTTGCCGGCCGTACTACCCGTACCGAAGTAGTAGTTGATGACGTTCGAGAAGGCTGGGTGGAATGACGAGGCGCCGTGCTCGAAGGTGAAGCCCAGACCACCCGTGGCGTAGTACGACCAGTCCTCGGTCGTACCAGTGGTGTCGTACAACTGGTAGCCGTACTGGCTGCTGTAACCGTTCTGAGCCGCCATCTGGTCGGCAAGCGACTTGTAGAGCGTCTCGTCGGGCGTCTTCGGCGCGGCGGCGTAACCCGGCTGACGGAGCACCAGGTTCGAGTAGGTGTGGTTGGTGATCAGCGTGGTCGCCTGGTACGACGAGACCAGCGACTGGATGTTGCGCGTCTCCGGCTCACTGAACGCACTAGGCCCCCTGTAGGTCTCACTAGTGAGACTGGTCGACGCACCGGGGCCACCCCAGAAGCCGGAGTAGTTCCGGTTGGGATCGACGCCGCGCGACTGGTTCGTCGACTGGGCGCACTGGCCGGGCGTCGGCAACTGGCCGTTGGTGATCCGGCAGTTCTTCCGCTTCATCTCGTAGCCGAGGGAGCGGCTGAGCTGGAAGCCGTCCGGGTTCACCACGGGCACGAGTACGACGCGCGCCTTGTCCAGGATGTTCGTGAACCGCGGGATCACGCCATCGTTCTGCAACAGGTCGTAGCCGAACTCGATGGTGAGCTCACCCGACGGCCATTCGCGCGCGTGGTGCAGGCCCATCATCACGAAGACCGGCTTACCGTCGGCCACGTTGACGTTGCGGCTGATCTCGAGCCCGCGGATCGCGCGGCCTTCCAGCGAAGGGTTCTTCAAGGTGATGACCTTGGCCTTCGTCGGGTACTGCGCGGCCAGCGCGTTCAGGTTGTTCTCGTAGTCGGCCAGCTGCCGGTACGCCGTCCGGCCACTCGGCAACGTGGCGGTCGGCGCCATCGCGAACGCGCGGTCCTCGGCCTCGCGTCGGCGGTCCGTCTCCACCAGGTCGCCGTCGAGCACGGACCAGGTGAAACCGGCCAGTCGCAGCAACCGCAGATCTTGGTTGCTGTGGGCAACGACATCGACGTGCTTCGGACCAGCCGACTCGGCCAGGTCCAGATCGAGTTTGGTGAGCCGCTTCTTGGCGGCGGTGCTGTCCGCATCGACGCGGATCAGCTGGATCTTCTCGGCGACGGACTCGGGCTGCGGATCCGGCTGGCTGAACGCACCGGCACTGGCCTGACCGGTGATGAGCAGCGCGGCCAGGCCGGCGATTCCGAGCGGGGCAAGCCGGCGCCATCGGGCGGATGGAAACACGGTGACCTCCAGTAATGGGCGGGTAACTGAGGGTAGGACCGCCTATACCTTCCACGGAAGCAGTTCCAGCCCGTCCGCCCGGCACATCTGGGCCCCGTCATCGTGGTGCCACTAACTAGCCCACTAACTAGCGCAGCCCCGCCAACTGAAGAGCGAGCCCACGGCGGATGCGCGGGTTCAGCGCGAGCACCCGAAGCGCCACATTCCGAATGCTCCGCAACGCCGGCTTCGCCGTACCGATGACCGTGAGCCGATGGGCGAGAGCCACGACCCGGCGAGCCTCCTCCACAGCCCGTACGGCGTACTCGTCCAGCGGCCCTTCGTCCCCCTTACGCAGCGCAGTCGACAGCGCTCCCGCCAACGCCACCGCGTCACGAAGGCCGAGGTTCATCCCCTGCCCACCGGCCGGGCTGTGCGTATGCGCGGCATCACCCGCTAGCAGGATCCGCCCCGCGCGATACCGCGGCGCCACTCGCTCGTGGATGCGGAAGCGCGATCCCCACACCACTTCCCGTACGACGACCTCGCCGCGGCCCGGGCCTCGCGTATCCACCAGCCGCTGGGCGAACGCGACGTCCGGCTGCTCCGGCGCCGGGTCGATCTGCGCGACCAGGCGGATCGTCCCGTCGGGCAGTGGCGCGGAGACGAGAATGCCCTCCTTGGAGAAGAAGAGCACCACCTCCTCGAGCGGCAGACCTTCCGCCTTCACATCGGCGAGCGCGAACGACAGCTCGAGGTCCTCACCCTCGAACCCGAGCCCAGCCTGATCCCGCACCACGCTGTGCATCCCGTCCGCCGCCACGACGTACGACGCCCGGATGGTCTGGCCATCGGCCAAGGTGACGGTGGCGCCGTCCGCGTCCTGCACCACGCCGGTCACGACGTACGGGCGGCGCACCTCGCCACCGAGCTCGGTCAGCCGCTCGAGCAGCACTCGCTCGGTGACGTCCTGCGGGACCATCAGCGTGAACGGGTACGGCGTCGGCAGGTCGCCGAACTCGACGGGCATGAGCTCACGACGACCCGATCGGACGCTGAACGACTTCGCCTTGATGCCGAGCTCGACCAGTCGCTCGCTGATGCCGAGGTCGGCCAGCATCTCCAGCGTGCGGGCGTGCACGACGGCGGCCCGCGACGTGTTGGCCCCGGCGGCCAGACGGTCCAGCACCACCACCTGGTGACCCTGTTGCGTCAGCGCGACCCCGAGCGCCAGACCCACCGGGCCGGCTCCGACCACTACGACCTCGACCTGCTCCATCGTGCACTCCTCTCGTCTAGGTCAACGCTTGTTGACCAACACTTGTTGACCAAGATAGGAGCTGTCGGCTTGGAAGTCAACGCTTGTTGACCTACGGTGAGCCCATGGCGGAAGAACGGCAGTCGGACCGATCGCGGGCGACGATCCTGCAGGCGGCCCGGGAGCGATTCGCGGCGGATGGGTACGAGCGCGCGACGATCCGGGCGATCGCGGCGGACGCGGCGATCGACCCGGCGATGGTGATGCGGTACTACGGCAGCAAGGAGAAGTTGTTCGCGGCCGCGGCCACGATCGATCTGCGGCTGCCGGACCTGAGCGCGGCGCCGCGCGACGAATTCGGTGCGACGCTGATCGCGCACTTCGTCGACCGCTGGGAGGGTGACGAGACCCTGATCGCGCTACTGCGTGCGGGAGCCACCAACGAGGCGGCGGCCGAGCGGATGCGGGAGATCTTCGCCGAGCGGATCGGCGCGTTGGTGGGGACGTTCGTCGCCGACCCGGCCGAGGCGCAGGTCCGGGCCGGCCTGGTCGCCAGTCAGGTCCTCGGCATGGCCCTGTGCCGCTTCATCCTGCGCCTACCGCCGGTGGTCGACCTCTCCAAGGACCAGGTCGTCGCCTGGCTCGGCCCGACAATTCAGCGCTACCTGACCGCGCCCATTCCGTAAGCCCCCTCTTTCTTGTTCACGAGTGGTCAGGAAAAGGGTTAAAAGCGGGGTTTTTGGCGGCGGCGGGCGTCGAGTACGAAGAGGCCGCCGAGGGCCAGGCCGGTGACGAAACCGCCGAGGTGGCCTTCCCAGGAGATGTTGGGAATGGTGACCGAGATGACCGCGGTGATGGCGACGTAGACCAGGATCCAGGTCACGTCCATGCCGCGGGCTTTGCTGATCACCAGCAGCGCGCCGACCAGGCCGAGGACCGCGCCGGAGGCACCGAGCGTGCCCTGCAACGGGTTGCCGAGGATCCACACCGCGACGCTGCCGCCGAGTGCGGAGAGCAGGTAGAGCGCGATGAAGCGCAGCCGGCCGAGCATCGCCTCGAGTGGCGGGCCGAGCTGGTACAGCATGAAGAGGTTCGAAAAGATGTGGAAGAACGCCACATGCGTGAACGTCGAGGTGAGCAGGCGCCACGGCTCGATGTCCACGAAGAATGGCACCAGCACCATGCGGTTCAGCAACTCCTGGTCGGATCTGACCAGGAAGAAGACCACCAGGTTCAGCACCAGGATGGTGATGCTGATGACCTGGCCGTTGCCGCGCGCGACCCCACCCAGCGACGTGCGGGTCTTCGGGATCGACTTCACGCCGGCGTTGAAGCACTCCGGGCACTGGAAACCGACCGCGGCACTGTTCATACAAGCGGGACAGATCGGCCGGTCACACCTTTGACAGGTGACTCCGGCCGGCCGGTCCGGATGGCGATAGCAGACGCGGTCGGTCATTCCAGGTGCCTTGTCCGGCTCAGGCCGGGCGACGCTCGATCTTGACGCTGTTGATCACGATCGGCTCGAGCGGCCGGTCACCCGGCGCGGTCGGCGCGGTCGCGATCGCGTCCACGACCTTCTTGCTCTCGTCGTCGACGACCTCGCCGAAGATCGTGTGCTTGCGGTTCAGGTGCGGCGTCGGCGTCACGGTCACGAAGAACTGCGAGCCGTTGGTGCCGCGGCCGAACTGGATCCCCGCGTTGGCCATCGCCAGCAGGTACGGCCGGTCGAACTGCAGCTCGGGGTGGATCTCGTCATCGAAGGCGTAGCCCGGCGAACCGGTGCCGGTGCCGAGCGGGCAACCGCCCTGGATCATGAAGCCGTCGATCACCCGGTGGAAGCCCAGGCCGTCATAGAACCGCTCGTTGCTCGGCTGGCCGGTCTCCGGGTTCGTCCACTCCTTGGTGCCCTCGGCCAGGCCGACGAAGTTCTGCACAGTCGCCGGGGCGTGGTCGGGGAACAACTTGATGGTGACGTCGCCCTTCGTCGTCTCCAACGTCGCGTAAAGCTCTTCTGCCACTGGGTCCGCTCCTAGATCGTCACTGCTTACGGCGTTGATCCTGCCATGTGAGACCAAAATGCCATCAAATCGGCCCCCTAAGCCTCTCGTGTTTACGGCCTGGGTACGACGTACGATGCGAAAGCAGAAGCTTTTGTGGGCCATGCAGCACCAGCTGTCGGCACCGAGGAGGAACCGTGGGTTTGTTGAAGTCGAAGAGCCGGGTCGAGACCGCCAAGGGGCGCGTCCGTCCGCTCGCTGAATCGGCATCGCACAAGGTGGGACCGGTGCTCGACCAGATCGGACCGGCCGTTGGCACCGCACGGGAGAAGGTGTCGCCGTATGCCGAGAAGGCTCGCGAGCGCGGCGCCACTGCCGCGAGCCACGCCGTCGAGAAGGTCGGCCCGATGATCGATGACGCACTCGGCCGAGTCGGTCCCGCCACCGAACACGCGGCCGAACGGGCCCGGGAGAAGTTCAACGACGACGTGCTGCCGCGCGTCACCGGCGCACTGGCCGCCCTGGCCGCTGCCGCCGAGCCGATGGTGGAGGAGAGCGGCCGTCGTGGCCGGGCCACCAAGGCTGCCCTGAAGGGCGAGATCGATGCCCCGAAGAAGAAGACGCACAAGCTGCGTACGGCCGTGCTGTTGCTCGGTTTCGGCGCGCTTGCGGCAGCAGCCGTGAAGAAGCTGCTCACCCCGCCGGAGCCGGCCTGGCAGTCGACCCCGACCAGCGGCCGTGAGTACAGCTCATCCCCGTCCGGCACCAGCGCCCGGCACGCGTCGGCTTCGGCCGACCCGTCCGTGAAGCCGGAGCCGGGTCTGGGCAAGCAGGAGGCCACGACCGACGCGGCCGGTACGGCGTCGGACCCGGTGGCCGGGGAGAAGGCAGAGGTCAAGGACAAGCCGGACGTAACGAGTAACGGCGCCCCGAAGAAAGCCAGTGCGGGCAGCCAGCGCCGCGCGACCGGGTCGAACAACTCCAAGCCCAGCTCGGACTCCTGACCTCCGCTACAACCTTCCGCACCAACGACAAGACCCCGGGACCAGGTGGACCCGGGGTCTTTCGTTTTTCTTTTCATTCATTCGTCGGAATCCGCCCTCTGGCACGGCTGCCTGTACACAGCAGCCGACGCTGGGTGAGGGTGGATTCCGACGAATGAATGAAAAGAAAATGGGCGAAGGCCGCGGCACCCACCGAGGGCGCGACCTTCGCCTGATCGAGAGTCCCGCTAGTTGGGGTTGGGGGTGTCTTTGTCCTCGACGAGGCGCAGCTGGTGATCGGGGTACTCGTTGTCGACCTCGACGGCCCGCCCCTCGGTGAGCCGGCCGGCGGACAGCAACTGGGCGGCGTACCGGTGGGTGATGCAGGGGTAGGTGTCGCCGCAGTGCACACAGTTGGCGTGGTGACGGTGTGGCCAGGGCAGTACGCCCCAGCGCTTCGTCCAGGTCAATGGGTCGCGATCCGGCGCGTGGGCGTCGAGGGCCGACTTGGCCGCGGCCTGGATCTCTTCAACGGTCCATTCGGCGGCGGTCTTGTCGACGAGTTCACTCAGCGTCGGGGCCGGGTGGGGCAGGGTCATGCGCATCTCCCGCAGTTCGTGGCGGTAATGACCAGCGCGACTACGGCAGCGGGCGACCGCTGTTGCCGGACCGCCCTTGCGGGGCTTCGACCGCCCTCCTCAGGGGATCGACCACCCTTTTCAGGGGATCGACCACCCTTTCCAGGGATCGGAAGGGGAACGAAGTCTGTGGAGGTGGCGGCGCTGGAACGTGTTCGTTTGGTTGCTCACCGCGACACTAGACCCGTTCGGTGCCACGGCAGCAACCGGGGCCCGGTGTGTCCCTCACTGTGTCCGGAAGTTACCTGGAAGTTCGCCCGGATCAGCTCCAGGCCGTCTCGAGAGTGACCCTGGCCTCGAGCTCCAGCAGGTGCCGTTTCCGGGGCAATCCGCCGCCGAATCCGACCATCTTGCCGCCGGCGCCAACGACGCGATGGCACGGCACGATGATCGCCACCGGGTTGCGGTTGCACGCCACGCCGACGGCTCGCGCGGCACCCACATCACCGACGGCGCGGGCCACCTCGCCGTACGTCTCCATCTCGCCATAGGGGATGGCGGTCAGTCGTCGCCAGACCGCGACCTCGAATGCCGAGCCGCCCGGCGCCGACAGTGGCACGGTGAACTCGGTCAGTTCGCCCGCGAAGTACGCCGCGAGCTCTTGCCGGGCGGCGGTTAGAACGGCACTCTCACCAGCGATGTCATGGTCCACCTCGGCACCGACCGCGCCGAAGCGCAACCGGGTCAGGCCAGTGTCATCGGCGGCGAGCGAGAGCTCACCGATGGGCGATTCGATCGCGGTCCAGCGCATGGCTCCATTGAACGCGTCGCCACCGACATTCCACGAGACCGTGTACGCATGGTTCTCGTCCGATCACAGGGTGTTGTGCTATCTCTGAGACTCGCCCGAAGTGGTCGGCGCCGGAAGGTCGTCGAGTGGCTGCGGTGTCCAGGTGGGTGCATCGCAAGGCGGAGAATGAGCCTCGATGCTCTTTATCGTGGCTTCTTCTCCAACGCAGCGAGGTGCCCGCCTGGGCGCCGCAGACGCCGGCGAACTTCCGGCGCCGACCACTTAGCCCAGTGCTGCGGTTCTTACCGGACCGGGGTTCTCGGAGCCGCTCTATCCAGCATCGATGTATTCAGCGGAGGTGGCCGGTGATGGACCCATATCGAGGCGAGCCCTGGACCGATCACCGGGCTTACGCCGTCCCTGCTCAACCGCCGTTGGACCGGTGGTTCAGTTCCGAGCGGGCGATCGGCATCGCCGCGGCCGTGCTCATCGTCGCGGTGACGCTGATCAGCGCGCTGACCGCGGTGTCGGATTGGCACAGCTTCCGGGTGCTGCGTGCGTACGAGGCCGGGCCGATCCGCGATGCCGGCCAACTGCAACGGGCCGACCTGATCTCGGGTTCATTGTGGGTCGTCTCCTCGATCGTGCTGATGGCGGCCGCGATGGTGTTCCTGATCTGGCTGTGGCGGGTCCGGTGGAACGCGGAGATGTTCTGCCAGGGCAGTCACCGGCACACCCGCGGCTGGGTGATCGGCGCGTGGATCTGCCCGCTGGTGAATCTCTGGTGGCCGAAACAGGTCATCGACGACGTGCTCGCGGCCAGCGACTGCCGGACGCCGGCCCGGATCGACAGCCTGCGGGCGGTGCCGCACAGCGCGCTGGTGCGGGCCTGGTGGATCGCCGGGCTGACCGGTTTCCTGCTCGACAACGCGACCAACCGGCGCGCGCTGATCGACGACAGTTCGATCGGGGCGATCCTCGTCAACGCCGTGCTGTCCACCGGCTCGGCGCTCGCCACCGCGGTCGCCGCCGTACTCGTGATCATGATCATCGAGCGGGTGAACTCACTGCAGACCGAGCGCCCCTGGCAACCGTGGTGGTCCACCCCGGCGCCGGCCCCGCAGGCGCCCCCCGGTTTGCCGCACTACGGGCCACCGGGGCAGAGTGGGGTCCAGCCGTCGTTCTAGAATCGCTTCACTGCAAGTGGATTCAGGCGCTACGCACGGTGAGTTGGCACGAAAGGTTTGGGTTAAATCTATACACTCCGTGCTGGGACCGACTCCCATGGCATAGCTACTTCGTGGTATCCATGAGGCTCGGTTGAGCGGGGGCACGTACCAACCGGAAGCGCCGACCAGACGGAGTTCGAGCAAGCCGAGGGACGCAGCACGTGAGCCACCCGCACCCGGCGGAGAAGCCCGCCGAAGAAGCCGATGAGTGGCAGCCGCACGCGCCGGAGACCTTCCAGCAGATCGGCCGCCTCGGTCAGATCGCGATCGGGCTACTCGGCCTGTCGATCCTCACCCGCCTGCTGTCCACCTGGTCCGACTGGAACAGCTACGACGTCGTCGCCCGTTATCTGAACGGGTCGCCGGGCGTCGAGGACGCGGATATCAACCGCGCCGACAACATCGCCCGGCTCACCTCCATTCCGAACATCGTCATCGCCGTCGCGGCAGCCGTCGTCTTCGTGCTCTGGCTTTGGCGGGCACGGGTCAACTCCGAGGTCTTCTGCCAGGCCGACCACCGGCACAGCCACGGCTGGGTGCTGATCAGCTGGTTCTGCCCGGGCCCCAACCTCTGGTATCCGCGGCAGATCGTCGAGGACGTCTGGGTCGCGAGTGACCCGGCCACCCCGGCCTGGGCCGAGACACTGCGCTCGCGCCGGCCGATCTCGGTCATCAACATCTGGTGGTACAGCTGGCTCGCCACGATGGTGCTCGAAGTCGCCGTTCGCCGCCTGCTGATGTCGTTCGACTCGTCGCCCGGGCTGCTGCGCATGATCGCGATCTCGGCGACGCTCGCGCTGGTGCTCAGCATCGTTTCCGCGTTCTTCGCCGCGCAGCTGGTCCGCAAGCTGACCGCAATGCAGGTGAGCCGCCCGTGGGAGTCGTGGTGGGATCAGCGGGAGCCCTCGCGCCTCAGTGCCGTTCCCGCCTACTCGCGCGCCGACTCCGAGCGGGACGCGACGGCGCAGCGGCAGCCGGTGGCCATGCGACGCAGCCAGCCGCAGCCGCAAATGCAGTTCGCGAGCGCGGTTGGCGCGGAGGCTCCGCGTTTCGGTTCGCAGCCGGGTCAGGGTCCGCTCAAGACTCCGCTCAAGGCTCCCGGTGTGGCTCGGCCCGCCGCTGCCGCCGCAGGATCCGTCGGAGCCGTCGCCGCCTCGGCCGGCATGGCGGCTCAGCAGACCAGCCGGTTGGCCGCGGTGCCCGCACAGCCGCCCGCCGCTCGCCCCGCCGCGCAGGTTGAGGCGGAGCAGGAAGAGGCGCCGGCCTGGAGCCCGTTCGCCCCGGTCGTGGAGGCCTGGAAGGAGCCCGAGCCGAACACCGATGTGCTGGGTTCGACCGCCGGGTATGCCGCCTTCAAGCCCGACGCCTACACGCCGGAGTCGCAGCAGTCCGCTCTCGGTAAGCCGCTGGGCGACACCACCTCGTTCATGCCGTCCGGCCTCGACGCGACGCTGCCGAGCTGGGGCACGCCGATCGCCCCCATCACCGCTCCGGTCACCCCGGTTCCCCCGGTCGCCGAGGACCCGCTGCAGCCGACGTGGAAGTCCGTGCCCGAGCCGCCGGTCTACCACCAGCCCACGTACCAGCAGTCCACGTACGACGAGCCGGTCTACGAGACGCCGACCTACGAGGCGCCCCGGTATGACGAGCCGACGTACGAGACGCCGACGTACGAGCCGCCCGCGCTGAGCGTCGTACCGCCGTTGCCGCCCGAGACCTATCGCGGCGACTACAGCTCCGCCGCCGAGCCGCTCGAGTCGACCTACCTGCCGCCCTCGCGCCCGATCCCGACGCCCGACCCGATCGAAACTCCGGTACGACGCTCCGCCCCCGGGCGCCGCGCAGCCGCCGTGGCGGTCGACAGCCCGTCCTCGCTAACGCCTGCGGCCGAGCCCGAGCCGACTTACGAGGCGCCGACGTACGGCGAGCCGAGCTACCCGGCGACGAGCTACGGGGAGTCGACGTATCGCGAGCCGTTGGAGCAGGCGCCGCTGCTGTCCGGCCCGCCGCCCGCGCCGGTGCTCGAGGACGACTACTTAACGCCTTCGCAGCCGCTTCCGCCGGTTCCGCCCGTTGTGCCGGCCTACGAGCCCGAGCCGACCTACACGCCGTCCTACTCGGCTGAGACGTACTCGTACGGTTCAGAGGCGAGCGGTAGCTCCTACGACAGCTACGAGTCCTACGGTTCTGGTTCTTCTTACTCGTCTTCGGCCTACGAGAGTGACTACAGCGACTACTCGTCGTCGTACTCGCCTGAGCCCGCAGAGCCGGTTGCCCCGCCCGCGAAGGCTGAGCCGACGGCACCCCCGCCGCCGGAGAAGCCGACGACGCCGCGGGTGCACCCACGACGTCGCTGGGCCTAGTTAGTTCCGTCTGCCGGCAGTAGCAGGCACAAGTCGCCGAATTCGTGCCACAGGTATCCACTTTGCAGAGCCGCGTCGTAGGCCCGTTGCACCAACCGTCCGCCCGCGACGGCCTCCAGCAGCAGTAGGTGCGAGGCGTCCGGCGCGTGCATCCCGGTGATCAGTCCGCTCACCACGCGCGCCTTGCGGTCCGGCCCGAGCACGAGGTTCGTCCAGCCACTTGAAGGCCGGACGGTCCCGTCGGCGTCCGCGGCCGACTCGAGCGCGCGGACGGCCGTCGTGCCGACTGCGACGACTCTGCCGCCGTTGGCCCGGACGTGGTTCACGAGACGGGCCGTCGCCGCCGGTACGTCGTACCGCTCGGCCGTCGGTGGTTCGTGGCTCTCCAGCGAGGAAACGCCGGTATCAAGGCGAATCGGCGCTACCAGCACTCCGGACGAGACCAAACGCGTGACGAGCTCGGTGGTGAACGGCCGCCCGGCACTTGGCATCTCCGCACTGGTCGGGGTCTGCGCGAACACCGTCTGGTACGACTCGATCGGCCAGCGCGCGCCGACGTACTTGTAGGCGATCGGCCGCCCGTGCCGGCTCAGGAACTCCCGTACGTCCCCTTGCCCGGTCGCCACCTGCCACAACCGCACCCCGTCGTACGTCGCTTCGGGCCGCGGGTTGTATGGCCGGAGCAGCGTGATGCACTTGCCGGCGATTTCGACTTCGTCGCCCGCCTCGGCCGTGAGCAGGGGTGAACCCGCATCCGGCGCCGTACGCAACTCGATCACCCAGGTGCCGTCATCGAGTTCGGTCGAGAAGTGCACCACCACCGGCTCCACCCCGTGCGCCGAGAACCTGGTCCCGTCGATCGCGGCCGCCATCGTGCCCGAGGTGTTCACCACCAGTAGGTCACCCGGGCGTAGCGCGTCAGGTAACTCGTAGAACCTCTTGTGCGCAATGGCATCGCCGTCGGCTACCAGCAGCCTCACCTCGTCCCGCTGCATCCCACGAGCCTCCGGCGGTTCAGCCGCGTTCAACTCGTCAGGAAGCGTGAACCTGGTCAGCGGTTGTGCCGTCACGGTGCCACCGCCGGAACCAGCTCGGCCGCCTTGTACCGGCCACTGGCGGGCCGAGTGTCCAGTAGCTGCAAGAACCCGGGCACCGACTCCGAAGGCTCGGGCCGATCCGAAATGTCCTCATCCGGGAATGCCGCCTGGTGCATCGCCGTACGCATATCGCCCGGGTCCACCGCGTACACCCGCAGGCCCGGTTGTTCCGCCGCGAGGATGGCCGTCGCGTGGTCGAGCGCCGCCTTGGCAGAGCCGTAACCACCCCAGCCCTCGTACGGCTCGACCGCGGCGTCCGAACTGATGTCGATGATCACGCCTTCGCTCTCGCGTAGCGCCGGCAGCACCTGCTGGATCAGGGCGATCGGCGCGAACACGTCGACCTCGTAAACCCGGCGCAACTCGCTCAGGTCGTACTCGGCGAGCGTCGGCTGCGGGCTCGGCCCGAGATGGCTCGCGTTGTTCACCAACAGGTCCAGCCGGCCCAACCCGGCCACCGCGGCCGCGAGTTCGGCCCGATGCACCGGGTCGGTGACGTCCCCGGCGAGCGGGATCACCTCGGTGCTCGCGGCGAGCGCGTCAGCCGCGTCCTTCAGCGCATCGGCCCCACGGGCGTCGATCACCAGGGCCCATCCGCGGGCCGCCAAACCGTGCGCCAGCGCCAATCCCAAACCAGCCGAGGCACCCGTGATCAAGGCAACCGGCCGGACCTTCTCCACACCATTAGTCGTCGTCATGTCCGCCACCCTCATACTTCAAGCGAACTTGAAGTCAAGGCCTACCTCAACCGGCGGCGAACCCTGTGGACAAACCCTGCGATCTCGCGGCCGCGAGTTATCCACCGTTTCGGCCGAATGTGGAGTGCTCTGTGCACAATCCACGGATTTCGCAAGTTATCCACAGGTCATCCCCAACTTATCCACGGGTTTGCCAGCAGGCTGTGGATAAGTTGTCAGGCTGGCGGCAGGAGGATGCCGGGGTTCATCGTTCGAGCCGGGTCGAGGACGGCCTTCACGGCCTGCAGTGCCTCGATCGCGAGCGGGCCGATCTCAGCCTCGTACGCCGAGCGGTGGTCCGCCCCGACCGCGTGGTGGTGCGTGATGGTGCCGCCCGCCTTCGCGATCGCATCCGAGGCGGCCTGCTTGGCCTTGCCCCATTGGGCGATCGGCTCATCGGCCTGCGCGCACAACACGGTGAAGTAGAGCGAGGCGCCGGTCTCGTAAACGTGCGAGACATGGCACAGCACGATCGGCGGCGTGCCCTGATCCGACAAGGCTGTCACCAAGGCCTCCGTGACCGCGAGTTTCAACGCGGGCAAGGTCGACCAGAAGCCGGCGGTCTCGAGCGTCTCGACCAGTCCGCCCTCGTCCAGCAAGGGATCCCGCAAGTACGGCGCGTTGTAGCGCCCGACTCGCCAGGCCTCCCCAGGGCCTTCGCCGAGCGGTTCGCCGCCGGCCGCTTGCAGGACCTCGGCCACCTCCGCCTGGCGGCCCGCGATCCGCGCCCCCTCGAACCCGCAGATGGCGACGCATCCGCCCGCGCTCGCCGCCCCGGGATCGGCCAGATTGACCGCGGTCTCGACCTCATCCGAGAGGCGCAGCACGGTCGGCAACGGCCCGTCCTGCGCCAGCCGCCGTACGGCGTTGAGGCCCGCGTCGAACGAGGCGAATCGCCAGCCCTCGAAGGCCCGTTCCACCGCGCGCGGGCGGACCCGGACCACGACCGAGGTGATGATGCCGAAGGCGCCTTCGGATCCGAGGAACAGCTGGCGCAGATCCGGACCGGCGGCGGAATGCGGCGCCCGGCCGAGCCGGATCGTGCCGCGCGGCGTCGCCACGGTCAGACCGACCACCATCTGGTCGAACCGCCCGAACCCGGCCGAGGACTGACCACTCGATCGGGTGGCGGCATAGCCCCCGATACTCGCGCCCTCGTACGACTGGGGGAAGTGCCCAAGCGTGAACCCGTGCTCCGCCAGTTTCGCCTCGGCCGCAGGCCCGCGAAGGCCCGCCTGCAGGATCGCCGTACGGGAGATGTCGTCGACCTCGACCAACTCGTCCAGCCGGGCCAGGTCGACCGCCACCACCGCGTCGTACCCCTCGCGCTGTGGGGCGAGGCCGCCCACCACCGACGTACCGCCGGCGAACGGGACGACGGCCAGGCCGAGCTCCGCGCACACCGTGAGCAGCTCCTGGACCTCGTCGTGAGAGCCTGGCAGCACGACGAGATCGGGCGCGTCAGCGGTATCGCCGGCGCGGTCTCGCAGTAGGTCGGGGGTCGAATAGCCGCGGGTATGCCGCCAGCGGGTCTCGTTGTCGGTCTTTACCTGGGCGGCACCGACGACCGCAGCCAGGGCGGTAACAAGCGTTGAGGTCGGCGTCGGCAGGTCGGGCACTCCCAAGGCGGCAGGTGTCGGACGGGCGCCGAGATGGCGTAAGGCTTCGAGCGCCATTGCGGGCAGAACGGTCTTACGATCAGGATCGCCCCACCGGCCGTGGGCCATCCGGACCACCGGCAGATCCGACTCGGTCATGTTGTCTCCCGTAACTGGTCAGCCGCTGATACACTCGGACGCATGGTGTCTCAGCGTAGCAGCGACCGTAGCAGTGCCGGGCAAGCTTCCCGGAGCACTCCCGCGAATGCGATTCCCGAGCAGCGCATTCTCGACGCCGCCTACGAGCTGCTGCTCGCGATCGGGATGCGCCGGATGACGATGGCCGATATCGCCCGGCATGCCGAGGTCTCCCGCGCGACGCTCTACCGCCGCTGGCCGAACGTGCAGTCCGTGGTCGCCGCCCTGATGACGCGGGAGTGGACGACGGCCGTGGTGTCGGCCTTCCAGCCCGAGTCCAGCAACGGCCGGAGCCGGCTGGTCGAGGGTGTGGTCGAGGTCGTCGCGCAGACCCGGACCCACCCGCTGATGCGCAAGATCATCGAGCTCGATCCGGAGTTCCTGACGCCCTACCTGCTGGAGCGCCGCGGCAGTAGTACGGTCGCCCACCTCGCGCTGGTGGTGGAGGGGCTGAAGGCGGGGCAGGCCGACGGCTCGATCCGCGAGGGCGATACCGACTGGCTGTCGCGGCAGATCGTGCTCGTCGCGCTGGCCTCGGCCGTCTCCGGCCCGATGATCGCCACGCAGGAGGAATACACCCGGCTGGACGAGGAGCTGAGGTCGATGCTCACCAGATACCTACGGCCATGATCGCCCTCGGCAACAACAGCCTGAACGCGGCCCGGCGCGCTCGCGACCTGGACCGGCTCGACGCCGATCGTGGTCCGGTCGACGTGCTGGTGATCGGCGGTGGAGTCACTGGGGTCGGAGTGGCCCTGGACGCCGCCGCCCGTGGTTTGTCCGTTGTTCTTGCCGAGAAGCATGATCTCGCCTTCGGCACCAGCCGCTGGAGCTCCAAACTCGTGCACGGCGGCCTGCGTTATCTGGCGTCCGGGCATATCGGCATCGCCTATGAGAGTGCGGTCGAGCGCGGCATCCTGATGAAGCGGACCGCCCCGCATCTCGTGCACGCGGTGCCGCAACTCGCGCCATGGTTGCCCCAGGCAAGCAAATCCCAGGCCGGCATGATCCGTGGTGCCTTCCTCGGCGGTGACGTCCTGCGCACCATCGCCCGCACCAGCGAGGAGGTGCTGCCGCGGTCCCGCCGGGTCAGCACGGCCGAGGTGCTGCGCTACGCCCCGACCCTCCGGCCGGATGGCCTGCGCGGCGGCTTCCTCACCTGGGACGGCCAGCTGTACGACGACGCGCGGCTGGTCGTCGCGATCGCCCGCACAGCCGCGGCGTACGGCGCTCGGGTGCTGACGCATTGCGAGGCGACCGAGGTGACCGGCGGCGGGGCCGTGCTGGTCGATCGGTTCACGGGCCGCCGCATCGACGTACCGGCCCGCATCGTCATCAACGCAACGGGTATCTGGGCGGGCGAGGTCGCGCCGGGGATCCGCCTTCGCCCGAGTCGCGGCACCCACTTGGTGCTGCCGCAATCGGCCTTCGGCGGGTTGTCGGCCGTGCTCACGCTGCCGGTGCCGGGACAGCTCCGCCGGGTGGTGATGGCGATTCCCGCGCCGGATGGCCGGGTGTACGTCGGGCTGACGGACGAGGATGCGCCCGGGCCGGTGCCCGACGTACCGACGGCGACCGAGGCCGAGATCTCGTTCCTGCTCGATACGGTCAGCGCCGCGGTGCAGGTGCCGTTGACCCGGGCGGATCTGCTCGGGACGTATGCCGGATTGCGCCCACTGCTCGATTCCGACCACGGACCGACGGCCGACATCTCGCGTCGGCACGCGGTCATCACCAGCCCGGATGGGCTCGTCACGATCGTCGGCGGCAAGCTCACGACGTACCGGCGAATGGCGCAGGACGCCCTCGACGCGGCTCTCGGCCCAGCCGGTCGGAGCGCCGCCGGGCGAGGCGTGGACCGGTTGACCCCGGGCCCGTGCCAAACCGCGCGACTGCCGCTCGTCGGCGCCGCCAGCCTGGTCGAGCTCGCCGCCGTGCGCGCGCCGGCCCGATTCGTCCAGCGGTACGGCGTGGAGGCGCCTGCGGTGATCGCGGGGGATCCGGCCCTGCTGGCGCCGATCGCGCCGGGTGTGCCGACGACGCACGCCGAGCTGTTGTTCGCCGTCCGGCACGAGGGTGCGATGACGCCCGACGACCTGCTCGATCGGCGGACCAGGCTCGGGCTGTCGGCGGCCGATCGCGAGCTGGCACTACCCGCCGCCCAGGCTGCCTTCGCCTCTGTCTGAGGTACTTTGGGCAGCACCTTCTGGGAGGTGGGTTTGAGCTATCCCCCGTCATACGGGCCTCAGCAGCCGGGACCGTACGGCGCGCAGGCTCCTCATGGTGCCGTGCCGCCGGGTCCCGGGCAGCACGGCTTTGCTCCCTATGGGCCTGGGCCTTATGGTGCGCAGCCCGGGTTCGTGGTGCCGCCGCCGGTAGGGCCGAAGGCGCGGTCCGTGCAGAAGCTCGGCGTCGCCGCGGTGATCCTGATGGCTATCGGCACGCTGGGCGGGATCGGTCAGACCGTCCTGCTCTGGCAGTCGTACAGCGACCTGAAGCGGATCGTGTTCGGTCTGAGCAGCGAAGAGGAAGTCCTCGATTGGGCTGACAGTCTCAACCGCGCCGGGCCGCTGCTGAACCTCGGCACCTTGATCATGTTCGCCGGCGCCATCGTGTTCCTGGTGTGGCTCTGGCAGGCCCGAGAGACCGCCGAGGCGCTGGACCCGGATCCGCAGCTACAGCCGGGCCAGGCGATCTACCAGCGGCCGCGAGGCGTGCACCGGCTCGATCAGGGCTGGGTGATCGGGAGCTGGTTCTGCCCGATCGTGCAGTTCTGGTACCCGCTGCGCATCGTGCAGGACGTCGACACCGGCAGCCGGCCCAAGGGCGAGATCACGCCTGCCCGCGACCGCGGCATCATCTACACCTGGTGGACGAGCTGGTGCGTCTACTGGGTGATCTCGATCGGCGGCATGCTCGCCGCGTTCGCGACGTTCCTCGTCTGGATCGTGCAGTTCGTGGAGGACGTCGAGCGGGCCGAGGCCGCGAACGAGGATCTGGACATCTACGGCATGCAGGACTTCCTGCTCCGGTTCGTGCTGGTCGTGTTCATCGCCGCGACGATCGCGATGGTCGGGTACGTCATCGCGTTGGTGACGATCTCGATCCTGATCTTCCAGATCTCGGGTCGCCTGGACCAGCGACTGCGTACGGCCGCTGCTCCGCCTCCTCCCTATCTTCCGCCGGCGCCTCAGCAGCAGCCGTTCCCCACTTATGGCGGGCCTACTCAACAGCAGTCGCCGTACCGGCCTTTCGACCGCTAACCCTGGTTGAGTCGCCAGAGGACTGCTGACGCGTCGTCGTACTGCTTGCCGCGTGTTTTGCCCTGCACTGCCACTCGGTCCGCCTCGTGCACCTGGCGGATCAGTTCGGCAGGCCCTTCGTCTTCAAGTAGCCCGAGCAGGGCCGACCAGCTGTGGCCGTAGCGCTCGGCATAACGCGACGCGCCATCCGTGAGGACCGCGACCACGTCTAGCCCGTCCAGGTCCCTACTGCCGCTCAGAGCCTCGTACGCCGCGTGGGGAGCGGTACTGGCCGCCCAGAAGCCGCCTGGTTGGTTCCTCAGGCGACGAACGGCCTCCAGCGTGTACTCGGGTAGACCCCCGACCCGGTCGTCCAGCACAACCTCAACCCTGCCCTGGCGGTCCCGCATCACCACAGGCGAATCCGCCAACACCAGGTAGTCCAACTGGTTCCCGGCGGCCCTGACGATCGAGACGGTCGACGACGGGCTATCCGGGTTCGAGAGGTCGCAAGTCCCTTCGTGGACCAGGCCCACTCCCTTGATCGCCTCAGCCAGCAGATCCGCCAACGGCTCCTGCGAGCCTTTCGCCAACGGCGGCACGAGTTGCGCGGCCAATTCCCCGACCAGCCAGGCGACGCTATGCCCACACCCCGACTCCACCCCCGCCGGCGCCGTAGCCCCATCCAGCACCACCACAAACCCCTGCCCCACAACCACCAAATCCTCGTTAACCCTGCCCTCTATGTTCATCGGGCCCGCGTGCCGCGGCGTGTCAACGTTCATCGGTCCCTTGTGACCAGGCGTGTCGGTGTTCGTCGGTCCCTTGTGACCAGCTGGTGCGGGCTCGGAGGCGAAGGTGATCTGCATACGGGCAATTTTGGTCGGTGGTCCGTGTCAGATTGTCGGTGGCACCTGTCAGCATCAGGGCGTGGCTGATCGCAAGCACGGCAGACCTGCTCCGGCGACTGAGAGCGAGGTGCGCGACTGGGACGATCCCGACCCGTCGGGTAACACCTATACGAAGGTCGCGTTCATCGATCTCGACCTGACCGAGGTGGTGAATACCGGTGCCGTCTTCGACGAATGCACCTTTCGCGATGTGCGGTTCAACGCGTCGACTCATACCGATTCGGCGTTTGTGAACTGCACCTTCATCGGCTCGTCGTTCTTCGACAGCACGTTCACGCGGTGCAAGTTGCTCGGCAGCATGTTCGACCGTTGCACGTTCGGGCTGTTCAAGGTCGAGGGCGGCGACTGGTCCTTCGTCGGACTGCCGGGGGCGGATCTGCGCGGGTCCGAGCTCAGCAACGTCCGGCTGCGCGAGGCCGATCTCACCGGCACCCGGTTCGAGGGCGCCACCCTGCGCAATATCGACCTGTCCGGCGCCTGGCTGCACCACGCGAACCTCTCCGAGGCCGACCTCCGCGGCTCCGACCTCACCACCGTCGACCCGGCCACGGTCGAACTGTCCGGCGCCATCATCGACATGACCCAGGCCATCGTCATCGCCACCACCCTCGGCCTAGACGTCCGCCCCACCTAACCCCCTCCGCCTCTTCGCCACGGCACGCCGGTACGACGGCCCGCCCGAGGACGTACGACGCGCGCCCGGCCAGACCTCACGCCGTACGGGCTGAGGGTCGCGGCGTGGGGCGGTCAGTGGGGGCGAGGGGCTGGGCGGGCTCGGGTCGTGCGGACGGTGGCGAGGGCCGGGGTGGCGGAGGCGCGGAGCGCGGCGGCTTTGGGTGTGCGCGCGGGAGCCGAACGGATCACCAGCTGGCTAGCCGACCGTCGATGCCGCGGCCGGGTGACGAGCATGGCGGTATGACCGACTGCCATCGGCGGCGCGATGGCCGGCGCACTCGCCAGCTTCCGCAGCAGAACGAGAAGAGCGCTCGCCAGGCCTACGCCGGCGAGCGCTCCGAGGGAGTTCGCGATCAGGTCGTGCAGCTGACACGACCTGCCCAGCGGCGGTATGAATGACTGCACCGCCTCCACCCCGGCGGATATCCCGACCCCGGTGGTCAGGCCCAGCGAGGGTTTACCGGTCACGAGGGTGAGCAGACCGGCCGCCGGCACGAACAGCAGCACGTTCAGCACTCCCTGCAGGGTCGTGAGCGCGCCACGGCTGGTCAAGCTGGTGCCGCATGCCCCGATGGATCCGAACGTCTGGGCCGTCGGACTCAGGGTCGCTGCCAGGATCAACCCGAAAGATGCCGGGAGCAACAAAGTCGCCAGTCGCGTCGGCAATTGCCGGATCCGGCGCGCGGTCAGTACCGCCACCGGCAACGCGAGCACGGTGACCACGAGCCAGGTATCCAACAGGTAGGGAATGCCGCGATAAATCTCGAGCACGGAGTCCTCCGTTATCGCCCGATGCAGTCCACCTCCGAATTAGTTGCCGGAGGCCACGATCTGCCCGGTGCAGTGGTGATCGCGCAGCTGGTGTTTGTCCTGAGAAGAACATCGATGCCACAGCCGACTGACCGCTAGGTCAGACACCACATCTGCACGAACCCGCAAGCATCTCGCGACACAACGTGACCCAACTGTCACGAATCGCCCCCCACACCCCCAAACCCCAACCCCACGGCCCATTTTCCCCATCCGAGGGGCTCCAGTCAGCCGACCAGGTCGCTGGCCGCCTCCCGCGCCTGGACCATCCCCGCTGAACAATGTGGTCGTGAGTATTCGGATCGTGGCGCCGGACCGCTCCTCGCTCGGACTGGCGGTGAGCAAGTTCATGGGAGGCCGGCCAGGTGAGGCGTACCTGGAATCGCCGGGCTCGCTCGCCTTCGTGGCCTACGCCGACGCGGAGCTCGCCGGTTGGTGCTGGGGATATCAACTGGTCCGGCCGGATGAGTCGTCCATGCTCTATCTCCACCAACTCGAGGTCGACGAGGCACACCGACGCAAGGGAATCGGCAGGGGTCTGCTGCGAGCCTTTATGACGACAGGCGCCGAGGGTGGCGCGACCAAGATGTTCCTGACGACTGGCGCGGAGAACGCCGCCGCACGCTCGCTGTACGACGCGATGGGTGGCGGCTTGGCTGCACAGGGACCGACGGTCAACTACTGGTTCCTACTCGATCGCTAGAGGGCCATCCTTATGGCGGCCGCCTGGTGATCCAAGGCGCGTCGCATCTGGTACGCCGTGTGCGCCGTCGTCGGCCCGGTCTCGATGTGGGCCGTAGCGGTACGCAGTGTGGTGCTGACGTCCTCTTCGCCCATGTGGGCCAGGACGAGACTGACGTCAACTCGTGCACCTGACCGCGCGTAGGTCAGGGTCAGGACGACGGGGTGGCCTTCTGGGCCGTGGAAGAGGGGCTCGGAGAATCCCGCATCGAGAAGGAAGTCGAAGCGCTGCCGAGCTTCAGCGGCGAAGGTCTTGATGCGCGCGTCCACGGCACCCAGTATTGCTGCCGTTCCGAGATGGCTATCTGCACGTGTCGAAGCGACGTTCCCGGCACATCAGGGGAGAGGTTGTGGAGACGAGGGGACTCGAACCCCTAACCCCTGCCTTGCAAAGGCAGTGCTCTACCAATTGAGCTACGCCCCCGGAGGGGATCAGTGGCCCGGAGTGACCGGGTCCACGGCCTCGGCCCAGAGGTCCTGCTCGGCTTTCGCCTGCTGGGACTTGGACTTCTTGTAGACGAAGTATCCACCGATGCCGGCCAAGGCGGCCAGCAAGATCTTCTTGAACACGGTGGCTCCTTTGATCGCCGAAGTGGAAACCGATCAGCGGGTGGGCCTAACTGGACTTGAACCAGTGACCTCTGCCTTATCAGGGCAGCGCTCTAACCGTCTGAGCTATAGGCCCGCATTTCGTGCTTCAACTGCGCGGAGAGATTACCCCACGAAGCACGCTCGGCCCAAACCGGATACCGCGGGACGGGTATCCGGCCGGGCCATTCGCCTCAGTCTTCCGACGCGAGGGTGACTTCGAGACCGCCCAGCAGGGTGGCGGCGATGTTGTAGAGGAACGACCCGAGGGTGGCCAGGGCCGTGATGATGAACACGTCCGCGACGGCCAGCAGGGTGGTGAAGCCCATCACCTTGCCGGTGGAGATGTACTCCTCGATGCGGAAGGGCTCGGCCGACGTCGTACCGAGAACTTCGTTCACCGTGCGGTTCAGGTTGTCGAACACACCGGCCGCACCGATCGCCGACCAGACGATGAAGACGGCGACCCAGGTGACGATGCCGAAGGCCACCGAGAGCAGCAGGGCGGTCTTCATCACCGACCACGGGTCGAGCCGGGTCAGCCGGAGCTGGGCCTTCCTGGTCCGCGGTGCCGTGGCGGTCGGTTTGCCGGCCTCGTGCAGCCGGGCGACGGTGTCGTCGCCCTTGGCCCGGGCCATCTGCTCGGTGGTCAGCTGAGGCTGGGCGGCCGTCTCGGTGCCGACCTGCCGGATCTGCGGCGAGACGGCACTTGCGACCGGCTTCGGGGCCGGGTTCGGCGAGGCGTTGACCGGCTGGGTCACCGCCGGCCGTCCGGGGGTAGAGGGTGTCGCAGGACGCCCTTGACCACCAGCACCACCGGCAGGCGCCCCAGTAGCGGGTCGGCCGGCGGCCTGACCCGGACGAGGCTGACCAGGCTGAGGCTGACCGGGCTGAGCGCCACCGGACTGAGCGCCACCGGACTGGCCACCGGTCGGTAGGCCGTTGCCCGGCTTGCCCCCGCTGGGCGGGCCGGCGGGGCGTGCTGGGCCGGAGGAAGCCGTGGCGGCCGGTTTGGCGCCGCCCTGAGGGTTGGTCGCGGGTTGCCCGCTCGTGCCCCGAGCCGGGCCCGAGGAGGCGTTCTCCGCCTGCCCCTCAGGCCAGGTCGGCCTCGCACGGTTGCTCATCAGATGTCCTCCTGGCCGGCGTCGTCGTCTCCGACGGTAGCCGCGCCGTTCACGTCAGTCGAATGGTCGTCGCTTTCCTGGACGCTCTCAGGGGTGCTTTCGGTTGTCGATTCCGCCGAGGTGATCACTCCTTGGACACCATCAGCCTCAACAGCACCATCAGCGCCCTCGACCAGCTCGCCCTCGACGACCTCGCCCTCGACGATCTCTTCCACCGCGATCTCGGCGTTCCGGGCGATCGCGACCACCGCGTCGGACTCACCGACACCGGCGAACCGCACGCCCATCGTGTCGCGGCCCTTCATCGGCACGCTGTCGACCCGGCTGCGCACGACCTGGCCGCTGGCCTTGATCGCGAGCACCTGGTCGGTGTCGACGACGATCAGGGCGCCGACCAGCGAACCGCGCTCGTCGTTCAGCTTGACCGCCTTGATGCCCAGACCACCACGGCCCTGCTGGCGGTACTGCGCGACCTCGGTGCGCTTGGCGTACCCCGCGTCGGTAACGGTGAAGACGTACTGCGCGTCCTCCTCCGAACCGGCCCGGATGACCGACATCGAGAGCAACTCGTCGCCCTCGCGGAACTTCATCCCGGTGACACCCGAGGTGGCGCGGCCCATCGGCCGGAGCTGCTCGTCGTTCGCGGTGAAGCGGATCGACTGGCCCTTGCGCGACACCAGCAGCAGGTCGTCCTCGGCGGAGGCCAGCTCGGCGCCGATCAGCTCGTCGTCGTCCTCGCGGAAGTTGACCGCGATGATGCCGCTCTGCCGGGCCGAGTCGTAGTCGGTCAGCGCCGTCTTCTTGACCAGACCACGACGCGTCGCGAGCACCAGGTACTCCGACTGCTCGTAGTCGCGCAGCGTCAGAACCTGGGCGATGTCCTCGTCCGGCTGGAACGACAGCAGGCCGGCGACGTGCGAGCCCTTCGCGTCCCGGGCCGACTCCGGCAGCTGCCACACCTTGGCCCGGTAGACCCGGCCCTTGGTGGTGAAGAACAGCATCCAGTGGTGGTTCGTGGTGGCGAAGAAGTGCCCGATCTCGTCCTCGGCGCGCAGCGCGGCACCACGGACACCCTTGCCGCCACGGTTCTGCACCCGGTACAGGTCGGTCTTGGTGCGCTTGGCATACCCGCCGCGGCTGATGGTGACGACGACGTCCTCGTCCGGCACCAGGTCCTGCACGGACAGGTCGCCGTCGGCCGCGATGATCTCGGTACGACGCTCGTCGCCGAACTTGTCCACGATCTCGGCCAGCTCGTCGCGGACGATGTTCCGCTGGCGGATCGGGTTGGCCAGGATGTCCTCGAGGTCGGCGATGACGATCTCGAGCTCGTTCAGCCGGTCGATGATCTTCTGCCGCTCCAACGCGGCCAGCCGGCGCAGCTGCATGTCGAGAATGGCCTGCGCCTGGATCTCGTCGATCTCCAGCATCGAGATCAGGCCGCTGCGGGCCTCGTCGACGTCCGGGCTGCGGCGGATCAGCGCGATGACCTCGTCCAGCGCGTCGAGCGCCTTCACCAGACCGCGGTAGATGTGCGCCTGCTTCTCGGCCTCGCGGAGGCGGTAGCGGGTCCGCCGCTGGATGACCTCGATCTGGTGGTCGATCCAGTGCGTGATGAACAGGTCCAGGCTGAGCGTGCGCGGCACGCCGTCGACCAGGGCCAGCATGTTGCAGCCGAAGGTGTCCTGCAGCTGGGTGTGCTTGTAGAGGTTGTTCAGTACGACGCGAGGCTGAGCGTCACGCTTGAGCACGACCACCAGCCGCTGGCCGGTCCGCGACGAGGTGTCGTCCCGGATGTCGGCGATGCCGTTGATCTTGCCGGTGTTGACCAGCTCGGCGATCTTCTGCGCGAGGTTGTCCGGGTTGACCATGTAGGGCAGCTGGGTGACGACAAGGCTGGTGCGCCCCTTGGCGTCCTCCTCGATGTCCACCACCGCGCGCATCGTGACCGAACCACGACCGGTGCGGTAGGCGTCGTCGATGCCCTTGTAGCCGACGATCAGGGCGCCGTTCGGGAAGTCCGGGCCCTTGATGTTCTCCATGCACGCCGCCAGGACCTCTTCCTGGGTGGCGTCCGGGTGCTCAAGCGCCCACTGGGCGGCCGCCGCGACCTCGCGCAGGTTGTGCGGCGGGATCTGCGTCGCCATTCCGACCGCGATGCCGGCCGAACCGTTGACCAGCAGGTTCGGGAAGCGGCTCGGCAGGATCACCGGCTCCTGCGAACGGCCGTCGTAGTTGGGACGGAAGTCGACCGTGTCCTGGTCGATGTCCCGCACCATCTCCATCGCGAGCGGCGCCAGCCGGCACTCGGTGTACCGCATCGCGGCGGCCGGGTCGTTACCCGGCGAGCCGAAGTTGCCCTGCCCTTGGATCATCGGGGCCCGCATCACCCAGGGCTGCGCCAGCCGCACCAGGGTGTCGTAGATCGCCGAGTCGCCGTGCGGGTGGTACTGACCCATCACGTCACCGACGACACGCGAGCACTTCGAGAATCCGCGATCGGGGCGATACCCACCGTCGTACATCGCGTAGAGGATGCGGCGGTGCACCGGCTTCAGGCCGTCGCGGACCTCGGGCAGCGCCCGGCCGACGATGACGGCCATCGCGTAGTCGAGGTACGACTGCTGCATCTCGGTCTGCAGATCGAGTGGCTCGATCCGGTCATGGCCGGGGGAAATTGGGGTCTCGGTCATCTCGTCCCGTTCGATTCAGAGCTGGTACGGCGTGGGTGGCTAACGTCAGATGTCGAGGAACCGGACGTCCTTGGCGTTGCGCTGGATGAAGTTCCGCCGGGCTTCGATGTCGTCGCCCATCAGGGTCGCGAAGGTCTCGTCGGCCCGGGCCGCGTCGTCCAGCGTGATCTGCAGCAGCACCCGGTTGGCCGGGTCCATCGTGGTCTCCCACAGCTCCTGCGCGTTCATCTCGCCCAGACCCTTGTAGCGCTGGGTGCCGTTCTCCTTGGGCAGCTTCTTGCCGGCCTCGGCGCCCGCGGCCATCAGGCCGTCCTTCTCGCGCTCGGTGTAGGCCAGCTCGTGCGCCGAGTTGCTCCAGCGGATCTTGTACAGCGGCGGCTGCGCGGCGTACACATGACCGGCCTCGATCAGCGGGCGCATGAAGCGGAACAGCAGCGTGAGCAGCAGCGTCCGGATGTGCTGGCCGTCGACGTCGGCGTCGGCCATGATCACGATCTTGTGGTAGCGCAGCTTCTCGGCGTCGAAGTCCTCGTGGATACCGGTGCCGAGGGCCGAGATGATGGCCTGGACCTCGTTGTTCTGCAGGACCTTGTCGATCCGGGCCTTCTCGACGTTCAGGATCTTGCCGCGGATCGGCAGGATGGCCTGGAACTTCGGATCGCGCCCACCCTTGGCGGAGCCACCGGCCGAGTCACCCTCGACGATGTAGACCTCGCACTCTTCGGGGTTGGTCGACTGGCAGTCGGACAGCTTGCCCGGCAGACCGCCACCACCCAGCAGACCCTTGCGGTTGCGGGCCAGGTCGCGCGCCTTGCGGGCGGCGATCCGGGCACTCGCGGCCGCGGTGGCCTTGCGGATGATCTCGCGGCCCTCCTGCGGGTTCTGCTCGAACCAGGCGCCGAGGCGATCGTTCACGACCTTCTGGACGAAGCCCTTGACCTCGGTGTTGCCGAGTTTGGTCTTCGTCTGGCCCTCGAACTGGGGCTCACCGAGCTTGACCGAGATGATCGCGGTCAGGCCCTCGCGGACGTCGTCGCCGGTGAGCCGGTCCTCCTTCTTCTTGATCATGCCCTGGTCTTCGCCGAAGGAGTTGACCAGCGTGGTGAGCGCGGCCCGGAAGCCCTCCTCGTGCGTACCACCCTCGTGGGTGTTGATCGTGTTGGCGAAGGTGTGCACCGACTCCTGGAACGAGCCGGACCACTGCATCGCGACCTCGAGGCTGAGGCTGTCGTCGCCCTGGGCCGCCTCGAAGGCGATCACGTTGTTGTGCACGGTCTCGCGGGTGCCGGTCAGGTACTTGACGAAGTCGACCAGGCCCTCGTCGTACTTGAAGGACTCCTCGCTCGGCACGCCCTCGAGCTGGTGCTCCGGGCGCTCGTCGCGGACGACGATCTCGAGGCCCTTGTTCAGGAAGGCCATCTCGCGGAACCGGTTGGACAGCGTCTCGAACGAGTACGTCGTGGTCTCGAACACGTCCGGGCTGGCCCAGAAGGTGACGGTGGTGCCGTTCTCCTCGCTGGTGCCGATCTCTTTCAGGTCCTCGTCGGGCACGCCGATGGTGAACGACTGGGTGTAGAGCTTGCCGTTCTTCTTGACGTCGACCTTGAGGCGGCTGGACAGCGCGTTCACGACGGAGACACCGACGCCGTGCAGACCACCGGAGACCTTGTAACCGCCGCCGCCGAACTTGCCACCGGCGTGCAGCACGGTCAGCACGACCGTGACGGCCGGCTTGCCCTCGGACGGCACGATGTCGACCGGGATACCACGGCCGTTGTCCTCCACCTGGATACCGCCGTCGGCGAGCAGCGTGACGACGATCTTGGTGCAGTAGCCCGCGAGGGCCTCGTCGACCGCGTTGTCGACGACCTCGGTGACGAGGTGGTGGAGGCCGCGCTCACCGGTGGAACCGATGTACATACCGGGGCGCTTGCGGACCGCGTCGAGGCCCTCCAGCACCTGGATGGCGCTCGCGTCGTACTCCCCGTCGACGGCGCCGGAAAGGTGCAGCGTCGAAAGCGGTACGTCGGAGCCGATGCTGTCGGCGGACGGGTTGACGTCGGTCGTGGTCGGCTCGTCGGTCACCGGTTGCGGTCCTCCTCGGACCCCCTCGCGGGGGCATCGATTCATGGTGGGGGCCGCGGACGCCGATGGTATTGGCGCTGCGGCCCTCTCAACCCCTCCATCTTACCCGTCGACCGAAGCAGAACCGGCCACCAGCCGCCAGGAATCGCGGACAGGGCGTATTTTCGGACTCCTCGCCATGTCCCCCCACGCGGGGTAGGGGCTGCGAAAGCGCTCACGGCGTTCAGTGGCTTCTGGCCGGTTCGCCGCTGACCCGTCTCAAACCCGAGACGGCAGCGCTGGAACCCGGCGAACACTAGGATCTCAGCCGTGGAGAGTCTCGACGACGTCATCGACGCGATGATCGCTGACCGGGTGATCCATCGGCACCGCCGGAAATGGCTGATCTTCCTGGCCATCGTGGTCGCCCTGGCACTGCTCGTGTTCGCCCTCGGCGGCTGGAAAGAGAAGAAGGGCCGGACGGTCGACACGGTGCAGGCGCCGGTGACACTGCAGGCGGGCAAGTTCGAATTCGGCATCACCAAGGCGACGATCATCCGGCGGCCCAAAACGAAGTACAGCGAGGCCGAGGCCAAGGTCGAACTGTCCCTCGATGTCCGGAATATCGACAAAGAGACCCGTAAGAGCGACTACGTCAGCGGCGACCTGATCGTCCTGGTCCCCGGCAAGGGCGCCGACCTCATCGAGGGCGGCACCACCACCTGCCGTGGCGAGTCGAGCTACCAGGTCGTGTACGGCCTGCCCGCGGTGTCCTGCACGACGTCGTTCAAGGTGCCGGCCGAGTTCGATCAGAAGGTGATCGAGTTCGGCGTTCTGGCCGAGGAGTTCAAGTCCACCGAGGACTCGCTGATCTCCAGTGACAAGCCGTACTGGCACGACGAGAAGCCGATCGCGGTCGTGCAAACGCCCGCCACCATCGAGACGGAGGGCGAGAAGTGAAGCTCTACCGGCCCGTGACCATACTGGTGGGCGTGCTTTTCGTGCTCGCCGGCGGCTTGTTCCGGCTGGCCGAACCCAAAGAGGTATACGACGGTGAGGCCAACCGGGTCCAGAAGAGCGGGGTGATCGGCCAGAAGGTGATGGTCGAGGACTCCTCCTTCGAGATCATCCGGCTGCGGTTCGCCAAGGCCCTGGTCGGGGAGAACGACGACGATGACGATCCGCCGCAGACCACCGACGGCGTCTTCATCGCGATCGACTGGGAGGTCGTCGGCGGTACCAAGGAGATGCCCAGTCACGACGTCACCCTGAAGAGCGCCGAGGGCACGGAGTACGAGGCGGCCGGGGAGACGACCGGGGGGTCGTTCTACTCGCCCGAGCCGGGGTTCGCGAAGAGCGGCACCTTCGTCTTCGAGGTGAACCCGGCCGATATCGTCGGGCTGCAGGCGTGGGTCAAGCCGATGAGCTTCTGGACGGTCGCGGTCAACGACTACCGGATCGACCTGGGTATCCCCGATCAGCAGACGGCCGATGAGCTCGTCGCCGGGGCCAAGCCCGAGCACGTGATGACCCGGCCGGTAGAGCGGGTGGCATCGTGACCGCGCGCGTGCTCGACCTGGCCGGGCGGATCGCCCTGGTGCTGTGCCTGTTCGCGCTTTCGGTCTATTTCGTCGTTCGGCCGTTCCTCGGCGACGACTACGAGAACATGCAGCGCGCGAAGGCCATCAACCAGGTGGTGGAACGTGGCGGCCCGGTCAAGGTCGACGGCATCGAGTGGAAGGTGAACTCGATGAAGGCCTACACCCGGCTGCTCAACGAGGATCGCGAGGCGATCGACCTCGACGTCCCGGCCGGCGCGATCGTCGTCGTGGTCGAGGCCACCGTGACGGCCGACAAGACCGTGGTTGTCGACGGCGAGGGCTATTCCTGCAACGCGGAGCTGGCCGACGACCGCGGCAATCGCTGGGAAGAGAAGAGCGCGTACGGCTACACGATGCCGACCTACTGCACGAATTCGGACAACCCGGCCAAGCGGGAGGTGCCGTTCAAGGTGGCGAAGATCTTCCTCGTACCGAAGTCAGCCGTTCCGCACCTGCTCGGCATCATCGTGCCGCCGGAGACCCGGACCGAGCAGCGGACCCTGATCAGGCCTTAGCGGGCTCGGCTTCCTGCTCGGTCGCCTCAGCCGCGAGCCGCGCTTCTTGACGCTTCTCGGCACCGACCGAAAGGCACTGGTCGAATGCCGCGGCCAGCAGGGCGATGCGCAGGGTGTCGAAGATCGCGCCGCGGACGAGGTCGGCCAGGCTTCCGATCATCAGGGTCCAAGGGTGATCCATCGGGCCGATCAAGCGCTGCGGCAAGTACCAGGCCCACGAGTAGCCGACGTAGTGGATCGTGTAGACGAGGCAGACCACGCCAAGGAACACCGGCCCGACCTGCACGAGCAGCCGGAACGCGTTCAGTGTGGGGTAGAACTTCTCCTTCAGCCCGCCGAGCACCATATTCGGCGCCTGACCCGCCACCTTGGCGATCCGGCCCTGCGGAGCCTGCACCGATCCCGAGCCGAGCCGCCCCTCCAGCCGGGTGCCTTGGATGAAGCCGGTGCTGGACAACGCGCGGTGGCCGAAGACGACCGTCGTGATCGCGAGCCAGGTCAGCGGCTGACCGACACCGTCCTTGAACAACGGCCAAAGAGTCTCGTCGAAGACTCCCCACAGGAACTCCAGGCCGTCCGGGATCGGGAGCTTGATACTGCTGAAGAACTCCTTGACCGAGCCCCACCACTCCACCGTCTGGAACCAGAAGACCCGACCCTCGACCCAATCCTTCACCAGGTTGACCACGGGAGGAGTGATCGACAGCAGCAACAGCAGGAAGAACGCCTCGCTCCAGACCTGGGACAGCTTGCCGATCTTGCTCGGCCAGCGGTCGTCCACAGCCTCCAGAACTCGCCGGATCACCAGCAGCGCGACCAGGGCGGGCAGGAAGCCCTTCCAGGAGTCACCAGTGAAGCTGATCAGGTACTCGCCCGGGCCTAGACCACGGTCGATGGCGTAGCTGGTGGCGAGCTCGCTGATCTGCTCGTCGAGGAAGCCCCAGGCCGACCACACCGCGACCAGCGGCAGCAGTGTGAGCGAGAGCAGGTCCAGCAGGCGCTGCTGCGTCGGGTCCGTCGTCTCGCCCGGACCGGCTGCGGCATCACGCCAGCGGTGCAGCGAGCTCGCGCAGGTCCGGATCATGCCGACGATGACGGCCAGCTGCAGCAACACGCCCGCGGAGAAGATCCCGATGGCCAGACTGCGGTGGTTATGCGTACCAAGCCAGATCGCGATGATGATGCTGAACCGGAATCCGGCGTACCCGATCAGGAACCAGGTGAGCAGGGGTAGCAGGTTGCGCCACCAGAGCCGGAACGTGTCGGCGATCAGGCGGACGGCCTCATGGAGTCCCTCGGCAAGCGTACGCATCGTGCCCGATCGTAGGGCCTAGCCGGATCAGACCGCCATCAGCCGTACGTATCGCGAGGCCCACGGCCGCCGCGGACCGTGCGGGGACCCTTGCGCCAGCTCGGCGCGTTCGGTCCCTGGACGTTCACCTTCGTGACGGTGCCGTCGCCCAGTTCGGCGTTCAGGCGGCGGACCAGGTCGGGCGCGAGCAGCCGCACCTGGGTGGCCCAGGCGGTGGACGACGTCCGCACGGTGAGCTCGGAATCGGCGTAGCTCTCGGGGGTGCAGTGCTGGGCGATCTCCGGACCGACGATGGCCGGCCATCTCGCCATCACCGCGTGCACGGCGACGTCGACCTCCCAGCCCTGGTCCCGCATCAGCCGGCCGATCGTGGACGTGAGCGTCTGCGGATCCCGGTCGTCGGGCCGCGCGCCGCTGCTCATCGGCGTGGTCGCGGAACGACGCTTACGCCTTACGGGCTTGGCTGGGATCTTCAGGCCTTTGAGCCGGCCGGCGAGTGACCGGGCCAGGTCCGTGCCGTGTTTGTCGTGGTCGATCGACTCGGCGGGCGTGTCCTCGTCGTCGGGCCGCTCCGGCAGCCGCTGCTCGCCGGCGGCGCGGATGTCCCCGGTCTCGGCGCGCGCATCACCCTCGTCGATCGGGAGGGTGTCGCCGGGGTCAGGCACGACGTACCGTTCCCTCGCCGACCTCGTAGCGGACGCCCATCAGCTCGGTCGGTACGTCGGCGCCGACAGCGGCCGTGACGAGCACCTGCCGGGCAGGAATCACCAGCTCCGCAAGGCGATCGCGGCGCTGGGTGTCGAGCTCGGCGAACACGTCGTCCAGGATCAGCACCGGCTCCCCCCCATCGGCTCGCAACAGTTCGTACGACGCCAACCGTAGCGCGAGCGCGAAGGACCAGGACTCACCATGACTGGCATAGCCCTTGGCCGGCATGTCGCCGAGACCGAGAACGACGTCGTCGCGATGCGGGCCGACCAGGGATACCCCACGGTCGAGCTCGTCCTGCCTCTTCTCGTGTACGGCGGCCAGGATGATCTCGGCGAGCGCCTCGCGACTGCGGACGTCGGGCTCGAGCGGGACGGACGACTTGTACTCAAGTCGCGCATTTCCCTTGCCCCGGGCAACAGCGTCGTACGCCGTATCCACCAACGGTCGAAGGGAATCGAGCAGTTCGAGGCGGGTCGCGAGCAATTCGGAACCGACGCGAGCGAGATGCGAATCCCAGACCTCGAGCGTGCGGAGCTGTCCCTCACCACCGCCGCGATTCTGCCGACGGGCCAGGGAAGCACTGCGTAGCAAGGAGTTTCGCTGCTTGAGCACGCGCTCGTAGTCCGAACGCACACCGGCCATGCGGGGTGACCTCAGCGTCAGCAGTTCGTCGAGGAACTTGCGTCGCTCGGAGGGATCACCCTTGACCAGGGAAAGATCTTCGGGCGCGAAGAGCACGGTTCGCAGCAGGCCGAGCACCTCGCGCGGCCGGGGCACGGGTGCGCGATTAACCCTTGCCCTGTTGGCTTTTCCGGGGTTGATCTCGATCTCGACGATGACGTCGCGATCGGTATCGCTGCGGATCTCGGTCCGGATGATGGCGCGGGGTGCGCCCATCCGGACCAGCGGGTTGTCGTTCGCGACGCGGTGCGAACCGAGCGTCGCGGTGTAGTGGATCGCTTCGACCAGGTTGGTCTTGCCCTGGCCATTGCGGCCGACGAACGAGGTCACGCCGGGTTCGAACGTGACCTCGGCCTGCGGGTAAGAGCGGAAATCGGCGAGGCCGAGGGCGGTGACGAACACTTAGTGCCCCGGGTGGCCCTTCGGCACCGAGGCGTACGACGGGTCCTCGGCGCCCTTGACCGCGTGGCCGCCGAACTGGTTGCGCATCGCCGCGATCGCCTTCATCGCGGGCGAATCCTCCTGGCGGGAGGCGAAGCGCGCGAACAGCGAAGCCGCGATGGCCGGCACCGGTACGGCGAGGTCGATCGCCGCCTCGACGGTCCAGCGGCCTTCGCCGGAGTCGTCGGCGTACCCCCGGATCTTGTCCAGGTGGGTGTCTTCCTTCAGCGCGTTCACCATCAGGTCGAGCAGCCAGGACCGGATCACGGTGCCCTCGCGCCAGGAGTCGAACGCCTCCGGCACGCTCTCGACGATGTCGGCCGCCTCGAGCAGCTCGAAACCCTCGGCATACGCCTGCATGATCGCGTACTCGATGCCGTTGTGGACCATCTTGGTGAAGTGGCCGGCGCCGACCTTGCCGGCGTGCACGAAGCCGAACTCGCCCTCGGGCTTGAGCGCTTCGAAGATGGGCATCAGCGTCGCGACGGTCTCAGGCTCTCCGCCGCACATCAGGGCGTAGCCGTTTTCCTTACCCCAGACACCACCGGAGACGCCGCAGTCGACGAACCGGATGCCCTTCTCGGCCAACTGCGCGGCCCGGCGGGTGTCATCGGTCCAGCGGCTGTTGCCGCCGTCGATCACGATGTCGCCCTCGCTGAGCAGCTCGGCCAGCTCGGTGATCACCGGGTCGATGGCCTGCACCGGCACCATCACCCAGACCACCTTGGGCTGGTCGGTCGCGCTGAGCTGCGCCACCATGTCGGCCAGGTCCTTCGAGTCGGTCAACGCCTGATCGCGGTCGTAACCGATCACGGTCAGGCCGGCGTCGCGAATCCGCTCGCGCATGTTGCCGCCCATCTTGCCGAGACCGACAAGGCCGAGCTCCATCGTGAATTCCCCTCGAATCGATTCAGTTGTTCAAGCGGGTCGTCAGTCGTGCGGTCGTCAGTTGTTCAGGCGGACCGGCATCAGCACGTACCGGAACTCGCTGAGCGTCTCGCCCTCGTAGTCCTTCGCTCCGGTCAGCTCGGCCGGCTTCGTCGCCTGGGTGAAGGCGAGGTGGGCCACCGGGGTGCCGATCGCGCCCAGACCGTCCAGCAGGTACGTCGGGTTGAATCCCACGGTGACCGGTTCCCCCGTCACCTGGGCCTCAATCGACTCGGATGCCTGCGCCTCGTCACCGCTGCCGGCGTCGAGGGTGACACCGTCCTCGGAGAACGTCAGCCGCACGGGCGCATTGCGCTCGGCGACCAGGGCCACGCGCTTGACCGCCTCGACCAGGACCGCGGTGTCGACCCGGACCCGGGTGGCGATCGCGGCGTCGGTCGGGATGATCTGGCGCACCTTCGGGAACTCGCCGTCGAGCAACCGGGTCGTCGCCCGGCGGGAACCACCGGCGACCTGGCCCTCGAAACCGACCAGCCCCTCGCCCGCACCGGTGCCGGCCAGGGAGATGGTGATCTCCGTACCCGTCATCGCCTTGGCGGTCTCGGCCAGCACTCGCGCCGGGATCAGCGCGGCCGCCGAGGCGTCGGGGGAGAGCGGGTTCCACTCGAGCTCGCGAACTGCGAGCCGGTAGCGGTCGGTGGCGAGCAGCGAGATGGTCGAACCCTCGATCTCGACCCGGACGCCGGTCAGCACGGGCAGGGTGTCCTCCCGGCCGGCCGCGGTGACGACCTGAGCGACGGCGTGCGCGAAGACGTCACTGCGCACGGTGCCACTCGCTGCGGGCATGTCCGGCAGGGCCGGGTACTCGTCGGTGGGCAGCGTCTGCAGGGTGAACCGCGAACTGCCGCAGGTCACCTGTGCCTTGGCGCCATCGACACTCATGTCGACCGGTTGATCCGGCAGGCTCTTGGAAATGTCAGCGACCAGACGGCCGGAAACGAGGCAGCGACCTGCGTCGGCCACCTGTGCGGGCACGGTGACGCGGACTGAGGTCTCGTAATCGAAGCCGGACAGAGTGATCTGCCCTTCCTCGGCTTCGACCAGTAGTCCCGCAAGGATCGGGACACTCGGGCGACTGGGCAAGCTACGCGCGGCCCAGGCCACCGACTCGGCCAGTACGTCGCGCTCGACGCGGAACTTCACCGCTGGGTGCCTCCTGATTCGGCTGGTTGCCATGGAGATCCTGCCATGGCTGGACGCGATGTGCGCCAACCGGTGGCGATCTGGGGATTCGGGCGGGTCGCGATGGGGTAGTCCGAGGTGTTTCCGGGTGCCATCCGACGCGGTCCGAGGAGGGCCCGAATCCCGAGTTTTCCCCAGGTTTGAGCCGCAGAAGATTTTGTGGACTTTGAACTAGGTACAGATTCCATAGTGTTCTTCACACCTGGGGATACTGTGGAGAACCCGCGACTTCGCAGGTCAGAGCCACTTTTGCCCTGTGCACGGGGTGTGGACGAAACAGGGCCTACCTGGGGACGACTGTTGACGGCCGAACTCTTACACACAGGCCGTCCACAGCGATGGCCTGAGTGTCCACCGAGATACCCACAGTTATCCACAGTTGTATCCCCAGCCTGTGGGGTTGTGGAGGAGCTCGTTTTCATCACTGTTGCTTGGCCTGATGCTTGATCCGGTTGGTGAGTTCGGTGACCTGGTTGAAGACGCTGCGCCGCTCCGACATCAGCTGCCGGATCTTGCGCTCGGCGTGCATCACCGTGGTGTGGTCGCGGCCGCCGAACTGCTGGCCGATCTTCGGCAGGGACAGATCGGTGAGCTCCCGGCACAGGTACATCGCGATCTGCCGGGCCGTCACCAGCACCCTGCTGCGGCTGCCGCCACACAGGTCGTCGATCGACAGCCCGAAGTAGGAGGCGGTCTGGCCCATGATCATGCTGGCCGTCACCTCCGGCTTGCTGCCCTCGGGGATCAGGTCCTTCAGCACGATCTCGGCCAGGCTCAGATCGACCGGCTGCCGGTTCAGGCTGGCGAACGCCGTCACCCGGATCAGCGCACCCTCGAGCTCACGGATATTCGTCTGGACCTTGCTGGCGATGAACTCCAGGACCTCCGGCGGCGCGGTCAGCCGCTCGGTCGCCGCCTTCTTCCGCAGGATCGCGATCCGGGTCTCGAGGTCGGGTGGCTGGATATCGGTGATCAGGCCCCACTCGAACCGGTTCCGCAGCCGATCCTCCAGCGCCTCGAGCCGCTTCGGCGCCCGGTCGGAGCTGATCACGATCTGCTTGTTCGCGTTGTGGAGGGTGTTGAAGGTGTGGAAGAACTCCTCCTGGGTCTGGATCTTGCCCTCGAGGAACTGGATGTCGTCGATCAGCAGTACGTCGACGTCGCGGTACCGGCGCTGGAACTGGGCGGCCTTGTCATCGCGGATCGCGTTGATGAAGTCGTTGGTGAACTCTTCGCTGGAGACATAGCGGACGCGTGCGCCGGTGTAGAGACTGCGCACGTAGTGACCGATGGCGTGCAGCAGGTGCGTCTTGCCGAGGCCGGAGTCGCCGTAGATCAACTGCGGGTTGTACGCCTTGCCCGGCGCCTCGGCGACCGCGACGGCTGCCGCGTGCGCGAAGCGGTTGGACGAGCCGATGACGAAGGTCTCGAAGGTGTACTTCGGGTTCAGCCTCGCCTCGACCTGGTCGGGGGTCGGCGCGGGGGCGGGCTGGTTGTTCTGGTTGTGCTGCGGCTGCACCTGGGCCGGCTGGACCTGACTGGTCGGCTGGGTGAGGTGTTGGCCGCCTTGCTGGTTGGGCTGGCCGTGTTGCTGGCCCTGTTGGTGGGGCTGACCGGTCTGACCGGGGTGTTGTTGCGGTTGCTGGTAGTTCTGCGGCTGCTGGTACATCGGCTGGTTGAGCTGGCCGATGGACGAGCTGAGCGTGGGCTGCTCGGTGTCAGCACCCGGCGGCGGTCCGACCGGGACCGGCGGCTGGTTGTGCTGCTGCGGCTGCTGGTTCTGGGGCTGCTGGTTGGGGTGGCCGAACTGGTTCTGGGGCTGCTGGTACATCTGGCCGCCCTGCTGGCCGATACCCACATTGGGATCGCCATAGCCGGCGATACCGGTCGCGTGTCCGCCGAGTGGGCTGTGGATCGGGGCGGGCGCCGGGGTCGGCTCGCGTAGCTCGGGATCCAGGGACGGGTCCACCGTGACGGCGATCCGGATGTCCCGACCGAACGATTCGCTGAGAATCCGCTCCAGATCCGGGCGTAGGCGCGTCTCGAGCTGACCGCGGGTGAAGTCATCCGGTACGGCGACGATGGCCGTGCTCTCGTGCAACGTCACCGGCCGCGAGTTCGTCAGCCACGCGCGCTGGTTCGATGGCAGGCCTCCCAAAACCCGAGCCCACGCGTCGTCCAACGTCACGCCCTGCGCCTGCGGAGCCGGCTGGTTCTGCTGCGCAACTTGTGGCTGCTGGCTCTGCTGGGCCACGGGGGGCTGTTGGTTCTGCTGAACCTGCGGAGCCTGCTGTGCCGGCTGATTCGGCTGCGCTTGCTGCGACGCCTGGCTCGGCTGCGCATGCTGTGCGGGCTGGTTCTGCTGAGCCTGCGGGTTGTGCTGCACCTGCTGGTCTTGGGACACCTGCGGGGCCTGCTGGTCCTGGGCTTGCGGCGCCTGCGGAACCTGGTGTGCGGGCTGGTCCTGCAACTCCTGCGGTGCAGGCTCGTTCTGTTGTGCGGGCTCGTTGTGCTGCGCCTGCTGGTTCTCCGGCGAATGCGGCGGCTGTTGTGCCTGCGGGACCTGCGGCACGTACGTCGGATCCGCAGCCGCGTGATCGGCCTGCTGGCTAGTCGGCTGGCTCAGCGGTTGATCGCCGGCCTGCCTCCCTGGCTGCTCGCCCGTCTGAGGAGCAGACAACGGCGAACCTTCACCGACCACTCGCGACGAACCATCGTCGGGCTGTCCACCCTGGCCTGGTGTCTGCGGAATTCCGTGGGTCGACGCTTGCGGCGTCATTCGGGGCGATTCCTGCAGACTCGGCGCCGGCGTGGGAATCGGGGACTCGTTCATCTGCGCGAGAGGTGCCTGGACAGGGTTCGCCAACAACGCAGGCGCTGGCTCAGCGACCGCGGACACGACCGGGGCCACCGACACCAACGCCGGCTCGACGGCCACAAGTGCCGGCTCGACCGACACGAGTGCGGGTTCGTCCTCCTGCAACTGCACCTGCTCGGCGTGCTGTTGCGTCAGCTCTTGCGGGACTACCTGCTCGCGATCCAAGTCGGCCGCAACAACCTGCTCCACAATCGGCTGCTGAAGAACTGCCTGCTGCTCAGGCTCCCGAGCGGGCTGCTCCTGATATCCGTACTCCCGGGCGACCTCGTGCTCAAGCACAACCTCGCCCACGGCAACCGTCTCCTGCACCGGCAGAGAGACCGCTTCCTGCGCGACCTGCTCGTCGACCACCGCTTCCTGCACCGCCGATTCCTCGGCAGGCTGCTGCTGAGATTCCTGGACGGGCTGCTGGACGGTCTCGTGCTGAACGGTCTCAGTGAAGGAGGCCTGATCTACAGCCACGCGCTCCTGCCCTGCCGACTCGGAAACGGCCGAATACTGAGCGGGCTCCCCATAGACCGGCGCTTGGACCAACGAGTGGCCAGTCTCGGCAGGTTGCCGGCTCGCCTCGACGACCGGCTGCTCTTGGTTCGTTGCCGTCTGCGCTACCTCGCCAGACGGCACTTCGGCCTGCTCGTCAGCCGCGGGCAACTCCATGTCCGGCAGCTGCGACTGGATGAAAGCGGTCTGGGCGAACGAGGGCCGCGTGAATCGAGCGAAGTCCGCCGGCGAGGGGCGGGGCGGTGGTGGTGGGACGAGGTGGGCTGTCGGCAGGTCTGGGGCGGTGATCCCGGTTTCCCCGGATCCGGCTGTGTTGTCCGCATTGACGGACTGGTCCTCGACCACGCGTTGCTCCCCGATTCGTTGCTGCTCTGGCCGGTTTCCAGAAACGTGCGCTGGTCGCGACCTTCGATGACCGCTCCAGGACCTCGGAGTGGTTTCCCGTTATCCACACGGTTGTCCACAGTTGTGAACGAAGCGCGTAGCCACTTGGTTACCAGCCGTCGGGCGTGGCGTTTGCGATGTGAGGGGCTGACGCTAACAAGCCCACAGGGCCTGCTTCAAGCCGTCATCCACAGGCTATGCACAGCAAATTGGGTACAACTTCCGGCGTGTCGGGTAGACGCCGGAGCGTAATCATGGTGGATGTCTCGCCCAACACTCCATTTCTGGCAAGATCCGGTAAAGGCTTGACAGAGGCTTCTATCCACAGCCCTGTGGAAAACCCTGGGGACGACCAGTTTGACCTGTCCACAGACGGCCGCGTACCGTGAATCGGTCGGCATTGAGCCGGCCGTTTCGTGCTGCGCTCCCTGAGACCTTTTGGTCGCCGGGCCGGGCAAGGCCGACGTTCCAGCGGCAGAGTCACACTTCGCGTGTGGATATGTCGACAATTGTCAAGATCCCGGAGTCATTCCAGTGAGCAAGCGGACGTTCCAGCCGAACAACCGTCGCCGGCACAAGAAGCACGGCTTCCGTCTTCGGATGCGCACCCGTGCGGGCCGCGCGATCCTCGCCTCCCGTCGCACCAAGGGCCGCGAGCGCCTGGCGGCATGACGCCGTCCGGGCTGACCTTTCTCAGTCGGTGACCACACCGTGCTGCCTGCGTCGAATCGGCTCCGCCGGTCCGACGATTTCCGGCGCGCCGTTCGACACGGTCGGCGTGCGGGAAGGCGCTCGGTCGTGGTCCATCTGTTGTTGCAGGCCGATCCTGGCGCGCCCGCCCGTATCGGATTCGTGGTGAACAAGGCGGTGGGCGGAGCCGTGCAGCGGAACCGCGTCCACCGCCGCTTGCGTGCGGTCATGGCCGCACAGTTGGCTGACCTTCCGGCCGGCAGCCTCACCGTCGTACGGGCCCTGCCGGCTTCGGCCGCGGCGACGTACGACGAGCTGGCGGTCGACGTGGCCCAAGGCCTTCGGCGAGTGCTGGAACCACGATGAAGTACGCGTTGATCGGTTTTTTGAAGCTGTACCGGCAGTTCGTCAGCCCGCTGTATGGGCAGGTCTGCCGTTTCTACCCCTCTTGCTCGGCTTACGCACTGGAAGCGGTCCAGAGCCACGGCGCGGTGCGCGGTAGTTGGCTGGCGGCGAGACGACTCGCCCGCTGCCACCCGTGGAACCCCGGCGGCTACGACCCCGTTCCAACTAAAGATGTCGACCGCGGAGAGCATGACTCCGCCAACCAGTCCGGCGCCGTATCGGATGCCGGGCCCTTGCAGCGAGGTGCTTGAGTGACTCTTTCGGCCATCCCCATGCTGTCGCTGGGGTTGTGGGACTCGATCGTTGACCTGTTCAACCTGGTGATGACACCGCTGTACCACGCGGTGGCCTTGCTGCTGAACGGTTGGCACAAGCTGCTGTCACCGATCTTCGGTGCGGACAGCGGCTGGGCGTGGGCCCTGTCCATCGCCGGTCTGACGATCGTGATCCGGACGCTGCTGATTCCCCTGTTCGTCAAGCAGATCCGCTCCAGCCGGAACCTTCAGCTGCTGCAGCCGAAGATGAAGGAGCTGCAGAAGAAGTACGGCCATGACCGGGAGAAGCTCGGTCAGGAAATGATGAAGCTGTACAAGGAGACGGGCACCAACCCGTTCTCCTCGTGCCTTCCGCTGCTGCTGCAGTCGCCGATCTTCCTCGCGCTGTTCCGGGTGCTCGATGGCGCCTCGCGTGGCACGTCGCACAGCCAGTTCCTCGATGGCGAGCTGATGCAGTCCCTGCGCGATGCCAAGATTTTCGGCGCGCAGATCTCCTCGACGTTCCTGCGGGCGCCCGAGGTCGGCGCGACGAACGTGAAGATCGTCGCCATCGTGCTGATCCTGCTGATGACCGGCACGATGTTCATCACCCAGCTCCAGCTGATGCGCAAGAACATGCCGAAGGAGGCCCTCGAGGGCCAGGCGGCGCAGATGCAGAAGATCATGCTGTACGTCTTTCCGATCTTCTTCCTGATCGGTGGATTCAACTTCCCGATCGGTGTGCTCATCTACTGGTTCGTCTCGAACGTGTGGACGATGGGCCAGCAGTTCTACGTGATCCGCCGCAACCCGGCGCCGGGCACCGCGGCGTTCGACGCCCTGCAGGAGCGCAAGCGCGAGCACGCTCGCAAGACCGGCCAGCCGCTGGACGACGACCCGATCAAGATCGCCGAAGAGGCCGAGGAGCGTCGCGCCACGGTCGTGCGCCAGCAGCCGAAGCGCCAGCCGCGCAGCGCCCGTAAGGGCACGACGGGCTCGAGCCCGGTGCAGGACAGCCCCGCACCCGCGACCCAGAACGGTCAGCCCTCCGCAGGTGGCCGACCGGCCAACCAGCCTGCGAAGAAGACCGCGCAGACGAAGAAGACGGCCGGCTCGAAGAACGCCGCGCAGCGCGCTGCGGCACAGAAGGCCGCCGCTGCGAAGAAGGCCGCCCAGAAGAAGTCGGGTGGCCAGACCGGCGCGCGGAAGTCCGACAGCTGATCTGTGTCCCGTGCGGCACACCTCTGATTTTTCTTGCTGTGAATGATCTTGATCCCGGTGGGGCGGATCTCGAATGACTAAGGAGTAGCCGTGAGCGACGGCAACCAGACTGATGACGTCCAGACTGAGGACGTCAAGACTGAGGACGTCAAGACTGATGACACTCAGAGCCCGCGACCGGAGGTTGATCGTGTGAAGGCCCTTGAGGTCGAGAGCGACATCGCCGCCGACTATCTGGAGGAGCTGCTCGACATCGCCGATCTCGATGGCGATATCGATATGGACATCGACGGCGATCGTGCCGCGGTGTCGATCGTCGGCGCGGATCTGAACCACCTGGTGGGCGACAAGGGCAAGGTGCTGGAGGCTCTCCAGGAGCTCACCCGGCTGGCCGTGTACCGGGAGACCGGCGAGCGGTCGCGCCTGATGCTCGACGTGTCGGGCTACCGGGCGAACCGTAAGGCGGAGCTGGAGAAGGTCGGCCTGCAGGCTGTCGAGGAGGCGAAGGCCTCTGGTGAGGCTGTGCGCCTCGACCCGATGACGCCGTTCGAGCGCAAGGTCGTGCACGACGTTGTCGCCGCCGCCGGCCTCACCAGCGAGTCGGAGGGCGAAGAGCCGCGTCGTCGCGTCGTCGTCCAGCCGGCGGTCTGACCGTCCCCGTGGCGGATGACGTTTCACGTGAAACGCCGTCGATCGTGGATGAGCTCTATCCACGGTCGGCGGCACGGCTCGCCCAGTACGCCGAGCTGCTGGCCACCGAAGGAACACTGCGCGGCCTGATCGGTCCGCGCGAGGTCCCCCGCTTGTGGGACCGGCACCTACTGAACTGCGCCCTGGTCGAACGGCTGATTCCAGAGAACGCCAGCGTCGCCGATATCGGCACCGGCGCCGGACTGCCCGGTATCGTCCTGGCCTTGGTCCGGCCCGACCTCGAGGTCGCGCTCGTCGAGCCCCTGCTCCGGCGTACGACCTTCCTGGACGAAGCCGTCGAGCAGCTCGAACTCAAGAACGCGGAAGTTGTGCGCGCCCGGGCCGAACAGCTCGGCGGCCGCACCTTCGACGTCGTCGTCTCGCGAGCGGTCGCGCCGTTGGACCGGCTGGCCCAGTGGTGTCTGCCGCTGTGCGTCGAAGGCGGCCTGATGCTGGCGATGAAGGGCCAGAGCGCAGAGGCGGAACTCGCCGAGCATGAGCGTGCGCTGGACGCCCTGGGAGCGGAAGATCGACATGTTCATCATGTCGGTGTCGAAGAACTGACGCAGCCGACGACAGTGGTGAGTATTGTTGCCGGACGTGCTGCGCGGGGTTCCCAGCACGGAAGACGCGGGAGGTGAATGGGGTCGTGACTCGTGCCCTGGGATGGCCAGAGAAGAGCACCGGCGAGCCGCGGGCGACCAGCCCGATCGGCTGGCCGCAAAGCAGTCCGGTTGTAGAGGTCGTCCAGCCTGACTCGACCCCGGTTGCTCCTTCGACTTCGACGTCCCTGGACGAGGCCACGACAAGCACGCCGGCCCGTTCCTCGCTTCCTGCTGCTCCGGTGTTCGCGGTTGCGCCCACCAACGGGACCGTCGTACCGGCAGCTGCTAGTGGCGGAGCTCCGGTGAGCGCCGCTCCTGCTGGCGCTGTGCTGGTCGACGGCTCGCCTTCAGAAGAGCCGCCTTCGGAAGAGCCGGCCGAAGCTGCTGCCGGTAGTTCCGCCGAGACAGCTGTCGCAACCTCTGACGAGGCTGCCGCTTCGACTCCCGCTGTTCCCACGCCTCTTACGCAGGGCGAAGCCGGCACCACCTCGGTCGCAGAGACGAGCGTGGTTGACGGCGATGAGGCCGGGGCGCTTGTCGACGGTGACGACCCGAGCGAAGGCGCTGCGGAATCGGCTGCGACCGCCGAGGCGCCCTCGAAGGGCGCGTCCAACGGCGTCCAGTTTTCGGAGCCGATGACGACCACCGCTCAACTGGCGGCCACCGTGCAGCAGTCGCCTCCTGCGCAGTCTGCGCCGACCGTCGGATCGACTGCGCCGTCGGCAGGGCAGGACGAGGAGCAAAGCGAAGGGACGGCAGAGGCCGAGTCGCCGACGATCACCCTGGCGCCGTCCGCCCTGCAGACTGCCGCTTCACTTGGTTTGACCGACGTTCCTCCGCCCGTTGCCGCCGATCCCGTTTCACGTGAAACGAGCACCGAGCCGGGCTCCGTTTCACGTGAAACCGAGTCCGCCACTGCGGTCGAGGAGGAGTTCCCAGAGTCGCCGCGGCCTGTGGATGACTACCCCCTGGGAACCCCTTCTCAGGCGGGAATTCATCCACAGAAGCCTGTGGATGAACCTGGGGGCAGAGCTGCCCCGACTCCCACTGACATTCTCTTCGGGCCAAGTCCCGCACCTATCGGAATGGGCGCTATGACTGCCGCACAGATCGCCGCGCGAGCCACCTCGGACGAGCTGCAGCGACGACTTCTCGAGACCCCGATCGCCGCCGCCACCGAACGGACGCTGCTCGTGAATGAAGGCCGGACCATGGGCAAGGAGTTCCCGCTCCCCGACGAGACGCGCGTCTTCGTCGTGGCCAACCAGAAGGGTGGCGTCGGCAAGACGACCACCACCGTGAACGTCGCCGCCGGGCTCGCGCTGTACGGCGCCCGCATCCTGGTGATCGACCTCGACCCCCAGGGCAACGCGTCGACGGCTCTCGGCATCGACCACTCCGAAGGAACGCCCGGTGTCTACGAGGCGATCATCGAGAACGAGCCGCTGAGCAAACTGACCCAGCCGTGTTCGGAGCACCCGGGCATCTTCGTCGTACCGGCGACCATCGACCTGGCCGGCGCCGAGATCGAACTCGTCAGCATCGTGGCCCGCGAGAGCCGTCTGAAGAAGGCGCTCGACGCGCACCTGGCCGAGACCGAAGCCGCGGGCGAGCCGTACGACTACGTGTTCATCGACTGCCCGCCGTCGCTGGGCCTGCTCACGGTGAACGCGTTGACCGCCGCGCGCGAGGTCCTCGTCCCGATCCAGAGCGAGTACTACGCGCTCGAGGGTCTGTCCCAGCTGCTCCGCCACATCGACATGGTGAAGTCCCACCTCAACCCGGGCCTGGACGTCTCCACGATCCTGCTCACCATGTACGACGCGCGCACCAAGCTGGCCGGCGAGGTCGCGGCCGAGGTGCGCGGCCACTTCCAGGACCGGGTGCTGCGGACCGCCGTACCGCGCTCGGTCCGGATCTCCGAAGCACCGAGCCACGGCCAGACTGTGCTCGCGTACGACCCGGCCTCCGCCGGCGCACTTTCCTACCTGGAAGCATCGCGGGAGATCGCGATGCGGAACAACGCGTGACCCGATCGGCCGACCTCGGCGCGATCCGTGGCACTACCAGCACCGGGCGAGTGAGCACGGGCACCGAACGACAGAGGGAGCGTCGATGAACACCCGACTCGGACGCGGACTCGGCGCGCTGATCCCCAGCACGCCGTCTCCGGCCGGAACGCAGACTCTGGGCAGCAAGTCGAACTCGATCCCCGGCGCACCACGCGAGCCCGAGCTCGCCGCCGTTCCGGGTGCGCGCTTCGCCGTCATCCCGGTCGACCAGATCAGCCCGAACCCGAAGCAGCCGCGTACGGTCTTCGACGAGGACGCGATGGCCGAGCTGGTGCACTCGGTCAAGGAGATCGGCCTGCTGCAGCCGATCGTCGTACGCAAGCTCGACACCGACAAGTTCGAACTGGTGATGGGGGAGCGCCGCTGGCGGGCCACCCAGGAAGCCGGCCTCGACACCATCCCGGCGATCGTGCGGGAGACCGCCGACGACGTGATGCTGCGCGATGCGCTGTTGGAGAACCTCCACCGCAGCCAGCTGAACCCGCTGGAAGAAGCGGCGGCCTACCAGCAGATGCTCGACGACTTCGGCTGCACGCAGGAAGTTCTCGCCAGTCGCATCGGCCGGTCGCGTCCGCAGATCTCCAACACCCTGCGCCTCCTGAAGCTCCCGGCATCCGTCCAGCGTCGCGTTGCCGCCGGAGTCCTCTCGGCCGGGCACGCCCGCGCGCTTCTCGGTCTGCCGAGCGGCGATGCCCAGGAGCGCCTGGCTCAGCGGATCGTCGCTGAAGGTCTGTCCGTACGGTCGGTGGAGGAGATCGTCTCGATGGGCGAAGCGCCCGGTGCCGACGACGCGACCCCGGCCAAGCGCCGCAACCGCCCAGTCGCCCCGAAGCTGATCGACCTGGCGGACCGCCTGTCCGACCGCTTCGAAACTCGCGTCAAGGTCGACCTCGGCAAAACCAAGGGCAAGATCACCGTCGAGTTCGCCTCTTTGGACGACCTCGAACGAATCGTCGACCTAATGGACCCAAACAAGCGCACTTCCTGACCTCGGACGGTTCTCCCAGCGCCCCTGAGAGCCCCGCCCCTCAACAACCAACCCCCACAACCTCCCCCAACGCCCCTCCAAAGGCCACCCACAGAACGCCCTGCCGGACTTAACCGGCCGGGCGTTCTGCCTTTCCGAGCGCCTTGCCCCCAGCTGCAAACCCTGCGCACCTCGCCGCGACCCGGCTACCCGCGCTGACATCTCCAACCCATTGGGAGGGGTGCCATGAAGTCGGTGCCGACCTGGCCCGCGTCACGGCCAGAGCACCCCATGATCGGGTTGGCCTAACGGCTCCAGCCCACGAAGCCGGGAACGAACGGCACCACCCGCGACGCAGCGCCCACGACCAGCCGCCGGACTTCTCGTCGAGCTCCCCAGCCAATGAAGATGTCGGACCAAACTCGCAACCCCGGGTCGCTGCGACGGGCCCAGCGATCGCACACGGACGAGGTAGCGAGGGGACCTCGGTCGGCATGAGAGCTATGCGCGAGCCTCAGCACCAGAGTCGACGCGGAGCACCAGACGAACGTGCCGAGGAGAAGATGCCGGGAGGAGATGTGGCGCGACGGAGGTGGCGAGATGGAGGTGCCGGGATGGAGTGTCCGGACGGAGTGCCGAGAAGGGAGGCGTCGGCGCCATTAGCCGGATAGGCCTGGGAGGGGACGTTCCCGGAAAGGCTTGTCGGGGAATGGCCAAGGGGCAGGGCCACGAGAAGCCAAGAAGCCGCCCGCAACGAGTGGGCCAACGACCGACAGCGGAGCGCCAAACCTAATGCCACCACCGCCGGCTCCGATCGTGACGTCGGCGACGTGGTGGGCCCGCGCGGCCGGTAGCAGCAGGGCACGCGCTGGTCAGCGTCGAGACCAGCCCAGAGCGGAAGGCGCGAAGGGAAGCAGGGACCGAGGAGTGCAGGCCGCAAGCCGAGGTCGGCCGGCTGCTCTGGTGAGCGGGCAGATGTCGGCGATGGCCATGTCCGGCGGAGTTGGCGAGACCAGCGCGGCGGGCGTAGACCAGCGTGGGACAACTCGACGCGGCTCGAAGTGGAGCGGCGGCTGGCCACGAAGTCGAAGCGTGCCGAGCCTTTGCCCAGTTGGGTCCGAACCGACGGCAGATCAGGGGTGGCCGCATTCGCAAACGAGCTACCCGTAAGCGAGGTCGGAGTTGCCGCTTGCTCGGAGATGGCCCGGTGTCATCTTCATCCATCCGGCCTTGTGACACGGCAAGGCCCGGGCCCTGGTAGGTGCATCCGGGCCGACCCATTGAGCTACCACGGGCAGAGCTAGTGCCGGCCTCAGGCGAGGGTCGGACGTCCAGCCGGCGCCGGTATCGCGGGTTCGCTGCCGGGCGACCTCCGCCGCATCATGTTCCTCCGGTCGGGAGATCACTATTGCTCATCGCGGCCGGGATCGAGGCCGGTCAACCGGGCAAACTCGATTCGGTCGTGTACCTGATCGTCGAGGGCCCGACTAGCAGGTACGTGTGTCGTCGCCTCCCTTGAACGCACCGCGATTGATTGCCGCAGACGCATGGATCAATGGCAACTGATGGCAGGACTTTCTCGCCGAGCCCAAGCACGATCGCCCGCGGATGTCCGTTGCTCTGGAGTCCGACTGTTGTCCGCTCCGGGTGGTCTCGCCGGTCGTCGGAGTTGTCGCCCTTGCATCCTCTGCTGCGACCCAGTGCCGCCTGCCGCTGCGTCCATCCGATCGCTGCGGCAGCCGGATCGCCGCCCGCGAGCCACACTCACTGAGTTATCTCGCACAGGGGGTGGCGGCCCGTTCCGCCACGACGGATCGTCATGACTTCTCCGCTCGCGGCTGGCCGCCGCCCGCTCGCCCTTCGCCGCCCTCGGTCACCGTTGTTCGGTGAGGAACCGGTTGGTCGAACGAGCTCATCATGGACGCGTCTTCCAGCGCGTGCTGATCCATTACGACGCCTCAGAGATCAGTTCGACGGGACCTGCCTGTTTCCAGGCCGCTCTCCGCCGTGACGAGAATCTGAACTCGCTAGTCCTTCACTCTCGCCAGCTCGCCAGCTCGGCTATCGAGGCAACGGCCCCCTCAAGACCAGGCAGCCGATATGTCGACATATCCATCAAGCGGTAGATCGCTCGGGAATGTTTCCCGTGAAACATTCCGCCAACACGGCCTCCGATTGCGACTGAGGCGCCGAGCGAGGAGCGCCGACGAGTGCGGATCGGAGCATCGAGAAGACCTCGCTGCGACTGCGGCCGCCGGGGCAGCCAGAGCGAGGACTGGTGTAAGCCGCGCGACATGGGAGGCGACACGACACGGGAGGTGACATGAGGTGCGCCGGGTCGCCAGGTCGCAGGTCGGCGGGGTCGGAAGTCGGAAGGTCGGCGGGTCAGAAGGGTCAGAAGGCCAGAAGATCAGAAGGTCGGAAGGTCGGAAGGACGGCGGGTCCTCAGGAGGGCGGGTCGTCAGGTCGGCAGGAAGGTGGGCGGTGCCACTGTTGACTGGCTCGCGGTGGAGGCTGCGGTCCGGAGTAACCGGTGGGGATTGCCCGACTACGGCGTGGGGGCAGGCCACGCATCGAGCTGCTGAGCAACGCCGGGCCGATGGTGCACTGCGACGACACGTCGCAGTGCCGAGCGATCGTGAAAAGTTGTGACGAGATGCCGGGGGCGGGCGAGCACCGGCCGGCTTGCTGGCTGCGTCAATGGGAGAGGGGCGATGCAGCATCCGGGGGAGTCGCGTCGGTGGTTTGGGCAAGCGACGATCGAAGTCAAAGGGGGGTCCGCACTGGCGTTCCTTGCACAAAGGTGCCGACACGTCGGGAAGACCTGAGTGCTCCCACGCGTGATCGCGTTGGGCAGGGACACCTCGTACAGCCTCGTTCGTGGCGGCCTCAGGAGTTCACCTCCGGACGGGCCGCGACGCTCGACCGTCCCGCAGTGGGGTGCAGGCAGGGAGGTGCCGCCGTGCGGCAGTGCGGCGGTGGCAGGGAGGCTGCGTCGCGGCGGGCCGGTGGCGCGGGGTTCCGGTAGCCAAGTGCCGCAGTGGACGGCCGCTCGCTACCGCGGTCGTGCGGTGCCGGGGTCGCGGTGCTGCGGTCGCCCGGTGTTGGAGGCGCGGTGCGCGGTGCTGGAGTCGGCGTGCGCGTGCGCTCGGTGCGCGGTGCTGGAAGTTAGGAGGTGGGGTGGAGTTCGTGGGTGACTTTGCGCTCGGCGTAGAACGAGAGGAAGGGGATGGTGCCGGCTAGGGCTATCAGGACCAGCTTGCCGAGGGACCAGTGGACGCGGCGGCCTAGGTCGAGGGTTCCCAGTAGGTAGATCACGTAGAGGAAGCCGTGGAGCGGGCCGATGACGTTCATGGCGGAGGGGTTGTCTGCGGCGTATTTGAGGGGCATCGCCAGGCAGACTAGGAGGAGGAGCATGACGCCCACGATGTACGCGATGATGCGGTAGCGGGTGAGTGCGCCGGCGACATCGGGTGTGATCGTCGCGGCTGCAGCAGAGCCGGCCGGGGTGGTGTCAGCGGACTGAGCGGGATCCACGGGAGAGGTCACGCCGAAACGGTACCGCCTTGCTTCAAAGGCCCGGCGTCCTGGTCCGCATAGTCAGGTCCTGGTGCTGCCCGAACAGGTCGCCCTGATGGCAAAGCAGGTCGGACACGGCGGCGGGGCGGGTGCTCCGTCTGGGCTGTAGCTGACTGGTCCCTTCGGCGAAGGCGACCCTTGCGGATGGTGAGCACGCAGTGGAGAAACAGATGGCTGGGTTGCTTTGTGTTGAGCCCGGCGCAGAAAGTGCGCGTCCAGGGTGACGGGCCGCGCCCTGCCGGTGAAGACGGCCCGGTGGCGTTGAGCCAGGTCGCCGAAGTGGGGGCGACAGGGGTGAGGGCCCGCACATCGCCCGATGAAGCCGGCTCGTGGATGGGCCAAGGCCGGCACGCGGGATTGAAGGCGCCCGGCGGGTGCCCGGTCGGGTGCCGGGGGCGTGCGGCAGGTGATGGCGGAAGGACCACCTGTGCGCGCGGGCAGTCTCGTCGCGGGGGCGGTCGGACTGGGAGCCCGAGGGCGATGCCTGGTGGTGGAGCGCGCGCTGCAAGGCCAAGGAGCCGGGGGTGGGACGGGCTGCGGTTAGAGCCGCGCCCCGCGGTCGGGCTGGGGTGTGACCGCGGCGCTGTCGGCGTCGGACCTGGCGTGGGCGTCGGACGTGGCGTCCGGAGGTGAATCGATGGTTGCGGTCTGAGGGGTGGCTGCGGCCGGCGGTGTGGTTGACGGGCCGGGAGTGGGGCGGGTGGTGCGGTGGGTGTCTATGAGCATGCGGAGCCACATGAAGAGGGCGAAGGCGGCGAAGATCCACCACTGGACGGCGTAGGCGACGTTGCGTAGGCCGGCGTGGTCGGTGGGTGGTGCGGGTGGCGGGATGGTGATCGGGCCGTTCGCTACCGGAGGGGTGGCGGATGACTGGACTACGAAGGCGTCGTACAGCTGGTAGTCGACCAGGTGGACCATCGTCGGGATGCGCAGTGACGGGAGGATTCGGCTGTTGGCGGCGGCGCCTGAGGAGTCCTGGGCTTCGGAGGCGATGACGGAGCCGACCACGTCGACCCGGCCTGAAGGAGGCGCTGCCGCTGGGTCGGTGGGAGTTGCTACCCAGCCGCGGACGACCAGTACGGCGCCGGAGGCCTTGTCGGCCGCTGGGTTAGTGGGCGGCGTATCGGGCGACTCGGCGGATTCGGTGGAATCTGGGGAAAGCATCAAGGGGGTGATTACCCAGAAGCCGTCGCGGCCGTCTTGCTGGCGGTCCGCGACGAACATCTGGTCGGCGGCTGGGCCCCAGGTGCCGCTGACGGAGACGCGGCGGCCGACGGCCTTTGCCGGGAGGCCCTCGTTGACGGCGAACAGCGTTTTCAGCGGAACTGGCGGGGCAGTCGCCCGTTGAGCGGTAGCCGAGGCGGTTTTCGATTCGTAGACGTCGTACTGCCAGACGCCGAGGGTGATCATCACGCCGGCCACTGCCAGCACCACCGCCAGCAGGGAGAGCCAGCGCAGGGTCAGTGCGGTGCGCCACAAGGGATAGGCGCCACCGTCAGCGTCCGGGGTGGGGTCGGCCGATGCGTTCACGAGAGCACTGCGGTTGGCGGCTTCACCGTGCTGCAGCAGCGGCGAGCAGGTCGCGGCAGAGAACGCCGAGCTCAAGGCCGGCGGCCTCGGCGGCCAACGGGACAAGGGAAGTCTCGGTCATACCGGGAGCGACGTTGACCTCGAGGAACCACGGCACGCCATCGGCGTCGACCACCAGGTCGGACCGCGAGAGGTCCCGCAGCTTGAGGGCCTCGTGCGCGGTGATCGCTGCTGCCGCACAGGCGGCCGCGACGGACTCGTCCAGCCTTGCCGGTACGACGAACTGAGTCGCGCCTGCGGTGTAGCGGGCCTCGTAGTCGTAGAAGCCGGAGTCCGGCCGGATCTCGACGGCGGGCAGCGCGTGCGGGCCGTCGCCGGTGTCGACGACAGTGACGGCGACCTCGGTGCCTTCGATGTACCGCTCGATGAGGGCGACTGGACCGTAGGCGAAGCAGTTCACCATCGCCGAGGGCAGTTCGCCGACGGAGCGCACGATCGAGGCACCCAGGGCGGAGCCACCGCGGGCGGGCTTCACGACCAGCGGCAGACCGATTCGGTCGGTGACCGCCTCCATCAGCGACGTGGCGCCGAGCTCACGGAAGGTGTCGTGGCCGAGCACCACCGAAGGCGGTGTCCGTAGGCCGGCCGAGGTGACCAGCGTGCTGGCGACCGGCTTGTCGAAAGCCGTGCGGCAAGCCTCCGCGTCGGCACCGACATAAGGCACGTCGTAGAGGTCGAGGACCTGACGGAGCGCGCCGTCCTCGCCGGTCACACCGTGCAGCACCGGGAAAACGGCGCTGGGCGGGTCGGACTGCAGCCGCTCCACCAAGGTGCTGTCGACATCGCGCAACTCGACCTCGATGCCCACACTGCGCAGCGCCTCAGTGACGCGGCGGCCCGATCGCAGCGAGACATCGCGCTCGTGCGACAGTCCGCCTGCCAGGACCAGAACTCGTCCCAGATCACTCACTGAACTTCCCCGATCAATCATGGGCGACTCCGGCGGGGTTGCCGGTCCCGAGGCCCTTCGAACCGTAACCGGTCCGTCGCGGTGCCACGGTCCGGTGGGCCACCAGTGTGCCCTTCCGGCGCCCGGGTCCGAACCCCGGCGCCGAAAACTTAACTGAGCTCCGGCCCCGGGGCGTCGTAATCCCGCCCGGCGCCGGGCGGGAGGGGCCCGAAGGTCTCACGCAGCTCGAGCTCCTCCTCGATCACCGCGGCAAGACGCGCGACGCCTTCGGTGATACGAGCCGGAGTCGGATGACAGTAGGACAACCGCATGCACTGCGAGCCGAAACCGTCCGCGAAGAACGCGGTTCCGGGCACGTAGGCGACGCGGTTCGTGACTGCGCGCGGCAGCATGGCCTTCGCGTCGAGGCCGGGGGGCAGCGTCAGCCAGACGTAGAAACCACCCGTCGGCTTGGTCCAGCTCGCGGCCGCCGGCATCTTCTCGGTCAATGCCGCCAGCATCGCGTCGCGTCGTTCCCGGTACATCTCCTGGAACTGCTTCACCTGGCCGAGCCAGTCATGCCGACTCAGGTACGACGAGATGGCGAGCTGGCTGAAGATCGGCGGGCAAAGCGTCGCGGACTCCTGCGCCAGCACGAGTTTCTCCCGCACGGCGTGGGGCGCGACGGCCCAGCCGACCCGGAAACCCGGCGCGAAAGTCTTGGAGAACGAGCCGAGGTAGACCACACCTTCGCCGTCGTCGGCACGCAGCGCGCGCATCGGCTCGTTGTCGAAGCCGAGCAGACCGTAAGGGTTGTCCTCAAGGATCAGCACGTCTTGGCGCTGGCAGATCTCGAGCACCCGGCTTCGTCGTTCGAGCGAGAGCGAGACACCAGCGGGGTTGTGGAAATTCGGAATCGTGTAGAAGAACTTGACCTTCTTGCCGGCCGCCTTGACCGCGGCGATGGCCTGCTCGAGGGCCTCGGGCTGGACACCGTCGTCGTCCATCGCGACGTGCACGACCTCGCACTGGTAGGCGCGAAAGACGCCGAGGGCCCCGACGTACGACGGGGCCTCGCAGATCACGACGTCGCCGGGATCGCAGAACACCCGGGTGACCAGGTCGACGGCCTGCTGGCTGCCGACGGTGACCACGACGTCATCCGGGTGAGCCTCGATACCCTCCAGCCGCATCACGTCGCAGATCTGCTCGCGGAGCGTCGGATCGCCCTGACCCGAGCCGTACTGCATGGCGACGGCCCCGTTGTCGAGCACCAGATCACGGACAGCGCCGCTGACCACGTCGAGCGGGAGGCCGGCGATATTCGGCATGCCGCCGGCGAGTGAGACGACCTCGGGCCGGCTGGCGACCGAGAAGAGTGCTCTGATCTCGGATGCCGTCATACCCTTGGTCCGTGCGGCGTACCGGTCGACATAGCTGTCGAGACGGGTTTGCCGGACGTCGGGCAGGTCGGGCTTCACGAAGGCGCTCCTTGAGGCGGGGAAGTCTCAAGGCTACGCCGATCCGTCCAGTAGCGCCCGCGCGCCCGGACTGCCGATCGCCGCAGCCTCTCACTACCATGCCTTATAGCGGCGGAATGCTCCGGCGGGGACCGGCAGCCGAGACGGTTGCGATCGCCCGGTGGATACGGGCGCCGCGGAAGGGCGGCAGGAGCGGGATGAGCGTGGTGAAGGTCTTCGGCTGGATACTCGGAGGGCTGGTGCTCGGCGTCTTGACCGGATTCGCCGGCGAGCTGCTCCGGCGACAGCCCGCGGCCAAGGTCCAGCAACGGTATGTGGCGCCGGAGGCCTCGGAGAGTACCGAGATCCAGACCCCGGCTCCGGCGGCGACGTGAGCGGTCAGAAGGTCTGATGGCCAGGCGGGTGGCGCCACTGACGCTCGAAACACTCGACGAGCTCCCACTGCCATGCCGTTCGTGCGTTTTCTGGGAGCTGGACAACGTCGCTGCCCGCGATGCCTCGCGCAACGGCGATACCGCGCTGGAGAAGGAAGCCTGGCTCTCTCAGATCCTCCTGGACTGGGGTAGTGCCGGCACCGTCCTGTACGTCGACGACGAACCCGCGGGCTTCGCCATCTATGGCCCGGCCATCTACCTTCCCCGCGTGCAGGCCTTTCCCACCGCTCCGGTCAGCTCGGATGCCGTCGTACTGGCGACTGGGCGGATCCTGCCGCGGTATATCGGGATGGGGCTCGGCAAGGTTCTCGTCCAAGGGGTGGCGAAGGACGTGCTGAAGCGCGGGTTCCGTGCGCTGGAGGCCTTCGGCGACTCGCGCTGGTCCCAGCCCAGCTGCGTTTGGCCGACGGACTTCCTGCAGGCGGTCGGTTTCACTGTCGTACGGGAGCATCCGCGGCACCCACGCCTGCGCCTCGACCTCCGGTCCACACTCACCTGGCGCAGCGACGTGGAGGCCGCGGTCGAACGCCTGATGGGCGCGATCCGGCCCGAACCCGCGCCGCCGGTTCCCTCCGCCGTCCGGGACGCGCTGCACGCGTCCGAGGCTGAGTAGCGCCATGCTTGCCGAGTTGCTCGCCGAAGGGGTGATGGTGTTCCACGGCGCCATGCTCGTCTTCTTCGTGATCGGCGGATTCCTGGCCTGGAAATGGCCGAAGCTGATCTGGGCCCACCTCGTGATCGGGTTGTGGAACATCACCATCGTGCTGGTGGACTTCCCTTGTCCGGTGACAGCGGTCGAGAAGTCTCTGCGACGTGAGGCCGGGCAAGTGCCGTACGAGGGTGGCTACATCAGGCACTACGTCGACGGCACGGTGTATCCGGCCGGCTACACCTGGCTGGCGGAGATCATCGGCTTCAGTCTGGTCGTGATCTCCTATCTCGGCTTCGCCTGGATCATGGTGCGTCGTCGTCAGCGCCGACGTGCGACCGCGCCGCACGCCTGATCACCGCGCCGCGAGCCTGATTTCGCCGTCCACAAGGGTTTTGCCGGCCGAATCAGGGCAAGGTCAGTGGTTCCCCGGACGGCGACCCCGATCGGGAATGCGCATACTGGTGGACGTGCCCGGAACCGAACTGCGTGCGCAGGAGCTCGGCAAGACGCCCATCGACGCGTACATCGCGCGTCTGGACGCCGCGCTACCTGGTCCACGGCGCAAGAAGGCCGACCTGCTGACAGAAGCGCGGGACGGTCTCATCGACGCGACCGAGGCGCTGGAGGCCGACGGGCTGAGCCGGAGCGACGCCGAACGCCAGGCGATCGAGGACTTCGGCGAGATCGGCGAGATCCTGCCCGACTACCGGGCGGAACTCGGCTACGCCCAGGGCCGGCGGACCGCGATCCTGATGGCCGCGACGATCATGATCCAGCCGATCGTCTGGCTCGACGACACCTGGCTGTGGAATCGCGATCCTGCTCACGATGCCGATCCGGCGCAGCTCTGGCTCAACGGCTTTGTCGAGAACGCCGGTGCGGTCACCCTCTGCCTGGCGGTAGTCGTCCTCGTGGCGACCGGCTTCGGCTTGCGCTATCCGGCTGTCCGGGGCGTGGTGACCAAGGTGACGGGTGTGGTGGGTCTGTTGACCAGCGCTCTCATCGGCAGCACGGCAATCGTCATGGCCCTGCTGGGAAATCCAGGTCTGCTCGGCGCTCTGACCGGAATCATGTGGGTGTCCGTTTTTGTCCTCGGGCCACTGAGCGCCGTCGTCTTCTCGGCACAACGCTGCCTGCGGCTGGCCTGACCGACGTCCGCCCAGCGCCGCACGGCTCAGGCGTGGCGGGGGCGGAGGACGCCGTCCATCACCTTGCGGAAGGTCTCCCACTCCGACTTGCCGGCCGCGAGCGACGCGTGGCCGGCCGAGGTCAGCTTGTAGGTCCGGCGCTTGCGTCCACCCACTGAACTCCACTCGCTGACCAGATAGCCGGCGCGCTCGAGCCTGCGCAGGGCCGGGTACAACGTCCCGGTCGGTAGATCCACCTCGCCACCGGACCGCTCGATCAGGGCTTCCATGATCGCGTAGCCGTGCAGGGGCTCGTGTTCCACGACCGACAGGATCATCGGGTCCAGGTGTCCACGCAGCGCATCCGCCTTCATGTAGGCAGTCTACCCATGCACCTGTTACCGTCGATAGGCAACATGTAGATGGCCTACATGTAGCCAGGACTAAAGACGCCCAGGAGGAGTACCGATGACGGCCGATACGGCAGTTCGATCGCCAGAACCAGGACGGCCAGGAAGCGGCGGATCCGATCAGCGCGGCCGGGGAGCCGTGCCCGGCGGTGCGGGGCAGGCGCCCGGGCTGCTGCACCGAATCGCGGGCTGGTCCATGCGTCACGCCGGACTGGCCGTGCTGATCTGGGTGCTGACGCTGGTGGCTGTGACCGTCGGCTCGAGCTTGGTCGGCAACGACTACCGCAACGACAACTCGCTGCCGGGCACCGACTCCCAGCGGGTGATCGACGCCTTCCGCGAGCATGCCCCGGAGGGCTCGCCCGATTCCGTCCAGATCGTCCTGCACGACGAGGGCGGTGTGGCTCGGGCCGAGACCCGCACGGCGGTCAGCTCGATGCTCGCCGAGGTCCGGAAGCTCGGCCATGTCGCGGCCGTGGCTGATCCGTACGCCGTCCGCGGATCGATCTCCGCCGACGGCCGGACGGCGTACAGCACGGTGCAGTTGAGCTCGGCGGGGGGAGAGATTCCGGTTGAGGACCTGCGCGCGATCATCGAGACCGCGCAGCGGGCGGCCCAGGACGGTCTCCAGGTCGAGGTAGGTGGCGACCTGATCCGTGGCGCGATCGAGGGTGAGGGTGGTGCCGCCGAAGGCGCCGGCATTCTGGCCGCGCTGGTGATCCTGGTATTTCTCTTCGGATCGCTGCTGGCGGCGAGCCTGCCCCTGCTGACCGCGATCTTCGCCGTCGGCAGCACGCTCGGTCTGCTGGTGCTGGCCTCGAACCTGCTCAAGATCCCGGACTACACCGCACCGGTGATGATGCTCGTCGGACTGGGCGTCGGAATCGACTACGCCCTGCTGATCTTCTCCCGCTACCGCGGCGAACTGCTGAACGGACAGGAGCGAGCCGGCGCCGCGCGCACGGCCCTTGATACGGCCGGGCGATCGGTTCTCTTCGCCGGGTGCACCGTGGTGATCGCTCTGCTCGGTCTGCTGGCACTCGGTCTGGGATCCCTGCAGGGCCTCGCGCTCGGCGTCACGCTCACCGTCTTGATGACGATGCTCGCGGCGATCACGCTGCTGCCCGCGCTGCTCACCCTCTTCGGCCGGCGGATCGAGCGCAGCGTCCGGAAGCGGGCCGAGAAGGCGCGGCGCACCCACGGAGATGGCTGGCGCAAGCTGGCCGCCGCCGTCCAGCGCGCGCCCTGGCTCGCGTTGACCGTTGCCACTGCCGCCTTGGTACTGCTGTCGTTGCCGGCGCTGGGGATGCGTCTCGGCTTCGCCGATGCCGGCACGGATGCGCCGGAGAAGACCAGCCGCAAGGCCTACGACCTGCTGGCACAGGGATTCGGGCCAGGGTTCAACGGCCCGCTCATTGTTGTTGCCGAGGGCAACGAGCAGGCGGTGGCCGCGGTCAGTCGCGCATTGCCCGGCACGCCGGGCGTCGCCGCGGTCACGCCACCGCAGGCGTTGCCCGACGGCAAGGTCTCGATGCTGCTCGTGTTCCCGACGTCGGCGCCACAGGACGAGGCGACCAGTGAGCTGGTGCAGCGGCTGCGGACGTCGGTGCTTCCCGCGGTCTCGGCGCAGACCGGCGCGACCTATCTCGTGGGTGGCTCGACGGCCGCCGCGGACGACTTCGCCGGAGCGGTCAGCAGCCGGCTGCCGATCTTCGTCCTGGTCGTGGTCGGGCTCTCGGCGCTGTTGCTGCTCGCCGTCTTCCGGTCGATTCTGATCCCGTTGAAGGCCGCAGTGCTGAACCTGCTGAGCATCGGCGCCTCGCTGGGCGTGATCACGCTGGTCTTCCAGCAGGGCTGGTTCGGCGCGCAACCGGGGCCGATCGAGGCCTTCGTGCCGGTGATGATCTTCGCCATCGTCTTCGGCTTGTCGATGGACTACGAGGTCTTCCTGGTTTCGCGCATCCACGAGGAATGGCGGCGCAGTGGTGATCCGATCCAGTCGGTTCGCGAGGGTCTGGCGAACACCGGCACGGTGATCACGGCGGCAGCGGCCATCATGATCGTGGTGTTCGGAGCGTTCCTGCTCAGCCCGGACCGGATGCTGCAGCAGTTCGGGCTGGGGCTCGCCGTGGCCGTCCTGCTCGACGCGTTGGTGATCCGCTGTCTGATCGTGCCCGCGGTGATGCGGGTGTTCGGCAACCGGGCCTGGTGGTTGCCCCGTCGGCTCGACCGCGTCATGCCCCGGATTGCCCTCGAACGCGACTGACATCCGTCGCACCCCCTTCGCGGTCAGCCCGCCCGTCCTGGACCTGAACCAGGATGGGCGGGCTGACCCAGATCGTCGTACAGGAAAAGTACGAGCAATCCGCCCTGCCAGAACGACGATCTGAATGCCTGTGGACAACGAGGGCACGGCAAGAACAGGACCGGTCAGACCGGTCCCGACGAAACGCGGTCAGACCAAAGAGGACCGCCCAAAACAAACCGCCCCGACCAACGGCCGAGACGGTAGAAACACAACCGGTTCCACGTGAAACCGAGCAGAAGACCGAGCAAAGACAGACCAAAGACGGTCAGACCGTGAGCTGGCCCAACCGCAGCATCCCGGTCGCGGCGTCCTGCTCCGGCGGCAGGTACACCCGCTGGATCGCGACCACGATCGCCTCGGCCACCACATCCCGGAAGGCCGGATCGGCCAGTCGCGAGGCGTCGTGGTGGTTGGTCACATACCCGATCTCGAGCCGGACCGCCGGCATCTTGGTCCGGCGCAACAAGTCCCAGGTCTTCGCGTGCGTACGGCAGTCGGTCAGATCGGTGCGGGCCACGATCTCGCGCTGCACCAGCCCGGCGAACTGCTCGCCCACACTGGACGACGCGCCCTGCAGATCCGCGCCGTAGTAGTACGTCGCTACGCCCTGCGCCTCCGGATTCATCGAGCCATCCGTATGCAGGGAGACGCACAGGTTCGCGTCGGTCTCATTCGCGAAAGCGGCCCGCGCCAACTCGTCCGGCCCCTGGTCGCGACCGCGGCTCAGGTAAGCCCGAACGCCGGTGGCGCCGAGACGACCCTCGATCCGCGAGGCCAGGTCATACGCCACGTCCGACTCGCGCAGGCCGAACCCTTCCCAGCCGTAGTCGAAGCCACCGTGGCCGGGATCGATGACCACGGTCTTACCGCTCAACCGAGGCCCGGCCGCACGCACGGCCTCCGACGCACGCAGCGCATCCGGCCGACCACCAGTGGCCATCGGCTTGATCCGCTGCAGCGCCTTGAACGTCGAGGGGCCACAGGTGCCATCGGCGGGCAGACCCATATTGCGCTGGAACTCCATCACCGCGCGCTGGGTGTCGAGCCCGAAGATGCCGTCCACCCGGGCGACCGCGAAACCGAGCTCCTGCAGCTTGGACTGCAGTGCCAGTACGTCGTCACCGGTCAGCGGGTGCGTGACCACATTGGTCAGCAGGCGATCGCCGAGCCGCCAGCGGGCGTCGTCGATGGCCCGGTAGGTCTGCGGGCCGACGACACCGTCGACGCTCAGACCACGTTGTTGCTGGAAGCCTCGCACGGCGTTCGCGGTCGCCTCGTCGTAATAAGACCGCGGAGTCGGATCCAGCAGACCGAGCCGCTGGAGTTTCCCGATGATCTCGGCGACAGCCTCTCCGCTGTCGCCGAGCCGGTACACCGTTGCGCCGTGCGAGGCATCCATCAAGTCAATGCTCCTGCCGTGCTGAAAGGCGGAAAAGAGCGGAATTGAGCAGATCAGGAGGTGAAGTCTGCCAGTTCCTTGAGCAGGGCCGCCTTCGGCTTGGCGCCGACGATGGACTTGGCCAGCTCACCGTTCACGTAGACATTGATAGTAGGGATACCGGTGACGCGGTAGTTGCTCGGGGTGACCGGGTTCTCGTCGACGTTCATCTTCAGGAAGGTCATCTTGTCGCCGTGCTCGCCGGCCAGCTCCTCCAGGATCGGCGAGACCTGACGGCACGGGCCACACCACTCGGCCCAGAAGTCCACCAGCACCGGCTTGTCGCTCTTCAGCACGGTAGCGGCGAATTCCTCGTCGGTCACGGCGTTCATCTTGTCGCCCACGGCGATCTCCTTCAGTTCGGCTAAATCAGTGAGGTGAGAAAAGTCAGACGGAGACGGCGACCGAGGCGGTGGCCTCGGCGTGCTCCAGCGCGGCGATGAACCGCTCGGCGTCCAGCGCGGCGGAACAGCCCGTGCCGGCCGCGGTGATCGCCTGCCGGTAGGTGTGGTCGACCAGGTCGCCGGACGCGAAGACGCCGGGCAGGTTGGTCCGGGTGCTGCCGGTCTCGACGAGCACGTAGCCCTCGTCGTCCAGGTCCACCTGGCCCTTGACCAGCTCGGAGCGCGGGTCGTGACCGATCGCGATGAACAGGCCCGTGGCCGGCAACTCGCGCTCGGCACCAGTGACGGTGTCGCGCAGGGTCAGACCGGTCAGCTTGTCGTCGCCGTGGATCTTGGCGACCTCGGAGTTCCAGGCGAACTCGATCTTCTCGTTGGCGAAGGCGCGCTCGGCCATGATCTTCGAGGCGCGCAGCTCGTCGCGGCGGTGCACCAGCACGACCTTCTTCGCGAACCGGGTCAGGAAGGTGGCCTCCTCGATGGCGGTGTCACCACCACCAACGACCACGATCTCCTGGTCGCGGAAGAAGAACCCGTCACACGTCGCACACCAGGACACGCCATGGCCCGACAGCCGCTCCTCGTCGGGCAGGCCCAGCTTGCGGTAGCCCGAGCCCATCGCCAGGACCACGGTCTTGGCGAAGTGCTCTTTGCCGGCAGAGTCCTTGGCGATCTTCACGTCGCCGGTCAGGTCGACCTCGACGATGTCGTCCGGGATCAGCTCGGCGCCGAAGCGCTCGGCCTGCGACCGCATCTCGTCCATCAGGGCCGGGCCCATGATGCCCGCGGAGAAGCCGGGATAGTTCTCCACCTCGGTCGTGGTCATCAGCGCGCCGCCGGCTGTGACCGACCCCTCGAACACCAGGGGGTTCAGCTGGGCGCGCGCGGCGTAGACGGCGGCCGTGTAGCCGGCCGGGCCGGAGCCGATGATGATGACGTTGCGAACGATGGCCTCGCTCATGCGGGATTTCCTCAGGTTGTCGAGACGGTACGTCGTACTCAACGGATCCTAGAGGCCGACCATTCCCACGGTACCCACCCGTGCGTCACGGCACGCGGAGGCGTCTCAGCGGTTCCGGAGCGTGACGGTCGTCTCGGTCAGGATGCCGCTTGCCTTGGTGCCGGAATCACAGCCCGTGATCACGAAAACCCGGATGTCGCGAGGTGACGCGGCCTGCAGGCCGATCATCGTCGCGCGGGTCCCCTCGTAGCGGACCGGCTGGATCAGCTCGACGTTGGTCATCTGCTGGCCCTTGGCGAAATCGCGGGCGCACTCGACCTCCGTGGGCGTCCCGTGGATCATCGGTGCCGAAGCGCCCTCGAGCCACTTCTTCGCGGTCGTGGACAGCTCACGCGAGCTGAGCACCGGCTGACTCGTCGGCAACGTCGAGGGATCGGTGATCCCCGCAGCGCCCTCCTGAGACTGATCCGCAGTCTTCACCGCGACGTAGATCCCCCCGCCGAGAACGGCGACGGTGGCCGCGGCGGCGAGGAGGACCTTCGGCAGGTGCCGGTGCGGCTGCTCCCGAAACTGGGCGAGCGAATGCACACCGACGGTCGAGGCGCGCAGCACCGACTCTGAGACCAGCACGGCGTCGAGGTGCTCGGCGACGTGCGTGGGCATCGGGATATCGGTGCGGCCCTCTTCGGCCAGATCTTCGCTGAGCTCCACCAACGCGTCGTACAGCTGCTGGCAGTCCGGACACGCCTTGACGTGTTCGCGGGCCAGGTGCGCCTCGTTGGCGGGCAGCAGGTTCTCGATCAGGTCGGCGATGGTGTCCGTGTCCAGATGCTCGAGGTGCTCACTGGTGGGCAGACCGGAATCGGTCATCGGAAACTCGCCTCCTCACGGGAGGTACGGCTGGTGATCATTGATGGGTGGCTCCGGTCGGCGCGGCAGATGTCACGGTTCTGCGACTCTGCTACGACGGGCGGCGCGCTCATTCGGTTCCCGCCCCTTCGCCAACAGAATCCACAGCGCCGACTGTCTTTTCAACCGATTTGGCGCCGTTCTTCTCGGCTTGCCAGTGCTTCAGCAGCGGTAGCAGTTTGGCCCGGCCGCGGGCGCATCGGCTCTTCACCGTGCCCGGTGCGCAGTCCAGGATCGCCGCCGCCTCCTCGATCGAGTAGCCCTCCATGTCGACGAGGACCAGGGCGCTGCGCTGGTCGACGTTGATCTGCTTCAGCGCGTTCAGCACGTCGAGGCGGCGCTCGCGGACCTCGGCGGCGTCCTCCTCGACCGGTCCGGCCAGCTCGGCGGCGCGGTCCTCGTCCTCCGGCAGCGGGTCGGCCGCGCGCACCTGGCGGCGGCGGATCCGGTCCAGGCAGGCGTTCACGACGATGCGGTGCAGCCAGGTGGTGACCTTCGCGTCACCGCGGAACGAGTCGGCCCGGCGGAACGCCGAGATGAACGCGTCCTGCAGGGCGTCGGCCGCCTCCTCGGGCTCGCCGAGGGTACGGATCGCGACCGCCCACATCCGGTCCCGGTGCCGCCGCACGATGTAGCCGAAGGCGTCCGGATCCCCGGCCACATGCAGGCGGAGTAGTTCGTGGTCCTCGCGGGCCTCGTAGCCGACGGGAGTATCCGCGTCGGTGCCCGTCATCTCCGAGGTCATCGCTGAATCGTGACCTCCGCGATCTCGCCCCTGTACTTGCCGCCCTTGACCTCGGGCAGGCTGGTCAGCCAGACCAGCACGTACCGCGTCTTCGTACCGGGGTCCAGCTTCACCGAGGCGGTCTCACCGACCTTCTCGACACCGCCGACCTTCTTCCAGCCACTCGGCTTTGTGGCCGGAGTCGCCGGATCGTCGGCGGGGATCCGGATCTCCAAGCTGGTGTCCTCGCCGACCAGCGAGAGGTTGACCTGGCTGACGTCCTGGACCGATCCGAGGTCGTAGTAGATGCCCACGCCGTCCTTGGTTCCGCCCAGATCCGCACGTCGTTCGTACGACATGGTGTCCCAGGTGGTGTCGACATCGCCGTCATACGTGTTCGGGACGTCCTTCGGGTGTTCGTCACCACTGCCTTCGGGCAACGGGTCGAAGTCCTTCGCCGCGACGATCTTGATCTTCTGCGTGGGCGGCGGCTGACTCACACTCGGCTTGGGCGTGTTGGTGCCGCTGCCCTTGTCGTCCGTGAACGCGCTCTTGGCCAGGAACTGCGCCATCGCGATCACGGACAGCAGCGCCAGGATGGCCAGCAGGATCAGGATCCGGCCGCCCCAACCGCCCTTGGCCTTCTCCTCCGGCGCCCTGCGACGGCCACCACCGTTGCCGGTCGGCGCGCCGTTCTCGGTCGGCGGCGCCTGCCGGCGGCGGACCGGCCGCGCGTCCGGAGAGGGCTCGTACGGCGCGCGCGGGGCGCCGTTCATCGAGTGCTGCTGGGGGTAGACCGGGTCGGGCTCGAGCGCGGGCGCGGTGACGTTCGGCACCATCACGGTGGCGGCGTCGTCGACGCTGCCGTTCTGCTGGGCGATCGCGACGGTCTCGTCACTGAGCTGGCTCGGCGGTTCGTGGGAGCTACCGATGACGCCGGACAGCGCGGCGGACAGGCCGGCGGCACTCGTGATCGGCGCCGCGTGGTGCCGGGGCGGATCGCCGAGCAGCCGGTCGGAGATGTCGTCGAGGGAGCGCGGCACACCAGCACGGACCTGGCGCGGGCTGAGCAGCCGGCCGTGCTCGACCGGAGCGGGTTGCAGGCCCCAGGCGGGTGCCGGGCCGGGCCAGCGACCGGTCAGCGAGGCGAACAGCACCTGGCCGAGCGCGCGCACGTCGTCCTCGGGGGAGCCGGGACCGGCCGAACGCAGCGCGGACTCGGTGGCGATACCGACGACCTTGATCGCGCCGGCGTCGGTGACGACCACGGTCGCGGGGCTGATCGCGCCATGCTGCAGACCGGCGCGGTGCAGGTGCTCCAGGGCCTCGGCCACCTCACGGGCCAGCCAGCCGGCCTGCTGACCGGTGAGCGGTCCGGCGCCGAGCATCCGCTCCAGCGGGCGACCGCCGGCCCACTCGCGCACGCAGTAGGTGGTGCCGTCGTGGATATCGCAGTCGAGCACGCGCAGGAAGCGGGGGTCGTTGGCCGCGGCGGCACGGCGGGCGGCGTCGAACAGCGGACCGGTCCGCTCGTCCTCCGCGGACAGCACGTCCACCACCACCGGCCGGCTGAGCACCTCGTCCACTGCTCGCCAGACCCGGGCACCGTCGATCTCCGCCAGCAATTCGGCGATCCGGTACCGGCCGGCGAGCAGAGTGCCGGGGCTGATCGTCTGGTTCGACACCCTGTACCTCGCCCTCCTCGATGCACTGGTCGGAACTCACCGGACTGCGCGCACAGACCCGGTGCGAAAGGCTGGCGGCCCTGTCGCAGCCCCCATGCTAGTGCCCAGCGCGTTCCCGTCTGGTGGGAACGGGAGACGACCCGCCTGTATCGACCGCGGTTCAGCGACGGCGAAGGCGCGAGGTGACCATCGTCACCAGGTCCGTCACCTCGTGAATCCGCAGCACCCGCGCCACTGCGACGTACACCGGCAGCATCAGCAGACCGGCGATCGCCAGCTCGAGCGCGGACGTCAGGGGACCACTCCAGTCGGTCACCATACCCAGCAGGCGCAATCCGGCCCAGCCCACGGCCGCACCAGTTGCCGCCGCGATGATCATGGCCAGCATCGGCAGCGCGAAACCGGCGCCGTGCACGCTCGGTACCCGGCGGCTCAGCGCGGCCCGGGACAGCAGCACCCCGACCAGGTACGTCAGGGACCAGGCGGCGCCCAGGGCGACACCGCTGTACCGCAGGTCGCTCAGGATGACCCGGACGCCGATGAGCGCGCCACTGATGTTCAGGGCGGCGATCCCGCACTGGATGAAGAACGGCGTCCGCGTGTCCTCCAATGAGTAGAACGTGCGGAGCTGGAAGTACTGGACGGTGAAGGGCACGAGGCCCAGCGCCAGCGCCATCAACGTGAAGCCCATGAGCTCGGTCTTGCCGCGTGCGGCGCCGTACTCGGCGATGACCGACGTGATCGGTCCCGCGAAGGCGAACATCGCCGCGGCCGCCGGTACGACGACTGCCAGGGTCTGCCGGATGGAGCGGGCCGAGACTCTCGCGACTTCGGCCATGTCCTGGTCGGCCGCCAGCGAGGACATCTGCGGTAGCGCCGCCGTGGCGAGTGAGACGGTCACGATGCCGTGCGGGACCAGGATGATCAGCATCGCCGTGGTGTAGGCGAACAGACCGGCCTGAGCCGCATCGTCAGCGTCGGCGCCGGCAGTACCGGCGAGGGCCAGCTTGGTGACTACTACGAGCGTGACCTGGTTGACGGCGACGAAGAGCAGGGTCCAGACGCCAAGCTTGGCAGTCCGTCCGAGGCCGGTGTTCCGCAGACCGAACTTCGGCCGGTAAGGGTGGCCAGTGGCGTTCAGGTACGGCAGGAGGACCAGAAGCTGTACGGCGATGCCCAGCGTGTGACCGAGGCCGAGCAGCAACTGCTCGTCAGTGGTGTAGGTCGCGGGCTCCCCGCCGACGCCGTAGATCAGCATGAAGCCGACGATCGACAGGCACGCCACGATGTTGTTGGCGATCGGGGCCCACATCATCGGGCCGAACCGGCGGTTCGCGTTCAGCACTTGGCCGACCAGGACGAAGGCGCCATAGAAGAAGATCTGCGGCAGGCACAGCTGGACGAAGAACAGCACGTCCGCACGCTCTGCGGCCATCGCCGGGCTCTGCAGCTCCTCCGGCATGTAGAGGTTCGCGATGAAGGGTGCGAGCAGCACGCAGGCGGTGGTGAGCACGGCCAGGATGACGAAGCCAGCGGTCAGCAGACGGTTCGTGAAGTCCTTGCCGCCGTCTTCGTGCTCCTTGATGGCCCGAACCAGCTGAGGCACCAAGACGGTGTTGAAGACGCCACCCGCCAGCAGGATGTAGAGGCTGTTCGGGATCGTGTTGGCGACAGTGAAGATGTCGGCCCGCAGGCTGACGCCGATCGCGGCCGCGAGCAGGGAGATCCGGACGAAGCCGAGCAGGCGGGACAGCACCGTGCCAGCTGCCATCACCGCCGCGGACTGCAGGGTGCGGTCAGCCATCCGTTCTACCGACTCCTTCTCGCACCGTCGCCGGTGCCTCACTGTCTGCTGGTACGCCGTTGGGGTGGGCCTCGGCGGGTATGTCGTTCAGTGCGGGTGCCGCGTCCGGTGCGGGCGTGGGCTCGGCTTCCGCGGCGGGGGAGTCGCCGGGGTTGCGCCGTTCCTTGCGGATGCGCCGGTAGATGCGGATCAGCGAAACCCCGAACAGCAGGGCCACGGCGGCACCGACCAGGATCCAGCCGACATTGCCGTACTGGGCGGCCTCGATCACGATGCCCTGCTCGGGTCCGACCGGTTCGCCGCCGGCGGTGACGACCTGCACCTTCGCCTGGATGAACCCGTTCTGCTGGGCGGTCGCCTCGATCTGGAAGGTGCCCTTGCCCTTCGGGGGCAGCGTGATCATGGTCGACGGCGCGATCTGGAGGTCGGACCGATTCACCGCGAAGACCCGCACGTTGACCCGGACCGACTGGTTCAGCTCGTTCACCACCGAGAGCGGGAACGTGCCCTTGCTACCGGACAGGGTGACCTTGATCTGCTTCGCCTTCGGTGGCCGGACCAGATGCACCCGGCCGACCTGGCTGTTCACCGTGCTGAGCTGGAACGACAAGAAGCGTTGTGCGTCGACGAGCCGGCCGCGCCAACCGGTCGAGCCCGCGCGCAGCAGCTGGAACCGGAGCGGTTCGACGGCCGGCGCCGGGTTGGTGACCAGACCGCCGTACACGCCGAGCTGCTGCTTGAACTGCTTGATCTGCCGGATCTGGCTCTCGTTCAGCCCGGGCGTGGTCCGCGGCATCGTCGGCGGCTCGACCGCACGCGGCTGGCCGGTGGTGATCTGATCGAGCGTGACCGCGTTCACCCACGGCAGGTCGAGCCCCTGCAACAGCACCTGGGTGGTCCGGCCGTCGGAGTCGAAGCTGCGAGCGGGCAGGGCCACCGCGCTGACCGGACCCTTGGGGGCAGTGAGGGACAGCAGGGCCGTCTCGGCCGCGAAGCGCTGTCGCGTCTGTACGGGCGTACTGGCCGTCGTCGTGTCCGGTCCACCCGCCACCAGCGCGGAGTCGGTGACGACCGTGCGTGCCGACTTACTCGGGCCCGACGGCGTGGACACGTTGAAGAAGGGCTTGGGCGTCAGAACCGGCCGATCCTTCACCGGCCAGGACCAGCTCGGTACGAACGCGATATCCGTCTGGTGGGTCTCGAAGCCGGTAGAGGCCGCCGCGAGGTTGCGGTCGTTGGCCGAGCCGGTTTCGAGCCAGAGGCCCGAGCGAGGTGCCGGGCCGCCGGCGAACTCGAAGGAGGACGTCTTCTGGCGGGAGTCCTTGACGAGCTGCTTGAGGTCGTTCCCGACCAGGCTGGCCACATCGGGATCGCCGTACGGAAGTAGTACGACGGGATCCTGCTTGCGGGCCTCGTCGAACTTCTTCAGCCAGTCCGTCGCGTGCTGCGGGTCAGGGCCGGGCGAGAGCTTGTTGTCGGGCGTGCGTACTTGGTAGCCGGTGGAGATGCGCTTCGCGTCGTCGAGCAGACCCGGGTCTGCCAGCCAGGTGACGGGCTTGGACATCCCTGCCCGCAACTGGCGGCCGAGCCTGCCCTCCGGGCCGAGAGCTGCCGCGAGATCTCCACTGGCGAACTGGTCGCCACCGAGCTGGGTAGGCCGGTAACGAAGCGGCAGCACCACGGCCGTGTCGACCTTGCGCATCGTGGCTGCAGCCGGCATGACGGGCATGAAGGTCCGGACCCGGCCGTAGGTGTCCCGCCCACCTTCCGGGTTGGTTGCCCGGAAGTACGCGCCTACGACGTACACGCCGGGCTCATCAGTCACGTGCCAGCTATCCCACGGCACTGTCAGCGTGAACCGCGCAGTTGCCTGCGGCGCGAGTGGTGTGTCGAGTTCCTGGTAGGCGATCGGTACGTCCCTGCCTTCGCAGGACTCGGCCTTAGCGGGCACGGCTGCGAGCTCGGCCCGGGTCGTCCGCCGCACGGGATCGAGACACGCGTGCGTCTGTGGCTTGCTCAGGGCAACGGTGCCGGTGTTGGTCACCGTGCCACTGATCTTGACGGTGTCGCCGGGTTTCGGCGCGACCGGCAGGAAGGAGTCGATCGTCATCCGCACCGCGGGCTCGTCGGCATCCGGCGCGGCCGTCGCCTGCGGGACCGCCGTCCACGCGGCGATCAGGAGGCCGGCGCCCACCCCTGTGAGGAGCCTCGGTACCCGTCTGAACACGCGGTCACCGTAACCTAGACTCCCGTGTCTCCCACTGCCGACCGCTCGCCCTCCGCCGGATCGCTCTCCGCTGTACAGCGGCAAGGCGTCCAGTCGCTACTGCGGATCGCGCCGGTGGTCGACGAACTCGGCGCGCGATTCGTCGCCGCCGGGCATGAAATCGCCCTTGTCGGCGGGTCCGTCCGGGACGCGTTGCTCGATCGCCTGAGCAACGACCTGGACTTCGCGACCTCCGCCCGGCCCGAGGCGGTGCTGAAGCTACTGGCCGGCTGGGCCGACCATGTCTGGGATATCGGCAAGGCCTTCGGCACCATCGGCTGCCGCAAGGGCGACTGGGTCTTGGAGATCACCACCTACCGCTCCGAGTCGTACGACCCGGACTCGCGCAAGCCCGCGGTGGCGTACGGCGACACGCTCGAGGGTGACCTGCACCGCCGGGACTTCGCCTTGAACGCGATGGCCGTACAGCTGCCGAGTCGCGAATTCGTGGACCCCTTCGGTGGGCTCGAGGATCTCGCGGCCAAGGTGTTGCGGACGCCGGGCACGGCCGAGGAGTCGTTCTCGGATGACCCGCTGCGGATGATGCGGGCCGCGCGTTTCGCCGCGCAGTTGGCGTTCACCCCGGATCCGTCCGTGGTCACCGCGATGACGACGATGGCCGAGCGGATCACGATCATCTCGGCCGAGCGCGTCCGCGATGAGCTGGTCAAACTCGTCTGCGCGCCGTACCCGCGGATCGGCCTGGACCTGCTGGTCGAGACGGGTATCGCCGAGCACGTGCTGCCCGAACTGCCCGCGCTCCGGCTCGAGTTGGACGAGCACCACCGGCACAAGGACGTCTACCAGCACTCGCTGACCGTGCTCGACCAGGCGATCGAGCTGGAACCGCGCCTCGGTCTCGATGGCCCGGACTTCGTCACCCGGTTCGCGGCGCTGGTGCACGACATCGGCAAGCCGAAGACCCGGCAGTTCGCGGGCGGGGGCAAGGTGACTTTCCACCACCACGACGTGGTCGGCGCGAAGCTCACCAAGAAGCGGATGAGGGCGCTGCGGTTCAGCAACGACCAGATCGACCAGGTCGGCAAACTGGTCGAGTTGCATCTGCGCTTCCACGGGTACGGCACGGGCGAGTGGACCGATTCCGCCGTACGGCGTTATGTCCGGGACGCGGGCGACCTGCTCAGCCGGCTGCACGTGCTGACTCGGGCGGACTGTACGACGCGGAACCGGCGCAAGGCGGACGCGTTGCGAGCGGCGTATGACGATCTGGAGAAGCGGATCGAGCAGCTGCAGAAGCAGGAGCAGCTCGACGCCATCCGGCCCGACCTGGACGGCAACCAGATCATGGCGATTCTGGAGATCGGCCCGGGGCGTGAGGTGGGCGAGGCGTACAAGTACTTGATGGAGCTGCGCCTCGACCAAGGCCCGCTCGGCGAGGAGCGCGCCCGCGAGGAACTGCTCGCCTGGTGGGCTTCGCGGTCCTGAAGTCGTTCGACCTTAAACTGGCCGGGTGGGTACGGAACCGATCCAGACCCGGAGCCGGCAACGGCGTGACGCGCTGCTCGACGCCGCGATCGAGTTGCTCGCCGAGGGCGGCGGCAAATCCGTCACCCACCGGGCGGTCGCGATCCGGGCCGGGCTGCCACCGTCCACCGCGACGTACTTCTTCGCCTCGATCCAGGAGCTGACCGAGCAAGCCCTGGCCCGGCACCTGCAGGCCCGGGTGACCGAGATCGAGGCCGCGATGGAGGCGTTGTTCAGCCAGAGCCATTCCCTGGAGGACGTGGCCGATCTCTTCGCCGCCTTCTTTCTGGCCCAGCCCAGGGAAGCGGCGATCTCGCACCACGAGGTCTACCTGGAGGCCTCCCGCAATCCGTCCCTGCGGGCAGCCGTAGCGGACGCGCTGCAGGGTTTCGAACGGCTCGCCACCTCGGTCCTCACCACTCTGCACGTGGCTGAACCGGAACGCGCCTCGGTCGCCTTCCTGGCCGCCGTCGACGGCTTCATCCTCCGCCAACTGGCCGACCCGCGCCCGCACGCGGAAGCCGTCCGCCAGCTCTCCGAAACGCTCCGCCACCTCTTCATCGCCTTCACCCTCGACCCACCCGAACGCGCCGCCGCCCAAGCCCGCTTGGCCACCCCACAGACCTTCACACCTTAGGTGCAACTTGCGGGTTGCGCCTGGAGAATTGATGTGCAACTCTGGGGTTGCACCCAAACGATGGCGATGAAGGAGTTTTCTGATGAGCGAAGACCGGATCGAGCGCGAAACCCTGATCGCGGCATCCCTGGACCGGGTCTGGTCGCTGGTGACCCAACCCGGGTTCTGGGTGGCCGACAAGGCGAGCCTGCCCGGCACGATGGCCGAGGAAGGCGAGACGATGCTCGCCAAGAACCCCGAGTACGGCGACTTCCCGGTGCGGGTGGAAAAGGTTCAGCCGCAGACGTACGTGGCGTACCGCTGGGCCAGCGCCTTCCCCGGCGAAGAGCTGCGCGCGGACAACAGCACGCTGGTGGAGTTCACGTTGAGCACCGAAGGCGACAAGACGCGGCTCACCGTGGTGGAGAGCGGGTTCGCGGCGCTGGCCGGATCCGAGGAACTGCGTAGCCGGGCGGTGAAGGACAACACCGGCGGCTGGCCCGAGGAGCTGACCGCGCTCAAGGCGCGTGCCGAGCAAACCCCCGTGTGACGGACGATATCCGTGTGACGGACGAACGGAGCAGCGCGGTCGACAGCGTTCTGGTCGCGCTGGCCGACCCGACCCGGCGGCAGCTACTCGAGCTGCTCGCCGCCCAGGGCGAGGCCACCGCGACGACGCTCGCCGAACGGCTGCCCGTCTCGCGGCAGGCGGTGGTCAAGCACCTCACCGTCCTGGATGCCGCCGGGCTGGTGTCCGGCGGCCGGGTCGGACGTGAGGTGCGGTACGCCGTACGGCCTGCCGCGCTCGACACCACCGCACGGTGGATGTCCGCGCTCGCGGCCGACTGGGATCAACGGCTGGCAGCCATCAAGCGCGTCGCAGAAGCAGCGGAAGCCGCAGAAGAAGCGGACCGCTAGCCAGTGGCGGAAGCGCGGTCGGCGAGGCCTTAATCTCACTACGTGGACATCTTGAGCGTTATCGGGTGGGGTGGGTCGGCGCTGGTCGTCGTCTCGCTGCTGCAGACCCGGATCCTGCGATTGCGGGCGTTGAACCTGGTCGGTTGTGTGGTCCTGATCGGGTTCAACGCCGCGATCCCGGTCTGGCCGATGGTCGGGATGAACGCGGTGCTCGCGGTCATCAACGTCGTACACCTGTGGCGGTTGCTCCGGCATCGCCATGACGTCGAGGAGTACGCCGTACTCGAGGTCGACGGAGCGGACACCTATCTCGGGCATGTGCTGCGCACGCACGGCAAGGACATCAGCAAGTTCAACCCGGGTTTCCGGACGACCGACAGCCCGTACGCGTTCCTGGTCCAGCAAGGTGAACGGACCGTTGGCGTGGTGCTCGCGCACGACGCCGGTGAAGGGCGTGCGCAGATCGATCTGGATTACGTGTTGCCGAAGTACCGCGACTTCACGCCGGGCGAGTTCGTCTATCGGCGCAGCGATGCCTTTACCGATCACGGGTTCCGGCAGGTGCTGGCGCCGCCGCGGATGCGGGACTCCGCGGGCTACCTGCGCAAGGTCGGGTTCCACCCCGAGGGCGATCGCCTGGTGCTGGACCTGCCTGCCTGACCCCGTCACGGTTTGTGGCCGGTTGGTCGCGCTGAGGTCTTCCGTTGTTCATGAAAATCTTTCATTATTTGCGGCATGGCTGAGCTGAGGCGCAGGACCGTGCTCGGGGCGCTTGGCGCCGCCGGAGCGACCGCGGTGGTTCCGATCGGGTCGGCCAGTGGCGCCCCGATGTTGCGTACGGCGGCCGATGCGTCGGCCACCTTGGTACGGGGCGCGACGTTTCCCGAGGGCGTGATGGCGGGTGTGCCGCGGACGGATGGCGCGACGTTGTGGACGCGGGTGCCGCGCGGGCTGTTCGACGGCGATGCCGAGCTGGCGATCGTGGTGTCGAAGCAGCGCGACCTGTCCGCGCCGGTGATCGTCCAGACGGTCATCGCGAAGAAGCAGTGGGACGGTTGCGTCCACTTTCAGGCGGTAGGCCTCGATGCGGGTGGCGAGTACTTCTACCAGTTCCGCGGCCAGGACGCGGTGTCGCCGGTCGGCCGGTTCCAGACGCTTCGGCCGGCTGACTCGAACCAGCCCGTGCGGATCGGGTTCTTCACCTGCCAAGGCTTTACCGAGGGCTACTACGCCACCCACCGGCACCTCGCGCAGGAGGACCTCGACCTCGTCGTGTGCCTCGGGGACTACGTGTACGAGGCAACAGTCCCTGGTGTGCGGGGGATCGATCTCAACCTTTATCCGCAGGCACTACCGGCCATGCGGGCGAAGTACACGTCGTACCGGTCTGACGCGAACCTGCGAGCCATGCACCAGCAGCACGCGTTCCTGCCGCTCTGGGACGACCACGAGTTCAGGAACAACTACACCCTGGACAACTGGACCTTGCCGGAGTTGTTCTTCAAGGAGAAGCGCAGCGCTGCCTGGCATGCCTGGTTCGAGCGGATGCCGGTGCCGCGGTACTACCCGGATGACATGACGCGTATCTACCGATCCCTGAAGCTCGGTCGGACCGTAGAGCTCTTCGCGATCGACAGCCGCCAGTACAAGGACGACCAGCCCTGTAACGACGGTGGCGGCATCGTCTGCGCAGAAGCAGATACGCCCGGCCGTACCTTGCTCGGCGCCTCCCAGAAGTCCTGGCTCAAGGAAGGCCTTCGGACGTCCGGTGCACGTTGGAAGGTGCTGGCGAATCCCACGATGCTTATGGGCATGGTCACAGGTGATGCCGGCGAGCGGGCGTCCATGGACACGTGGGACGGCTACGGCGCCGAGAGGACCGAGCTGCTCTCACTGGCGGCCGAACGGGTCTCCGACTTCGTAGTCGTGACCGGCGATGACCACGACACCTATGCGGGCGAGCTTTGGAACACCGGCTTCGCCCCCGGTACGCCGGGCAACCCGGCCGGGACCAGAAGAGCCGGGGTCGAGTTCGTCGTACCGTCCGTCTCGTCGACGAACACCGGAGATCTCAAAGGCTCGGGTGGCGCGCGTACGGAGGAGCAGAACCGGCTGGGGCACAACCCGCACGTGAAGCTGGCCGACCTGCGCCAGCACGGGTACGGCGTACTCGAGGTCTCCCAGGAGGAGGCGGTGCTCAACTATCGGAAGGTCGACAAGTTGACCCCCAGTGCGGCTGTGAGCACCAGCTATCGGGTGAAGACCGTGCGAGGGTCGTCGACCTTGGAAACCCTCTGAAACCTGCTCACCCATGAGCGGGATAACGAAACTCTGAACGGCTCTGCGCCCTTGCCGAAGACAGCGCCGCGAGCCGGAGCCGTGGAACAGTCTCGCTGGGTAGTCTCACCAGTGCCGCCTGTGCGGACAAGACGTGAGTGCCGAGTGTTCGATGTTGCTTGGCGCTTGCGGCGCCCAGGCACCGCGATGCACGCACCTGAACACCGCAATCACTCAAGCAACATCGAACACTCGGCACTACAGGGCACCGGAGGCGAATGCAGTACGCAGTGCTCGGACCGGTCGAGGTCGAGGGTGACGCTGGGCGGATACCGCTCGGCGGGAAGCAGCATGTCGTCACGGCGGCGCTGCTCTGCCGGCCGAACCAGGCCGTCTCGACCGACGTCCTGATCGACCTGCTCTGGCCGGACGATCCACCGGCCACTGCCCGCAACAGCCTCCAGGTCTACGTCTACCGGCTGCGCAAAGCCCTGGGCAGCGACAGCCTCGTCAGCCACACGGCCGCCGGATACACCCTGCTGGTGCAACCGGGCGAGCTGGACGTCTACCGATTCGAAGAGGCCGCCGCGGCTGGGCGGCAGGCCATGGCCGACGGGATGACCGAGGACGCCGCGAAGCTCTGGCAGGAGGCGCTGGACCTCTGGAGAGGCGAGGCGTTTGCCGGGACCAACGAGCTCACGCCAATCCGGGAAGAGGCGGCGCGGCTGGAAGAGCTGCGGCTGGCGACTCTCGAGCACCGGTTCGAGGCGGAGTTGGCGCTCGGGCGGCATACGCGTTCGATCCCGGAGCTGACGGCCTTGTCCGCCAGGCATCCTCTGCGCGATCGCTTCCGGTACCAGTTGATGCTGGCGCTCTACCGCTCTGGACGTCGGGCCGACGCCCTGCAGGTCTATCGCGAAGGACGCGAGCTCGTCCGCGCGGAGCTCGGTCTGGAGCCCGGGCACGACCTACGCCGTTTGGAGCTCGACATACTCCGCGGTGACGCCGCCTTGGATCTACCTTCACAACGGTCCGCCCTACAGGCTCCGCCAGTTCTTCCGGCCGCAAGAGAGCCGCGGCCGGCCGAACTGCCTGCGGGTATCCCGACGTTCGTCGGCCGCCATGCCGAGCTCACCCGGATCTCGAACCTCCTGCGGGCAAGCCGGGATGGAGATCGTCTGACGGTCATCGCGATCAATGGCGTCGGTGGCATCGGCAAGTCGTCGCTGGCCGTAGAGGTGGCCAGAGGCGTCGCCGAGGAATTCCCCGACGGCCAGCTGTACGTCAATCTGCACGGCGCTACACCGGGCGTGACGCCTCTCAACCCTGACGAGGTGCTGGACCGACTCCTGCGGGCAGTAGGCGACAGAGGCGCGGGGCTCCCGACTGGTACCGAGGAGGCGACAGCCCGGTTCCGAACGCTAACCGCCGGCCGCCGACTCCTGATCGTGCTGGACGACGCCGTCGACGCGGCGCAGGTCAGACCGTTACTGCCGGGCGGTCCGGGCTGTGCCGTCCTCATCACGAGTCGGGACGTACTGACCGCACTGGACGGCGCCACCCACGTCAGGCTCAACGCCCTGGGTGAAGCCGAAGGCGTCGACCTGCTGAGCCGACTGGCCGGAGTGGAACGCGTAGGGATCGACACGGCCGCATCCCTCGACATCGTCCGCCTTTGCGGGTGCCTGCCACTGGCGATCAGCATCGCCGGAGCCCGTCTAGCGGCGAGGGACGACTGGACGCCGGCACTGTTCGCGAAACGCCTCGGCAGAGCCCACAGACGTCTAGACGAACTAGAACACGCTGACCTCGCCGTACGCGCCAGCTTCACCCTCAGCCTCGACCAACTCCGCCGAGACGTACGACGCGGAGGCCGTTCCGCTGCGGCGTTGTTCCCGCTCCTAGGTCTACTGGAGACGCCCAGCCTCAGTGTTGCCGTAGTGGCAGCACTGGCGGATCGGCCCGAGGAAGAGGTCGAGGACGACCTAGACGTACTAGTGGGCGCTCAACTGCTCCAAGCCCTCGGGCCCGACCGGTTCGAGATCCACGACCTCGTCCGGCTCTACGCGCGCGAACTCGCCTGGGAAGAACTCCCCGAGGCCGACCGCGCAGCCGCCGTACGACGCGCGCTCCACCACTACCTGGCCACCATCCGGATCGCGACGGGCGCACTCGTGTACGACGGAGCCAGTCGCCGCCGTGCGGGTCTGGCCCAGGAGAAGGTGACGCGATCCGGCACAGAGCTCACCGGCCGCCCCGAGGCCTCGGCCTGGCTCGGCGCAGAGGTCGGCAACCTGCTGGCCATCACCCGGCAGGCGGCGGCCGCGCCCGACGACGGCCCGGAGATCGCGATCGGCCTGGCTGCCGCGCTCAACGGTCTCGGCAACGTCCGGCACTTCTGGCGCGAACTGGTGCCGATCAATCAGCTCATCCTCGAAGTGGCGCGGACCGACGGGCGTACCCCGGTGATCGCGCTCGCCCACGCCGACCTTGGCCGGTCGTACCGGCTGACCGGACAACTCGACGACGCCGTCGCGAACTTCGAGGCGGCGCTGGACCGTTGGCGCCGGGTCGGCGATCGGACCCAGCAGGGGCACATGCTGTTCGGCCTCGGCGCCACCGCGGCGATGCGCGGTCGGCTCGACGAGGCGGTCGCGTTCCACCGGGAGGCGCTGGAGATCCGGCGCGAACAGGGTGACCCGTTCGGCGAGGCGCACATGCTGCACGTGATCGCGGTGGTGCTGACCGAGCAGCAGGCGTTCGAGGAGGCGCTCGGCAACCAGCGTCAGTCGCTCGCGCTCTTCCATAGCCTCGGTGATGCCGAGAACGAGGGCATGGTGCTGGCGAGCATCGCCGAACTGCATCATCGCCGCGGTGACGCCGCCCGCGCGGTACCGCTGTTCGAGCGCGCGCTCAGGCTGATCCGCTCCGCGTCCGACCAGATGGCCGAAGCGGGCTGTCTGTGGCGCCTCGGCACGGCCCTGATCAGCCTCGGCAGACCCGGCCGGGACCGGCAACGCGAGGCGCTGGCGATCCTTCAGGACCTGCGGGCGCTCACCGCGGACGAGGTGCGCGCCATCCTGCGGGATCCCCAACCGGGAATCCCGCGCCCCCTGAAGTGGCTCTGACTACCACCCCACCACGACGACGACCGGCTCTTCGTTATCTCCCCGAGTACGCATGCGATTCCCCCTAGTGGTCTCAGCTTGCCCACCCACCATGCCCCCGCCGCCTGACGAACCGCTGGCACTTCACTGAACGCCCGCTTCCTTCTTGTTCACGAGTGGTCGCATCTGACCGCCGGACCGTGGGCGGTCAGGTGACAGGCCGCCTGAAGGCGGTCAGATGCGACCACTCGTGAACAAGAAGGGTTAGAGGCCGAGCAGGGCGTGCAGCGTGGTGACGGCGTGGGTGACGAGGTCTTCGGCGGTGCCGGGGCGGTCGGCGGGGGGTAGGCCTGACCATTCGATGAAGAGGTCTTCGACGTAGGCGAGCCAGGCGTGTACCCGCAGCCGCACGGCAGGGCTCGCCTCGGGAGAACCGAGGAGACCGAGGACGCGATCGGTCAGGGCGGCGCGGGTTTCGTCGTACACCTCGACCACGTAGACGTCGCCGCCCGCGGCACCACGGACGAACGAGATGTACGACGCCCGCCGCCGATGCACGAACGCCGCATAGGCCGTCAGCATCTGCACCAACTGCTCGTCGGCCGGCAACGACGGATCAGGCGCCGTAACCCGCAGGAGACGCCGGCCGGCAGCGCTGATCACCGCCACGTAGAAGTCGCGCTTGCTCGGGAAGTAGTGGAACAGCAGCGTCCGCGAGATGCCGGCCTCTTCCGCCACCGCGTCCACCGAGAGCTCGTGGATCGGGCGCGTTCGCAGCATCTGCAGGCCGATGCCCACGAGTTGTTTGCGCCGGTCTTCGGCTGTCAGTCGCTGCCGCACGCTATTGAGCATTGCTCAACAAGCCGCTACCGTCAACAGCAGCTGCACGAGCCAAAAGCTGAGGAGTAGAGGCATGGGTTTCGAACCGTCCGCGCGGGCCCAGGAGCTGATCGGCAAGGTCGACGAGTTCATCCGGACCGAGATCGAGCCGGTCGAGGCCGCGATGCACGAGGCGATCAGCAAAGCCGACGACCCGTGGCAGCCCCAGCCGCTGATGGCCGAGTTGCAGGCCAAAGCCCGCAAGCAAGGCCTGTGGAACCTCTTCCTGCCCAAGGCCGAAGAGGGCAACGAGCAGTACGGCGAGGGCTTCGCGAACCTCGACTACGCCCCGATCGCCGAGCTGACCGGCCGCTCGTTCATCGCGCCGTACGTCTTCAACTGCAACGCGCCCGATACCGGCAACATGGAAGTGCTGCTCCGGTACGGCAGCGCCGAGCAGAAGGCGCAATGGCTCGAGCCGCTGCTCGACGGCACGATCCGCTCGGCGTTCTGCATGACCGAGCCGGGTGTCGCCTCCTCCGACGCCACCAACATGGCCGCCACCGCGATCGTCGAGGGTGACGAGGTGGTGATCAACGGCCGCAAGTGGTGGAGCACCGGCGTTGGCAATCCGGACTGCAAGCTCCTCATCTTCATGGGCCTGACCGACCCCGAGGCGCACCGCTACGCGCGCCACACGATGGTGCTCGTCCCGCGCGACACCCCCGGCGTAACGGTCGAGCGACTCCTCCCGGCGATGAGCCGGTACGACGAGCCGTACGGCCATGGCGAGGTCAACTTCGACAACGTGCGCGTGCCCGTCACGAACATCCTGGCCGGCCCGGGTCGTGCCTTCGAGATCGCGCAGGGCCGGCTCGGCCCCGGCCGGGTCCACCACTGCATGCGCCTGATCGGTCTCGCGGAGAAGTCCCTGGAGCTCGCCCTCGAGCGCGGCACCAGCCGGACGGCGTTCGGGAAACCGCTGGTCAATCTCGGCGGCAACCGCGAGCGGATTGCCGACGCCCGGATCGCGATCAACCAGGCCCGGCTGCTGGTGCTGCAAACGGCGTACCTGCTCGACACCCAAGGTCTGCAGGGCGCGTTGAGCGAGGTCAGCCAGATCAAGGTGGCCGTGCCGCGGATGGCGCAGGACGTGATCGACATGGCGATCCAGTTGCACGGAGGCGGCGGCTTGTCCGACGACTTCCCGTTGGCGGCCGCGTGGACCGCCGCCCGGGCCCTCCGGCTGGCGGACGGGCCCGATGAGGTGCACCGTGGGGTTATCGCCAAGCTCGAACTCGCCAACTACTCGCGGGAGGCACAGTGAACCGCGTTCTCGTCACCGGTGGTTCGTCGGGATTGGGCGATGCCCTGGTCCGCCAACTCGTTGCCTCCGGCCACCAAGTGCTGCGCACCGACATCGCCGCGGAAGGCCCGGACGATACGCCGTACCTGCAGCTCGACGTGCGGAACGCCGACGACTGGGACAAGGCCATCGCGTGGTGTGCTGAGCATTGGGGTGGCCTCGATCTGCTGATCAACAACGCGGGGATCGCCACCGGCGGCCGGATCGACGTCGAGTCGCTGGCCACCTGGGACCGGGTCGTCGACATCAACCTGATGGGCGTGGTCCGGGGCTGCCGCGCGTTCGCCCCGATGTTCAAGAACCAGCGCTCGGGCCACATCGTCAACACCGCGTCGGCCGCCGGCCTGGTGCATCCGCCGATGATGTCGTCGTACAACACGGTCAAGGCCGGCGTGGTCGCGCTCAGCGAGACGCTCTCGCACGAGCTGCATCCGTACGGCGTGACCGTGTCCGTGGTCTGCCCGTCGTTCTTCAAGACCAACCTGGCCGACTCGATCCAGGGTGACGACGCCGAGATGAACAGTGTCGCCCGGCGCCTGATCGAGAAGTCCCCGCGGACGGCGGACGACATCGCCAAGGTCGTGCTCGATGGCATCCAGAAGCGCCAGTTCCTGATCATCCCGGACCGGCCCGCGTTGATGTCCTGGCGGACCAAGCGCTTCGCCCGCCCGTTGTACGACCGGCAAATGCGCAAGATCGCCCGCCGGGCCAGGGAACGGTCCGAAGGCCAGGGATGAGCGTTCGTACCGAGGACGCGTTCGACGTCGCGGCCGTGGACGGTTGGCTCCGCGGCCATACCGAACTACCCGAGGGACTGCCGGAGCTCGACCAGTTCCACGGGGGCGCGTCCAACCTGACGTACCGGCTGGGCTATCCCGGTCGCGAGCTGATCCTGCGCCGGCCGCCGAGCGGGACCAAGGCCAAAGGCGCGCACGACATGGGCCGGGAGTTCCGGATCCAGCAGGCCCTGGCGCCGGTCTATCCGTACGTCCCCGGCATGGTCGCGTACTGCCCGGACGAGACGTTGATCGGCTCCGAGTTCTACGTGATGGAGCGCATCGCCGGCACCATCCCGCGCTCCGAGCTGGGCGTCGACCTGACCCCGGCGGAAACGCGCAGGCTCTGCCAGACGGTCATCGACACGTTGATCGAGCTGCATCAGGTCGACCCGGAGAAGGCGGGTCTGACCGATCTCGGCCGCGGCGAGGGGTACGTCGAACGCCAGGTCGCGGGCTGGACCGGCCGCTATCGCAAGGCGAAGACGTGGAACGTGCCGAGCTTCGAAAAGGTGATGGCCTGGCTCGAGGCGAACCGGCCCGACGACGTCCGGATCTGCGTGATCCACAACGACTTCCGCTTCGACAACGTCGTACTCGCACCGGACGATCCGGCCAAGGTGGTCGGGGTGCTCGACTGGGAGTTGGCCACCCTCGGCGATCCGCTGATGGATCTCGGTAGTTCGCTCGCCTATTGGGTCCAGGCCGACGACGATTGGGCCTTCCGGAGGTTCCGCCGGCAGCCCACGCACCTGCCCGGGATGATGACTCGCGCCGAGGTGATCGACTACTACTGCGAGCGGACCGGCCTGACCGCCGAGCACCGCACGTTCTACGAGGTGTTCGGCCTGTTCCGGTTGGCGGTGATCGCCCAGCAGATCTATTACCGTTACCACCACAAGCAGACCCGGAATCCACGGTTCAAAAGCCTTTGGTTCCCGGTCAACTACCTCGAACGGCGCTGCCGCCGTTTAATCGCCAAAGGCAACTAAGTGAGCGTTCTGTACCTCGTCCGGCACGCGCAGGCGTCGTTCGGTCGGAGCGACTATGACCGGTTGTCACCCCAGGGTGAGCGACAGGCCGAACGGCTGGGCGAGGCTCTGGCCGCGCGTGGCATCAAACCGGACCTGGTCGTCTCCGGCGCGATGCAACGCCATGCCAAGACCGCGCGGATCGCGCTCGCGGCCGCGGGGATCGACACCGCGGTCACGGTGGACGAGGGGTTCAACGAGTTCGACCACGACCAGGTCATCGTCGCGCACAAACCGGCGTACAAGCGCCGTGCGGTGCTGCTCGCGGATCTGGCCCGCACGCTCGAACCGGCCCGGGCCTTCCAGGAGATGTTCACCGAGGCCACGGCCCGTTGGGTGAACAGCCCGGGCGAGGAGTACGCCGAACCGTTCAAGGCCTTCTGCGAACGGACCGAGGCGGCAGTACGTCGTACCGCGGCCGCCCTCGAGAAGGGGCAGACGGCGCTCGTCGTCACCTCGGGCGGACCGATCGCGGCGGTGGTCGGCCGGTTGTTCGCGGGTACCGACGACCTCTGGCTGACGCTCAACCCGGTCACGGTCAACACGGGGATCACGAAACTCGTCGACGGCCGGCGAGGTCTCACCGCCGTCAGCTTCAACGATCACGGGCACCTGGACGGCACCGATCTACTGAGCTACCGATAGGGAGTACGCATGCGTCGCCGCAACATCCTGATCACCGGAGCCAGTTCGGGGCTGGGCGAGGAGATGGCCCGGCAGTTCGCGGCCAAAGGGCACAACCTCGCGCTGACGGCACGTCGTACGGACCGGCTCGAGCTGTTGCGCGACGAGCTGGTCAAGGCCTATCCCGCGATCACGGCGGTGTTGCGCACGCTCGACGTGAACGATCACGACCAGGTGTTCGAGGTGTTCCGCTCACTCGACAAGGAGCTGGACGGCCTCGACCGGGTGATCGTGAACGCGGGGATCGGCAAGGGCGCGCCGCTCGGCACCGGCCGGTTCGACGCGAACCGCGACACCCTGCTGACGAACCTGGTCGCCGCGACGGCGCAATGCGAGGCGGCGCTCGAGCTGTTCCGCGCTCGGAATGCGGGCCACTTGGTGGTTATCAGCTCGATGTCCGCGATGCGTGGCATGCCGAAGACCATCACGGCGTACGCCGCGAGCAAGGCGGGTCTCGCCGCACTCGCGGAAGGGCTGCGGCTGGAGTTCGTCGGCAAACCGATCAAGGTCAGCGCGATCTATCCCGGGTACATCGCGTCGGAGATGAACGACCAGGTGGCCAAGACGCCGATGATGGTCGACACGGTGACGGGGGTTCGGTCGATGGTGGACGCGATCGACAAGGAGAAGGGCAAGGCCTACGTACCGGCCTGGCCGTGGGTGCCGATGTCTTACCTGATGCGGTTCATGCCGCTGCCGATCTTGAAGAGGATGCTCTGACATGGCCTGGGGTCTGACCGTTCCGCTCACCGGTGTGCCGATCCGGCAGCACCGTTCGCTGATCAGCGAGTTGGCTTCGCTCGGGTTCACCGATCTTTGGTCTGCCGAAGTGGCGGGCGCGGACGCGTTCACGCCGCTGGTGCTCGCGTCCGAGTGGGACGACCGGTTGCGCCTGGGTACGGCGGTCGTGCCCGTGCATACGCGGGGGCCGGCTGCGCTGGCGATGAGCGCGGCTGCGTTGGCAGACCTCGCGCCTGGGCGGTTCGTGCTCGGGATCGGCGCCAGCTCGGAGACGATCGTGACCGGGTGGAACGGCATCGCGTACGACCCGCCTTACGCCCGGACTCGCGACGTGCTGCGCTTTTTGCGGTCGGCGTTCGCGGGGGAGAAGGTGGACGGGGAGTTCGACTCGTTCACGATCCGGCGGTTCCGGTTGGAGAAGGCGCCGGATGTGCCGCCGCCGATCATGCTCGCGGCGTTGCGTCCGCAGATGCTGCACCTGGCCGCGCGGGAAGCCGATGGCGCGATCACGAACTGGCTGTCCGCGGACGACGTACGCAAGGTGCGGGCGGAGTTGGGGCCGGACAAGGAACTGGCCGCACGGATTTTCGTGTGCGTCACCGAGGACGCGGAGATGGCTCGCAATATCGGCCGGTTCCTGATCGCGACGTACCTGACCGTGCCGGGGTATTCGGCCTTCCACGACTGGCTCGGGCGTGGTGAGGCGATGAAGCCGATGCGGGACGCGTGGGCCGCCGGCGACAAGAACGCCGCCATGGCCGCGGTGCCCGTTGAGGTGATCGACGACTTGATCGTGCACGGGTCGCCGGAAGAGTGCCGCGCGCAGATCGGGCGATATGTGGCGAACGGGTTGGATACGCCGATCATCGCGGCTCTGCCTACGGGGACGGACCTGCTGACCACGGCTCGGTCGCTCGCGTTATGAAGATCTGCGTGTACGGCGCCGGCGGGATCGGGTGCTACGTCGGCGGCCGGCTGGCAGCTGCCGGTAGTGACGTCACGTTTGTCGGCCGCCCTCGCATGGCCGCCTCGGTGGCGTCGGGCGGCTTGCGGTTGACCGACTATCGAGGTGCGGACCTGCGGGTCTCGGCCGTTCGCTTTGAGGTTGTCCCAGAGGCGGCCGCTGATGCCGATCTGGTTTTGGTGACGGTGAAATCGGCCGGAACAGCGACCGCTGGTGCCGAACTGGCGAAGGTGCTCAAGCCGGGCGCGGTCGTGGTGAGCTTCCAGAACGGCCTGCGCAACGCGCCTCTGTTGCGCGAGGCGTTGCCCGGGCATCAAGTGGTGACCGGAATGGTCCCCTTCAACGTGCTCAACCGTGGTGGCGGCGCCTTCCACCAGGGGACCGAGGGTTTCCTGGACGTCGAGCCCGGGCTGTCGTCCTTCGCCCCAGCCTTCGCGGCCGCCGGTCTGCCCCTCACCGAGCATGCCGACATGCTGCCGGTCCAATGGGCGAAACTCCTGCTCAACCTGAACAACCCCATCAACGCTTTGTCGGACTTGCCGCTCCGCGACGAGCTATCCCAACGCGGCTACCGGTTGTGCCTGGCCGCAGTCCAATCGGAAGCGCTCGCAGTACTCAATTTCGCCGGCATCAAACCGGCCCAGCTAACCGCCGTCCCCGCCCACCGCATGCCCACGATCCTCCGCCTCCCCGACTTCCTCTTCCGCCGCCTAGCCGCCCGCATGCTCGCCATCGACCCGCTAGCCCGCTCCTCCATGTGGGAAGACCTCCAAGCCGGCCGCCCCACCGAAATCGCCTACCTGAACGGCGAAATCACCACCCTTGGCTCGGACCTCGGCATCCCCACCCCCATCAACACCCGCATCACCGAGCTCATCCACCGGGCCGAACAAACCCCCACCCACTACACCGCCCCCGCCCTCCAATCCGCCCTACCCCTCTAGCCGATCACCCCCGACACGCGCGCCCGCCGGTGTATTCCGTTCATGGGACGCTTGTGACGCGGCGTGTCGCCCATCATCGGACCCGTGTGACCACGAAACCGCCCGCCGTTCATCGGTCCCTTCTGACCAGCGCGTGTCGACAATCCGTGAGTGGACGGGTAATGCGTGACGACTCGCGGGAATTGACTGGGAACGGTCGGAGAAATTGCAGCTAGTTGCAACTGGCAATTGCAGGTTGATGCACACTTGGCGCGGATTCATTGACGGCCCCGCGGAGCTCCCTGAAGACTCATCGGCGATCGGCCATATCGCTGCGCTTTCCGTGCATGAGCTGAGGAATCTTGAATGCAACTCTCCAACGCCAATGGTCACGATCGATGCTCCGATTCATGGCTGATGCCAACCGAGTAGAAGGGAGCACTCCTATGAAGAGAATTCTTTCCATCGCCGGTGCAGCAGTCCTCGCAGGTGGCGCATTGACAGCCGTCGCCGGGCCGGCCTCCGCCACCGCGAACGTTCCACTGTGTGTGCAATATTATGCGGTCGGGGCTCCGCACCCCGGTGGAACGGTGCGCTGCGACCCAGGCTATGTCTATCAAGCGCTCGTCGTTTGCAAGGATTCTTGGGGCGCCAAGAAGACCTACCATGGCTCATGGGAACAGTTCCCGGAATGGTCGAACGCCTATTGCACAGGCGCCTATCCGTATCGCGTATCAATTGGTTATGAAGTGAACTAGCCGCGGTCATTCGACAGTTGGTTGCACTAATCGGCAATCGGCCGGCGCTGAAACTCAACTGAAGGCGAAGGCCCTTCCCGATGACGCGGAAGGGCCTTCGTCGGCGCCGCATGATTACCGGCAGACCGGGCACTGGCCGGGGAACGACCTGAAGGGAGCCGCGATGAGTATCACCAAGACCCTGGCCGTCGTACCGGTGGAGGATTTCGAGGTGGCGCTCGAGTGGTACGGGCGGCTCTTCGGACGCCCCGCGGACGCGCAGCCGATGGCCGGGTTGGCGGACTGGCATCTGAGCGACAGCGCGTGGGTTCAGCTGCACCAGAACAGCGACTCGGCAGGGAAGAGCTTTCTCAATTTCGCGGTCGACGACCTTCAGAAGCACACGGACGAGCTCGCGGGCCGGGAGATCGCGCTTGGTGAGGTCATCACGACCGACAAGGGCGCGAAGCTTGCTCCGGTAAACGATCCGGATGGCAACACGATCACGTTCATCGAGAACCCGTCTGTCTGAACCAGTGCCGGCTTCAGACCGGGATCGAGTCGTACCGGGCTGAGATCGCCGTACGGGCGGCTCGGTCGCGAATCGCGTTCTGTGGCAGTTCGCCGAGCTCGAAGAACATCTCCTCCAGCCCGCCCGGCACCATCAAGGTCAGGAACCGGCCGCCGCCCTCGGCCGCGGTGATGGTGTGCGCCGTTTCCCGCGGTACCAGGATGTAGGTCCCCGGATCCGCCACGATCGCCTCATCCCCGACGGTGAACGTGAACCGGCCGTCCAGAACGAAGAACGACTCCTCGAATTCGCGATGCAGGTGCGGCACCGTTCAGGCGCCCTCGCTGCTACCCCAGAACTCCGTCAACGCGAAGGCGTCCGTGCTGTCGGCACCGGCCCGCAGCCGCATCTTCGCCACCCCGAGATCCACGGTCCGCCCTTGCCCCGGCGTCACGACGTGCGCCTTACCCGGCACGATCATCCGACCCACCCCATTTCTCCGAAGGGGCCGGTGGAACCCCGACCCGCTGCTCTCAACGCCCCGCCGATTCCGCGGCCGGGCAATATCAAAATCTGAAGTTGCCATCCGGCGCCGCCGGGGTGACGCTGGCAGGTGCGGAATTACGGTCAGTTCTGCCCGATCGCCAGGAGCTCCGAGCTACTGGCGGAGCGCTGGACGCCGATCATCGTCCGCAACCTGCTCATCGGCTGTCGCACCTTCAACGAGATCAGGCAGGGAGCGCCAGGCATCTCGACCGCCTGCTGGCCCAGCGGCTCGACACCTTGGAGCGGCACGGAGTCCTCGTGCGTACGGTGAAACCATCCGGCCATGGCGTGACCTACGAGCCGACCGAGATGGGCCTGGCTCTTCGGGCGGTCCTCGACGCAATGGGCCAGTGGGGCGCCCAGTGGCTGGAAATCGAACCAGTTCACCGCGACCCGGCGTACGTACTCTGGGCCACGCTCAAGCTCATCGACGTCGACCAGATCCCCGCACAGACCACCGTGATCCGGTTCCAGTTGAGCGACCGTCCGGCGGACGCCTACTGGCTGATCCTGCGCCGCCCGTAGCCGGAACTCTGTACCCGCCCCAGCGGGTATCCGGAGGACATCGTCTGCCGCACCGACTCGACCACCATCATCGACCTGCACCTGAAGCGGATCGGCTACCTCGCCGCGATCCGCGCCAACCGCCTCGAGCTGATCGGCCCGCCCCACCTCACCCGTCAGTTCCGAAGCTGGTTCCGCACCAGCCCCTTCGCCGCCTTCATCCCGCCTGTCCGGGATAGGGGAGTTCCAGAGTGAAGGTGGAGCCGGTGTTGGGGGTGCTGGTTACGCCGATGCGGCCGTGGTGGGCTTCGATGAGGTGTTTGGTGATGGCCAGGCCGAGGCCGCTGCCGCCGGTTTCGCGGCTGCGGGATTCGTCGACGCGGTAGAAGCGGTCGAAGAGGCGTGGGAGATGCTCGGGCGCGATGCCCGTACCGGTGTCGGTGACGTCGATGGTGGCACGGCCTCCAGACGTACGCACGGAGACGGTGACGCGACCACCCGCCGGGGTGAACCGGAGTGCGTTGGAGACGAGGTTGCCGATCGCTTGCCGAATGCGAGCGCCGTCGACCGTCGCGAAGACCGGTCCCTCGGCCGAGGCGGTGAGCACCACCTCGGCGGCTTCGGCCTTCGGGCGGTGAGCGGCGACGACCTGCTGGGCGAGATCCGCGAGGTCGCGCCGTTCGCGATGGAGCCGGAGCATGCCCGCGTCGGCGAGGGCCAGATCCTGCAGGTCGACCACCAACCGCTCGAGCAGGTCGGCCTCCTCCAGCAGCGAGCCGACCAACGCCCCGTCGAGTGGGACGACCCCGTCTTCCGAGGCAACGAGATAGCCCTTGATGTTGGCGAGCGGCGTGCGCAACTCATGCGCGACATCGCTGACCATGGCCTTGCGCTGATGGTCGTGCTGCTCGATCGACGCTGCCATCGCGTTGAAGGCGTGCCCGAGCCGCGCCACTTCGTCGGTACCGCTGACCGGGACGCGGGCGCCGCGATGCCCCGAGGCCATCTGCTGGGCGGCGCCGGTCAGGGCCACGATCGGGCGGACAAGTCGGCGGCCGGCGAAGACCATCACCAGGCTCGCGATCAGCAGTACGCCGAGCGCCGTCGCCGTCGTACGCAACAGACCTTCGCCGGAGAAGACGTTGAACCGGTTGGCCTCGCCGAGGAACAACTGCGCCCGCGGTGCGACGTACGGCTTGTAGGTCGTGGCGCGCGCCTCCGACGTACAGGCCTGGAAGCCTTCGCTCACCTTGCTCGCGGACGGATCCTCCGACTGCGGCGGCACGAGCTCGGTCAGGCCGGTCGGATTGGGGACCTGGTCGTACCGCTCGTTTCTCGCCTGCAAGCACGCCGTGGCCCGGGCGACCTCTTCGGTGTTCAGCGTGAGGGCAGCCGCGGAGGCCGCGCTCAGCTCCTGCGGCACGCACGCGGCGAATTGCGGATCGCCACCACCGACATAGGTGAATTCGGAGCTGGTCTCGTTGACCGGCGTACGGACGCCGACCTCGGGGACTCCGCTCGGCCCCTCGATCAGTTCCGCGTCGTGGCTGTTCGCCCGCAGACAGCCGACCGCGGCCGTGCCGATGGCCTTGCGGTGCTGCCGCTCGGCCTCGGTCATCCGCCAGTACGGCGATCCGATCGTGCTGCCGGCGCTGAAGATGACGCTGCCGTTCGCGCCGACCGCCGGTACCGCTCGTCGCATGATGCTGCCACCGGCCGCCGCGGAGACCGTGAGCTGAGGCTGTTCCAGGATGTCGAGCGCCGCCGCCGGCCGGCTGGGCAGTTCGGGGGCGGTGCCGAGGGTCCTGGCCGAATCCGCGATGACCTTGCCGTCGGCGGTGGTCACGGCGATCCGGCGGCCGGTCTCGTTCGCGAGTTGGCCGACCAGGGTGCCGACGGATGACCAGTCGGAGTGGTCCGCGGCGTACGCCAGCAGGTCGCCGTAGATCCGGCCGTCTGCGTCGAGCTGGGTGCCGGACTGGTCGATCTCGCCCTGCAGCTTCTCGGACGTGCTGTACGTCGCGATCAGGGCTGTCGCGATCACGGCGCCGAGCGCGACGGCCAGGGACAACGTGAGGAATCGCAGCAGCACACTACGGCGCATCGGCCCGGGCCTTTCCCGCAATGGCATCGGTCAACTTGTAGCCGACGCCGTACACGGTCAACAGGTACGTCGGCCGGGCCGGCGCCGCCTCGAGCTTCTTGCGCAGGTTCATCACGTGTACGTCGATCGTCCGGTCGAAGACGTAGTGCTCGAACCCGAACGCGTGCTCCAGCAACTGCTGCCGGGTGAACGCGCGCCCGGGTGATGCCGCCAGGCAGGCCAGGATCTTGAACTCGGCCGGCGTCACCTCGATCAGACGCCCGCCGAGTGACACCTCATGCCGGATCGGGTCGATCACCAGCTCGCCCACTTGGTAGACCTTCGCCGCGTCCGCCGTACCGGCCCGGCGCAGCACGGTGCGGACCCGCGCGACGAGTTCACGCGGGTTGTACGGCTTGGTCAGGTAGTCGTCCGCGCCGAGGTCCAGCCCGAGCAGCAGGTCGTCCTCGGTGGAACGGGCGGTCAGCATGATGATCGGAATGTTGCCGTCGGCCCGTAATACCCGGGTCACGTCCAGGCCGTCGACCTTGGGCATCATCACGTCCAGCACCAGCAGGTCGGGCGCACGCCGCCGGGCCTCCTCGATCGCCGCGCGCCCGTCGTGCACGACCACGGTCGAATGCCCGTCGCGCTCGAGGTAGCGGCGGATCAGCTCGGCCTGTTTGAGATCGTCTTCGGCGACGAGAATCCTGGCTGCCACGTTTTGGAGTGTCGCAGCAGAACGTGAGGATTCTATGAAGGTCAGCTGAGAAGTGGTCGGCGTCGGAGGTTCGTCGGCGTCTGCGGCGCCCAGGCGGGCACATCGCGGCGTTGGAGAAGAAGCCACGATGGAAAAGCATCGAGGCTCCTTCTCCGCCTTGCGCTGCACCCACCTGGACCCCGCAGCCACTCGACGACCCTCCGACGCCGACCACTTGGCCGACAAAAGCACGGGAGATCAACAGCTCCTTCACAGGTTCTTCACAGCCCCGGCGCCAGGCTGCAGCCCATGAACAGATCACGGAAGCCGGTGGCCCTCGCCGTACTCACCTTGCTGGCGGTTGCCGGCTGTGGAAGCGGCCCGGCCGATACCGGGAAAGACACGGCAGCAGGCGACGGTAAGAGCCCGCTGGCGCAATACATGGGCGAAATGTTCAGCGGCGGAAACGGCGGCGTGATGATGCGGGCGACCCGCGTCGGCGGCTCGGGCCAGCCGACTGAGCAGGAGCTGGCGAAACAGCGCAAGGTCAGCGAGCTGACCGCGGCGTGCATGAAGAAAGAGGGTTTCGAGTACGTCGTCACCCAGCCGGAGACCGAGCAGAAGAAGTCGAAGTTCGATGAGGCGTTCGACCTGCCGCCGGACAAGTTCGCCTCGCAGTACGGGTACGGCATCAGCACGATCGACTTCGCCGCGATGGCGACCGGTGACACGGACGACCCGAACCAGAAGCTCCGCAGCAAGCTGTCCCCGACGGCGCAGAAGGCGTACGACAAGGCGCTCGACGGCGACATGGCCGGCGGCCAGGGTGGCGTCGTGATCAGCAAGCCCGGCAGCGGCCCGACGAACTCGAACGCGCAGAACTCGGGCTGCCGGGGCAAGGCGTTCGAGGAGACGTACGGCAAACCCGGCGAGCAGGGTCCGGACCTGAACAAGTTCGACAGCCTCTTCAAGGACCTCGAGACGTTGCGGAAGCGGATCGAGTCCGATCCCCGCGTGACCGAGGCGGCGCAGAAGTGGTCGGACTGTATGGCCGACGCCGGGCACAGCGGTCTGCGCAAGGTCGAAGACGGCCGGATGAAGATCAATCAGCGGATGGACGCCCTCACAGGCGGTGGCATGCCGCCTTCGGCCAAGCCTGGTACGGCGATCAAGATCCCGACGCTGAAGGACGTCGACCCGGCCAAGGCGGCCGCGTTGCGCAAGGACGAGATCGCGATGGCCATTCAGGACCTCAAGTGCCGCCAGGCCGGATACGACGACGCGTACAAGAAGGTCCAGTACGAGTTGGAGGCCGAGTTCGTCAAGGACAACAAGGCACAGCTCGAGCAGTACAAGGAGAGCACCTCGAACGAGAACGCTCCGGACGACAAGGGCGGCAAGTGACTCCATCACCCCGCTCCCGCCGCCGGGTGCTGGTGAGCGTCTCCTCGATCGCGGTCGCGGCCCTGGGCGTGGGCGTTCTGGCGGGCAGCCGGATCGCCTCGCCCGAGGACGCCGCCGCCCGGACGGCACCGCCGAAGGCCTCGCAGATCACCGTGCCGGTGGAGAAGCGGGCGTTGTCCAGCAAGGTCGTCGCCCGGGGTGACGCGTCGTTCGACGGCGCGGTCAACCTGCGGGTGGAGACGGCCGGGTTGGGAACGCCTGCGGTCGTCACCGGCAAGGTGCCGGCTGTCGGCGCGTACGTCAACGAGGGCAAGGCTGTTCTCGAGATCACCGGCCGGCCAGTGATCGCGCTGGCCGGCGCACTACCGATGTACCGCGCGCTTCGGCCGGGGTCGCGCGGGCCCGACGTACTCCAGTTGGAGCAGGTGCTGCGCCGGCTGAAGTTCGACCCGGGCGCGGTAGACGGTGTCTACACCTCGGATACCGGTCAGGCCGTCGCGCGGTTGTTCCGCGCGGCGGGGTACGAGGCGCCCGAGGTCGACCAGCAGTACAAGAACGCCGTGGACCAGGCCAAGCAGCAGGTGAAGTCGGCCCAGGACGGCGTCCGGAACGCGAAGCGCACGCTCAAGCAGGCGCAGGCCGGCCCGACCGAAGCGCAGTTGGTCCAGGCGAACAACGAGGTCGAGGCCGCCGAACGTGAACTCAACGCCGCCCGCGGCAACGCGAAGGCGTACGCCGCGGCGAAGGACCGGCTCGAACTCGCCAAGGCCCAGCGCCGGGATCTGCTGAAGGACAAGGACATCTCGATCGAGAAGTCCGCCCTCGCCGATGCCCAGGAGCGTTTGACCGACGCGAACGACGCACTGGTGAAAGCCCAGGCCGAGGCCGGTACGCCGCTGCCGGTGTCCGAGGTGGTCTACGTGAAGAGCCTGCCGCGCCGGGTGGACAAGGTGAACGTGAGCCGAGGTGCGGTGGTCAATGGCGACGTGATGTCGGTCAGCGGCGCGTCCCTGGTAGTGACGCTCAAGGTCGACGCTGCCACCAAGGAACTGCTCAAGGGCGGTATGGCCGCCAGTCTCGACCTCGGCGACGGCAAGCTCATCCCAGCCCGCGTGACCCGGATTACCCGGTCAGACGACGGCTGGAACGTGGTGATCAGTCCGAAGAGCCTGACCGGCCAGCAGCTCGAACGGCTGCGATCGGCCAACGTACGCGTCACCATCCCCGTCAAGAGCACCCAGGGCAAGGTGCTCGCCGTACCCACCTCTGCGCTCTCTGCCGGGCCTGACGGGGAGTCGCGGGTAGAGGTTCTCCGTAACGGCAAGGTCGAGTTGGTACGGGTAGAGGTCGGTCTGTCGGCTGACGGCTTCGCAGAGATCAAGCCCGTCGGTGGACAGCTGGCCGAGGGCGACCAGGTTGTGGTGGGCAAATGACCGCACCGGTGGTGGAGATGGTCGGAGTCCGCAGAGTCTTCCGCGGACCGCCTGAGGTGCAGGCGATCCGTGAGGTGGACCTGACCATCAAGGAAGGGGAGTACCTGTCGATAGTCGGGCCATCCGGCTCAGGCAAGTCCACCTTGCTGCACTTGCTCGGACTGCTCGACAAACCCAGTGACGGGATCTACCGCCTGGACGGCGTTGACACTTCAAGCCTGCACGACCGGCGCCGCGCCGTACTGCGTGGTGAACGGATCGGCTTCGTCTTCCAGTCGTTCCACTTGCTCGACCATCGCACCGTGCTGGAGAACGTCGCCCTGTCGATGGTGTACGTCGGAGTGCCGCGCCGCCAGCGAATGGCCAGAGCGCGCGTGGCACTCGAACGAGTCGGCCTCGGTCATCGGATGGACTTCGCGCCGACGACCCTGTCGGGTGGTGAGCGGCAGCGGGTCGCGATCGCGCGTGCCTTGGTCGCCGAACCGTCCCTGCTGTTGGCGGACGAGCCGACGGGAAACCTCGACACGGGTAATGCCGAGGCGATCCTGGAGCTGTTCGACGAGCTGCACCAGGAAGGGATGACGCTGGCCGTCATCACCCACGACGACCACGTCAGCCATCGCGCCGAACGTCGGGTCCGCATCGTCGACGGGACTCTCCGATGGTGAGGCCTTTGCGTATCAAGGGCAGACGGGTTTTCAAGGGCAAGCGTCTTAGGCCCGAGCGCGTGCCCGAGCCGGGCGTACGGCGTGGGCCTGCGGTCCGCGACCTGCTGGACGAGGCGCTCGCGGGTGTCGCGGCCCGGCCGACCCGGCTGATCCTCACCACCCTCGGCACTGTGCTCGGTATCGCCGCACTCGTCGGCACGATCGGCCTCGGGCAAACGGCCGCCGGCCAGATCACCCAGCGGTTCGACCTCGCCGCGGCCACCCGGGTCGTGGTCTCACCCGGCGATCGCGCTGACGAACAGGCCGCCACCGAACTCCCTTGGGACGCGCCCGAACGGATCAAGCGGCTCAACGGCGTCGACGCCGCCGGGACGTTCAGCACCCTGCAAGTCGGCGACGACCTGGTTCGCAGCGTGGCCGGCCTCAGCGGTCAGAAGGACGGGCACCAGCTGCCGATTCTCGCGGGATCGCCAGGCCTGTTCGACGCCGTCCGGGCAGCGCTGCGGACCGGCCGGTACTTCGACGCCGGACACGACAAACGCGCCGACAAGGTCGTTGTGCTCGGCAAGCATGCCGCTGAGCGCCTCGGCATCAACCGGGTCGACTCGCAGCCCGCGATCTTCGTCGGCGACCAGGCGTACACGGTGATCGGCATTCTCGACTCGGTCAGCGGCCGGGCCGAACTGCTCGACGCGGTGATCATGCCGAACGGTACGGCGAAGCTCGCGTACTCGCTGAAATCCCCCGATGCCCTGGAGATCCGGACTCAGGTGGGCGCCGCCCAGCTGATCTCCCGGCAGGCACCGGTGGCGATTGACCCGAACCAGCCCGAGTCGCTACAGGTCGACGCACCGCCGGCACAGGGCCAGGTACGCCGTGGTGTCGAGACCGATCTGAACGCGTTGTTCCTGCTGCTCGGCGCCGTCGCCCTGCTCGTTGGCGGTCTCGGCATTGCCAACGTCACCCTGCTCTCGGTCCTCGAACGCGTCTCCGAGATCGGTCTGCGCCGGGCCCTTGGAGCCGCGCGACGACACGTGGCCGGCCAGTTCCTGGTGGAGAGCGTCATCGTCGGCTTCCTCGGCGGCCTCCTCGGCACAGCCGTCGGAGTCCTTCTGACAGTCATCGTCTCCGCCATCAACGAGTGGACGCCACTCCTGGACCCCCGCCTGGCGATCGGCTCCCCCTTCCTGGGCGCGGTAATCGGCCTAATCGCCGGCACCTACCCCGCCTGGAAAGCCTCCGCCATCGAACCCATCACCGCCCTCCGCGGCACCTAAACCCGACGCTCGCCTGGTTGAGGGGCCGGGCGAGCGTCGTCTGTGTTTGTTGGCCAGCGGGCGGCCCCCTTTACTTTTTGTCCGCGAGTGGTCAGATCTGGTCCGGGGATGCGGGTGCCTGGATGGTCGCCGTGCGGACCAGATCTGACCACTCGCGGACAAAAAGGGGGCCGCCCGCGGCAAAAGAAGGTCAGACGGCCACGCGCGTGCGGGATGCGCGGGAGTAGGCGAAAGCGGTGAGGGCGAAGCCGAGGACGATTAGGGCGAGGACCGGGTAGGACTTGCCGGCGTCGGGGAGGACGACGGCGCCTAGGGCGGCGGCTGATACCTGGGCGACGTTGAAGATCATGTCGTACAAGGAGAAGACGCGGCCGCGGTAGACGTCGTCCACGCCCGTCTGGACCAACGTGTCGACGCTGATCTTGACGCCTTGGGCGCAGAAGCCGGTGAGGAATCCCGCGATCAGTAGGGCCGGTTGGGTGTAGAGACCGCCAGGGAATGCCGTCACCACCGCGGCTGCCACGAACAGCCAGGTGATCCACTGGCGCAACGACATCACGCGGGTCGCCCACGGCGTGACCAGGGCCGCGACGAAGAGCCCTGCGCCGACCATCGCGGTGGCGAGGGCCAGGGCGCCGAAGGCCTGATCGAGTTGGCCCGGACCGTAGAAGTGGTTCCGGTAGAGCAGGATCATCCCGACGGTCACGAGCCCGAAGAAGAACCGCAGCGACCCGATGGCGGCCAGACCGAGCGCGGCCTGGCGGCGTTCGCGCAGATGGCGGCCGCCGTCGACGAGGCCCGTGGCGATACTGCGGACGGCCTCGACGAAACCGGGTTCATCCCCGTTCAGGTCAGGCCCGAGCTGGCGCCGTCCGAGTCGCAGCGCCAGGAAGGCGGCCGCCACGTAAACCGCGGACGTCGTACCGAGCACGATCAGATCGGCATCGGTGACCAGCTTGATCAACGCGCCGAGCCCACCGCCGATCATGAACGAAGCCGTGCCGGACGTCGGGGTGACCGCGTTGGCCATCACGAGTTCGTCCGGATCGACCACGTGCGGCAGCCCGGCGGACAGACCCGACAGCAGGAACCGGTTCACCCCGAGCGTGAGCAGAACGGCCAGGTAGAAGGGCACTCCGGCGTTGCCCACCGCCACGATCCCCGCGACCACGAGCACCAACGCGGCCCGGGTCAGGTTGGCGCCGAAGAGGATCTGGCGTCGCGACCATCGATCCAGCAGTACGCCGGTGAACGGGCCGAGGATCGAGTACGGCAGCAGGGCCACCGCGAACAACCCCGCGATCGCGGCCGCGTCGGGCGCGCGTTCGGGCGAGAACAGCACGTACGACGCGAGGGCGACCTGGAAGACGCCGTCGCCGAGTTGAGAGGTCAGCCGGACGGCGAAGAGACGGCGGAAATCCGGCCGCTTGAGCAACCTGGTGAGGTCGCGAGTGAACTGCACACCGCGACTCTACTCAGGCCCTGGGAGCGAGTCAGTTGGCGCGGGCGGCCTGACGTTCGCGGAGCTTGGCACGCTGCTCGACGAATCGGCTGGCCTGTGCGTCCAGCGCGGTCATGAACTCGCCCAGCTCGTCGCGCGCCTTGGCTCCGTCACCGCTGAGGTCCTCGCGCTCGAACACCTTCCACTTGCGCAGAATCGGCGCCACCACCTCGTCGTGATGCAGCCGCAGATCGTAGATCCCGGCCTTCGCGATGGTCACCGAGTTCCGGATGAAGCCGTCCATCGTCGCGCCCGGCATGGAGAAGTCGGCCACCTCGTTGGTAACCGCGCGCATCGTCTCGTTCGGCGCGAGCTCGAACGCGGCGCTGACCAGGTTCCGGTAGAAGATCATGTGCAGGTTCTCGTCGGTGGCGATCCGCGCGAGCAGCTGGTCCGCGATCGGGCAGCCGGTGGCCTTGCCGGTGTTGCGGTGCGAGACGCGGGTCGCGAGCTCCTGGAAGCTGACGTACGCGATGGCCTCGAGCATGTTCTTGTCGACCTGGTGCCCGGCGGTCATATGGGCCATCCGGGCGGTCTCGAGCTCGACCGGGTCCACGCCACGGGTGACCACCAGGTAGTCGCGCAAGGCGATCCCGTGCCGGCCCTCCTCGGCGGTCCAGCGGCCGACCCAGGTGCCCCACGGTCCGTCGAGGCCGAACTGCACCGCGATCTCCCGGTGGTACGACGGGAGGTTGTCCTCGGTCAGCAGGTTCGTGATCATCGCGATCTTGGCGACCGGGTCGAGCCGGGACTGCTCCGGCGCCCAGTCCTCACCACCGAGGAACGCGAAGTCGCGGCCCTCACTCCACGGCACGTAGTCGTGCGGGTTCCAGTTCTTGGTGATGGCCAGATGCCGGTTGAGATTGTCCTCGACCACTGGCTCCAGCTCGTGCAGCAGATTAGACACCAGCTTGTCGGTCATCGGGTCCTCCTCGGCGCGACGGGCGATCGCCTCCACCCTACGGCACCGTAAGTTACGGTCCCGTAGGTTCAGCGCGCAGGTAACTCTCCAACAAGTCGGCCAGTAGTACGGGATGTCCGAGCATCGGGAAATGGGCTCCCGGCATCTCGTCCGCCACCAGCCCGAGCCGCTCCAGCGTCACCCGGCGCAGGAACTCCGCCGGGAAGAACCGGTCCTCCCGCCCGATCACCGCCCGGGTGGGTACGGCGGGGAAACGCTCGAGCGGCCAGGGGTCGGCCATGCCGCCGCCGCTCACCTCGACCAGCTGCCGCCGCCCTTCCGCCGCCAACTCGGTTGGCAGGTCGTGGAAGAACGTGTCGCCCGGCCCGGGATCGACGTACCCGGTGTTGGTCCACCAGTCGCCGACGGTCTCACCCGGCCGCGGGGTCATCCCGGCGAGGAAGACCAGCAGCCGGACCGGGAGGCGTTCGCAGACCAGGGGAGCGGTGATGCCGCCCAGCGAGTGCCCGACCACAGTCAGGTCGGTTCGATCGCCGACGGCCTCGACCACCGCGTCGACGTACTGCGTTAGTCCGGCCTCTGGGTCCTGCCACGGGATGGTGACCGGTACGACGTCGTGGCCGCGTCTGGTCAGCTCTGCCGTCAGTGGGCGCCAGTGCCACGGGGTGCAGCCCGCGCCGGGAATGAGTACGAAGGTCACCTGTACGACCTTATGGTGACTGGATGGATCGGTCCGAGTTCCCGCACTTTCTGGCGATCGGTACGCGCTGGAAGGACAACGACGTCTACGGCCACGTGAACAACGTCGAGTACTACAGCTTCTTCGACACCGTCATCAACGACTTCCTGATTCGGCAGGGCGGTCTGGACATCCACAGCGGTACGGCGATCGGGTTGTGCGTCGAGTCGCAGTGCACGTTCAAGCAGTCCCTGGCCTTCCCGGGCTCAGTGGACGCCGGACTGCGCGTGGCGAAGCTCGGCAACTCCAGCGTCACCTACGAGATCGGGCTCTTCCCGGCGGGCTCCGCAGACCTTGCCGCGCTCGGCCGGTTCGTACACGTCTTCGTCGCCAGGACTGACCGACGACCAGTACCAATTCCCAAGAGCATCCGTACGGCCCTGGAAGGTCTGTCGTGAAGGTCAGAGGCGCAGTACTCCGGGAGATGGGCCTGCCAGCGCCGTACGCCGAGTCCCGGCCGCTGCAAATCGAAGAGGTCGACCTGGCGCCTCCGGGACCTGGTGAACTCCTAGTGCGCGTACAAGCCGCCGGACTCTGCCACTCCGACCTATCGGTGATTGACGGCTCCCGACCGCGCGTGATGCCGATGCTGCTCGGCCACGAGGCTACGGGCGTCGTCGTCACCTGTGAGGCCGAGGGGTACGAGCCGGGCGACACGGTTGCCTTCGCCTTCGTACCGGCCTGCGGCGCCTGCGGCCCTTGTGCCGAAGGCCGTGCCGCCCTCTGCGAACCAGGAGCCGCCGCGAACCTTGCAGGCACCCTGCTCTCCGGCGTACGACGCTTGGGCGACGGGATCAACCATCACCTGGGAGTGTCGGGATTCGCCGACCACGCCGTCGTATCGGCTCGTTCCGCGGTGAAGATCGACCCGGGCCTACCGCCGGAGATCGCGGCCCTGTTCGGTTGCGCGGTCCTGACCGGGGTGGGCGCGGTAGTGAACACCGCCAGACTTCAGGCCGGCCAGAGCGCGGTGGTGTTCGGACTGGGAGGCGTCGGGCTCTCTGCCCTGCTAGGCGCGCGCCTAGTCGGTGCGCATCCACTAGTGGCGGTTGACGTCGTACCTAGCAAGCTCTCGTTGGCGCAGGACCTTGGAGCCACTCACGTCGTGGACGCCTCGTCTGGCGACGTGGTCGAGGCTGTGCGCGAGATAACCGGTGGCGGCGCCGACTACGCGTTCGAGACGGTGGGGAGTGGCGCCGTACTGGGACAGGCCTACGCGGCCACTGCCCGGGGCGGAACCACAGTGACGGTAGGCCTGCCGCATCCCTCGCAGAACTTCACGATCCCCGCAGTAAGCCTCGTGGCCGAGGAACGCACGGTTAAGGGCTGCTACCTGGGTTCGGCAGTTCCTAGCCGGGACATCCCGCGCTACATCGCGTTGTACCAGGCGGGCCGCCTACCGGTCGACCGCCTGCTGACGAACACATTGGCGCTGGAAGATCTCAACGACGGTTTCGATCGGCTTGCCGCCGGCACCGCCGTACGGCAGGTAGTGCTGTTCTAGCTGTTAGAAGATCTCGATGCTGACTGGAGCGACTGGCCAACCGAAGGCGGCGGTGGCCAAGGCGCCGGGGGTGTGCTCGACTACACGGCCGGTTGCGGCGAATTCGGCCAATGATCGGCCGCCGAGGTAGGCCCCACCCAGCGCCGTCACCGACAGCGAGATATCCGGGCCGGACTCGGTCCGCTCGCACGACGCGCGCTCGGTGTCAGCGGTCAACCGGAACCGCCCGTTGTTCTGCGGCAGGAGGTCGTCGGTCACCTCGATCACCAGGTCCACCGCGGTGGCATAGCGGCGTTGCGCGAGGGCCCTGGCGACGTCGGTGAGCCGGACCCAGAGCGACTCGGTCAGCCGTCGGTTGAGGGCGACCGGGTTTGTCACGAGCTGTGCCAGTGGCTCGTCCAGCGCGGCGTGGCCGAACTCGAGCTTCGCGGCGAGATCGATGGTCAGCAGGTGATACCAGAGGGCGTGATAGGCCAGCGGGGTCACGGCGACCAGTTCCTCGAGCGTCACCTCGTTCGCCGGGCCGCCGGAATTCCAGCTCAGCTTGCCGCGCCAGAGTGCGTACCCGTCCAGGGCGCCGGTGCTGTCGCGATGGACCAGGATCTGCCGGGCGGTCTTGCCGCCACGGTCCTCGGGCTTGTCCAGCAGGCGCCTGCGCCAGGTCGGCTCCGATCGTCCGGACACGCCCGGACGGGACGCCTGTAACCCGCGAAGCAGCGGCGCCAACTGAGTGAGCGCGTCGTCTGCGGACAACTCCTCGAGCCGCCCGGACGTCGCCGCCGGCGGCCGCGGTCCGACCCGGCGCAGGTCGACCTCGTACGAGACGCCCCAAGCCGCCGGCGCGTAGCCGAACCGGCCGTAGATCCCGGGCTCGCTCGCCCACAACACCGCCAGCGCCTCCGGTACCTCACGAAGCTGCCTGGCCATCAGACCGGCCAAGATCCCGCGCCGCCGATGAGTTGCGCGCACTCCGACCGCGGTGACGTGCGCCGCCGGCACCACCGCACCTGGCACGGACAGGTCCCAACTCATCGCCTTGGTGGTCCCGACCAGCTGATCTCCGTCGACAGCCACCAGCGCCCGCTCCGGCTCGAACAGCTCCCGATCCAGCTCGCTCGGCGAACTCTCGAACATCATCGCCGAAGCGAACAGGCTGCTAAACCGATCGTGTTCCGCGGCGGTCGCCGGCCGCACCAGATATTCGGGGTTCGTCATACCAGCATCGTCACATCGCTGGGGGCGACGGCCTGCCGCGGGAAAGCCCTTGTGTCTGTCGGAATGGGTGAGATTTCCGGGCAAAAGTGTTCACATCACAGCTTGATTGCGGCACTCTACGCAGAGTGCGCAGTTGCGTACGACACGTGAGGCATTGGTCCGCCCCAGACCTGCCGTGCGATTTCGCCCCTTTCGCATGGACCCCTGTGGCTGGCCAACAGGAGTCCTTGAGGAGGGTTCCATGCACAGCAGGTTCCGCCGTACCGGTGCTTTGGTCGCCACCGGTGCCGCCCTGTTCACCGCCCTTGCCGTCCAGGCCGGTGGTTCCGCAGGCGCGCAAACCATTCTCGACCGTGATCCGGTCGACCAGATCCTTGGTCAGGCCACCCAGGGCAAGTCCGCCCTGGCCACCGTCAAGCCGCGACTGGCCGAACTGGCCAGGCGCAACGGCCTCGCCGAGCAGAAGCTGCTCGGCATTCTCGCCACCGACAAGTCCGCCTGGCTCGACAAGGACGGCCGGCTCTTCTATCAGGAGCCTGCCGCCACCAAGGCCGAGCAGGCCGACGAGCCCGCGCCACGCTGGGCCAAGAAGGCCGTAGCGGCTGCGGACGGCCCGGCCTTCCAGCTGCACAGCAAGCCCGGTTCTAACCGGGTGATCTACCTGGACTTCGACGGCCACACCATCACCAACACGGCGTGGAATACCAACGGCAAGCCCGCCACGGTGAACGTCACGCCGTACGACACCAATGGCAGCCCGAGCGTCTTCAGCACCGCGGAGCAGGATGTGGTTCGCGCGGTCTGGCAACGCGTTGCCGAGGACTACGCGCCGTTCGACGTGGATGTGACGACGCAGGCGCCTGCGGAGTCCGCGATCACTCGTAGCGGTTCGTCCGACTTGCAGTACGGGACGCGCGTACTGATCGACCCGACCACTTGGTACCAGTCCGGCTGCGGTTGTGGCGGTGTGGCCTACGTGGGCGTCTACGACAACACCAGCAACCACTCGTACTACCAGCCCGCTCTGGTCTTCACGAAGGGCGTCGGCACTGGTGCGAAGAACATCGCCGAGGCCGCCTCACACGAGGCCGGGCACAACGTAGGCCTCAGCCACGACGGCACCTCGTCAGTGGGCTACTACACCGGTCACGGCGCCTGGGCCCCGATCATGGGCGTCGGCTACTCCAAGGCGATCAGCCAGTGGAGCAACGGCGAGTACGCGAACGCGAACAACAAGCAGGACGACTACGCGGTCGTCGGCTCCAACGGTCTCGCGCTGCGTGCGGACGACCACGGCGACGGTACGTCGAACGCGACGGCCCTGATCCTCGGCACCACCACCAACGGCGTGTACGCGACTGGTCCGGACGTGGACGTGTTCCGGATCGACGTATCCGCCGGCACCTTCACCTTCGCGGCGAACTCCGCACCGGTGGGCGGCAACCTCGACATCAAGCTCGAGCTGCTGAACTCCTCCGGCGCGGTCATCGCGACGGCAGACCCGGCCTCGGGTCAGTCCGACTCGGGTACGCCGACCGGTCTGAGCGCGAGCATCAGCCGGCAGGTCGCGGCCGGCCGCTACTACCTGCGGGTCGACAACACCGGTTACGGCAACCCGCTGAACACCGGCTACTCCACCTACGGCAGCCGCGGCGCCTACTCGGTCCGCGTCACCGCCGGCTGATTTGTTTCTCGACGGGCCGGGCCTCTTCCGAGGTCCGGCCCGTTCTCTGGGGGGAATCCTTCCTACGAAAGGGATTCCGATATGCGCAACACGACTTTCCGCCGTACCGGTTGCCTCATGGGAGCCGGTGCTTTGCTCTTCGGGGCACTAGCCGTCAACGCGGGCGCTGCTCCGATTCCGATCCCGGACGACCGGGTGCTCGACCAACCGACGCAGGGCAAGGCCGCGTTGGGCCGGATCTCCGTGGCAGATGTTGCCTCGCGCAACGGCCTGGGCTATCAGAAGTTGCTCGACATTCTCGCGACCGACAAGACAGCCTGGCTCGATGCCGATGGCCGGTTGTTCTTCCGCGAACCGACGGCGCCGGCGAATACCCGGGACGAGGTCTCGCCGCGCTGGGCCAAGAAGGCCGTCGCCGCTGCCGAGGGTCCGGCGTTCGAGCTGCACAGCAAACCGGGCGCGAATCGGGTGATCTACCTCGACTTCGACGGTCACACCATTACCGGTACGGCGTGGAACACGTCCAAGGGCATCGACCCGGTCAACGTTTCGTCGTACGACACCGATGGCAATCCGGCGACTTTCAGCACCGCGGAGCAAGACGTCGTACGGGATGTGTGGGCGCGGGTGGCGGAGGACTACGCGCCGTTCGACGTGGACGTCACGACGCAGGCGCCGCCGCAGACCGCGATCGACCGGACCGACGCGAACGACCAGCAGTTCGGCACGCGCGTACTGATCGACCCGGACACCTGGTACCAGAGTGGTTGCGGGTGTGGCGGTGTGGCGTACATCGGCGTGTACGACCGCGCGGGCGATCACGACAACTACCAGCCCGCCTTGGTCTTCACGCGCGGCGTCGGTACGGGCGCGAAGAACCTCGCCGAAGCCGCCTCGCATGAAGCCGGCCACAACGTCGGCCTCGGCCACGACGGCACCGCGTCCGTCGGGTACTACGAAGGCCATGGCGCGTGGGCCCCGATCATGGGCGTCGGCTACTACCGCGGGATCAGCCAGTGGAGCAAGGGCGAGTACGCGAACGCCAACAACACCGAGGACGACTTCGCGGTAGCCACCTCCCACGGCCTGCCGATCCGCACCGACGACCACGGCAACGGTACGTCGAACGCGACGGCCCTGACGGTCGGTACGCCGGTAACCGGGGTGAACGCGGCGACCGATGACGTGGACGTCTTCCGCGCGGACATCGGCACGGCCGGCAACTACACCGCGAACGCCACCGCAGCCGCCGCCGGCGCCAACCTCGACATCAAGCTCGAACTCCTCAACTCGGCCGGCACCGTCGTCGCCACAAACGACCCAGCCGCCGGCCAATCCGACGCCGGCACCCCCACCGGCCTCAGCGCCTCGCTAACCCAAACCCTCCAGCCCGGCACGTACTACCTCCGCGTGGACAACACCGGCTACGCCGACCCCCTCACCACCGGCTACACCACCTACGGCAGCCGCGGCACCTACACCCTCACCCTCACCCAGCCCTAACCCCCACCACCTCCCCACCCACTCGCGCAGACCATCCACAAGTTGGCGCGTAGGCCTTGAAAGGAGGCCGTACGGCGTATCCCTGGGGCGGAGGGGTACGCCGTACGGCTGGGTGGGTCAGCCTTTGAGGCCGACGCTGGCCATTCCTTCGACGAAGCGCTTTTGGGCGAAGACGAACATGACGATCATCGGGAGGGTCGCCAGCGCGGTGCCGGCCATCAAGTACGGCCACTGCACTTCGGCCGGGTTCTGGGCGAAGATCGCGAGGCCCAGTTGCAAAGGCCTGAGCGAGTCCGATGTGGTGATCATCAGAGGCCAGAGGAAGCCGTTCCACGCCGCCTCGATTTGGAAGACGCCGATGGTGATCAAGGCCGGCTTCACCAAGGGCGTCATGATGCGGGCGAAGATGCCGAACTCGCCGAGCCCGTCGACGCGAGCCGCCTGAGCGAGCTCGTCCGGCAGCGATACGTAGAACTGCCGCGCGAGGAAGGTGAAGAGTGGTGCGGCGCCCAGCGGGATGATGAGGCCCCACCAGGAGTTCAGCCAGCCGATACCGCCTTGGCCGAGGATGTTGTTGCCGCCGAACAGCGGGATCGACTTCACCACCAGAAACAGCGGTACCAGGATGATCTGGAACGGCACCAACAGCAGCAGGATGAAGTAGTTCAGCAGCGCCTTCGACCCGCGGATCGGCAGCTTGGCCAACGCATACCCGGCCGTGGTGCAAACCGCCAACGTGAAGGCGGTTTCGCCAACAGCGATGAGCAGGCTGTTGCGGAAGTACTGCAGGAACGGCGCCGTCTGCATGGCTTCGACGAAGTTCCGCCAGCGCAGCTCGCCGGGCAACCAGCTGAACGAGGCGATCTCCAGATCGTTCTTGAACGCGGTCAGCACCATCCAGGCGAACGGCGCGATCATCAGGACCGCACCGAAGCTCAGGAAGACGTACAACAACACCCGGCCCAAGCGGCCGGACGGCGGCCTCGAACCACTGCCACTGACGGTGTCAGTGCTGACGACGGCGGCCGTCGGCTCTGTGGACAACGTGGCGCTAGTCATTGGCGTCCGCCTTCTGGATCAGGCGTCCCAGACCGATGAACGCGGCGATCAGGATCATCATCATCACCGTCTCGGCCGACGCGAAGCCGAGCCGCAGGGCCTGGAAGGCGTTCTGGTAAATGTCGAGCACCAGCACCGTCGTCTCCGTACCCGGACCGCCCTTGGTCATCACGTACACCAGGTCGAACACCTGGAACGTGCCCACGATCGACGTCACCAGCACAAAGAACTGCACCGGCCCAAGGGCGGGCCACGTCACATTGCGGAACGTCTGCCACCGCCCAGCCCCATCCAGCGACGACGCCTCCAGCAGGTCACGCGAAACCCCTTGCAGCGCGGCCAAGTAGATGATCATCTTCGCGCCCAACCCCTGCCAGACACCCACGATCATCAAAGACGGCAATGCCGTATCAGGATTCGTCAGCCACTGCGCCGGCGCCAGCCCGAACAGGCTCAGCACCCCATTGGCCAAACCCGAACCAGGGTTGAAGATCCACAACCAGATGGTCGCGATCGCCACCGTCGCGGTCACGGTCGGCAGGTAGAACGCCGTCCGGAAGAACCCGATCGCGCGCACCTTCTGGTTCAACCCCAGCGCGATCACCAACGCGATCACCATCGACAGCGGGATCACCACCACCGCGTACACGATCGTGTTCCACAACGCGGCCCGGAAATCCTGGTCCTTGAACAACTCGCCATAGTTCTCGAACCCGACCCACGACCATGAATCACCAAAGCTGTAGTCGGTGAAACTCAGCACGACCGCCGCACCGACCGGGATCAAGATGAACACCAGCGAATGCAGCAACGCCGGCGACAACAACAACCAACCGGCCCGCACTTGCCCGGAGATCAACTTCCGGCCGGGCTTTACGCCCACGGTCGCGCTCATCGGGACTGCCCTGCCAGATTCGCCAGCACCTTGGCCGGGTCCTTTTGACCGAGTACGGCCTGGGTCAGCTGGGCGTCGAAGTTCGCGCGCATCTCCAGCCAGTTGGCCGAACCGCCTTCGTACACGGCGAGTTCGAGCCCACCCGCGACGAACTTGCTGAGCGGATTCGACTTCGCCTGTGGGGAGTTGGCGGCGTCCTTGTAGGCCGGGATCTTGCGGTTCAGCTTGGCGATCGCGTCGATCGAGCTCGGTTTGGACAGCGCCTGGATGAACGCCCAGGCGGCCTTCTTGTGCTTGCTGCGCGAGCCGATCGAGGCCAGGTCGCCACCGACGAACTCGACCTCCTTGCCGTTGTTGAACCGGAAGAACTTCAGGTCGTCGCAGTTCTTCTGGCCGATACCCTTGTCCGAGCAGTCGACCGCGCCACCGACGATGCCCATCGCGGCCTCACCAGTGAGCACGAGGGGCTGTTGCGCGGCGTTCTGCTGACCGAAGACCTGGACGTTACCGATCATCGACTTGATCCATTCCAGCGTCTCCAGACCCTTCGCGTTGTTGTAGTTCGGCTGGCCGTTGACGTACAGCGGGGTGCCGGTCGACGCCAGGAACGTGGTGTACGACTGCCGGAAGCCGGTCGGCGACGCCATGTCGAAACCGGTGCGGGTGATGGTCCCGTTGGCGTCGCGCTTGGTCAGCTTCTCCGCGGCGGCCTTCAATTCGGCCATCGTGGTCGGCGGTTTGTCCGGATCGAGGCCGGCCTCCTTGAAGGCGCTGATCCGCAACGCGACCGCTCGGGCGTCCGCGACCAGCGGATACGCGAAGAGCTTGCCGTCGTACGTCGCCGTCGGGATCATCGCCGCGGTGCTCTGCTCTTTGATCAGCTCCGGCGTCACCCCATAGGCGCCCAGGTCGGCGAAGATGCGTTTCGAGGCGAACGGCTGGATCCAGCCGACACCGGTGACCATCACGTCGTAGGGGATACCTGCCGCGATGGAGGTCGAGATCTTCTCGTTCAGATTGCCGTAGGTCGCGTAGTTCGGCTCGACCTTCATCTTCGGATAGACCTTCTTGAAGTCGGCCGCGACCGCTTCGAAAGCCTCTTTGCCCTTATTGCTGGCGGGGAACGAGGGGATCAGCACCCGCAGTGTGCCGGTGGCCTCCGCGGGTGGGATTCCGTCGGTGTCCTTGTCGATCACCCCGTTGCCGCAGCCCGCACCGGCGATACCGGTGACGAGGCTTGTTGCCAGCACTAGCGCTAGCCGTCCACGTTTCACAGGGGAGCTCCTTCGTGCGCCTCATCCAGGTGCACCGAAGGTAGGGGAAAGGGTTTTCCGGGTCAACAGGCGAAGCTCGAACGATCAATATCGATCACGAATCAACGCCCCGCAGGATTCCCGGATGCGCAATTCCGGCAACAGGCTCAGGTGTTGCGTCGGCAGTCGCTCGTCCGCGGTGAGCCGGCGCAGCAGCAGCTCGCAGGCGATCCGTCCGATCTCCAGCTTGGGCGGGCTGACCGCGGTCATCGGCACCAACGCCAGCGCGGCGGTCTCGTCGTTGTACGCCACCAGCGCGAGATCCTGCGGGATTCGCAGACCGCGCTCCATCGCCCGCTCGGCCAGCCGGGCCGCGTCCTCGTCCGTGTGCACGAGGATCGCCTTGGCGCCGAAGTCCGCGCACTCGTCCAGCACGGCGTCGAGGCGGGCGATGCTGTCGGCGTCCTCGTTCTCGCGGGGCAGCATGACCGACGAGGTGTAGGTCTCGACGCCGAGCGGACCGGCCGCTTGGTCGATGCCGACGCGCAGCCAGTACGCCGTGACGCTGGGGCTCAGGCTGACCCCGATCCGGCGATGCCCGAGCGAGGCCAGATGGCGCAGCGCCACCATCGCGCCGTACGCGTGGTCGGTGCGGACGTGGTCCAGCTCGCGGGTGACGTGCGGGAAACCGAAGCTGCGCTCCATCAGCACCACCGGTACGGCGATGTTCTCGAGCCGGTCGCCCATCTCGTCGGCCCGGCTGTCCCCGAGGGCTGTGCTGAGCAGGATGCCGGTCACGCCGAGGTCCAGCAGTTTGCCGATTCGCTCGGCCTCGGCGGTCTGGTCGTAGCCGCTGTCGCCGAGCACCAGGCGGGCGCCGTACCGCTCGGCGACGCGCTCGGCACCGCGGATCGCGTCGGTGTAGTAGTACGTCGAGTTCGGTACGACGATGCCGATCGTGCGCTGGCCGCCCGCCGGAACGCCGGCCGCCTCCGGGCCGAGGCCGACCGCGCCACCATGCACGCGGCGGAGCCGGCCGAGCGCGTCGAGCTCGCCCAGGTCGCGGCGAATGGTGATGACCGAGACGCCGAGCTCCTCGGCGAGTTCGCCGACCCGCAACCGGCCGTGCCGTCTCAGGTTGGCCAGGATCAGGTCGTGTCGTTCCTGCGCAAGCATCCGTTTCCCCCGTGGCGGTTCCCAGCCGGTTGATCGTCTGTGATCATACGATCATCGATGGTCCAGCCCGTTCCGTCGAGTCCTTATCGCGCTGAGCACCCTGAGCACCTGATTGTCTGGAGGCCGGACAACGTGGCAGAACCTCGTTCCAACGCCGGAACGCCCGCTCGCAGGGGCGAGACCGCGTTCTCGGTGCTGTCCACCGTTGGGGATGTGCTGTTGCTGCAGGTGTTGTTCCTGCTCACCAGCGTCGGTGTCATCACGATCATCCCGGGGGCGATCGCCGTACAGCGGGCATTGCCGGAGGCGCTCGGGCAGGAGCATCCCGCGATCGCCCGGCTCTACTGGCGACACCTGCGCTGGGCCGTCCGGAGGTTCTGGCTATTCGGTCTCGGCGTTTGCGTGTTCACGGTGATGCTGGTGATCGGCTTGCTCTTCTGGGCGTCGGCCGGCGATCCGATGCGGCTCATCGGGCTCGGAGTGCTGGTGCCGGTGGCGGGCCTGCTGGTCGCGCTCTACCTGGGCTTTCTGGCCGTGGCGATGACGAGTGCCGAGGAGACCGGGCCGCGGCGGGTCGGCCGGGAGGCCTGGCTGCTGGTGCAGCGCAGGCCCCTGCCCGCCGCGGCCGGCATCCTCGCGCTGGCAACGTGGTTCCTCTTGCTGGCAAGGCTGCCGACCTTGGTCCTGGTCGGCACGGCGTTGGTCCCGGCCTTCCTCGCCTGGTGGCTGGCCCGCCCCACCAAAGAGTCCTGATCAGCCCACGGTGCGTCAGCGCACGGTGCCGAGTGCCCGTGCACTGTGACGTGAAGCATGACCACGCCGTGTACGTCGAACCGAACGTCTGGGTCCGGCACGACCTCTGACATACCCCAACTAATCGGGGTACCCCCGGCTGGGCGGCGCCGGACGATCAGCTCATGACTACAACAGAGCAAAGCAGGGCGACAGCGCAGAACAAGGACACCGTCCGGGACTTCATCGACGGCTTGTTCACCAACGGCGACCTGGGCGCGGTGGACGCCTATCTGGCCGAGGACTTCATTAATCACGACCCGCCGTTCGGGGTATCGGCGGACCGCGAGGGCATGCGCGCCGCCGGGCAGATGATGCGAGCGGGTTTCCCGGACTGGCACAGTGAGCTGCACGTGCTGATCGCGGAGGGCGACCTCGTGGTCGAGCGCTTCACCGCGAGCGGAACCCAGCGCGGCGAGGTGCTGGGCGTGCCGCCGACCGCGCAGGGCTGGGGACCGATGAACTGCGGTCCGAGGTGCTCGAACGCCTCCGCGGCATCCTGACCGTCGACGCCGCCTTCTTCGCCACCGTCGATCCGGCCACCCTGCTGTTCACCTCGGCGGTCGCGGACGAACCGCTGCGCGCTGTGACGGCCGAGTTCCTGGCCAACGAGTTCGGCCGGGCCGATGTCAACAAGTTCGCGCTGCTGGCCGAGGCGGCCGATCCGGTCAGCTCACTGGATCACGCGACCAGGGGAGACCGGGCGGCGAGTTCTCGCTCGGTCGAGGTGATGACGCCGCTCGGTCTGGGCGATGAGCTGCGAGCCGCTCTCATCTCCGGCGGTCGCTGCTGGGGCGTCATCTGCCTTCACCGCGAGGATGCAGAATTCGGGTTCAGCGAGCGGGATCTAAGCGTGGTCAGGCGGCTCGGGCCCCACCTGGCGGAGGGGCTGCGGCGGAGTCTGCTGGTCGGCAGCGATCTGCAGGAATCCGCCGGTCCCGGAGTGATCGTCCTCGATGCGGAGCTCGCGATCGTCTCGATCAGCCCGGAGGCGGAGTACTGGCTGAGCGAGCTGTCGGAGCAGCGAAGCCGAGCCGACCTGCCGGTGGCGGTCAGGATGGCAGCAGTGCAGCTGCGGCGATTGTCGACGAGTTGCACCTGTCGCCGCACACGGTTCAGGAGCACGTGCGGGCGGCGTACGAAAAGGTCGGCGTCGGCAGCCGGCGGGAGCTGATTGCCGCGCTGCTCGGCTGAAGTCAGAACGTGCGCATCACCTGGATGATGCGGTAGAGCCAGACCCGCTGCCGCGGGGGAGGTGACAACCCGAGAGGCCGACTTTCGGGCAGGTCAGTTGGATAGTTCGCGGCGGATGGTGTCGACTTCGGTCAGGCCGGCCTGGATCGCCGCGCGGCCGGCGCCGGCGGACGCGTTCTGGATGGCGCTTTCGATCGCGTCGGAGGTGTCGAGCGTTGCCATCACCACCAGTGGCGCGTGCATCGCGCGGCCGACCCGTGGTGCGGCAGCTTCGCGATGCTCCGGCGGGACCGTTGCTCCGAGCAACAACCAGGTGACGCCGACCAGCTTCTGCGCGGGCGTCGCTCCGTTCAGCCGGCGCAACACCTCGTCCGCGGGTTGCCGGATCAGCTCGCCCAGTCCCGCGGTCAACGCCTCCACCGCAGGCACGTACGCCGGGTAGCCCACGGGCAGCTCGACCTGCTCGATACCAGGCGCTATCTCCGGAATGCCGAGGCTCTCCAGGTAATCGTCCAGGTGCTTCGCGGTCCAGGCCGCCGTGACGCCGAGCTCCAGGAGCCGGACCACCGGGTCAAGGAAGGCGGTGGTCGAGTCGGCGTACGTCGTACCTTCCGTGGCGAGGAAGTGCGACTGCTGGTGGAACATCTCGGACAGGGCGAAACGGAATCGCCGGAGCGTCGGCACGTCATGCCGCGTGCCCGGTGCGTCGAACATCCGTTGCAGGGGCTCGTTGATGAAGCGCTCGTCCAGGTACAACGTGCCGTCCCAGGCGGCGAGCCCGAGCAGCACGCCGCGATCGACGCCAGGCGCGGCCGGTCCGGCCAGGAGATGGAGCGACTCCTGCATGCGGAGCACGGAGAGCCGGTCGATCTCGTCCTCGACTTGGGCAGCGAGCGTGGCGACAGCGCGAATGGCGCGCTCGATCCGGTCGACGCGCTCTGCCGGGGTGCCGTGTTCCACGTCGATCGAGGCCAGTACGGCGCTCGCCTGGGCCCTCGCCTCGGGTCCGGTCAAGTCCAACTCCTTCCGTCCGGCTCGACCCTAGTTGTCGTGCAGGTCCTGGTCGCTGCCGAGGTCCTGCCTGACCATCGTCTGCCCTCCGAGAGAGCGCGGCGGCCGATCTCGCGCGACTCGTTCACCCCGCTGATCTCGGCCAATCGGGCGAACTCCTGCCGCATCGGCTCCTCCGTGGTGCCGAGCAGCCGCGCGACCAACGGCCATTGGCATTCGGCGGTCTGGTTGCTCAGCTCGGTCAGCAGCTCGGGTGGCCTGCGGCCGGTGTCGAACGCGAGGCCGTCGACCAACTCGCGCAGAGCCGGCGTGTACTGCGGGTAGGACGGTGTGCTCGGCACCTCGGTGATGCCCGGCGCGATCCGGTCGACGCCGAGCAGATGGAGATACGCGTTCAGGTTGTCCTGCGCCCACGCCTCGGCCACGCCCTCCTCCAACTCGAGGGCGCCGGGCAGGTCGAAGGCGGCCCGCGCGGCCTCCTGGCTGGCCCCGGCCGGACCGAGGAAGTGCGACTGCTCGTGCAACAGCGTGGCCAGGGCGTCGCGATAGCGGATCAGGGTGACGGGATCATGGCGCGCCCCGGCCGCGCCGTACATCTCCTCGATCGGGTTGAGCACCTCGGGCCCGTCCAAGGCGAGCGAACCGTCCCAGAGGGCGATCGCGAGGCGCCCGCTGGTGAGCTCCAGGATGCGCGAATTCCACCCGGTCTGACCGGCACCACTCAGCTCGAGCGCCGCTAACGCGTGGCACGCGAAAAGTTCATCCGCTGTCTGTGGACCGGTCATGGACACTCCTGTGATCGCTGTGAGCGACGACCTTAGACATGGCTGTGACAATTACGCACACCCTCATCCCCAGGCCTGTGGATAACCCGTGGATAACCTCATCATCCACCGTGGAAACCGTGGGGATCGCCTTGTGGACAACTTGCCCCAAACTGTGGATATCCGGTCTGGCACACGGGCCACGCGGTGGAAAACCACCACCCGCGAGGCCGCGACCGGGGCGAAATGTGGATCTCCCAGATCTGGGATAGAGTCCCGTATGTGAGAGAGGCTGATGACATAGAGCGGCGGCTTGCCGATCGTCTCGCCGAATTACGTGCTGCCCGGCGCTGGTCCTTGGATGACCTCGCGAGCCGTACGGCGATCAGCCGGTCGACGCTGTCCCGGATCGAGCGTGGCGAGATCAGCCCGACGGCCGGTCTGCTCGGCCGACTCGGTGTCGCCTATGAGCGGACCACCTCCCAATTGCTCGCCGAGGTCGAGGCCGAGGCGCCCGAGCTGTTGCGCGCGAGCGATCAGCCGGTCTGGCGGGATGACGCGACGGGGTTCACCCGCCGGATGGTCTCGCCGCCGCAGCCCGGATTGCGCGCGGAGATCGTCGAGGTGCGGCTCGCCCCGAGCGCCGACATCCGGTACGACGAGCCGGCCGTGCCCGGGCTGGAGCAGCACCTGTGGATGCTCGACGGGATGCTCGAGCTCACGATCGGCACCACCACGCACGCGCTGCGAACCGGCGACTGCCTGCGCTTCCGCCTCTGGGACAGCACCCACTTCCACAACCCCGGCGTGCTCGCGGCCCGCTACGCCCTCACCCTCGTCCGGCCATAAGGAGATCGCGATGACTATCACGCGTCTGAGCAGCGACGACTTCCACGAGTACGTGCCGGAATTGGCCGCGCTCTTGGTCGACTCGGTCGACGGCGGCCACTCGCTCGGATTCCTCGCGCCGTTCGACGTGGACGCGGCGCGCTCGTGGTGGCAGAGCCGGTACGACGCGGTGGCGGCGGACGCGTTGCTGGTCTGGGTGGCGTGCGAATCGGGTCAAGTGGTCGGCACGGTCAGTCTCGTGCTCAACGGAGTCGGGCCCGGCGGTAAGGCGAATGGCCGGCATCGCGGGGACATCGTCAAGCTGATGGTCCATCGCGATGCCCGCGGTCAGGGCCTCGGACGTCGGCTACTCGCCATCGCCGAGGATGCCGCGGCCGAAGCCGGGTTGACCTTGCTGATGCTCGATACCGAGACGGGCAGTGTGGCGGAAAGCCTTTATGACAAGGCAGGTTGGGCCTGCTACGGCGTCGTACCGGATTATGCGGCGGATCCGGCCGGGGTGCTTCAGCCGTGCACCTTCTTCTACAAGCAGCTGGCCGCGGCCGGGCGCTGAGTCAGCGGTCCGGTCCGTCGTGTCCGCGTTGAGGGGACTGCGTGCCGCGGTCGAGGTGGTCGGGCCGAGCGCCTTGGCCGGACTGCTTTTCCGCGCCGTCCTTGATCGCTCCCGAAGCCGGCGCGGTTCCGCTTTGCGCCGCCGCCATCGCCTTCTGCAGGTCCGGCGATAGCGCGGGATTCCCGCCGGCAGCGGTCTGACCGCCGACGTTGTTGCCTTCGGCTTGTGCACCGACCGAGTAAGCAATCCGCGGGTCGACCGGCGTCGCGCCCGTCGGTGTCTGTGGAGTCGCCTGCGTTGGCGTCTGGGGCGTCTGCGTCTGCGTCTGCGTCGGGGGGTTCTGCGGGGCTGCTTGCGTTGGCGTTTGGGTGTCCTGGCCGCTGAGGGCCTGGGTGATCCGGCTCTCCTGCGGGTTCAGCGCCTGGCTGATGCGGCTCGGTTGCGGCGTCTGCCTGTCGGTCGGGTTCAACCGTTCCTGAATGCCGTTGCCCGCCGGGTTCAGCCGCTCCTGGATCGACTGTTGCGGCTGCGTCGTCTGCTGCGCAGGCCCTTGCTGAACCGGTCCCTGCTGCACTGGCCCCTGCTGAGAAGGCGTCTGCAGAGTGGGCGTCTGCTGAGTCGGCTCCTGCTGAACAGGCCCTTGCTGCTGCTGGTTCGCGACCTGCTGCTGCCCGACCTGCTGCTGTTGCTGCGGCAGCTGACTGATGTAGTGCTGGCGCATCGCCTGCACCTCGGCCTGATACCCGGCGGCCGCCTGATGCCCGGCCGCCATCGAGGCCAAGTGCTGCTGAGCCGGCGTACCCGACGCCTGAGCCAAATGCTCGAACGGCTGCTGCATGGCCCCCTGGATCCGCCCCATCACGATGTCGCGATGCTGCGGCGGCACCAACGCATCCAATCCGCCACTCTTATAGGCCATCTCGGCCGCGACCGGCCACTTCCGCCCGGCGTCCTGTACCGCGAGCTGCCGCATCACCTCTTGCCGCCCAAGCCCGGTGTCCTGCCCGAGCCGGTCGGCCAGGATCTGCGTCGCCCCGACGTACTGCGGATAAGGCTGCCGGACCACCGCACCACTGATACCGGGCGCGAGATGCTCCGCCCCGAGCTGCTGGATGTAGCCGTTCACCTGGGCGGCGGACCACGCCTCGGTGACACCTTCTTCCAGGCCCCGGACCGAGGCGATGTGGCCTTGGGCGATGCCGTCGCCGATGGACCGGTCACGCGCATTCAGCATGTGCGTGTTCTCGTGGTACATCGTCTGCAACGCGTTCCGCCAGCGCGACAGCATCTCGGGCGGCGCCTGCCGGCCGGCGTTCTGGGACATCTCCCAGATCGGGCCCAGCACCTGCGCCCGGTCATACGTGATCGAGCCGTCGCCACTGGCCAGTCCGAGCTCACGACCATCGGACTCGTGCATGACGCCACTCCACGACGAGGCCTCGGCTCCCGAAGCCCGTACGGCGGCTTGCGCCTGGTTGGCAATGATCCACTGGTACGCCGCTACGGCGTTCGGGGTCGGGCCAGCCACTTGCTGCTGTTGCTGCGGCTGCCGCCGGAACATGCCGGAGACGCGCTCGCGAAGAGTAGGCATGGGTCAGCGGACACCAGGTGGCGCGGTCCGCAGCGCGTCGATGAGCATCGCCAGGGGCTCCGTGAGCCGCATGATCGCGTAGTTCTCCTGCTGATCCGCACCGCGATCCGCGATGGCCCGAAGCTGCTGGATGCCCTCCTCGGCGCGGGCGATCCGCTCGGCCGGCGTGCCATCGTCGGAGTTCGCCAGCCCGAATACCCGATTGGCCTCGTTGTACGCCGGGCTGTCGCTGTACGGCGTCTGCCGGGCCATCGTGAGAATCTCGTCCAGGCTCTGGAGATCGGTGGCGGCCTGTGTCTGCTCGTCCGGGCTCAACGCGGCAGCGATGCCACGGAGCCGGTCGAGCTCAACGGCCAGCCCATCCATGTCGAGCCGGGCGGACAGACAGGCCTCCAACACCGCGTCGTACTCGGTGCGGAACTCGTCGTACGCCATCTAGCTTCTCCCTGTCGCGGACCCGGACCTCGGACGATTCTCTCAGCGCCCTGGTTCCAGAGCGACGATGAGGAGGTCCAGCGGCTCCGTGAGCTGCAGCACGGCCTCACGCTCTTCCGGATCCGGCACGCGTGCGGCGATCGCATGGATGTCCCGAACACCCTGACGAGCCCGGTTGGCCCGCTCCATCGCCGTACCCCAGTCGGCGTTCGCGAGGCCGAACACTCGGGAGGCCTCGGTAAAGGCCGGGCTGTCGACGTACGGCGCATGGCGAGCGTTCCTGAGGATGTCCTGCAGGTTGTCGACGTCCGCAGCCGCGCGGTTCCGGTCAAGCGGTGGCAGCGCGACCAGTAGGCCAGCAAGGCGGTCGACCTGTTCTGCGAGGCCGTCGACGCTCAGCTTGGCCGTGAGGCATGCCAGCATCACCTGGTCGTACTCGGCCCGGAACTCGTCGTACCCCATCAGTGGTGTCTCCAGTCTCGTGGCGGGGTTGGCAACACTAGTCGCGGTCGAGGCCTTGCCCGCGACCAACAGCCGGTCCAGCAGGCTTGGCGGCTACAGCGGCCTGAGATGCCGCACCAGCCTGTACGCCCTGAAGCGGGGCAGTACCGCTATTGGCCATCGCCATCGCGTGAGCCAACTTGGGATCTGCGCCAGCCGTCTGGGCAGTTGCCTCAGCCTTCTTGCCGTCGGTCTGAGCCGTCACTTCGGCAACCTTGGGCTGCAGGCCGCCGGTGGTCGCCACCTCTTGCTTGATGGCGGCGATCTCCTTCTGGCCGGCGTCGAACGCCTCGTTGCCGATCTCGGCCGATCGCGGGCGCTGCTGGTCCGCCGGCAGCTTGCTCACGTCGGCGAGCGTGCCGAACGGAGCCTGCATCGCCTGCTCGACCCGCTGCGTCGCTTCGGCCAACTGCGCGGGCGGCACGATCTTGTCCAGCCCGGCGGCATCGGTGACCAGCTTGGTGGCGATCGGCCACTTTTCGGCGCCGTTCACCACGTTCATCCGGCGCAGCACCTCGTTGCTGTCGACCCCGGAGACCTCGCCGATCCGGTTGGCGAGCGCGTTCGCGGCCGGTGCGAACTGCGGATACGACTGACGGCCCTGGACCTCTTTGATGCCGGGGGCAATCTTCTCGAGGTCGAGCTTGTCGATGTACTGATCGAGGTTCGCGTAGCTCCAGGCCTCGGTGACGCCTTCCTCCAGCGCACGCACCGGCGGCTGCTGGAATGCGTGCATCGCGTCGGCGTGAGTGGTGCCCTCGGCCGACGTCATGTGCGAGTTCTCGTGCAGAACGGTCTTCAGCGCGTTCCGGTAGGCCAGCAGCTTCGCCTGCTCCTGCTGCACGCCCTTGTGCTCGAACATTTCCTTGAGCGGACCGGTGACGTACTTGTCGTCGTACAGCACACCGCTGTCCCACGACGCCGTACCAAGGATGACGCCGTTCTCGACCTTGCGAGTCGGGCCCATCTTGCCGTTCCAGTTGGAATGGTGGGCACCGGTGACCTCGACGGCCGCAGTGTGCTGCTGAGCCATCAAGTCGTCATAACTGCTCGGCGGAATGCTCACTTCTGAGCCTCCCGAGCGTCAGCCTCCAGCGACTCGGCAAGCATCGCGAGCGACTCGTTCAGGCTGAGGATGGCGTGCTGCTCGTCGGGGTCGGAGGACTCCTCGGCGATCGCGGTGATCTCACGGATACCGGTCAGCGCCCGCTCGATCCGTACCTCGAGCTCGCCCTCGGGATCACCCGCACGCGCCATCGCCTCGGTGGCCCGCTGCATCCGGTCACTCGCCTGCGGGGACAACTCGGACTCCCACTGCGTGAGCTGGAACTCGGCCTTGGCACGATCCGCTTCCGCCAACTGCGGCACCAGGGCGCGAAGCCGAGCCACGTCGGCCGTACCGCCGTTGCTCCAGTCGCCATAGGCCTGCTTGTAGGCCGTCAGGAACTCCGCGTAGTCCATCAGTCTCTCCCCAGTTCGGGTCCGGGCCGGCCGGCCGGTTTGGCCGCTTTCGCATTATCACCAGCAGGTACGGCGTTGGCGCTTACCGATTGCAGCGGGCTGGTACCGCCATTGGCAAGGGCCATCATGCGTTGAAGCTCGGGATCGACCTTAGGCGCCTGCGAGTCCTTCGCCTGCTCAGGCGCGACCTCAGCGGCAGGACCCGCCGTACCGGCCGCACGGATCGTGGCGATCTCGGCTCGGCCACTACGCACCGCGGCGAGGCCGTGCAGCTGGCTCTGCAGCTCCACCGTCTTCCGGTCGCCCGTCAGCTTCGTCAGCGGCGCGAGCTCGGTACGCATGGCCTGCTCGATCCGGTTGCGCGCTGTCTCGTGCTCGGCCGCCGGAAGTCGCTGCGGCAGGTCACTGGCCTCAAACGCCATCCGTGCCGCCATTGGCCACTTCTCGGCGGCATTGACCACGTTGAGCCGCCGCAGCACCTCGTCCTGGCCGAGACCCGTATCCGCGCCTAGCCCGGTCGCAAAGGCCTGAGCTGCCGGGGTGTACTGCGTGTAGGCATTGCCGAGCGGGACCTCTTTGATCCCCGGCGCGATCTTGTCCACGCCGAGGCGCTCGATGTACTCGTTCAGATGGGCCTTGGTCCAGGCCTCTGTGACACCTTCCTCAAGCGCCGTACCCGAGGCCGACTGGTAGGCCTTGGCGCCTTCGACGTGCTGCGTGCCGGGCCCGCTGAGCATGTGCGAGTTCTCGTGCAGCAGCGTGTCGATGGTGTCCTTGTAGAGCCAGAGCGTCTGCTCGTCATGCTGCTGGCCGGCCGTGGCGTACATCTGGTCGAGCTGCTCGATCACCCGCGGCACGTTCAGTTCCATGTCGCCGTTCCAGTGCGCGGCGCCGAGTGGCCCGTCGACACTTTCCAGCACCTTGCCGCTGAACGACGAGTGGTCCGCGCCGCTGAGGGCGACCGCGACTTCGGCCTGGCGTTCGAGCAGTGCCTGGACCTCGGGCCGCTTGGGGGTCGGCTCGACGAACTTCTTCTCGCTCACTCAGCCTCCAGTTGCAGCGAGGTGGCGAGCAGGGTCAGCGGTTCGGCCAAGCGCAGCACCGCCCGGGCGTCCCGCTCGTCGGCCTGGACCTCGGCGAGATCGTTGAGCTCGGCAACGGCCTGTTCGGCGGCGGCGATCCGCTCGGCGTTCGTGCCCTGCACGGCTTGGGCGCGGGTCACGATCGCGAGCGCTTCCTCGGTCGCCGGCGCGGTCGGCCCGGCGTCCTGGCCGTCGACGATCACGCGCAACTCGTCGAGGTCGGCCGTCGCGCGGTCGCGATCGGCGGGCGCGAGCTGCCCGGCGAACGCGCTCAGCCGCGCGAGCTCGTCCCGCAGCCCCAGCCCGTCGAGCCCGCCACCCATCCCCGCCCGCAACACAGCGTCGTACTCACGCCGAAAGTCCTCGTACGTCATACCCCGCAGTCTGCTACCCCAACGGTTCAGCCCGGTCGTCCTTCTTTGCGTTCATTCGTCGGAATCCGCCCTCTTCCCACCGCCGACTTGTACAGGTCCGCATGGCTGAGAGGGCGGATTCCGACGAATGAACGCAAAGAAGGGGGCACCCGGTGGATGCCCCCTTCAACAGTGCGGTGGATCAGCGCTCGATTTCGCCCTTGATGAACTTTTCCACCAGGTCGCGGCAGACGTCGTCGGCGTACTGCTCGGGCGGGGACTTCATGAAGTACGAGGACGCGGACAGGATCGGGCCGCCGATGCCGCGGTCCTTGGCGATCTTCGCGGCGCGGATCGCGTCGATGATGATGCCGGCCGAGTTGGGGGAGTCCCAGACCTCGAGCTTGTACTCCAGCGACAACGGCACGTCGCCGAAGTTGCGGCCCTCGAGCCGGATGAAGGCCCACTTGCGGTCGTCCAGCCAGGCCACGTAGTCCGACGGGCCGATGTGCACGTTGCGCGGCTCGATGTCCTCGACCAGCTGCGAGGTGACGGACTGGGTCTTGCTGATCTTCTTGGACTCCAGCCGCTCGCGCTCGAGCATGTTCTTGAAGTCCATGTTGCCGCCGACGTTCAGCTGGTAGGTCCGGTCGACGGTGACGCCGCGGTCCTCGAACAGCTTGGCCAGCACCCGGTGGGTGATGGTGGCGCCGATCTGCGACTTGATGTCGTCGCCGATGATCGGCACGCCGGCCGCGGTGAACTTGTCCGCCCACTCCTTGGTGCCCGCGATGAACACCGGCAGCGCGTTGACGAAGGCCACGCCCGCGTCGATCGCGCACTGGGCGTAGAACTTGGCCGCCTGCTCGGAACCGACCGGCAGGTAGCAGACCAGGACGTCGACCTGGGCGGCCTTCAGGGCGCCGACGATGTCGACCGGCTCCGCGTCGGACTCGGTGATGGTCTCGCGGTAGTACTTGCCCAGACCGTCGAGGGTGTGACCGCGCTGGACCGTGATGCCGGTCGGCGGTACGTCGCAGATCTTGATCGTGTTGTTCTCGCTGGCGCCGATGGCGTCCGCGAGATCCAGGCCGACCTTCTTGCCGTCGACGTCGAACGCCGCCACGAACTCCACGTCGCGGACGTGGTAGTCCCCGAACTGCACGTGCATCAGGCCGGGGACACGCTCGTCGGCCTTCGCGTCACGGTAGTAGTGCACGCCCTGGACGAGCGAGCTGGCGCAGTTGCCGACACCGACGATCGCTACACGGATCGAGGTCATCTGGGAACTCCTTAGGTTGGAATGTAATGCGGGGCGGTGGTGCTGTGTCACACGGACCCCGGGGTACGTCGCTGGCCCGGGTCTTGCTCACCGGCCGCCTGAGATGCGGCGCCGGTCGTCCCCCCGGGTGGTGGGAGCTGGCGGCGTTCACCGTCGATCAGCTCGTTCAGCCAGCGAACCTCGCGCTCGGCCGACTCGAGGCCGTGCCGTTGCAGCTCGAGGGTGTAGGCGTCGACCCGCTCGGCCGTTCGGCTCATCGCCGCCCGGACCCCCGCCAGCCGCTCTTCCATCCGGGCCCGACGGCCCTCCAGAATGCGCAGCCTGGTGGCGGGATCGGTCCGGCCGAAAAAAGAGAAGCGAACTCCGAACGTCTCGTCGTCCCACGCGGACGGACCTGCCTCATGCATCGCCTCGGCGAAGTGGTCCTTGCCCTCGGCGGTGATCGTGTAGACGATCTTCTGCCGCCTGGACGCGTCCGTAGTACTGGCCTCGGCGTCGATCAGGCCCTTGCGCAGCATCGCCTTCAGGCAGGGGTACAGCGACCCGAAGGAGAGCACGCGACCCCAGCCGAACTGGGCGTTCACGCGCTTGCGGAGCTCGTAGCCGTGCATCGGCGCCTCGTGCAGCAGACCGAGTACGGCGAGCTCCAGGACGGCGTTCCGCGATCCCATCTGCACACCTCCTCATTCCATCCACTGCACAGTTTGTCATGACCAGATGTATCGAGTCGATACATCTGATTGCACTGTACGCACGGCCTCAGCCGGCACTCAACTCCTGACATGGCAACTAGACCTGTTACGTCAGGGGCTTTGGTGCGTTAGATGGTCTGAAACGAGTGACTAGCCGGGAGCGCAGAGTGGCGGACCACGGGAAGCACGCGAAGCACGACGAGATCGAGGCGGAAGGACCTCTGGCGCGGGTGGCACTGCGATTCACCGCGTTCACCGAGAAGTGGTTGCCGGACGCGTTCGGTTTTGTGCTGGTCGGCACGTTCATCGTGCTGCTGTTCGGTCTGTTCACCGGTGAGCCCCTGCTGAAGCGCCCGGACGACCCGGCCGTCAGCAAGGGCATGGGCCTGGTCGACGCGTGGGGCCAGGGCTTCTGGAGCCTGATCACGTTCACCCTGCAGATGGCGATGATCATCATCGGCGGGTACGCCGTCGCCACGTCCGGCCCGGTGGCCCGGCTCATCGCGCGCCTGGCCCGCATCCCGAAGACGCCGCGCTCGGCGGTCGCGTTCGTGGCAGCCGTCGCCATGGTCGCGTCGTACCTGAACTGGGCCTTCAGTCTGATCTTCGCCGCCATCCTGGCCCGCGAGGTCGCCCGCAACGTGCCGAAGGCGGATTACCGCGCGCTCGGTGCGATGGCGTTCCTCGGGCTCGGCACGGTCTGGGCCCAGGGCCTGTCGGGCTCGGCCGCGCTCCAGGTGGCGAGTGCGAGCAGTAGCCCGGAGCCGGTGCAGGAGGTCATCCGCGAGAGCGGCAGGGTCAGCGGCTTGATCCCGTTGAGCGACACGATCTTCACCTGGCAGGCGCTGGCCGCGACGTTCCTGGTCTTCGTGGTCGGCGTCGGCATGGCCTGGCTGATGGCGCCGAGCGAGGCGAACGCCCGGACCGCGGAGCACCTCGGCATCGAGCTCCGGCCGCTCTTCGGGCGCGGATCGGCGTACAACGGCTCGGGCAAGGCCGATCCGGACAAGCCGCGGCGGCCGGGGGACTGGCTGGAGCACTCGCCCCTGTTCAGCCTGCTGATCGTGCTGCTGGGTGTGACTTACCTCATTCGGTACTTCTCCGGCAAGAACTTCTTCAGCGCGCTCGACCTCAACACGGTGAACCTGATCCTGTTCCTGCTGGCCATGTTGCTGCACTGGCGGCCGTGGCGGATGGCCCGGGCCGTGCGGGACGGAGCGCCCGCGGTGTCCGGCGTACTGCTTCAGTTCCCGCTGTACGGCGGCATCTTCGGCATGATCGCGTACACCGGCATCTCGGCCCGGCTGGCGGGGTGGCTCGTGCAGGCGTCTAACCAGTTCTTCTTCCCGCCACTGGTCGCGCTGTACTCCTGCATCCTGGGCGTTTTCGTGCCGAGTGGTGGCAGTAAGTGGGTCATCGAGGCGCCGTACGTGCTGGACGCGGCCAACCAGTTGAAGGTCGACGCCGGCTGGATGGTCGTCGTGTACGACCTCGGTGAGGCCAGCGCCAACCTGCTGCAGCCGTTCTGGATGTTGCCGACTCTGGCCGTCCTGGGGCTGAAGGCGCGGGACATCATGGGCTACACGTTCACCATGTTCCTCGCCTGTTTCCCGGCCGCCTTGATCGCGGTGACCCTACTCGCACCGCACGTGACGGGTTGATCGTGGCCACGGAGCGGAGCGGTACCATCCCGGCTGAGTGGTCGGTCAAGGACTGGGCATTACCACAGTCCCCGTACTCTGGGTCGCAATGACTTCAGCGAGATCGTCGAGGATTGCACCGTGAGTGAAGGTCGTAGGAAAGCAAAGCCGGTCAAGTCGCGCGCCAAGAAACATTGGGCGGTGCGGGTGGCCGGCTGGCTGACCGCAGCATTCCTGCTCGGCGTGATCGGCGCGGCGGCCGCGTTCTTCATCGGCTACGCGACCACGCCGATCCCGGACCCGAACAAGGAATTCGAGACCAACACTTCGACGGTCAAATACGCGACCGGCGAGACGATGGGCTCCTTCTTCGAGCAGAACCGGGAGTCGGTTCCGCTCAGCGGGATTCCGCAGCACGTGCAGGCGGCCGTCATCGCGGCCGAGGACCGTACTTTCTGGACGAACCCGGGCGTGTCACCATCCGCCATCGCGCGTGCGGCGATCAACATCGCCCGCGGCAAGCAACTCCAGGGTGGTTCGACCATCACCCAGCAGTACGTGAAGATCATGTACCTGACCCAGGAGCGGACCCTCTCCCGGAAGTACAAGGAACTTTTCATCGCGACCAAGCTCAGCCGCTCGGCCGACAAGAAGAAGATCCTCGAGGGCTACCTGAACACCATCTACTTTGGTGACGGTGCCTATGGCATCCAGGCCGCCGCGAAGACGTACTTCAGCAAGGACGTAACGGAGCTTTCAGCGAAGGAAGCCGCCTTCCTGGCCACCATCCTGAACAACCCGAGCCGATTCGACCCCTCGGATGGACCGGCCTCGCGTGACCGGGCGCTGAACCGCTATCGGTATGTGCTCGACGGCATGCTCCAGGCAGGCGTGATCAAGCAGATCCACTACAACGAGTACATCAAGAAGCTGCCGGAGTTGAAGAAGCAGCCGAAGAGCAACCGCTACAAGGGTTCTCAAGGCTTCCTCCTGCAGATGGCCAAGGAGGAACTCCAGGCTCGCGGATTCACGGCCGAGAAGATCAGCGGCGGCGGTCTCCGCGTAACGACCACCTTCAATCTCGAGCTCCAGAAGGATGCGATCAAGGCGGTCGCCGAAGAGCACCCGGAGAAGACCGACAACCTCTACATCGGTCTCGCCTCGGTGCGGCCGGGGACTGGCGAGCTGGTCGCGATGTACGGCGGTCCCGACTACCTGAAGAGCGCGCTCAACTGGGCCCGGCTGCGAGCCCGGCCGGGATCGGCTTTCAAGCCCTTCGCGGTCGCCGCGGCGCTGCAGGACGGCAAGAACTTCGAAGAGGAGTACCAGGGCGACAGCCCGATCGAGGTCCAGGGAGCGGAGTACGGCAACGAGTTCGGCGAGGACTACGGCGACGTCAACCTGCTGCAGGCCACGAAGAAGTCGATCAACACCGCGTTCTACGACCTGGTCGACAACAAGATGGAAGACGGCCCGGAGAAGCTCGTCAACGCCGCCGAGGCGGCCGGTATCCCGAAGACCCCGGTGCTCGAGGTCGCCCGGAAGAACCCGGCGACCGTGCTCGGCCCCGACCCGTACGCGTCGCCCGTGGAGATGGCCAACGCCTACGCGACCTTCGCCGCCGACGGCCGGTACGTGCCGGTGCACGTGATCAAGCAGGTTACGGATGCCAAAGGCAATATCCTCTTCAGCGCCGAGAAGGCCTACCCGGCCAAGCAGGCCTTCCCAACGGAAGTCGCGGTCCAGACCAGCTACGCCATGCAGCAGGTCGTGAAGAAGGGCGGCACCGGTACGGCCGCACGCGAGCTCGACCAGCCGGTCGCGGGCAAGACCGGCACCGCCGGTGGTGTCGCCCTGGAGCACCGCGCGGAGAACGCGAAGTGCGACGGCTGCCTGGACAACAAGGACACCCTCACCTCGTGGTGGGTCGGTTACACCAAGCACCTGTCGACCGCGGTCGTCTATCGCGCGGGCAAGACCAAGCTGCCCAGCGGCAACGTGATCATGGGTGAGGGCGACCTCGACCCGTACGACAAGTCCACCGAGGCGTTCTTCGGTGGAAAGTGGCCGCTGCGGACCTGGCTGGCCTTCATGGAGCCGGCGCACGAGGGCAAGGACGAGATCGAGTTCACGAAGCCGGACGGCGATCTGCCGCCGGTCGACCCGACTCCGACGCCTACCCCGACGCCCACGCCGACGCCAACCCCGACGCCCACACCGACGCCGACTCCGACGCTCTCCCCGACGCCGACGCAGACGGACGAGACCGAGACACCGGGCTCGCCGACGCCGACGAAGACCAAGACGCCCAAACCGCCGATCACCCTTCCGACCGGCCCACCAACGGAGACCGAACCTCCCCCGGAGGAGTAGTCCCGATGACCGATAAACCAGGGTGGGGCGGCGGTCGAACGGGTTTTGCGGCACGATGGGTGCCGTGCCACCACTGACCACGCCTGCCAAGACGGTTGTTTCGTCCGTTCATGAGCGCGACGCCGAGCAAGAGGCGCCGACCCAGGCCGATCCGTCGGTGGCCGGGCTGAGCGTCGGTCTCGGCGGTCCCGCCGGGCGATTCGGCCGCTTCGGGCGATCATGGTGGACGCCGCTGCGGATCGCGCTCGCCGTCTGCACGATCACGTTCGGTCTCGGGGTGCTGCAGAAGGCGCCCTGTATCGACGCGGGCTGGGACCGGCAGAACTGGCGGCCCTTCAAGGCGATGTGCTACTCCGACATCGGCTACCTCTACCAGGAGCGCGGGTTTGCCGTCGGCAACAAGCCGTTCCTCGACACCGGGCCCTACCCGGTGCTGGAGTATCCGGTGCTCACCGGCGCCTTCATGCAGGTCGCCGCCGAGCTCACCTGGCTGGTCACCGGCGACCCGAAGAACGACACCAACGACAAGCAGAAGCGCGATACCGCGGGCGTGTTCTTCGTGGTCAACATCGCGCTGCTGTTCGCGTGCGCGCTGATCCTGGTCGGGCTGACCGTGGCGACCGCGCGTGGCGTGGCCAGACGAGCAGGCGCGCCCCGGGGACAGCCCCTCGATGCCCTGTACGTCGCTGCCGCCCCCGCGCTGGCCGTGACGTCGACGATCAACTGGGACCTCTTCGCGGTGGCCCTCACGGCGGGCGCGATGTGGGCCTGGGCGAAGGGGAAGCCGATCTGGTTCGGCGTCCTGCTCGGTCTGGGTACCGCCGCGAAGTTCTACCCGTTCCTACTGCTCGGGCCGCTGCTCATCCTGTGTCTGCGCTCCCGCAAGCTCAACGCGTGGGTCCAGGCGACACTGGCCGCCGTCGTCGCCTGGGGCGTCGTGAACGCGCCGATCTACCTGCTGGCGAAGGCCGAGTGGATGTCCTTCTGGACGTTCAACGACGAGCGCAAGAGCGACTACGGCTCAATCTGGTACGTGCTCAAGCTGGCCGAGCGTGAGGTCGCTGACGTCAACCAGCTCAGCATGGTCATCTTCGCCGGGATGTGCGTCTCGATCTGCATCCTGGGCTTTATGGCGCCACAGCGGCCGCGGTTCGCCCAGCTGGCCCTGCTGACCATTGCGGCGTTCCTGCTCGTCAACAAGGTCTACTCCCCGCAGTACGTGCTGTGGCTGCTGCCGCTGGTCGCACTGGCTCGGCCGCGTCTGCGCGACTGGTTGATCTGGCAAGCCTGTGAGGTCTTCTACTGGGCGATGGTCTGGTTGCACCTCGCAGGGTTCCTAGCGCCTGGACAAAGCGAGAACCCGGACAAGATCTACTGGTTCTCCGTGATCGTCCGACTGGCCGGGACCATGTGGCTGATGCTCGTAGTGACCAGGGACATCCTGCAGCCGGAGCACGACCCAGTACGGCGCGGAGGCCTCGTCGACGACCCAGGTGGCGGTGTACTCGTTCGTGCATGACGAGCCGACCGGGCCACGGGGGGACACGGGGAACGGCATACGACGGGGGACAGCGCGTAGGGCGGCAAGACGGTCCAAGCGCGGCCTGCTGAGTTGGTGGCAGGACATCCGGCCAGAGCTGGTCGTCCGGGAAACGCTCGCGTGGTGGCTCATCACCCGCGTCGGCATCTTCCTGATCTCGATCTCGGCTCCACTGCTCTACAACCGCGACGAGAACTACCCGAGCGTCTGGCGTGCCTGGATGCAATGGGACGTCTGGCACTTCAAGGCCATCGCGGAGTACGGCTACGCCAACGGTGAACCCAGTGGGGCACCACTGGCCGCGTTCTTCCCGGGACTGCCGGTGCTGATGCGAGCAGTCGGCTGGACCGGTATCGGCCCGGTCGCCGGCGGAATCGTCGTCTCGCTGGTCGCAAGCGCTGTCGCGGGTGTAGCGATCGCCCGGCTCGCTCAGCACGAGTTCAGCCGGTACGGCGAGAAGATCGGGCCGACCGCCGCCCTCGTCTGGTTCACCGCCCCGGTGGCGGTCTTTCTGGCCGCTCCGTACACCGAGGCCCTCTTCTGCGCCCTGGCCTTCCCCGGCTGGCTGGCCGCGCGGCAGGGCCGGTGGGCGCGGGCGGCGGTACTGGTCGCACTGGCCTGCACTGTCCGGGTCTCGGGCGTATTCCTCGCCGCGGCCCTGGTGGTCGAGTTCCTGACCTCGCGGAAGCGGGAGTGGCACTCGGCGCCCTGGCTGCTTCTGCCCGCACTGCCGGTCATCGGGTTCATGGCGTATCTACGCGGTATCCACGGCACCTGGTTCGCCTGGCAGGACGCGCAGGAGAAGGGTTGGGCCCGGGAGTTCACGATGCCGTGGACCGCTCTCGACCACACGATCGAAGCCGCGACCACAGGCTTCTTCGCCGCGGCCCGGAGCGACTGGACCTGGATGTTCCGGGCGGAGCTCGTCACGCTGCTGGTCGGACTGGCCCTGCTCGGCTGGTTGCTCTGGCGCCGCTCGTGGGGCGAGGCCGTCTGGATCGTCGCGACCCTCGGCGGGTTCGCCACGTCGTACTGGTTCTTCTCGCTGACCCGGGCCACGTTGTTGTGGTGGCCGCTGTGGATCGGCCTGGCCGTCCTGATCCACCGACGACCCTGGCTGGGCCGGATCTACCTCGGCCTGGCCATACCCCTCGCCGTACTCTGGGCCTCCGCGTTTTTCACCGGTCGCTGGGCCGGCTAGCGCGGGCTGAAAAGAAAGTTTGAAATCGGAGGCAACCCACTCCGGCGAACCCACGTCTGTCTGGGTGGATGGGGTGGCGGTCGGGCGGGACCGGCCACCCCTTCCTCACTTCCGGGCGTCCGGGAGAACCGCTCTGGGGCCGGCTCTCCCGTACGCCCGATCTTTAGTTACCCGAAGTTCCGGTCAATCGACTGCGAAGGCGTGGGCTCCGGCCGTGCCTCCAGGACCTTCTCGGACGGGTGCGTGCCGGCCTGGACGCCCTTCAGCGTGCCGAGCAGTTCGACCTCGGCGAGCGTCACTCCGGTCTCACCCGCGGCCGGCGTGAGCACCAGCCGGTACTGCGTGAACGCCTTCGGCGCGGCCACCGCGAACGAGCGGGTGTAGTTGGCGAACGCCCACTTCTCACCCGAGCGCTTGTCCACGTCGGTCCAGCTCGTGCCGTCGTTCGACCCCTGCAGAGTCCAGCCCGCCGGCGGTGCACCGGTCAAGCCGTTCGTCAGGGTGTACATCGCGACCGGACGACCCTGGGCCAGCTTGACGTCGATCGTCGGCGCGGAACCGGTCAGCGTGACCTCGGTCTTCGAGTCGTTGTCGACCAGCTTGGCGACGTCCCCGGCGGCACTGGTGACGACGGCTCCGGTGTCGGTGGTGGAGTCGTGCCAGGTCATCGGGTCCTCGCCCGGCTTGGTGATCGACGGCGGCGCGTCCTGGCGGCCCGTACCCCAGGAGCTGGGCGTCGAGGTCATGTCGAAGTCGATCCGGCCGCCCTTGGCGAGCAGGTCGTGCGGCAGCGCGGTGGAGGTCCACTTCTTGCCGTTGACCTGGACACCATTGACGTACACGTTGGTCTTGCTGTTCTTCGGGGCGTTGATGACCAGCGTCTTGCCGCCGCCGAGCTTCAGCGTCGCCTTGGTGAACAGCGGCGAGCCGATCGCGTACGACGGGCTGCCGACCTGCAGCGGGTAGAACCCGAGCATGCTGAACAGGTACCACGCGGACATCTCACCGTTGTCCTCGTCGCCCGGGTAGCCCTGGCCGATCTCGGAACCCAGGTAGAGCCGGTCCAGCACCTCACGGACCTTCTCCTGCGTCTTCGACGGCTGACCGGCGAAGTTGTACATGTACGGGATGTGGTGCGACGGCTGGTTGCTGTGGCCGTACTGGCCCATGCGAACGTCCCGCGCCTCGAGCATCTCGTGGATCGTGCCGCCGTAGTGACCGGGGAACGTCGCCGTCTCGGGTGTCGCGAAGAACTCGTCCAGCTTCTTCGCCAGACCCTCACGGCCGCCGTACACCGCAGCCAGGCCGGCACCGTCTTGCGGAGCCGAGAAGGCCATGTTCCAGGCGTTGGTCTCGGTGAAGTCGCCACCCCAGTCGCGCGGGTCGAACGTGCTCGGCGACTCGCGCCAGACTCCGACGGCGTCCTTGCCCTGGAAGAAGTTCACGGCCGGGTCGAACAGGCCGACGTAGTTCCGGGCCCGGTTCAGGTAGTACTTGTAGTTGTCCAGGTACTCCTGCTTGCGCGGGTCGTTCTTCGTCGCCTTGTCGTACAGCGCCTTCGACATGTTCGCGATGCCGTAGTCGTTGACGTAACCGTCCATCGACCAGCTGAAGCCCTCCGACGTGGAGGTGGCGGTGTAACCGAGGAACGGCGACAGGTTCAGGCCCTTGCGTCCGACGTTGTCCGTCGGGGGACGGGCTGCCGCGTTCTTCAGCGAAGCGTCGTACGCCGCCTGGACGTCGAGACCCGGCACGCCCTTCAGGTACGCGTCGGCGAAGGCCACGTCCGAGCTGGTGCCGACCATCAGGTTGGCGTAGCCCGGCGAGGACCAGCGCGAGATCCAGCCGCCATCCTTGTACTGCTGGACGAATCCGTTCACGAGCTCGGTGGCGGTCTCAGGCGCGAACAGCGAGTACGCCGGCCAGACCGTTCGGTAGGTGTCCCAGAAGCCGTTGTTGACGTACATCTTGCCGGGCACGATCTTCGACCCGGTCTCGGTCGGAGTATCCGTGCCGACCTTGGGCGAGACCGGCGAGGCGTACGTGTAGACGGGCTTGTCGACCGTGCCAGTGTTCTCGAAACCACTGTTCGGGTAGAGGAACAGCCGGTAGAGGTTCGAGTAGAGCGTGGTCAGCTGGTCCGCGCTCGCGCCCTCGACCTCGATGATGCCGAGCCGCTTGTCCCAGGCCTGCTGCGCGGCCGTCTTGACCTTGTCGAACGTGGTGCCGACGACCTCCTGCTCCAGGTTCTTTTTGGCCTGGGCGGTGCCGATCAGCGAGGTCGCCATGCGCAGGTGGACCTGCTTGACCGACGGGGCGAACTTGAGGAAGCCACCGACGTTCGCGCCGCCGCCATTCGTGAGCTTGCCGCTCGACGCGACGGGCTGGTCGACGACGCCGTACACGAAGAGCCGGCCGGCTCCGGTGGACAGGCCGCTCTTGACGTCGCTGTACCCGGTTACGACGCCGGTGGCCGGGTCGAGGGTCAGACCGCCTTCGTTGCTGACGTTGTCGAAGACCAGCGAACCGTTGCCCTGGGCAAACGAAAAACGCAGGATCGCGGCGTGGTCGGTGGGTGCGAGCTCGACCTTGTTGCCGTTGTCGAAGTCGACGCCGTAGTAGTACGGCTTGGCGATCTCGTTCTCGTGGCTGAAGGACCAGGCCCGGGCCGCGCGGTTCGCGGTCGGCGCGTCCGCGATCGACGGCATCACCTGGAACGTCTGCCGATCGCCCATCCACGGGCTCGGTTCATGGCTGATCGAGAACGCCTGGAGCTCCGGGCGGTTCTGCTCGTTGTTGGCCTTCGCGTACTCGTAGAGCCAGGAGCGCGAACCGGCGTTCGTGACCGGCGTCCAGAAGTTGAAGCCGTGCGGTACGGCGGTCGCCGGGAAGTTGTTGCCCCGGGAGAAGCCGCCGGTGGAGTTCGTACCGCGGGTGGTGATGGCCAGGTCCGACGGGTGCTTGGCAGCCGCCGTGGTGGCCGCGGTGGTGTCGGCGGCGGCGTTCGCGACCGAGCTGATCGCGATGTCGTCGATCCAGCCGCGGAAGTCCGCCGGGCCGGTCGGCTTGTCGTAGCCGACGAGCACGCTCTCGATCGTCTTACCCGCGGCAACCTTGCCGATCGCGGCCTCGATGTTGTTCCACTGGTTGGTGGAAAGACCCTTGGCGTCGCCCTGACCACGCGGGCTGAGACCGAAGCCATGGTGGTCCTTGGCCTTCAGGTCGCTCAGGTACGTCCCGTCCGTGAACTTGAGGTCCACTGCCGCGTAGGTGCTCGGGTACGTCAGATCACCTTCGACGTGTTCCGGGAAGATCTTGTACGTCAGGTTGCTCGTCGTGCCGACCTTGAGGTTGACGTCGAGGATCTTGTTCCAGGTGTAGCCCCGGCCCTCGGCAGTCTGGTGTCCGGCGTACCGGAACGAGTGGACGCCAGTGAAGCCAGTGCGGGCTCTGGCGTTGTAGGCGCTCGTCGGGCCGGAGTCCAGCCGGGACTCGACAGTCTTACCCGGAGGCGGCAGCGGCGCGCCGTTCGACAAGGTGACGTCGGCGAGCTGCACGATGCCGTCGCCGTGGTTCTTGGTGATGTCCAGCCGGAAGAACCTGTACGCCGTCTCGTTGGTGAACTCGTAGACCTTGGTCTGGAAGCGCTCCGGGAAGTCCTCACCGGTGCGGCTGTCCAGGTTGGTCCACGTCGTACCGTCGGCCGAACCCTGCAGCGTCCAGTCCTGCGGGTCACGGCCGTCAGCGTCGTTCGCAGACGTCAGTGCGTACTTGCGGATCGTCACGGCCTCGGACAGCTCGAATCGCAGCCATCCGGTCGGCTCGAACACGAGCCACTTGGTGAACTTGTCCCCGTCCGCGACATTCGCGGCGATTTCACCGGCACCGGTGTTCTCGCCGTTCGCCGTGACCGCGGTGACCTTGTCCATCTCGCTGCCGCCGATACCGGTCGGCGTCGGACCTTCCACCCCGCCGGCGCCCTTGCCGGTGTCAACGGTGTCAGCGGGCCCCGGCTGCGGGTCGCCCGGCTCGAACGAGGTGAAGAAGCTCGCGCGCGCCGCCGAGGCGGATTGCGGCGCGGTGGCTTTCTGGGGAGCCGCTTGAGCGGCAGCCGAGCGGGCGGCGCTTGCTGAAGTCATAGGAGACATTGTCACAACAAGCCCAACGGAAGTGATGAGCACCAGCGGGCGGCGGAAGAGCATCGACCAACTCCTTGTCCTCATGAACGGCCAAGTACGCGGCCCCGATGACAAGGTTGTCAGCACGCGTCGGGGTGATCCTGCCCATCACCCTCACCCGCGGTCAAGGCTTCGTCGCGCAGTGTCCCACTGGTGTCACCCTCACCATCCCGCACCAAGCCCCAGCCCTGCCCGAAACACGCCGACACTCAGAACAGGCCCGCCCACGCTCAAAATGGGCCCGCCGATGCTCAGAACAGGCAGAAGATGTGCCCGTCAGGATCCGCCAGCACGCGAACGTCGTCCTGGGGTTGCCACGGCATCACCTTGGCGCCGAGCTCGACCGCGCGCCGTTCGGCCTCGCCGAGGTCGTCCGCGTGCAGGTCGAGATGCGTCATCATCTGCTGCCGATCAACCTCACTCGGCCAGCTCGGCGGCCGGTACTTCGGCTCCAGCTGGAACGACAGGTGTGACCCGCCGCCCGGTGGGTGCAGCGTCACCCAGGTCTCGCCGTTGTCCCTGATCTCCCACCCGAGCAGCTGCCGGTAGAAGTCGGCCAGCCGCCGAGGATCCGGCGAATCCAGCACGACCGCACGGAACTCGACACCCACGTCACTCATCCGTCACCTCCACGATCCGGCGTCCACCGGTCGAGGTACCCGACGACGGCTCACCTACCCGCGGAGCAGGCCGGGTCACTCCCGCACCTTTTCTTGTTCACTCGTGAAAAAGAAAGGGGGTCAGCGGGTGGCGGCGGCTAGGAAGGTGGGGCAGGCCGCGAGGAAGTGGCCCGAGCGACCGCGCTCCGTCTGGTCCGCGAGCCAGGCGCCGGCGTCCTCGGTGGTGATGAGGCTGGCCTTGACCGCCGCGTCCGCCGCCGCCGCGAGTCGGCCTGCCATCACGTCGAAGTCGGTCACCACATCGGTCTGTACGACGGTCTCGACGTCGCGGAAGCCGTGGTCCACCAGCAGATTGCGCAGACCCCGGCCGGCGCGCGGGGAGACCGAGGCCGACTCCAGTCCGAGTAGTACGACGTCCGTGAGGTCCTGGTCGGCCGCGTCCATCGCGATGAACCCGTAGTCATGCCCGACCAGCACGATCCGCCCACCCGGCCGCAACACCCTGCGCGCCTCGGCCAGCGTCGGCTCGGGATCTGCCAGCAGATGGAACAACCGGGACGCGCGATACCCGTCCACCGAGGCGTCCGCGAGCGGCAGGCGTTCCGACGTACCGGCATGAAAGGTCGCACCCGGCGCGCGCTCGCGGGCGACCTCGAGCGCATCCGCGTCCGGGTCCACGCCGGTCACGACCAGGCCGAGCGCGACCAGTTCGGCGGCGGCATGGCCCGCGCCCGACCCGACGTCCACGACGATCTGCCCCGGGCTCAGGCCCAGCAAGCGGTAGGACTCGGCCCGCAATTCCGCGGCGCCGGCCGTCTCCTCGATCCGATCCAGGAAAGCCACATTGACCATGTCGTCCACCGTGCAACTTAATGTCCACATGAAGTCAACCGACCTCACCATCGGCGACCTCGCCGCCCGCTTCGGCCTCGCCACCCACGTACTGCGGCACTGGGAATCCGAGGGCCTGCTCACCCCCAGCCGTCGCGTCGGCAACCAGCGCCGGTACGACGCCGCGGCGGTCGACCGCGTCGCCGTCATCCTCCGCGCGAAGAAGGCCGGCCTGTCGCTGGACCGGATGCGCCGAGTCCTCACCGGCGGCCTCGCCGAACGCCGTACCGTGCTCAAAACCCAGTACGACGACCTGGTCGCCCAGATCGCCGAGGCTCAAGCTGCGCTGGCCATGCTCGACCACGCCCTCGCCTGCCGCGCCGACCCGCTCGAGTCCTGCCCGCACTTCCGCCAACTGGCCCAAGCCCCGGCCACGTGAGCAAGAGCGAAGGCGGTGAGCAGGGACTCACCGCCAACCGGCATCAGCCCGCGTAGCCGAGGCTCCAGAAGAGGTTGACCGGGCCCTCGGTGCCGGACGGGAAATCGTTGAAACGACCCGTGCAGTTGGTGCCGGACCAGGCGCGCTGCGGCCATGCCGACCGGTTCCGAAGGTAGTCGTACGCCGTCCGGGTCTGGCCGCTGCACCCGCTCGGGGAGGACGGCCAGAGGTCGTGGATCAGCGTGCCGGCCCGGTAGAGGCACACCTCGCCGCTCTCACAAACACCGTTGCCGATGCCCGTCGTACCGGCGTTGGCGGGCATCGTGCTGACGGTGGCACCGGCGACCAGGGCCGCCGTACCGGCGAGGGTGGCTGCGAGCTTGCGTCGGAAGGTCATGGGCTCTCCGTTCGTTCTGCCCGGCTTGTTCCGGGCTGGGAGAACCGAACGTAGGCAGCGGCAAGCGCCCGCCAAACCGCTTCGGCCAGGACCGAAACGATCGCTTGAAAAGGCGCGCTTCCGGTCTCGGCCTTCGACGAGGATCGAAGGCCGAGCCGGTCAGTCCATCACGATCTGGTCGAACAGGGTGGTGGTGAAGCGGACGTCGACGCCGACCTCGTCGCCGATGTGTGGCGGTGTGACCGATGACGGCAGGTAGAGCATGCTCGCCTGCATGTGCGGCGGCTCGGCGAACCAGCGCTGCTTGCCGTCTATCGTGAACGGCGACAACGCCATTCCGGCCGCGTCCAGACCACCCTTGGCGAGCGCGATCGTGCGCTGCCGGACGGTCGCCGCCGCGGTCGGCGCCTCCATCCCGACACCGTGCGCGGTGCCACCGGAGACGACCAGGATGTGCCCGTCACCTGCGACCCGGCGCTGCCGATAACCGACGCGCTCGCCACGACGTACCGAGTGCACATCGAGCACGGTCGCCCGCACGGTCAGCGCACCACGGTCGCCGAGCCATAGGCCGGTGCCCATCCGGAGCCGCACGTTCTCGCCGATATCGCCGAGCTTGGTCGCCGGTACGTGCGAGACCCAGAGGGGTCCCTTGCGTACGGCGTTCGCCTGGCGGCCGAGCTCGGCGGCCTCGCGGATGTTCGCCGCGTAACCACCGGCGCCCATCGGGAAGTGCAGGGACCAGCCTTCGAAACGGACCCGGTCCAGCGAGCTCATCAGCATCGAGTGCCGTAGTTCGCGGGCGCCGATCCCGTGCCGGCGCATCGAGGTCTGCACCTCGACGACAACGCGGCTGCGGGCCGGGATCGAGACCAGGTCGGCCAGCCGGCTGACGGTGTGGATCACGTTCGGGCCGACCTGCGTGCGCACGAAAGGGCGCCACGGGGTCAGGACGACCACTTCGGCCTGCGGGTCGCTCGGGACTTCTTCATAGGTACCGACGGCCACCGTCTTGGCGCCGAGGGCGGCTGCTTCGGCCAGCAGTCGGGCATTGCCGACGCCGTAGCCGTTACCTTTCGCGACCGGCACGATGGACTCGTTCCACGTGGAACGTAAATGCTCGCGCCACCGAGCCTGGTCGATGTGCAGAGTCAGGGGCATGTCAGGTCATCGCCGTCTCATGTAGAGGTCGAATGCGGTGTAGAGCGGCTTGTTCAACGGCAGATCCCACTCACCGACGTACTCGACGGCTTCGCCGCCGGTGCCGACCTTGAACTGGATCAGCCCGACGTGCGGGTCGTCCGGATCCAAGGTGTCGGTGATGCCCCGTAGGTCGTACACAGTGGCGCCGGACTCGAGCGCGTCCGACATCATCCGCCACTGGATGGCGTTGGATCCACGCACATCCCGTTTGGCGGTCGAGCTGGCTCCATAGGAGTACCACGAGTGCCGGCCCACTCTGATCCAGATCGTGCTCGCGACCAGATCGCCTTCGTGGTGGGCGTTGTAGAGCCGGAAGTCGCAACAGCCATGCGGCTGGGTCGTGAGCGCCTCGTACATCTTCACGAAGTACGGCAGCGGCCGCGGCGTGAAGTGATCCCGCTCGGCCGTCTCGACGTACAACGCGTGGAACGCCTTCAGGTCCTCGGCCGTACCGAGGCTGACCTCGACGCCCAGCTTGTCGGCCTTCTTGATGTTGCGCCGCCACAACTGGTTCATGCCCTTGAGTACGTCATCGGGCGTCTTACCGCCGAGAGGCACCTGGAACACGAACTGCGGCTGCCCGGCGGCGAAGCCCTCGCCGACGCGCGGAGCCTTCCAGCCGAGGGCGTGCAGCTGCGCGATCACGGTGGCGCCGGACGGCTCGATCACGTCGGGCCGGACATCACCGAGGCGCGGCTGCTGACCACTGGCGATCGCGTCCTTGATCGTCTTCGCGGACCAGCGCCGGGTCGCGACCGGCGGACCCATCCGCAGGCCGAAAGCCCCTTGTTCCTTGCAGTGTTCGGCCAGTGGGCGCAGGTAGCGGCCGACGTCGATCGCGTCCCAGTCGATCACCGGGCCCTCGGGCAGATAGGCGAGATAACGCTTCACCTTCGGCATCTGCCGGTAGAGCACCAGCGCCGAGCCGAGCAGCTCAGCGGGATTGGCCGGATCGAACCAGCCGAGCGACTCCGCTTTCCACTCGCCCTTCACCGCCGCCCAGCCAGGGGTCTGCAGGAAGCTCGCCGACGGGCGCGACGCGATGAACGCCGCGTGATCGTCGGTGGAGATGGGCCGGATCAACAAGTCACTCACGGTGCGCCAGGTTACCGGCCCACGCTCAATCGCCCGAACTAGGCTGGGTCGAATGAGCTTCGTCGCGCTGGTCACGGGTTCCACGTCGGGTATTGGCGCGGCTACAGCGCGTCGTCTCGCGGCCGATGGTTTGACCGTCGTCATCCATTCCCGCAGCAGTGTCGAAGCCGGCCAGGCGCTGGCCGATGAGCTTGGTGGAAGCTACGTCCAGGCCGACCTCGGCGTGGACGCGGAGGCCACCGGTTTGGTCGAGCAGACTCTCGCTCGGCATGGCCGGCTCGACGTACTCGTGAACAACGCGGGCATCAGCTGGCCCGTCCCTCATGCCGATCTCGACGCGTTGAGTGCTGCCGATTGGCGCCGGCTGCTCGACGTGAACCTCATCGCGCCCTGGCTGCTCTGTACGGCGGCCCTTCCGGCGCTGCGCGCTTCCGATCGCCCGGGCGGTGGCGCGATCGTCAACGTCACCAGCCATGCGGGCGTCCGGCCGAAGGGCAGCTCGATCGCGTACGCCGCAAGTAAGGCCGCGCTCAACCACATGACCAAGCTGCTCGCCGCCGCGCTTGGACCTGCAGTGCGGGTCAACGCGGTAGCGCCCGGACTGGTGGATACGCCGCTCACCAAAGACTGGACCGAGGCCCACGAACTCTGGAACTCGCAAAGCCCCATGCGCCGTCCGGCCCAGCCCTCCGACGTGGCAGACCTAGTGGCCGCCGTACTAGCTAATACGTACCTGACGGGTGAGGTGATCTTGCTGGACGGTGGGCTGAACCTTCGGTGAGTACGGCGTGCCTTGGGCGCGTACTGGTGGTTCCGGCTGGTTTGCTCGGGTTATGCGTCTACTAGTACGTGCTGCCGCGGTTGCCGTGTCTTTGGCGCTCATGCCCGTCTTGCCGGCTGACGCGACCACGGCCCGGTACGACGTACAGGTGGTGCCGGGTGGTCCGCTGTTGCCGTTCACGCGTGCTGCGGCGGATCGGGTGTTGCTCGCGGACAAGGTGGCCGCGGCGAAGTACGGCACGCCGGCGCCGATCGACGATCCGGTGCGGGAGAAGGCGATTCTCGAGGCGGTGGCGGCGAAATCGCGGGAGTGGGGGATCGACCCGGAGGCGTCGGTACGGATCTTCCGCGACCAGATCGAGGCCAAGAAGGTGGTCCAGCGGGAGTGGTATCGCCGGTGGGACTCGGGTCAGGCCGAGCCGCCGGCCGAACGACCCGATCTCGGCCAAATCCGTCCGCTGATCGACAAGCTCAACGCCGTACTGCTCGACGAAATCCGCCTCACGGTCGACGTCCGGGCGCGACCGTCATGCGTCACCAAGCAGACGCGTGCCTACGTCGCGGTGGTGGTTGAGAAGCGGCTCGACCCGTTACACGCGACCGCGCTGGCCCGGGCGCTGACGTCGTTGTGCGCGATGCTGCGATAACGTCCGGACCATGGCCGCCGCGGATCACTCCACTCACCCCGCTCGACGCTCGACCGCGTTCGTCTATTGGATCTGCGTGGTGCTGACGCTGCTGGTCGGCGTCTTCCTGGCGGTCGACGCGAGCGCGGGCGGCTACGGCACCCCGGCCTGGGTCGGCACCAGCATCGCCGCGATCGGGCTGCTCGCGCTGGCCGGCCTGTACGCCGCTTGCGCGCTCGGGCGGATCCGGCTCGAGACGTCGATCCTGGCCGGCCGGTTCAAGGGCAAGGCGACGTACTTGCATGTGACGGTCGTCTGCCTGGTGCTGGTGATCGGCGCCGACATCCTGATCCCGAACCGCGAGGCGGGCAGTCTCGCCGTACTGTTCCCGTTCGGTATCGCCTACTGGTTAAGCCACGCCACCTCCGAGCACTAAGCGAGTTGGGCGCGGAGGTAGTCGATATCGGCCTTCTGCCCGTGCTCGTTGTTCGGCGTCTCGACGACGACCGGGGCGCCGGCCTGACGCACCACCGTGACGATGTCGGCCGGGTCGATCTCGCCCTCGTCGAAGTTGCTGTGCCGGTCCGCGCCGGAACCGAAGGCGTCGCGGGAGCCGTTCGCATGCACGAGGTCGATCCGGCCGGTGATGGCCTTGACCTTCTCCACCACGTCGGAGAGCTGCTCGCCACCGGCGTGGAAGTGGCAGGTGTCGAGGCAGAAGCCGACCCGGTCGACATGCTCGTTGCCCGAAGCCTGCACCGCATCCCACAGCCGGGTGATCCGGTCGAGCTGGCGGGCCATCGCATTCTCCCCGCCGGCGGTGTTCTCGATCAGCAGCGGCACGGCCAGGTCGGCCCGCTCGATGCACTTGCGCCAGTTGTCGAACCCGACCTCGGGGTCGTCGCCCTTGCCGACGTGGCCGCCGTGCACGATCAGGCCTTTCGCGCCGATCGACGCGGCCGCGTCGAGCTGCTGCTGGAGGATCTTGCGACTGGGGATCCGGATCCGGTTGTTCGTGGTCGCCACGTTCACCAGGTAGGGCGCGTGCACGAACAGGTCCAGCCCGGCGGCCTCGGCCGCGGCCTTCAGCGCCGCGGCACCGCCTTCGTAGGCGACCTTCGGGGCTTTCCAGCCCTGCGGGTCACCGAGGAAGAACTGAACTACCTCCGCACCGCGGCCGGCGGCCTCGGCGAGCGGGTTCTCCTGATCGACGTGCGCACCCAGTTTCAAGCTCATTCCGTCACCTTATTAGGCCGCACCGACAGTTTTCACCGCCGCGACCGACCCGGCCGGACCGAGGGCCGGAGCAGGGGCCGGACCAGGGCCGGACGCAGCCGGATGATCACGCAGGGGAGTCGAAGGGCCTGTGGATAGTGGTCAGGGCATCGTCCGTACGCTGGTATTCTTTCCGTGGGCCTGGTCCATCGACCGGGTCCGTTTCCGATCACCGGCGACCGATGCCGGTGGGAGGACCGCATCGCCCTCCTGCCACGGAGAGACCGTGGCCGCCAAGTCCGAAGGAGGTGGAGTTCGCGCATGCGTCGTTATGAAGTCATGGTGATCCTCGACCCTGAGCTCGAAGAGCGCACCGTTGAGCCGTCCCTCGACACGTACCTGAACATCGTCCGCAAGGAAGGTGGAACGGTCGAGAAGGTCGACATCTGGGGCCGCCGCAAGCTGGCCTATGACGTCAAGAAGAAGGCCGAAGGCATCTACGCCGTCATCGACCTGACCGCCGAGCCGGCCGTGGTCAAGGAACTCGATCGTCAGCTCACGCTGAACGAGTCGATCCTGCGTACCAAGGTCATCCGCCCGGACCAGCACTGATCCACGGGGTCGTCAGCACCATCGGTGATGTCGGCGCCAAGCCGCAACTGATAGTCGCACCCGATATGCAGGAGGAACGGTAATGGCAGGCGAAACCACCATCACTCTGGTCGGCAACCTTGTCGACGATCCCGAGCTCCGGTTCACGCCCTCCGGCGCGGCCGTCGCGAACTTCCGTATCGCGTCGACGCCCAGGACGTATGACCGGCAGACCGGTGAGTGGAAGGACGGCGATTCGCTGTTCCTCAGCTGCTCGGTGTGGCGACAGGCCGCGGAGAACGTGGCCGAGTCGCTGCAGCGCGGCATGCGGGTCATCGTGCAGGGACGGCTCAAGTCCCGGACGTATGAGACCCGCGAGGGTGAGAAGCGCACCGTCTTCGAGATCGACGTCGACGAGGTCGGTCCGAGCCTGCGCAGTGCCACCGCCAAGGTGACCAAGGCCATGCGGTCCGGTCCCGGCGGCGAAGGTGGCGGCGGTGGCTTCGGTGGCGGTGGCGGCGGCAACTTCGGTGGCCCCGCCGGTGCACCCGGCGGCGGCGCCCCGCAGAACGATCCGTGGGCCACGCCCGCGGGTGGTGGCGGTGGCGGTGGCCAGGCGGCACCGCAGAACGACCCGTGGGCCAGCCAGGGCGGCGGCGGCATGGAAGAGCCGCCGTTCTGATCAGCAGTACAAACCCGTAACAGTGACCATTCCGGCCGGCGTTCACGCGTAAGGCCGGGCTCTAGTAGGAAGAGAGCACCACAATGGCCAAGATCATTCGGAAGCCGAAAAAGAAGGTTTGCGGCTTCTGCAAGGACAAGGCAACGTACGTCGATTACAAGGACACCGCGCTACTGCGCAAGTTCATCTCCGACCGCGGCAAGATCCGCGCGCGTCGGGTGACGGGCAACTGCGTGCAGCACCAGCGCGACGTCGCCATCGCCATCAAGAACGCTCGTGAGGTGGCTCTGCTGCCCTACACGAGCACCGCTCGCTGAGGGAGGTCCCACCTATGAAGCTCATTCTTGCGCAGGAGGTCGAGGGCCTCGGAGCCCCCGGCGACATCGTCGAGGTCAAGGACGGTTACGGCCGTAACTACCTCGTTCCGCGTGGGTTCGCCATTGGCTGGACCCGTGGCGCGGAGAAGCAGATCCAGTCGATCAAGCGGGCGCGTGACGCCCGGGCGATCCAGGGCAAAGAGCACGCGAGCGAGATCAAGAACCAGCTCGAGCAGCTCGGCGTCAAGCTGACCGTGAAGGCCGGCGAGACCGGTCGCCTGTTCGGTTCGGTCACCCCGGCGGATGTCGCCGGTGCGATCAAGTCCTCGGGTGGCCCGTTGGTCGAGAAGCGCGCGATCACGATCGCCGCGCCGATCAAGACCACCGGCAAGCACCAGGTCTCGGTGCAGCTGCACCCCGACGTGGCCGCCACGGTCCGCCTCGAGGTCGTAGCGGCCTGACCTCCGCTCACCGCAGCAAACGAAAGGCCCGCATCCCTTGAGGATGCGGGCCTTTCGCTTTGGTCAGAGAGGTCAGCGATTTTCGGGGGCCGGCCAGGTCGGTTGCTGGGGGTCACTGGCAGTCGAGCCGCTGGCGGGCGGGTCCACGACGGGCCAGGTCTGGATGTCCGGGTCGTTGGCGCTGGTGTTGCCACTCGGCTGTTCGATGGCGGGCCACTGCGGGACGGGCGGGTCGTCGGCGGCCCACGCCGAGCCCGGCACCAGCACCATCCCCAGGGCCGCCAGCAAGGCGGTCAGTGATCGACGCATAGGTCAGCCCGGGGGGAGGTTGAGGGCGTAGATCACGTTGTCGTGCAGGATGATGGCGCGGTTACCGGCCACGCCCCACGGACGGGCCATGTTCAGGTCGACCGACTTCGGGACCTTTTGGCCGGCGGTGACGAATGCGCCGGAGGTGTTGTAACGGCCGTAGACCCGGCCGCCGGCCGCGCTCAATGGCTCGAAGCCGGCGATGGTGTCGATCTTGTTCGTCGTCACGCTGATCACGCAGGTGCCCCAGGCTGCGACCTTGCCCTCGGCGTCCGGGATCCACTTGGCGCCGGCCGCGTTGGAGGCGGTCGCCTGAGCACAGATCGCGACCGGGTCGCCCGACTTGGTGCTGTGCACGACGGGAATCACGTTCTCGGTCTTCGTCTTCCACAGCACCAGCACCCGGCCGGCGCTCGCGACCACCACGCGCTCGATCTGACCGGTCGACCCGGGCGGGCTCTTCGGCTTGACCTCGGCGATCGGCTTGTCCGGCTCCAACAGCCACCAGGGCCCGTAGTACGCCGCGAGCAGGACCTGCTGGCCCTCGGCGAGCATCACGCTCGCCCGGCGCGGGATCTGCGCCGCGTCGATCGGCCGCAGGCTCTCACCGGTGACCACGAACGTGCCTTCCTTGTTGAACACCAGCGGGGACGAACCGTAGAACTGCACCGTCGTACTCGACGCCAGCTTGATGAACTTGCCGGTGGCACCCTCGCGCGGCCAGTAGGACAGGTAGTCGTCCGAGACCACCGCGACCACCTGGTTGCCATCGACCGTGGTGAAGACCGGACTCTTCGAACTCTTGTTGACCTTGTCCTGCCAGAGCACCTTGCCGTTGGGGTCCAGTACGGCGACCTTGGCGTCGGGCGTGATGAACGCCACCTGCTTGCCGTCGGGAGCGACCGCCGGGGTGGTATTCGGCATCACGTCGACGCTCCAGCCCGCGTTGTTCGACCAACCCGAGGGCACCGGCCGGAAGTTGAAGACGTCCGGCTTGATGCTCGGCTCGGGCAGCGGAGGCAGCGTCGTCGCGACCACCTCCGGCTCTTTCGGTGTCCGGTTCCGGAAAACGAGCAGATAGGTCAGTGTGCCGGCCAGCAACGCCACGGCCACACCGATGGCGACGTACACCGGCCAGACCGGCTTACCGCCACCACCGCCACCGCGGCGACCGGTCTCGGGCGCGATCGCGTCCACCGAACCGTCCGGGTGGATCACCAGCGGCCAGGACGATCCGTCCGGCTCGACGGCGGTCGCCTTGATCGGGCGGCCGAGTTGCGCCGCGCGATCGGCGACGATCGCCAGCGCCGCCTGGCGGGGATCCTGGTCGACCACTGGATGGCTTCGGCCAGCGATCTTCACCTCGCCGTTGTGGGCGTCGTACAACCGGATCGTGACCTTCGGCCACGACGGGATGCCCTTGTCCGCCACCTTGCTCCCTCGTCGGCACACTCCGTCCGGGTGATCGGAGCTACCGCCCGTTTCTAGCATGCCGCGAGGCCCACCGTGGCGCTCAGAGGCATCTTGAGTCACGGCTTGTGACACAGGTTGCGGACAATCGGCAAATCGGGCTTGTAGTGACCCTACGGCGCGATACAAAATCCCTGTCCTGTGGACCAGTCGTCACGCGGTGTTCCGAGAGGCGGGAGAATGTCTTGGGCCGCAACGCCCTCACCCCCTTGAGAGGAGGCGACTGTGACTCAGCCGCAGCACAATCCGTGGACCCGTCAGACGCAGGGCCCGGGCGTGCCGGCTCCGGGGCCGGTGCAACCACCGGTCCAGCCCCAGCCTGCCCAGCACCAGCCACTCGGTGCGCAGGCCCCGCAGTACGGCGTACCGGCGCCCGCGCCGGAGGAGCGGTTGCCGAAGTTCGCGATCCCGGCGGCCGACACGTTGTGGTGGCTGGGTGTGCATGGTGGGTCCGGGGAGACCACGATGTCCCGGCTGCTGCCGGGGACGCACGCGGCGGGCCATCGCTGGCCGATCCCGCCGCCGCCGGTGCCGACCCCCATCGTGCTGGTGGCCCGCACGCACGCCTATGGTCTACGGGCCGCACAGCGGGCGGCGACCGAATGGGCCTCCGGAGTGGTCAGTGGAGTCAGCGTGCTGGGACTCGTCCTGATCGCCGACGCCCCGGGCCGGTTGCCCAGGGTGCTCGACGACTTCGCCGACATCGTCGGGGGCGGAGTGCCACGGGTGTGGGATATCCCGTGGATCGAGGAGTGGCGCCGGGGAGAGGATCCGACGCCCGACAACACGCCCGACGAGGTTTTCGAAGTTCTTGAATCCATCTACGCGCTCCGTGCGTCAAACCAGGCGGTCTACCCCGCTTCGTACTGAAAGGTCAACTGATGTCTCTGCTCGAACTGGTTCCGCCGAAGGTCCTCACGTTCGTTCCTGTCGGCGTTCCGGACCCGGGAGCCGGCACCGCGCCGGGCGACTCCGAAGGCAAGATCACCACCGTGATCGGCTGGGTCACCTGGATCGCGTTCGCAGTCTGCGCCCTGGGCGTCATCATCGCCGGCGGCATGATGGCCGTCGGCCAGAAGCGCGGTGAGGGTGGCGAGCACGCCGCCCGCCTCGGTTGGGTGCTCGCGGGCTGCATCGTGGTCGGCTCCGCGGCCGGCCTTGTGAACGCCCTGATCTGACGCGACCGACGAACGGGTGCCCGTGGCGATCTTCAGCAAGTCCGATGACGGCGACGAGATGGACGGCGACAGCCTCTGGGAATCCAGGGGATTCATCGCCTCCGTCATCGTCGTCGTCGCCGTGGTGATCTGCGGACTCGCCTGGCTGGTGCTCGGCGGTGGCGGGGACGACCCGAACACCAATCCCACGGTGGACCCGACCGGCGTCCCCACCGAGACCCCGACCGTCGAGCCGACGGGGCCGCCGGCGACGGCGGACCCGACCCCGACGGATCCGCTGCCGACGGACCCGGTGTCACCGGGCGCCTCGCCGAGGCCGGGCGCCTGCACGATCAAGCCCGGTGACCAGCGGATGGCCGCGACGGCGCCGACCGGCGTCTTCTGGCGGTTCGAGGGCGGCATCCTGGTGCCGTTCAAGCCCACCGTCGGCCCGCTGGTGCATGATTCGTCCGGTGTCTTGAGTTGTTTCGCGCATTCCCCGATCGGCTCGGTCTTCGCCGCGATGAACAGCCTGGCCCAGGCCCAGGACGCGCAGAACGCCGAGCGCGTGATCAGGGCGCGGGTCGCACCCGGTCCCGGCCGTGATCGGGCGCTGGCCGACGCGAGGCTGGCGCGGATCAGTCCGACCCCGTTCGTGGGCGGCAAGGCGCAGGTCCAGTTCGTCGGCTACAAGTACGTCGACTGCTCGACCAACCGGTGTGTGCTGTCGGTGGCAGTGCAGTCCGGCGCCGAGGTCGACAAGGTCGCCGGGCTGGTCGTGGTGATGAAGTGGTCGGGCGGCGACTGGAAGATCGACCTCCGGTCCGACGGCAGTATCAGCGGCGATCCCGACGTGCTCGGCTCTCTCGACGGGTACGTCCGCTTCCGAGGAGCGTGATGATCGCCCTCGGTTGTGGCCTGTCGGACATCGGTGCCTGCCTCGAGGAGTTCCTCACCTTCGCCGTCAACAAGGTGCTCGGTGGCCTGCTCGACCTGATCCTGGACGCGATCAAGTGGGTCGTCGCCCACGCGGTCAAGTTCATCCTCGAAGCGATCGGCACGTTCTGGATCAGGCTGCCGACCATCTCGCTGACGGACAGCGGTCAGCCGTCGTCGACGATCGGTTTCGTCGAACAGCAGACGGTCTGGTTCGTCGCCGCGATCGGCGTCTTCTCCGTCATCATCGCGGGTGCCCGGATGGCCTGGTCGGGTCGCGGTGAGCCGCTCCGCGACCTGGGCAAGAGCCTCGGCACCCTGCTGATCGTCTCCACGGCCGGTATCACCATGGTCACCCTGATGACCCAGCTGGCGGACTCGATCGCCATCGACGTCATCAACGCCTCCCTCGGCGCCAGTGGCGAGACCTTCGCCAGCCGGATGGCCGACTTCGTCGTGAACCCGATGGTCGCGCCCGGTACCGGCCTGTCGATCGTGCTGATCTTCGGTATCGCCGCGATCCTCACGAGCTTCGTGCAGATCGTCATGATGCTCGTGCGCAGCGGCATGCTGATCCTGCTCGCCGGTGTGCTGCCGCTCGCCGCGGCGGCCACCAACACCGAGATGGGCAAGGCCTGGTTCAAGCGGGTCGTCGGCTGGCTCGTCGCGTTCATCGTCTACAAACCGGTGGTGGCGCTGATCTACGCGACCGCGCTGAACCTCGCCGGGAACCCCGAAGGCGACATGATGAAGATCATCACCGGTGTGACGATGATGGCCCTCGCGTGTATCGCGCTCCCCGCCCTGCTCCGCTTCGTAGCCCCGAAGGGGGCGTAATGGTCGCATCCCTGATCGTCCTGTGCAGTAAGTGGAACCCGCTCAGCTGGCCGGGTTGTGTCACCGAGAAGCTGGGCAACGCGATCAAAAGCGTGTTCTCCACCTTCTGGGATTTCGTCTACGGCGCGTTCGCCGAGGTGATCGCGGACGTCGTCGCGGGCGTGATCAAGGGGGTCGGCGCGCTGTGGATCTACGTGCCGACCCTGCACGCCAGCGAGGGCGCCAACTACACGCCAGTGGCGACGGTCTCCTTCATGCGCGGCCAAGTGATGTGGATCGCGGCCGCGGTGGCAATGATCTCGATGATCATCGGCGGCGTCCGGATGGCCTACCAGCACAACGGCGAGTCGGCCCGGGAGCTGCTGAAGGGCATGCTCACCCTGGTCGTGGTCACGTTCGGTGGCCTGGCGATGGTGACCGTGCTGACCGAGGCCGGCGACCTGCTGGCGCAGCAGTTCATCAACCGGGCGGTCGACGAGTCGAAGCAGAGTTTCGCGGACAGTCTGGTCACCTTGATCGCCACGCCAATGGCTGTTCCGGGCGCGATCTATACCCTGCCGGTGATCATCATCCTCGGCTTCGTAGTGGTGCTGATGTCGTTCATCCAGATCATGCTGATGCTGGCACGGAACGGCATGTTGATCCTTCTGGTCGGCATACTTCCCTTGGCGGCAGCGGCCACGAACACGGAGATGGGCAAGTCCTGGTTCAAGCGCATCTGCGGCTGGTTGATCGCCTTCATCGCGTACAAACCGTTCGCCGCACTGATCTACGCGACGGCGATCCTGCTGGCCAGTAGCAAGGAAAGCCTCATCAACGTGCTGACCGGCGTGATGATGATGGCGTTGTCGATCATCGCCCTGCCCGCGCTGCTCAGACTCGTCTCACCGCCCGGAGGAAGCTGACATGCTCCCGAATCTCATCGCGCTGGTGGAGTGCAGCTGGCGGCCGTGGACCTGGGGCCAGTGCATCGTGGACATGGTCACCGCAGTGATCGGATTAGCGATAGATGGGTTGATTCTGTTGATCTTCACGCCGATCGTCGACATGATCTCCAAGGCCGTGAACGCGATCATGGTCACGATGGGTACGTTCTGGATGGACCCCAAGATCATCCGTACGGCCATCACCACCAACCCGGACTGCACCGATGGCGGCGGCAGCAACCCCTGTGGCCAGGCGTCCGCGGAGATCGCGTTCATCAACGATCAGTTGATGCCGGTGGTGGCCGGAGTCGCGGTGGTCTCGGTGATCATCGCCGGTGCCCGGATGGCCTTCACGCACCGCGGCGAACCGGTCCGGGAGCTGCTGAAGAGCCTGCTCACGCTGACCATCGTCAGCACCGCGGGGATCGCGTTCGTCTCGCTGCTGATCTCGGCCGGCGACTCGTTCTCGACCGAGGTGGTGAATGCCGCGGTCGCGGACGGCAAGTTCGGTGACGCGGTCGCCAACATGATCATGGCCGGTCTGGTGGTCGGTAGTCCGGCCGGTCTGGCGCTGGCCATCATCCTGGGCATCCTGGCGATCATCGGATCGCTGGTGCAGATCGTGCTGCTGATCGTGCGCAACGGCATGCTCGTGCTGCTGATGGGCATCTTCCCGCTGGCGGCGGCCTTCACGAACACCGAGATGGGCAAGGCCTGGTTCAAGCGGGTGATCACCTGGCTGACCGCGTTCCTGCTCTACAAACCGGTGGCGGCCCTGATCTACGCGACCGCGATCAAGATGGTCAGTACGGCGGGCGTCAAGAAGCCCTGGGAGTACGAGAACCTGGGCGAGGTCGGGCCCGCCGTCGTACAGGCCGTGACCGGTCTGATGATGATCTTCCTGGCGCTGTTCGCCCTGCCGGCGCTGATGCGCTTCCTCACCCCGCTCGTCGCGGCCACCGCTGGTGGTCCCGGTCTCGGCTCGATGATGGGCGGAGTCGCGGGCAAGGCGGCCGACAAGATGGCCGAAGGCGCGGACAGCGGTGGCGGTGGCGGCGGTGGCGGTCCGAGTGGTTCGGTCAACCCCGGCCAGGGGCAGCGCTCCGGTCAATCCCAGCCCAGCGGTGGCCGACCCCCGTCCTCCGGCGGCCCCTCCGGCTCCACGAATGCACCTTCGAGTGGTCCCCCGCCCAGCTCGGCCAGCACCGCGTCGAGCGGCGCCTCGAGCGGCGCGGCCGGCGGTGCCTCGGGTGGTGCCGCGGGTGGCGCGGCCGGCGGTGCCTCGGGTGGTGCGGCGGCCGGCGGTGGCGCCGCGGCGGCCGCGGGTCCGGCCGCGATCGCGGTAGTTGCGATCATGGCAGCCAAGAAGGTGGCGGATACAGCCAAGCAGGCGGCCGACGGAGCAGTGGCCTCCGGCGCCGACGACGCAGCGATGGATGAGGGACCAAGTGGCAGCAACTGATACCGCGCCCCGGGCGCGTACCTACGGCAACTGGCGCCGCCCCGCGTCGGCGGGTATCGCCGGCATGGGCGCGCTGGGCACCGGTCTGATGATGGGCGGCCTGGTGATGATGATCATCGCCATGATGGCCGGCGGCATGAAGGCCGCGATCGTGGTGGCCGTTCTGGTCGGTGTCATGTTGCTGATGCTGATGACGAAGGACAAGCACGGAAAGTCCGCCTTGCAGCGGATGTCGACCCGCATTGGATGGCAGCGAGCAGTCATGACGAAGCAGAACATCTACCGTTCCGGGCCGCTCGGCCGTACCGCGTGGGGCAAGTTCCAGCTGCCCGGTCTGGCGGCGGCCTCGCAGCTCAGCGAGTACCAGGACTCCTACGGCCGTCCGTTCGCGCTGCTGTACTACCCGAGCACGCGGCACTTCACCATCGTCATCAACGCCGAGCCCGACGGCGCGTCGCTGGTGGACGAGGACCAGGTCGACGTCTGGGTCGCGCACTGGGGCCAGTGGCTGGCGTCGCTGGGCCACGAGCCGGGCATCATCGCCGCCTCGGTCACGGTCGAGAGCGCGCCCGACACCGGCACCCGGTTGCGTCGCGAGGTCTCGCACAACATGGCCGCCGACAGCCCGGCGATCGCCCGGGCGATGCTGACCGAGGTCGTGCAGAGCTATCCGGAGGGCTCGGCGCTGGTCTCCGCCCGGGTGGCGTTGACCTTCAAGGGCGTCGACCGTAACGGCAAGAAGCGCAAGGAGGACGACGTCGGCCGCGAACTGGCCTCCCGGCTGCCCGCGCTGACCCAGAGCCTGAACTCCACCGGCGCCGGTGCGGCCCGGCCGGTCACCGCGCAGGAGCTGTGCGAGACCGTTCGGATCGCCTACGACCCGGCCTCCGCCGTACTGATCGACGAGGCCCGCAGCCAAGGCATGTCGCCCGAGTTGTCCTGGACCGACGTCGGCCCGGCCGGTGCGCAGGCCTTCTGGGACAAGTACCGCCACGACACCGCCTGGTCGATGTCCTGGATGATGACCCAGGCTCCCCGCGGCGAGGTGTTCTCCTCGGTGCTGTCGCAGCTGGTCGGCCCGCACCCGGATGTCGACCGCAAGCGCGTCACCCTGCTCTACCGTCCGCTCGACGCGGCGACCGCGGCCCGGATGGTGGAGGCCGACAAGCGCAACGCGTCGTTCCGCGCCACCTCGTCGGCCCGGCCGTCCGCCCGCTCGATGGCCGAGGCCCGCGCCGCCGACCGTACGGCGCAGGAGGAGGCCCGGGGTGCGGGTCTGGTCAACTTCGGCATGGTCGTCACCGGCACGGTGATGTCGGCCGAGCAGATCCCGGACATGGTCGCCGCGATCGACAACCTCGGCGCCACCGCCCGCGTGCTGCTCCGGCCGGCGTACGGCTCGCAGGACTCGGCCTTCGCCGCGGCCCTTCCACTCGGCCTGGTGATGCCGAGCCACCTCTCCGTGCCGGCAGGCCTGCGGGAGTCGCTGTGACCAAGTGGTCGACCGAGCGGGAGATCTGATGGCCAAGAAGAGCAAGGAACCCCAGGACCCGAGCAAGGGTGGCAAGCGGCCCGGACCCCGTGGCTGGTCGAACCCCGGCGGCGGCATGTCGACGTACATCCAGGCTGCCGACGAATGGCGCGGTACGACGGTCCAGGTGTGCGGCATGTGGCCCTTCTCGGCCGGCACCGGCAGCCCGATGGTCGGGGTGCCGATCGGCCGCAACATCCTCTCCGGCGCCACCATGTGCTGCGACCCGATCAGCTGGTTCATGCGGGCCAAGCTGATCTCGAACCCGTCCATGTTCGTGCTCGGCAAGCCCGGTCTGGGCAAGTCGACGATCACCCGGCGGATGGCGCTCGGGCTCGCGGGGTACGGCATCCAGCCGCTGGTGCTGGGGGACCTCAAGCCCGACTACAAGGACCTGATCACGTCGCTTGGCGGCCAGGTCATCGAGCTCGGCCGTGGCCGTGGCCACCTGAACGTGCTCGACCCGGGCGAATCCCGCTCGGCGGCGCTGCGGCTCACCGGCTCGGCCCGTCAGGCCATCCAGGCCGACGCGCACGGCCGGCGTCAGACGATGGTGTCCGCGCTGATCTCGATCATGCGGTCCCAGCCGCCGACCGACCGCGAGGAGACCATCCTCGACGAGGCGCTCAAGGTGCTGGACGAGCGGCACGAGAGTACGCCGGTGCTGCGCGACCTGCTGCAGGTCATCCAGGAAGCGCCGGACCGGGTCCGCGATGTCGCCCTGGACCGCGGCAGCCTCGACCGGTACCGGCAGATCACCGAAGGTCTCGAGGCCTCGCTGATCGGTCTGGTCGGTGGTGGCCGGCTCGGCGAGATCTTCTCCGAGCAGACCGACAACCCGATGAAGATGGACCGCCCGGTCGTCTTCGACGTGTCGAACATCGATGACTCCGAGACCAACCTGCAGGCCGCCGTACTGCTCGCCTGCTGGTCGTACGGCTTCGGCGCGGTCGCGGTCGCACAGGCCCTGGCCGAGGCCGGGCTGGAGCCGCAGCGGCACTACTTCGTCATCCTCGACGAGCTGTGGCGAGTGCTGCGGGCCGGGCGTGGTCTGGTCGACCGCGTCGACGCGCTGACCCGGCTGAACCGGCAGCGTGGTGTCGGCATGGCGATGATCTCGCACACCATGTCCGACCTGCTCGCGCTGGAGCACAGCGAGGACCGGATGAAGGCGAAGGGTTTCGTCGAGCGGTCCGGCATGGTCGTGCTCGGTGGTCTGCCAAGGGCCGAGATGGCGAACCTGACCCAGGTCGTACCGCTGTCCGGCGAGGAGCAGAACATGCTCATCGGCTGGCAGGACCCGCCCGCCTGGGACCCGGCCACCGGTGAAGAGGCCGCACCTCCGGGCCGAGGCAACTTCCTGATCAAGGTCGGTGGCCGCCCGGGTATCCCGGTGCACGTCGGCCTGACCGAGGTCGAGCGCGAGATCAACGACACCAACAAGCTGTGGAAGACCGGCACCGATGGCCGGCCGCTGAAGGTCGAGCTGAAGGACGACGGCACCGAAGAGGTCGTCGCGGAATACTCCTTCGACGACCCCACCGCACTGCCTCCCCCCGACCCGACGACGCGGGTCGCCGCCAAAATCGGAGTTGATGAGTAGTGGCACAGGGCAAGAGGAGTACCGGACCGGCTGGACTCGGTCCGGAGACACTGGCGCTGTTCAGCGCGATCGGCCTGTTCGTGCTGGTCGTCGGCGGCCTGTGGTCGTCGCTGACCATCGCGGCCAAGATCGACGGCAGACCAGGGCCGGGCAGTAACCCGATCAGCGTCGTCTCGGATCTGATCCAGGGCAACCTGGAGTGGTCCGGCGCCGCCACCGCCATCCTGGTGATCGAGGCCGTCGTGCTGCTCGCCGTCATCTTCGGCCTGATCATCATGGTCGGCCGGATGCGGACGCCGAAGTCGCGGGTGGATCGCTCGGCCTCGCTGATGGGCAAGCGCAACGACCTGCGCAAGCTCACCCGCGAAGGCGCGCAGGAGATCGCGAACCGGCTCGGCACCGGCCACTCCGGCCCGGGCGTGTTCATCGGCAAGACCGTGCACGGCGATATCGACATCTTCGGTTCCTGGGAAGACATGCACGTCGACATCTGGGGCCCCCGAACCGGTAAGACCACGTCCCGCGCGGTGCCGGCCATCCTGGACGCCCCCGGCGCCGTGATCGCCACCTCGAACAAGCGCGACATCGTCGACGCCACTCGCGGGCCGCGCGCGGCCAAGGGCCCGGTCTGGGTGTTCGACCCGCAGGAGGTCTGCGGCGAGGAGCCGACCTGGTGGTGGAACCCGCTCAGCTACGTCCGGGATGAGGTCACCGCCCGGCAGATGGCCGACCACATCGTCTCCAGCCAGCGGGAGGAAGGCGCTCGCACCGACGCGTACTTCGACACCATGGCGACCGACCTGCTCGCGGGCATGCTGCTCGCGGCGGCCCTTGGCAACAAGCCGATCACCCAGGTCTACCTCTGGCTCGCGGACCAGCTGAACGACGAGCCGGCCCGGATCCTGGGGTCCGTGCCCGGTTACGAACTGCCCGCGCAGCAGATGCAGAGCACGCTCAGCCTGCCCGACAAGCAGCGCGCCGGTGTGTTCGGTACGGCGATGCCGAAGGTCCAGTTCATGCTGAACCGCAAGGTCACCCGCTGGGTCACCCCGCAGGGCCACAACGACCAGCGGCCGCAGTTCGACCCGCACCGTTTCGTCCGCGAGGGCGGCACTATCTACAGCCTCTCCAAGGAGGGCATCGGTACGGCGGGCCCGCTGGTGGCCGCATTGACTGTCGCCATCGTCGAAGCCGCCGAGGAGTACGCGAAGCAGTGCCCGGGCGGCCGGGTGCCGAGCCCGCTGCTCGGCGTACTGGATGAAGCGGCGAACGTTTGTCGCTGGAAGAATCTGCCCGACCTGTACAGCCACTTCGGTTCGCGCGGCATCATCCTGATGACCATCCTGCAGTCGTGGGCCCAGGGCATCGAGTGCTGGGGCGAGCAGGGCATGGAGAAGCTCTGGTCCTCGGCCAACATCCGGGTGTACGGCGGCGGTGTGTCCGACGCGGCCTTCCTGGAGCGACTGAGCAAGCTCATCGGCGACTACGACATCAACTCGAACTCGGTGTCGTACAGCAAAGGCGAGCGCTCGCACAGCCGTCAGGTCGAGCGGCACAACATCATGGAGGTCTCGGACCTCGCGTCGATGCCGCCCGGCCGGGCCGTCGTCTTCCCGTCCGGTATTCCGGCCACCATGCTCCGGACCGTGCCGTGGATGGCGCGACCGGACGCGGCTGCCGTGAAGGCCTCGTTCGCGCGGCACGACCCGGGGGCCGGCGGTCAGTCGCAGCTCACCGGTGCCGCCAACCCGTGGGTCAACGCGGGTCAGCGCACGCAGATGAACCCGGGCCAGCAGCAGCGATACCCTGCGCCCGGTGGTCCTGGCGGTCCCGGTGTGCAGCCGCCTCCGCCCGGTCAGTACCCGCCGCCCGGTCAGTACCCGCCGCCCGGTCAGTACCCGCCGCCGCAAGGTCCGCCGCAGGGCGGCCAGCCGTGGGGTCGGTAATAGTTGTGAAGCTCTGATGAGTTTGTGAAGGGATAGAGCAGTGGAAGGCGAGCAGGAGCTCTACTACCCGCACGTCGCGTCGTTCGTGGCGGACCGGCTGGTCCACCTCTACACGCGCCGGCTCGGGCAGAACGCGATCTGGTGCCCCGAGTGGTTCCGGCACGCTGAGGCGCTCAGCCGGCTGGACGCGATCTGGCGCGCCTGGGAACACCTGCGCCTCGACCCGGCGACCGGGATGTCGGTCTGGTGGCGGGACCACGCGGACCCGCACATGATGATGTTGCTGAGTCCCGACGGCCCGTTCGCGGGTTGCCGGGGCAAGCACACCGACTACCCGATCGCGCCGCTGCCGGTGGAGGAACCGCCCGCCGGTCTGTTCTTCGACCAGCGCAAGCCACACCTCCGCGGTGTGTGACTAAGTGTCCCGTTAACGATGTGGGTCAACTGCTGGCGGCGCCCAGGCACGCACCTCGCGTCGTTGGAGAAGCAGCCACGATAAAAAGCATCGAGGCAGCTTCTCCGCCTAGCGATGCACGCACCTGACCACCACCATCAGTCAACCCACATCGTTAACGGGACACTAGATCCGCGTGGCAGACTTCCCCGCGGATCCCCAGCAACTTTGAAAGGCCTTTGATGACCGACCAGCGCATGCTCACCGGTGACCGCCCGACCGGAAAGCTCCACCTCGGTCACTTCGTCGGCAGCCTGGAGAACCGGGTCCGGCTGCAGCATCAGTACGAGACGTACCTGATCATCGCCGACCTGCACATGCTCACCACCAAGAACACTCGCGAGGACATCGCGCAGGTCGCGGAGAACGCGCGGCACCTGGTGATCGACTCGCTCGCGGCCGGGATCGAGCCGGACCGGGCGACGTTCTACCTGCAGTCCGCGATCCCCGAGGTGATGGAGCTCAACACGCTCTTCCAGAACCTCGTCTCCGTGCCGCGCCTCGAGCGCACGCCGAGCCTGAAGGACATGGCCCGCGACGCCAAGAAGGACGAAATGCCGTACGGCCTGCTCGGGTATCCCGTGCTGCAGGCGGCGGACATCCTCTGCGTCAAGGCGCACGTCGTACCGGTCGGCAAGGACAACCACGCGCACGTCGAGATCACCCGCGAGATCGCCCGCCGCTTCAACCACCTGTACGGCGAGGTGTTCCCGGTGCCGGAGTTGGTCACCAGCGACGTACCGACCCTGATCGGGACCGACGGCCAGGGCAAGATGAGCAAGTCGATCGGCAACGTGATCTACCTGTCGGACAGCGAGGCCGAGGTCCGTAAGAAGGTCACCGGGATGTACACCGATCCCAACCGGATCCGGGCCGACATCCCCGGCACGATCGAGGGCAACCCGGTCTTCATCTACCACGACGTCTTCAACAAGAACAAAGCCGAGGTGGCCGACCTCAAGGAGCGCTACCAGGCCGGCAAGGTCGGGGACGTCGAGGTCAAGGACAAGCTGGCCATCGCGATCAACCTGTTCCTCGACCCGATGCGCGAGCGCCGGGCCCAGTTCGAGTCGCAGACCGGCCTGATCGACCAGATCATCGTCGAGGGCACCGAGAAGACCCGCAAAGAGGTCCAGCAGGTCGTCTTCGAGGTGCGTAAGGCGATGGGCCTGGCCGGTGCCTTCAACTCGATCCGCCGCAAGGCCGAGAAGTACCGCAAGGCCAACCCGGCCGCGTATCCCACCGAGGGGTAATTGCCGTGAGGCGCCTGCCGGTGCCTTGCTACTGTCTGGGGCACAATCCACAAGCGATAAGGCTGCAGACCGATGCATGACACCCGCACGCTCCTCGAACTGGGCGATGAAGCCGTCCGCCGCCTCGCGCGGCGCGGTTACACGCTGGACCTCGGCACGATCGAGGCCCTGTTCTCGCGGCGCAACACCGCGATCGGCACAGCGGAGGAACTGCGGTCGGAGTCGAAGAAGGTCGCGGCCGACGTCGGTAAGCGGGCCAAGGCCGGCGACGACGTCAACGCGCTGAAGGAGCACGCCCGCGAGCTGAAGGACCGGATCCGCGAGGCTGAGGCCGAGCAGGAGAAGGTCGAGGCGGAGCTCAACGCCATCGCGATGACCATCCCGAACTTCCCGGCCGATGACGCGCCGGAGGGGCTCAGCGAGGACGACTCCGTCGAGGTCCGCAAGTGGGGTACGCCGACCGAGCTCGACTTCAAGCCGAAGGACCACGTCGATCTGGGCGAGGCGCTCGGCATCTTCGACTTCGGCCGGGCGGCCAAGCTGTCCGGATCCCGGTTCAGCGTGTCCCGTGGACCGGGCGCGGTGCTCGAGCGTGCCCTCAGCACGATGTTCCTCAACCTGCACACGACTCGTCACGGCTACACGGAGTTCGCCGTGCCGTACTTGGTCACTCGCAAGACGATGACCGGCACGGGCCAGCTGCCGAAGTTCGAGGCGGACCTGTTCAAGACGGGTGTCGACGACCGGGAGCTGTTCCTGGTCCCGACGGCCGAGGTCCCCCTGACGAACCTGCACGCCGACGAGATCATCCCGGCGGAGGACTTGCCGTTCGCCTACACCGCGTGGACGCCGTGCTTCCGGTCCGAGGCCGGGTCATACGGCCGGGACACCCGCGGCATCCTTCGGCTGCACCAGTTCAGCAAGGTCGAGCTGGTTCGGGTCGCCCGGGCGGAGGACTCCCGCGCGGAGCTCGAGCTGATGCTGTCCCACGCCGAGGCGTGTCTGCAGGAGCTGGGCCTGGCGTACCGGGTGATCGCGCTGGCCGCGGGAGACCTCGGGTTCGGTTCGACGTACACCTATGACATCGAGGTGTGGCTGCCGAGCCAGGAGACGTATCGCGAGATCTCCTCCTGCTCCGACTGCGGCACGTTCCAGGCGCGGCGGGCGGCGATCCGGACGAAGACCAAGGACGGCCAGCGCGGTTTCGCCGCCACGCTGAACGGATCTGGGCTGCCGATCGGCCGGACGCTGGCGGCGTTGATCGAGCAGTACCAGCAGGAGGACGGCTCCATCGTCATCCCGCCGGCACTCGCGGTTTACACCGGGTTCAGCCGGATCAACGCCGATGGCACGACGTCTGCCTGAGTTTTAGCGGCCTAGGCTCCGGCCGCGTGCTCGGCCCTTGCCTCTGACGAGGGACTTGCGCGCTTTGGGGGTCTTGCCCGGCGGCGTTTGTACGGCGCCACCCGGCGGCGGTTGGCTACCGTCCGCCGGGTTCGGGTAGACGGCGTCGGCTTCGGCGTCGTCTGCCGCAGCCATTCGGTCGTAGTGGTCGGCGCTGCCCTGCAACTGCTCGGCCCGGTCCAGGTCTTCGGGGGTGGCGTCACCGGCTCGTAGCTCGTGCGCGAGCCCTCGGTCGGCGTACGCGATGTTGCGCTCGGCAGCCGCCTCCTGCCGCAGGTCTTGGCGTCCCGGCCGTTCGTTGGGCTGCTGTTGTTGCTGAGGCGGCGGCGGTACGGCGAGCTGAGGCGGTGTCGGCTCCAGCGTCACCTCCCGCTTGACCTCGATCCGTGGCGCGGGCTTCATGCGGGCCTTGTCGGCGGCCTTGTCGGTGCCCATCTTTGGGGTCTCGTCAGCGCCAAAGGCCGAGGGCCCGGTCAGCGCTTCCGGCTCAGGCCCGTCCAGCTGGGCGCTCAGCTCATCGTCATCAAAGTCCGGCATATATCCACCATGCCGGATGGCCGGTTCACCGGACGGCCCCGGTCACCATCCAGGCGGTACCGCGCTCGCGCAGGATCAGCGTCACGAACCGCATCAGCATGAACCCGCTGAAGGCCCACCACAGCGCCACCACCCCGCCGTCGAACCACAACACGCTGAACGCCATCGGCAAGAACGCCAGCAGCGCGAGCACCCCGGCCACGGCGAGGTACTTCCCGTCGCCCGCGCCGATCAGCACTCCGTCGAGCACGAAGACGATCCCGTTCAGCGGCTGCGCGATGGCTGCCACCAAGAGAACGGCCGCGAGGGTACGACGTACGTCCGGGTCGTTGGTGAACCAGGGCACGTACACGTCCCGCAACGCCCAAAGCGCCAGCCCGCCGATAATGCCCGAGCCGAATCCCCACCACATCATCCGCCGAGTGGTCGCCTTTGTGCCGACGACGTCCGCGGCGCCGAGGTAGCGCCCGGTCAACGCCTGACCCGCGATCGCAATGGCGTCCAGCGCGAGGGCGAGGAACGTCCACAGGGTGAACGCGACCTGGTGCGCCGCGAGTGACGTCGTACCGAGCGAGGTCGCGACGAACGTGACCACGATGATCGCCACCCGCAGCGTCAGCGTCCGCACCACCAGCGGTACGCCGGCCTGGGCGGACGCGATGATCCCGGGCCGGTCCGGCCGCAGCGTGGCGCCGTCTCGCCGGGCGCCGCGGACCACCACGACGACGAGCGCGACGCCCGCGGCGGTCTGGGCCAGCACCGTGCCGAGGGCCGAGCCCGCGATGCCCAGATCGAGGCCGTAGACCAGGACGACGTTGAGCACGATGTTGGCCAGGTTGGCCGCGATCGCGACCACCATCGGCGTTTTGGTGTCCTGCATACCCCGGAGCACGCCCGTTGCCGCGAGCAACAAAAGCATCGACGGTACGCCGATACAGGAGATGCGCAGATAGGTGACGGCGTGCCCCGTCACCTCGGCCGACGGGTCGAAGGCCGCGATCGCTTGTGGGGCGAAGATGAGCCCGGCGATGGCGAGGGCGATACCGAGCAACAGCGCGAGCCAGAGGCCGTCGATGCCCTGCGTGAGCGCGCCGCGATGATCGCCCGCGCCGATCCGGCGGGCCACGGCCGAGGTGGTGCCGTACGCCAGGAACACGCAGATCCCCACCAGCGTCTGCAGGATCGCGCCGGCGACACCGAGGGCCGCGAGCTGCGGCGTACCGAGATGACCGATGATCGCGGAGTCGGCCAGCAGCATCAGCGGCTCGGATACCAAGGCGAAGAACGCGGGCACCGCGAGGCGGAGGATGTCCCGGTCCTGACTGGTCCACAGGGACCTTCGGGTGACCGGCATGCCGCTCATTCTGCCCTGTCGGTGTGGTGGCCCGGTCCAGCTGTCCAGGTTGGAGGATCTTTTTTTGATCCACACCTGTTGATGGACGAAAGCGCAGGTCAGGGCGATGTTGTGAATGGTTATCCCCAGATATCCACAGGGATGTCCCCAGCCTGTGCACAGCCACTTGCGGGGTTATCAGCAGGTTGTCCACAGGGGGTGTGGACAATGAACTACCAGGGTTGCGCCGATGCGGCGTACCGTCGCGGGACTGACAACTCTCCGCCCGCGGTCTCGGGGTGATTTCGCCCGCGGAGGCGCTGCCAGCGAAATTGTCGGTCCAGCCGTTTACGGTGATTTCGGGTCGAGGATGCGGGTGTCGGTGGTGTCCTAGGAGGGCGGCTGTAGTGAGTGTTGCGGAGTTCCGAGGGTCACCGGGTGGCGAGGAGCGACGCCCGGAGATGGGCTTCGACCGCACGCCGCCGCAGGACATCGCCGCGGAGCAGTGTGTGCTCGGCGCGATGCTGCTCAGCAAGGACGCGATCGCCGACGTCAGCGAGACCATTCGCGACGTCGACTTCTACCGCCCGGCGCACGAGACCATCTACGACGTCATCACCGACCTGTACGCCCGGGGTGAGCCCGCCGACGCGATCACCGTCTCGGCCGAGCTGACCAAACGTGGCGAGATGGCCAAGATCGGTGGCGCGCCGTATCTGCACACCCTGATCGCCTCGGTCCCGCTCGCCGCCAACGCCGGCTACTACGCGCACATCGTCCGCGAGAAGGCGATCCTGCGCCGCCTGGTCGAGGCCGGCACCAAGATCGTCCAGATCGGCTACGCCGGCGAGGGCCAGGTCGACGAGGTGGTGGACCAGGCCCAAGCCGAGATCTACCAGGTCACCGAGCGCCGTACCAACGAGGACTACGCGCCCCTCAAGGACATCATGGAGTCCGCCCTCGACGAGATCGAGGCCATCAGCGCCCGCGACGGCTCCATGCACGGCGTCCCCACCGGCTTCACCGACCTCGACGAACTCACCAACGGCCTCCAACCCGGCCAAATGATCATCGTCGCCGCCCGCCCCGCCATGGGAAAGGCGCTGGCCCTCGACACCCCGCTGGCCACCCCGACCGGCTGGACCACGATGGGCGACGTCGCGGTCGGCGACTCGCTGATCGGCGCCGACGGCCTCCCAACGCGAGTGGTCGCAGCCACCGACGTGATGACCGACCGCCCTTGCTACCAACTCACCTTCTCCGACGGCACCACCCTCACCGCCGACGCCAACCACCAGTGGATCGTTGACGAGTCAGGGGCAGGGGCCGTCCGGACAACGAACCAGCTATTCCAGGCGATGGCGGCCGATCCCGGGCTGACTCCGTCGATTCCCCTCTCAGCGCCACGAGAGGTTGTGGGGCACGGTCTGTCGACTGGTCTCCCTGGCGAACCTGATCGCCGGATTGAGTGGATCGAGCCCGTCGTGAGCGTGCCGGTTCGCTGTGTTGAGGTGGACAACGCCGACCATCTCTACCTGGCCGGTAAGTCGATGATCCCGACGCACAACTCCACACTCGGCCTCGACTTTGCTCGCTCCTGCTCGATCAAGAACGGGTTGACCTCGTGCATCTTCTCGCTCGAGATGAGCCGTACTGAGATCACCATGCGTCTGCTGTCGGCCGAGGCGAAGGTGCCGCTGCACCACATGCGCAACGGCAAGATGACCGATGAGGACTGGGCCAAGCTGGCCCGCAAGATGGGCGAGGTGTCCGAGGCGCCGCTGTTCATCGACGACTCGCCGAACCTCACCATGATGGAGATCCGCGCCAAGGCCAGGCGGCTCAAACAGCGCCACGACCTGCGCATGATCATCATCGACTATATGCAGCTGATGACCTCGGGCAAGAAGGTCGAATCCCGCCAGCTCGAAGTCTCCGAGTTCTCGCGATCCATCAAGCTGCTGGCCAAAGAGCTCGAAGTCCCCGTCATCGCCATCTCCCAGCTGAACCGTGGCGCCGAGCAACGCAGCGACAAACGCCCCATGCTCTCCGACCTCCGCGAATCCGGCTGCCTCACCGCGGACACCAGGCTGATGCGTGCCGACACCGGCGCGGAGATCTCCCTCGGCGAGCTGCTCGCAGCCGACGCCCGGGATATCCCCGTCTGGTCGCTGGACGATCGCCTCAAGCTCGTTCCGCGCACGATGACCCACGTCTTCCCGAGCGGCACCAAGGAGGTCTTCCGCCTCAAGCTCGCCTCCGGCCGCGAGATCAAGGCCACGGCCAACCACCCCTTCCTGACGTACGACGGCTGGAAGCCCCTCGGCGACCTAACCCCCGGCACCCGCCTAGGCTCCCTCCGCCACATCCCCCCACCCCTCGACGTAACCCCCTGGAACGACGACGAGATCACCACCCTGATCACGTCTATCGATCTCGACTCGCCAACTGCGGCGCTTCCCGAGTCGACGCCGGCGATTCCGAAGTCGCAGCTCGGCAGGATCCTTCGCGGCTTGTGGACCAGACGTGGCGTCATGCAGTACGACGAGGTGGTCGGCGCGGACTTGAGCCTCGAGGTGGCCAGCCGCCGGCTCGCGGAAGACCTGGCCAGGCTGCTGCTGAGGTTCAACATTTTCACGCGAATCTCGTCCGTGCCGACGCGAATCGGCGAGCTCCGTTTCGAGCTCTCCGTGATGGGGTCCGGTAACCAGCTGCGCTTCTGCCATGAGGTCCTCGGCGCGGATCTCGCCGCGGGTATCGCCGACCGCCTGCAGACCGAGCGGACCGCCGAGCTGAACACCGTGCCGGAGGCGATCTGGTCGCGCGTCCAGAGCACGCTGACCGACGCCAGCGGTGGCCGCCTGCGTCAGATGACCGCAGTCCTCGACGAAGCCGACGTCGAGGTCATGGCGACCAATGACATCTTCTGGGATGCGGTTGTTGGGGTGGAGAGCCTTGGGGAGCAGGAGGTGTACGACGCCACGGTGATGGGGACGCACAACTTCGTTGCCGAGGGCATCGCTACGCACAACTCCCTGGAGCAGGATGCCGACATGGTGATCCTGTTGCATCGGGAGGACGCGTACGAGCGGGAGTCGACGCGGCCCGGAGAAGCGGACTTCATCGTGGCGAAGCACCGTAACGGTCCGACCGCCGACGTCGTCGTCGCCTTCCAGGGCCACTACTCCCGCTTCGTCGACATGGCCCAGAACGGCTGACCCCGAGTTCAACCGCGGCAACCCGCCACGCTGCCTGGGGGGTGGCAGTTGTCTGGGGTGTTGCCCGCTACGGCGCTCATGTTCAGGGTCACGCTGCCGGACGGGTTGAAGATGCCGCCGCCCTCGACCTCGGCGCGATTGCCGACGACTTGGCTGCGGGTCAGCGTGATTGTGCTTGGCGTGCTGAGGTCGGAGGTGAACTCGTTCGTGAGGCCGCCACCGCGGCTCGCGCTGTTGCGGCTTAGCAAACTGTCGGTCACGGTCGCCGTGGCGCCGAACTCGTTGGCGATGCCGCCGCCGTCATGAGCGGCCCTGTTGCCGGTAACGGCGGTCTTGGAAACGGTCAGCGTGGCGTAGTTCGTGATGCCGCCGCCATCGTTGCCGACATTGGTGCCGGTCACAGCATTGTTGCTGACGACGCTGTCGCTCACGGTTGTGTGGTTGGCGCCGACGGCGATGCCACCGCCGTGGTCGACAGCGGTGTTGCCCGTGACCAAGGTCCTGCTGACAACGGTCGGCCCCAGGGTGGCGATGCCGCCGCCACCGCCAGTGCCATTGGAGGCATTGCCGGAGATGACGCTCCCGGTCACTGTGAGGGTGCCGCCGCTGTTGGCGATGCCGCCGCCGACGACACCGGCGCGGTTGCCGGCGATGGTGGTGTTGGTCAGGGTGGCTGTGGCGCTGGCTCCGCCATTGCGGATGCCCCCGCCGGCGATATTGGCATGGTTGCCGGTGACAACACTGTTGCTGATACTCAGCGAGCCCAGATTCAGGACTCCGCCGCCGAAGTCGGCGCTGCCGTTCCGGATGGTCAGGCCGGAGACCGTGACGGCCGCCCCGGCGTCGATCGCCATGACGCGGGTTGTTCCGCCACCGTCGATGACCGTCTTCGCCGGGCCGTCGCCGCGGATGGTGAGGTTCTGCTGCGGAGCCCCGCTGACGTGCAGCTCGTTCCCAGTCGTCAAAGCGAAAACGCCAGTGACGGCGAACGTGATCGTATTGCTGCCGCCCGCAGCGTTCGCGGCGCCGATTGCCTGACGCAAACTGCACGGAGAGCCACAGGTCGTACCCGGCAAGTCAGCGGTGGTGGTGACCGTCAACGTGGAGGCGTACGCGGCCGCGCCATTCAGGTACATACCGGCAGGGAGGCCGATGGCCAGAGCGATTGCCACCGCCCATGCACGACGGACGCGCGTCCGCTGCAGCTGTTGGTTCAACATCACGTCTCCTTTCGCACGGCGCAATCCGCGCAGCCATTGGCTCTGCGTCGGTACGTAGCGGCCCGCGCGAACGACCACCCACAACTGTCACTATGCACCCGCCGCCCCTGCTCCGGGAGAGGTTGATCAGGCGGACTGGCGGCGGTAGTGGCTGGGGGGTTGGGCGTATTCGCGTTTGAAGGCCTTGGTGAGGGCGAACTCGGTGGTGTAGCCCGTGCGCGCGGCGATCGTGCGCAGGGGGAGATCCGAGTCGCGGAGCAGTTGGGCGGCGAGCGTCATGCGCCACCAGGTGAGGTAGGCCAACGGCGGCCGGCCGACGATCGTGGCGAACCGCTTCGCGAAGGCCGCGCGGGATAGGCCGGCAACTCCGGCGAGGTCCACTACCGTCCACTGCCGTTCGGGTTGGCGATGGATGGCCTGCAGTGCGGGCCTCAACGCGGGATCGGCGAGTGCGGTCGCCCAGCCCGTCGTCGTACGGGTCGTCTGCTCGTCGAACCAGGTGCGAAGCGTGAAGAGCAGCAGCATGTCGACCAGCGAGGACAGGATCGCCGTGGTGCCCGCGCGTGGCTCGGACAGCTCGGCGCCGAGGAGGTCGACCGCGCCGCCCAGCGATGTACGACGGCCGACGTGGGCGGGCAGGTGGATCACCCCGGGCAGTTCGTCGAGCAAGGGGTGACTGCGATCGCGGTCGAAGTAGTACGCCGCGCAAAGCATCGTGCTGGTGGCACCCGGGCCGTCGATCCGTACCTGCCCAGGCGCCGAGGCCGGCCCGACTGGCGCGTCATCGAGTGTGGGCCGCCAGTCGACCAGCGGGCTGTCGGGATGGTCGGCCAAGGCATAGCCGTTGTTCTGCGGAATGAAGACCACATCGCCAGGCCCGAGCGCGAGTGGAGTGCCCTCGGCCGGGATCAGCCAAACGGCACCTTGCAACACCACATGACAGCCCGCTGCTGAACTGGCCGGGAAGCGCACACCCCAGGGAGCCTGGGTCTGCGTGCGTGCCGCATGCGGTCGCCCGGTTCGCAACGCCGCGAGCACATCGCTGAGCACATCCATGCCGACACCCTAACGTCGTACTCCGAAGACGATTGGATATGGATCACGGACTCGTAGCCATGGGGCGTCTTCCAGTCAGCTCATACGGTCGACTCCAAGAGTTCCGAAAACTTGGAGGAAACAGATGTCGTACGTCGTGGTGGGTGCCGGCCCTACCGGCAGTGAGGTCGCGCGCCTACTCGCCGATGAGGGCGAACGGGTGCGGGTGGTGTCACGTCGCGGGGCGGGTCCGGATCATCCGCTGATCGAGCGGGTCACGGCCGACGCCACCGACGCCGAGCGGCTGGCCGGGCTGGCCGAAGGCGCGACGGCGTTGGTCAACTGCGCGATGCCGGCGTACGACTGCTGGCCGACCGACTGGCCGCCGTTGGCCGCGGCGATGCTGGCGGCGGCGGAGCGCGCGGGCGCGGACTACGTGATGCTCGGCAATACCTATGGCTATGGGCCGGTCGACGGTCCGATGACCGAGGACCTGCCGATGGCCGCGACGACGGTCAAGGGCCACGTTCGTGCGCAGATGTGGAACGACGCGCTGGCCGCTCACCGCGCCGGCCGGGTCCGGGTGATCGAGGTGCGCGCGAGCGAGTACCTCGGCGCGGGAGTCGTCTCGCCGTACATGCTGATGGCCTTGCCGCAGGTGCTGGCCGGGCAGCCTTTGGTTTACCCGGCCGACCTCGATGCGCCGCGAAGCTGGAGCTACACCGGCGACGTCGCGCGGACATTGGTCGCGGCCGGCCGGTTTGACGGCGAATGGGGTCGTGCCTGGCATGTGCCGTCGACGTCGACGCTGTCCACGCGCGAGCTGACCGCGCGGCTCGTCGCTCTTGCCGGGCTGCCGATGCCGGAGCTGATCGAGATGCCGATTGACGAGTTGGTCCGGCTCGGTGAGACCGACTCGATCGTGGCGGAGTTTCCCGAGATGCAATACCTAGTGCGGCAGCCTCACATTCTGGACTCCAGACGAACCGAGGAGCTGCTCGACCTCAAGCCCACGGACCTTGATCAAGTCCTGACCGAGATCGCCGGAGATCAGTCAGCTTGAGGGTTTGAGCCGCTGGGCGGAGATGGATTCCTGAGCCAGTAAGCGTAAGGACGAGATGAGGGTTTCGCCGAGGATGGTGCCGATGACGACACTCTCGGCGACCTGGTCGGTGGTTTCGCGGGATTGGACGGCCGCGATCTCCAGTTCGGTGAAGCGTTCGACGGCTTCGGCGTAGGAGTCGAGGAAGGCGACCAGGTGGTCCTGACCGAGCGCGCGGAATGCGGCCACTGTGTCCACCAGGGTCGCGAGTGCGGGGGCGTTGGCGGTTACGGACCAGCCGCGCCGGGTTAGGAGCTCCTCGACTTCGGCGGCCGCTGCGGCGCGGGTGTCGACGGTTGACCTGAGCTCGCGGCGTGGGGTGATCGCGCGATGGGCCGCGCCGATCTGATCGTGCAGCGGCATCGTGGGGGAGTCGACGGCCTCGAGCACCGCCCGTACTCCTGCGACCGGGACCTGCGCCAACTCCACCAGAGCACGGATCAACCGCAGGCGGCGCAGATGGCGTTCGTCGTACGACGCCTGGTTCGGGGCGGATCGTTCGCCCGGGGGCAGCAGGCCTTCGCGTAGGTAGTACTTGATGGTCGGGACCGCCACCCCGGACTGCCGGCTCAACTCCGCGATTTTCATCCTTGCGTTCCTCTCGCTCGTGATGGATAGTAGCAGTATCCATTAACGGATACCCACACTATCTATTAGGAGGAACCATGACCGTGCCGGTGCTACTGATCGCGACGCTGCTGTTCCGTGTGCTCGGCGCGCTCGGGGTACGGCGCTTCGCCACCTGGACGGTTAGCGCGACCCACGGGCTCGCGGTGATGCTGGTGATGACCGCGAGCGCGCACTTCGTGCCGGCCTCTGTCACGGTGATGCCGACTCACGCGGACCTGGTCGCGATGGTCCCGCCGTTCGTGCCGTTCGCGTCAGCCGTCATTTACCTGACAGGTGTCCTCGAGCTCGCGGGCGCGCTCGGCCTTGTGCTCGGCAAGACCCGCCGGCTTGCGGCGTACTGCTTAATCGCGCTGTTCGTGCTGCTGCTGCCTGCGAACATCTACGCGGCCGTAGCGGACGTGCCGTTCGCCGGGGACGCCCCTTCGCCGCTGTGGACCCGTATCCCTGAGCAGATTCTCTTCATCGCAGTGGCGGCCCTGGCAGCCAGGAGCCGTTCCAAGTCCGTCGAGCCGGTATCGCGGCAGACCCTCGCAAAGGTTTGAGCTCATGCAACTCACTGATGCCTCCCGGATGATCGCCGGCGCCATCCTCATCACCATCGTGACCATCCAGATCGGCGGCTGGTTCATGACCAAGATCGCCCGCGGTGACGTGCCGATGACCGACTTCCAGAAGTCCTTCGCCCGGGCCGGGCATGGGCACGCGGGGGTGCTGGTCATCCTGTCGCTGGTCGGTCTGCTGTACGTCGACCAGACCGGGCTGACCGGACTCGGGCTCTGGGTCGGACGCCTCGGTATTCCCGTAGCGGCGATCCTGATGTCCGGCGGGTTCTTCGCCGCCTCGGCCGGTAAGGGTCGTACCACGCCGAGCAAGTTGATCGCGATGCTCTGGGTTGGCGCGGCCAGTCTCGCCGTCGGCGTTCTGACACTGGGCATCGGCCTGCTAACCGCCTGAGCGCACGGCTGGAGTGGCAAACTTCAGCCGTGGAGCTCAGGCAGTTGGACTATTTCGTGGCGGTCGCGCACGAGAAGAGCTTCACCCTGGCCGCGAAGCGCCTGCACGTGGTGCAAAGCGCTGTCTCGGCCGCGATCGCCGCCCTCGAACGCGATCTGAAGGTCACCCTGTTCGAACGCAACGCCCAGCGCGTCGTACTCACCGAGGCCGGTACGGCGCTGCTGCCCGAGGCGCTCGCCGTGCTGGACGCGGTCCAGGGCGCGCGGGATGTCGTCGACGAACTGAGCGGCGGTCTTCGCGGTACCGTCCGGGTCGGCGTGCTCGGCGGGCTGCCGCTGGTCGATATCCCGGCGATCGCGGGCGAGTTCCGCCGTCGCTATCCCGGGATCGAACTCCAGCTCCGGGTCGAGGCGAACGGGTCGGCGGGCAACGAGCGCGCCCTGCTGAACGGCGATATCGACGTCGGGTTCCTCGCCTTCGCGGGCAAGGCGCCGCCGGAACTCACCAGCTGGGAGTTGGTCCGCCTGCCGCAGGTGCTGGCCGTACCGGTGGGGCATCGGCTGGCTCGTCGGCGCGTGGTCGACCTGGCTGATCTGGCCGACGAGAGTTTCGTGGATTTCCCGATCGGCTTCACCAATAGGACCGTGCACGACCAGGTCTTCGAGCAGGCGGGCATCCGCCGCCGGATCGCGGTCGAGGCCAGTGGTCTGACCGACGCGGCCGAGTTCGTCCGGCATGAGGTCGGTGTCGCGATCCTGCCGCCGTTCGCGATCGACCACGAAGGCCTTCGCCGGGTGACGATCCGGGACCACACCTTCGAATGGTCGTTGCACATGGCAACTTTGCGCAAACGCAAACCCACCGCCGCCATCCGCGCCCTCCTCTCCCTAATCCCCACCCACGTCCAAACCCCCTGAGAAGTGCGCCGAGATGCATCAAGGGAAGTGATTTGGGTATCGAGTTGAGTCGTTTGCTTTGATGCAACTGCGGTTCCAGGATTGAGGTGTCAGCAGGAAGTACGAGGCACTGAAACCAGAACTGAGGGATGGCAGATGAGCGAGCAGAACAGCGGTCGGGTGGCGATCGTGACCGGTGGGTCGCGGGGAATCGGGCGGCAGGCGGCGGCGCGGCTTGGGCGCGAGGGATTCGCCGTTGTCGTGACGTACGGCGGTAACCAGGCCGAGGCGGATCAGGCCGTGAAAGAGGTCGAGGCGGCCGGCGGGAAGGCCATTGCGGTTCAGGCCGATGTGGCCGACGTGACCGCGGTCGCGGCGTTGTTCGATCGGGCCGAGGAGGCGTACGGCGGCGTCGACGTAGTGGTTCACGCGGCCGGCATCATGCGCCTCGCGCCGTTGGTCGACCTGGACCTCGCCGACCTGGACGCGCACCTGAATACCAATGTCCGCGGCACGTTCGTCGTCGACCAGCAGGCCGCGCGCCGGCTTCGTCCGGGTGGCGCGATCATCAACTTCTCCAGCTCGGTGACCAAGTTCGCCCGGCCGGGGTACAGCGCGTACGCCGCGACCAAGGGCGCGGTCGACGCCATCACCCTGATCCTGGCCCGCGAACTCCGCGGCCGCGACATCACCGTCAACGCCGTAGCGCCCGGGCCGACCGGAACCGCGATGTTCCTGGACGGCAAGTCGGAGGAGCTGATCGACCGGATCGCGTCGGAGTCACCGCTGGAGCGCATCGGCGCCCCGGATGACATCGCCGAGGTCGTCGCTTTCCTGGCCGGCCCCGCCCGCTGGATCAACGGCCAGGTCATCTACGCCAACGGCGGCGCGATCTGACCCCGCCCGATCGCCGCACGAGGTGGTCAGACGGTTCCGATGAACCCCGACACGCGGGGTCACAAGGGTCCGATGAGTGGGGACACGCCGGGCGCAACGGTCCGATGAACGGATTAAGAGGAAGGAAGCATTGTGGGTAAGACGATTTTGATTAGTGGGGCGTCTAGTGGGTTTGGGGCGTTGACGGCACGGGCGCTCGCTGATGCCGGGCATACCGTGTACGCCGGGATGCGCGATGTCGGCGGTCGGAACGCCGCCGCCGCGAATGACGCCAAGCAGTATGCGATCGAGTACGGCGTCGACTTGAGGTCGGTCGAGCTCGACGTCAGTTCGGACAACTCCGCGAACGAGGCGGTCCAGACCGTGCTCAGCGAGGCGGGCCGCCTCGACGTACTCGTGCACAACGCGGGCCATATGGTCACCGGCCCGGCCGAGGCGTTCACGCCGGAGCAGATCACTCAGCTGTACGACACCAACGTCGTCGGCACGCAGCGGCTCAACCGCGCAGCCCTGCCGCATTTGCGTAACCAGGGCGACGGTCTGCTCGTCTGGGTCGGGAGTTCCAGCACTCGCGGCGGCACCCCGCCGTACCTCGCGCCGTACTTCGCGGCGAAGGCGGCGATGGACGCGTTCGCGGTGAGCTATGCGCTGGAGCTGGCGCGGTTCGGGATCGAGACCAGCATCATCGTGCCGGGCGCGTTCACCCACGGCACCAACCACTTCGCGCACAGCGGTAAGCCGGCCGATGACGCGGTCGTCGCGGCGTACGAGACGAAGTACGCCGGGCTGATGGACCAGGTCGGGCGGAAGCTGGCAGAGCTGGAGCCGGAGTGGGCCGACGTGGCCGAGGTCGCGAAGGCGATCGTCGACGTCGTCGGGACTGAGAAGGGGCGGCGGCCGTTCCGGGTGCACGTCGACCCGTCCGATGACGGTGCTGCCGTGGTCAACGCTGTCGCCGATCGCGTCCGCGCGGAGTTCCTGCGCCGGGTCGAGCTGGACGACCTGCTTCACCCGGCCAACTAGCGATGAGCGCGGACTTGATCGACGTACACGCTCACTTCCTCACTCCGGAGTACGTCGCCGCCGCGCAGCGTGCCGGGCATCTCGTTCCCGACGGTATGCCCGCCTGGCCGACGTGGAGTGCCGCCGAGCATCTCGAGGTGATGGACCGCAACGGCATCAGCAAGTCGATCCTGTCGGTCTCGTCGCCCGGCGTGCATTTCGGCGATGACGTCCGGGCCCGGGTGCTCGCCCGCAGGATGAACGAGGCGGCCGCGGAGCTGACGCGGGAGTACGCCGGCCGGTTCGGGTTCTTCGCCAGCCTGCCGTTGCCCGATCTGGACGGCGCGCTGGCCGAGGTCGGTCACGCGTTCGACGCGCTGGACACGAACGGGGTGGTGCTGCCGAGCAACGTGGGCGGGCGTTATCCCGGCGATCCGCGCTGGCAACCGTTGTGGCAGGAGCTGAACGAGCGGGAGGCGGTCGTGTTCATCCACCCGACCTCGCCGCCGAACTGGCGTGACGTCGCGCTCGACCGGCCGCGGCCGATGATCGAGTTCCTCTTCGACGGGGCTCGTGCGGTCAGCGATCTGGTGCTCAGCGGGGTGCTGACGCATTACCCGCGGGTGCGATTCGTCATCACGTACGCCGGTGGGGTGCTGCCGATGCTGAGCGATCGGCTGGCGACGTTCCAGTCTCATTTCGCGGTCGGTGCGGACGATGATCTGCCGAGCGCGGCCGATCAGCTTCGCGAGTTCTGGTACGACGTGGCCGGTACCGCGATCCCGCACCACCTGCCGGGGTTGCAGGCAGTGGCCGGGCTCGACCGGGTCGTCTACGGCAGCGAGTATTGCTTCACGCCGCCCGAGTCCGTCGCGACCAAGCTCGCCCAGCTCGATGCCGCGCCGGAGGCCAAGGGGTGGCGGGACTTGACCACGGTCAACGGCACGGCCCTGCTCACTTGAACGACCAGCTCGAGGTGTACGGCAGGCCGGTGTAGTTTTCCGCGAGGGAAGTCGCCATCGCCTCGGACGAAGCGACGTACTTCAGTTGAGCTTGAGCAATTTGGTTGCTGAAGGCATCTTCCGTCGGATCGGCGTGCAGCATCGTGGTCATCCACCAGGAGAAGTGGGTTGATCGCCAGACCCGTTCGAGCGCGTCGTCGGAGTAGCGGCTGAGCAGTTCGGGATCGCCCGCGTAATACCCGCCGAGGGCTCGGGACAGCAGTCGTACGTCAGCCACGGCGAGGTTCATCCCCTTCGCGCCAGTCGGTGGCACGATGTGGGCGGCGTCCCCGGCGAGGAACAATCGGCCGTGCCGCATCGGCGTGCTGACGAAGCTGCGCATCGGCGTGATTCCCCTGGCCAGCAAGGGCCCTTCGATCAGGTCGGTGTTCAGCCTGGTCCGGAGTTCCGACCAGATCCGGTCGTCGGACCAGTCGTCCAGGTTCTCGTCGGACGGCACCTGGAGGTAGAGGCGGGTCACCGAGGGCGAGCGCATCGAGTACAACGCGAACCCGCGATCGTGGCGGGCGTAGATCAACTCGTCGGTCGTTGGCGCGGCCTGGGCGAGCACGCCGAGCCAGGAGAACGGGTACGTCCGCTCACAACTGGTGCTATGGGCAACATAACCGCGACAGGGTCCGTGGAAGCCGTCCGCGCCGATCACGAAGTCGCAGGTCAGTTCGACCGGATCGCCTTGGTGTACGAAGGAAACGACCGGTTCAACGCCGTCAAGGTTGCGCAGGGCAACGTCTTGTACGTCGAACAGCAGCGTGTCGCCTTCGGCCAGCCTGGCGGCGATGAGGTCCTTCACCACTTCCTGCTGGCCGTACACCGTGACGCTTCGGCCGGTCAGCGCCTCGAAGTCGATGCGATGCGCCTCGCCGCCGAAGCGCAGCTCGATGCCACCATGGCGAAGGCCTTCCGCATCGAGGCGCTCGCCGACTCCGGCCTCGCGCAAGGTCTCGGCCGTGCCGTGCTCGAGTACGCCCGCCCGCACCCGCTGTTCGACGTACGGGCGATCCTTGCGTTCCAGGACGACCGAGTCGATGCCTTGCAGATGGAGCATTCGGCCCAGCAACAACCCGGCCGGCCCCGCCCCGATGATCGCCACCTGTGTCCGCATCCCGCCACCCTCTGCCATCTGCCGCCGGCCCGGACCAGGGTTTCCGCTCACTGGAAGTTCTTTGTCGTTCATTCGTCGCATTCCGCCCTCTCAGCAGAGCGGCCCGGCACAGGTTCGCGGTGGCAGAGGGCGGAATGCGACGAATGAACGACAAAGAACGACGAAAAGCGGCGGGCCCGCCGGAGCGCCTGTTCCGGTGGGCCCGCCTATCGGGGGGAACTGCTTCGGTCTAGACGGTCACCACGACTGGATGTCGTAGCGGAAGGTGGTGCTGCCGGTGGCGCCGGACGTGTCCTTCGCCGTGACCGTCACCTGGTAGGCGCCGGCCCGGGTGGGCGTACCGGTGATGTTGCCGGAGCTGCTGATGGTCAGACCGGTCGGCAGCCCGGTCGCGGTGAAGGTGAGCGGCAGGCCCGCGCTCGACGAAGCGCGCATCTGCAAGGGGAAGGCCTGCCAGCCGACGAAGCCCCACTGGTTGCCGGGGTTGGTCACGGTGACGGTGCCGGTGGGCGGTGCGCCGTTGACCTTGAGGCTGTACGTCGTGGTGTGGCTGGTAGTGCCGGTGCCCTTGATGGTGATGGTGTAGTCGCCCGCGGTGGCGCCGGTGCCGACCGACACGGTCATCGTCGAGCTGTTGCCCGAGGTGACCGAGACCGGGCTGAACGACACGGTCACACCACTCGGTGCACCCGTTGCGCTGAGCTCGACCGACTGGGCGTTGCCCGCCGTGGTGGCGGTGTTCACCGTGGCCGTGACCGACGAGCCCTTGTCCGCGCTACCCGACGCCGGGTCGACGGCGACGGAGAAGTCGTTGGTCGGGTTCGGGTCGCGGCCGACGGCCGTCTTCCACACGGTGTACGCGATACCGTCCGCGCTGCGGTTGAGGTGGGTCGCGCTGATGTTGTTGGTGGTGTCACAGGACTGGTGGTAGCAGGGGTCGTACGCCGATCCGGCCGTACCGCCCCACTTGGTCGCCTGCGCGGAGGTCTTCCGCGCGCTGGCGCCGGCGGCGTACCCGCTGGTCGGGATGCCGGCGTTCTTGAAGGAGGCGTCGTCCGATCGGCCGACGCCTTCGGTGTTCTCCTCGGGCGAGAGGTTCAGCGAATCCCAGTAGGCCTTCATCGGTGCGGAAGTGGCGGAAGTGATGTTGTTGATGAAGTAGCCGCCGTTGGTCGAGCCGATCATGTCGAAGTTGTAGTACCCCTTGATCGCCGACCTGGCCGTCGAGCTCAATGAGTTGACGTAGAACTCGGAGCCGTTCAGGCCCTGCTCCTCATCCGTTCACCAGCCGAAGCGGACGTGCTTGGTCAGGGTCGGGTTCGCCGCCGCCAGGGCGAGGGCGTTCTCCAGCAGGGCCGCGGAGCCCGACGCGTTGTCGTTGATGCCCGGACCGGCGCTGACGCTGTCCAGGTGGGCGCCGAACATGACGACCTGGTCGGCCGGGCCACCGGGCCAGTCGGCGATCAGGTTGTCCGACGCGTAGGTGCAGCCGCTCGAACAACGCTGCAGGGTCAGGGTGAAGCCGGCCGCCTCGAGCTTCTGCTTGAGGTACGAGACCGACGCGGTGTACCCGGCCGATCCGGCCCGGCGGTGACCACCGTTGTTCGTCGCGATCGTGTTGAACTGCGTGAGGTGTGCCCGGATCTTCTCCACGTCGATGTCGGGAGCGTCGCCGGTGGGCGGCGTGGTGTCGTCGCCGATCGTGAGGTTGTAGCTGACCTCGTGGGTCTTGCTGCCGGTGCCCGTGACCTTGATCGCGTACGGACCACCGGCCGCCGTACCGGCCGCGACCGCCACTGTCATCGTCGACGAGTTCCCCGAGGTGACGGTGGACGGGTCGAAGGTGACGGTCACGCCGGCCGGCGCCCCGCTGGCGGTGAGCTTGACGCTCTGGGCGGTGCCAACGGTGGTGGTGCTGACCTGCGCGGTACCGGAGGCGCCTGCTTTGACGGTGCCGGAGGTCGGTGACAGGGACATCGAGAAGTCGTTGTCCCCGGACGGCGTACAGGTGGTCTCACCGGGCTGCGAGCCGAGGCTGACGGCATCCCAGGCGGCCTTGACCTTGTTGAACTGGGCGCAGGTGGCGTCCAGGTTCTTCGCCGAGCTCAAGGTGGCGATCCGCCACTTGGGGTACGACATGCCCGACGTCTTCAGCAGCATCGCGTTGTAGACGATGCGGCCGGCGTCCTTGATGCCGATACCGGTCAGCGTGCCGCCGTTGTTGCAGGTGGTGCTGGTCGGCTGGCCGTTGCTCGGGTTGGTGCCCTCGGCAAGCAAGTAGAACCAGTGGTTCATCGGACCGGCCGCGGCGTGCACGGACGACGGCAGGCTGGTCGAGTAGCAGTTCGGGTGGCCCGAGATCTTGGACGGGTTGTACATGTAGCGGATCGGCCCGTTACCCGAGAAGTTGATCTCCTCGCCGACCTCGTAGTCGGGGGCGTCGTTCGGGTTGTTCAGGTAGTGCTCGGTGATCGCGCCCCAGATGTCGGCGACGGACTCCTGCGAGGGGTGGCCGGAGATGCCGCCCGGGGTCTTGGCGTCGAGGCCGTGCCCGTACTCGTGGGCGACGACGTCGATGCCGGTGATCCACTGGTTGGCGGTGTTGTAGCCGAAGACCACGCCGTCGGAGTTGCTCGAGTGTCCCCAGTAGGCGTTTCCTTCTTGCAGACCGACCTCGGCGTCGGCCCAGTTGCCGTTGCCGTCGAGGCCGTTGCGTCCGTACCAGTTCTTGAGTAGGTCCCACTCGCCGGCGGCGGCGTACATGACGTCGACACAGCCGGAGACCTTGTCGGTCTTGCTGGTACTGCCCCACACGTCGTCCGAGTCGGTGAAGGTGGCGTTGGTGGCGTAGTCCTGGCAACGCAGGGCCGGCCGATTCGGGTCGGTCATCGAGTAACTGCTGCCCGATTGCGTCGTACCGAAGGTCAGGTTGCCGCCGTTCCAGATGCCGGTGCCCGTGCCCGACGCGGTGAGCTCGGTCGAGTGCAGCACCTTGCTCGTGAGTCCGTCGACGTAGACCAGTTCGCGGGCGATGCCGTCGCCGTGGTCGTGCGCGGTGTGCTTGGCCTTACCGGTGACGGGTACTTCCCAGGCCAGGACCGGTCGCGGCTGCCCCGTGGCCAGTACGACGAGCTTGGGCGTGGCGGTGCCCGCGACAGAGGTGAACGCCTTCTTCGCGGCAGTGGTGGCCTGGGTCGCGTTCAGCCGGGGCGACGTACCGACGTTGATCGCGGCCTTCGACGCGGAGACGGTCGTCAGAACGTTGCCGACGGCATCGGTCGCGACAACCGCATCGCCGCCGACGACCTGCAGACCTCGGTACGTCTTGTTGTACGAAACGTAGAAGAGGTCCTTCTCGCCGGTCTTGCCGCCTTCGAAGACGCCACGCCGGTCGAACTGCTCGTGCGGTCCCTTGCGGAGGGCGTCGAATCCATTGGCAGCGGCCCGGTCAGCGGCGGCCAGGGCCCGGGCGGTGGGGTCCGGCGGCGCGAGGCTCTCGGCGGTCGAGCCGGCGGCGAAAGTGCCGCTCACCACGCTTCCCGCGACCAGGGCCGCTGCCAGACCGGTGACGGCCGTGAGTTGCACGGCTCGGCGTCTGCGGTGGCCGTGTGTTCGGCGATGTACTGCTCTCAGGACTCTCACAGTGCTGCTCCTCACTGGGGCGGGAGGCCGGTTGGGTGGACGGCGGCCTCGGCCGGGCCGGATTTCGGGCGGGATTACGGGTGATCCAAGTCACTCGCCGGCGCGGCTGTCGGAAATGTAGGCCTGCCAACGACGTTCTGCCCCCGCCGTAAAACGCCAATGTCGTGAAGTGGACGCAGCACAAGGGATTCCCGCCGCGTCCGCGCGGGCCCCACGGAGCGGCGGACAACTTTTGTCCTGGCGACTGCATCAAGAGGTGCAGACCAACGGATCCTTGAGGAGCTTTCGATATGACTTGGCGAACTGGTGCTGCGGCCGTTGCCGCGCTATCCGTGATTCCGCTGGGCCTTGGCGCACAAGCAGCACAGGCCGCGGACCCCGTCGGCACCGTCAGCTTCGGAAACCCGGCGGGCACCTACGCGGTCGCCGTACAGCCAGGGCGGATCTCGTACAGCGTCGCCGAGCGCAGCCAGGAGTCCCCGAAGGAGTTCGACGTCATCACGCGAACGATGTCGGCGGCGGGTGGCAAGTTGACCTACGGCGCCGAGCAGACCATCTTCCGGGACACGAGCTATGCGGCGCTGTCCGGCTCGGCGGGTTGGCTGCAGTACGCCGGTCCGCACCTGCGCGACTCGGCCGGCGTGATCACGAAGAACGGTGGCTCGGCTCCGCCGCAGGCTTCCGGCAACCGCGTCCTGCTGCGGTGGAGGGTCTGGGACGGTAGTGGCGGCCTCAACTGGTCCTACCCGATGATCGCCGACCTGCGGACCAAGCAGTCCGCCGAGCGGCCGGAAGACCCGGCCTCGCTGTTCGGGAACTACCTGGCCTACGCGAAGGCGGACGGTTCGGTCCGGGTGAAGGACCTCGCGCGCAACGTCGAAGGTGTGCACCGTCCTGCCGGTTCGAAGATCAAGGCGGTCGCGATTCACGGCAAGTGGCTGGCCTGGGTGACGGCGTGCACGAGCGCGGACCCTTGTTCGCAGACGTTGACGATCCGCGATACCGCCGCGAAGACGCAGCGGACGATCGGGACGCGCGGCACCACCTCGCTCAAGCTGTCCGGTGGCTACCTGGCGCTCGATGTACGGCCGACCGACGCGCAGCGCGACGTACGGACGATCAAGCTCGGCACCACCATCGCACCGGTCGTGGTCGGCACGTTGCCGGCGAACGAAATCATTGCCGACCCGTGGGACGTCGCCGACGCGACGCCGGACCAGTTCGACCTGGACGACGAGACGCTGGCGTGGACCGACAAGACCTTCATCGGCAAGGCGGTGCGGCTGGCGCCGTTCATCGATCCGCCGGTCTACCTCGGCAATGTGATCGCGCCGGCTTCGATGAGTACGACGTGGTCGCTGCGGCTGCCGGTGTCGAAGGCGTTGCCGACGTGCCAGGTGACGTTCTACTACGGCTCGACGAAGGTGCGGATCATGAACTGCGCGAACGTCGACGGCATGGTCAAGGCCACGTGGGACGGTAAGTCCGGCTCGGGCGGAAAGCTTGCCAAGGGCACCTACACGTATCGCGTGACGGGCCAGGACGCCGACAAGTACAACCTGCGCAACTACAACGGCACGTTCACCGCGGTCGGCGGTTCCATCACCAAGACCGCCTGAGCATCACGCGGAGCTGGCGAGCGCCTCGCCCTTGCGGTGGGCCGACGGGCTGATCCCACGGATCCGCTTGAAGGCCACGCTGAGGGCGAAGGCGTTCGCATAGCCGACCTTCCGGGCGATCGACTCGACCGTGTCATCGGTATCGCGCAGCAGATCCGCCGCCAGCGTGATGCGCCATCCGGTCAGGTAGGCCATCGGCGCCTCCCCGACCAGCGCGCTGAAGCGGCGGGCCAGGTTCGCCCGGGAGGCGCCGCAGCGATCGGCCAGCTCGGCAACGGTCCAGCCCCGGGCCGGGTCCTCGTGGATCAGCCGTAGCGCCTGGCCGACGACGGGATCACACTGCGCCTGGTACCAGCCGGGCGCGTGCGACTCCGGCCGCGCGAACCACGCGCGCAACGTGATGATCAGAGCCAGGTCGAGCCAGCGATCGAGCACCACGCCCTGACCCGGATCGTCCCGGCTGATCTCGGCCGTGAGCAGGTCCATCACGGATCCGGGGAACTGCTCGGCCGGAACCACCAAGACCGGCGGCAGTGCGTTCAGCAACCGGCGGCTGACGTCGCCCTCCATCTGGTAGACGCCGCTGACGATCAGGTCCTGCCCGTCCGGACGACGCCCATGCGTCCGCGGTGCGAACGTCGGCCCGTCGAATTCGGGGGCCCCTGGCAACGGTTCGCAGATGTTGTTCGGCCGGATCAACAGCCGCGGCTTCGTGCCCGGATCGTCGGCGACCGTGTATTCGACCGGGCCGCGGATGACGGCGATATCCCGCTCGCGCAACCGGATCGGCTCCTCGCCATCGAACATCAGCCAGCCGTCGCCGCGGATCATCGTCGCGAGCGCCAGCGTGGCCTCGTCCGCGATCCGCAACGACCAAGGCGGATCCAGCACCGTCTGGTTGAAGAGCCCACCCCGCGCCCTGGTCCCGGCCAGCAGATCGTCGAGAACGTCCATCGCCCAAGGGTAGACGCTCAGACATGGGCGTGCGCCGTACAACCATGGATGAACGCACCGTGCGACGGTGGAATTGAGGCATGACAAACACAACGGTGGTTCTCGGTGGTACTGGCAAAACCGGTCGTCGTGTCGCCCGCCTGCTCAGCGATCGCGGCCTCGGAGTGAAGGCCGCGTCGCGTTCGAGCGAGCACCGTTTCGACTGGTACGACGAGTCGACCTGGGCTCCGATCTTCGAAGGCGCCAACCTCATGTACGTCGCTCCGCCGATGGATCCGGGTGGAGCGGCCCAGGCGGAGGCGGCGGTCAAGGCGGCGGCCGCGAGCGGCGTACGGCACACGGTGTTGCTGTCCGGGCGTGGTACCGGCAGCCCGGGGCGCGAGTTCGACGTCTACCGGGCCGGCGTCTCGCTGGAGGCCGTACTGCAGGACAGCGGGATGTCCTGGTCGATCGTCCGGCCCGCGTGGTTCATGCAGAACTTCAGCGAGGACTTCCTGCTCGACGGCGTACTCCACGGCGAACTGCGAGCGCCGGCCGGCGATGGCGCCGAGGCGTTCATCGACGCGGACGACATCGCCGAGGTGATCGTCGAGACGCTGCTCGATCCGGACAATCACGCGGGTACGGCGTACGCGCTGTCGGGGCCGCGCACGATGACGCTTGCGCAGGCGGCGGCCGAGATCTCCGCCGCGAGCGGGCGGCCGGTGGTGTACGAGCACGTGGACTCCGAGGAGTACCAGGCCGAGATCGTCGAATACGGGCTGGACGCCGAAACCGCGAAAGGGCTCGCCGATCTATTTACGGTGGTGCGGCGCGGCTTGTCCGACTATGTTTCCGACGGCGTGCAGCAGGTGCTCGGCCGGGCACCGCGTGACTTCAGCGACTACGTCCGGGCGACCGCCGCGACAGGAGTGTGGGCATCATGATCGGCAAGATCTCGCAGTTGGCCACGATCATCTCGATCGCCGGGGTGGCCTTGAACGCGGGCCTGTTCTTCGCCTTCGACACCACGGTGATGAAGGCTCTCCGCGACCAGCCGGCACCGCAGGGCATCGCCACGATGAACTCGATTAACGTGCACATCCTCAACCCGGTCTTCCTGCTGGTGTTCACGGGCTCGGCGATCTCGTGTGTCGCCGTCCTGGTGACCGCTCCTTTCGACGGCCTCGGCGGTACGGCGTGGCGGGTGGCGGGCGCGATCGTCTTCCTGATCGGTACGAGCGTGGTGACCGGAGCGGTGAACGTGCCGATGAACAACGCGCTGGCCGCGGTCGACGCCGCCAGCGCCGAGGGTGCGGCGTACTGGCAGACCTACCTGAGCCGCTGGGTCCCCTGGAACCACGTCCGCACTGTCAGCTCGCTGGCCGCAGTCATCCTGATGGCCCTCGGCTTCCGCCGCTGACCAACCTGCCGTCGCAGCCTTCGTAGGAGGTGGCGACGGCACTGGTCTGTCAGGATTCAGTCGTGCCTCTCCTCGTAGATCCGGCCATTCCCAGCGGCAGTTTCCAGGCGCAACCGCGGCTCGAGGTCGAGGGCGGGTTGGCCCTGCGACCGTGGCAGCCCGGTGACGCCGCGGCGGTCCGTACGGCGTTCGGCTGTCCGGAGATCCAGCGCTGGCACATTCGCCGGATCGACTCCGATGACGAGGCAGTCGCCTGGATCGCCGACTTCGCCCAGCGCTGGTCCGACGAGACGGCCGCGAGCTGGGCGATCGTCGACGTGGCCGACGTCGTGCTCGGACAGGTCGGCCTTCGCGGCATTTCGTTGTTCGAGGCCTCGGCGGACATCTCGTACTGGGTGTTGCCGTCTGCGCGTGGTGCGGGAGTCGCCGTACGGGCGTTGCACGCGCTGACCGACTGGGCCTTCGGCACGGCCGGCATGAACCGGCTCGACCTACACCACTCGACCCGCAACCTCGCCTCCTGCCGAGTCGCGGCTAAGGCGTCGTACCCCCTCGAGGCGACCCTGTCCCGCTCGATGCGCCACACAGACGGCTGGCACGACGCCCACCTCCACGCGCGAACTTCGCCGGGGTGACTTCTTTGCGTTCGTTCGTCGGAATCCGCCCTCCCAGCCCAGCGGACCGGTGCAGGTCGGCGGCGGGAGGAGGGCGGATTCCGACGAACGAACGCAAAGAAGGGAGCGCCGGATGTCGAGGTCTGTGTGACGGGTCCGATGTAGGGGTGTCGGAGGAAGTCTGAGCAAGGGAGTACGTCGTGAAGAAGTTGGTCAAGGTGGGCGCGGTTGAGCTGTGTGTCGAGACGTTCGGGGAGGCGGAGGCGGCGCCGGTGTTGCTGATCCACGGTGCCGCGGCCTCGATGGATTTCTGGGAGGACGCGTTCTGCGAGCGACTCGCGGCCGGACCGCGGTTCGTGATCCGGTACGACCATCGCGACACCGGCCAATCGACGCACGACCCGGCCGGCGCTCCGTCGTACTCCGGGCATGACCTGGTCGCCGACGCCATCGGCATCCTGGACGCGCTCGGGATCGAGAAGGCGCACATCGTCGGCGTTTCGATGGGCGGCGGACTCGCGCAGCGCCTCGTCCTCGACCACCCGGAGCGCGTCCGTACGGTCACCTTCGTCTCGACCAGCCCGGGCGGTCCCGGCGGCCCGTCGAACCCGGATCTGCCGCCGATGTCCGAAGCGCTGCAGGCCGCATTCTCCGAGGAGGCCGAGCCGACCGACTGGTCCGACCGCGAGGCCGCGCTGCAGGCCTTGATCGATGCCGAACGGCTCTTCGCCGGCAGCCTGCCGTACGACGAACCCGCGCGGCGGGCGTTGTACGCGAAGATGGTCGACCGTACGGCGGACCTGGCCGCGGCTATGACCAACCACTGGATCCTCGACGGTGGCGAGCCGATTCGGCACCGGCTCGGCGAGATCGCCGTACCGGCCCTGGTGATGCACGGCACCGAGGACCCATTGTTCCCGATCGGCCACGGCGAGGCGCTCGCGCGGGAAGTCCCCGGAGCCCGCCTGGTGCCGCTACCGGGCGCGGGTCACGAGCAGCCGGAGCAGGTGTGGGATGTGATGATCACCGCGATCCTCGAGCTCACGGACGACGCGGGCGAAGGGCTTACGGGCGAAGGCTGAAGGTCTTGCGATAGGCGGCGGGGGACACGTTCATCGTCCGGCCGAAGTGGTGCCGGAACGTCGCCGGACTCTCGAACCCCACCGCCGCGCCCACCTTCTCCACCGGTGTCGACGTCGACTCCAGCAGCGGCAGACTGGCCAGCACCCGCTGGGTGATGACCCAGCGCAGCGGACTGGTGCCGGTGCGGCGGGTGAAGTGCCGGATGAACGTCCGCTGCGACAACTGTGCCTGCCGGGCGAGCTCCCGTACGGTGATCGGCTCGACCAGGTTGTCCAGCGCCCAGCGGGTGGCCCGGCCGATCGGGTCATCCGCGCCGGTCTCGATCACGGCGGCCTCGACGAATTGGGCCTGGCCGCCGTCCCGATGCGGCGGCGCGACCAGATGGCGCGCGACGGAATTCGCGACGCGCGCGCCATGGTCGGTCCGGACCAAGTGCAGGCAGAGGTCGATCCCCGCGGAGGACCCGGCCGAGGTCAGGACCGACCCGTTGTCGACGTACAGCACGTCAGGCTCGACCCGAACCTTCGGGAAACGCCTGGCCAGGATCGGCGCGTACTTCCAATGAGTGGTCGCGCCGAGCCCATCGAGCAGACCCGCCGCGGCCAGTGCGAAGGCGCCCGAGCAGATCGAGACGATGCGTGCGCCGTTGGCCTGCGCTAGGCGTAATGCCGCGATGACCTCGGGGGATTCGTCGGCGTGCACGTTCGCGACGCCCGGCACGATCACGGTGTCCGCCTGCGCGAATTCGTCCAGCCCGTACGGCGCGGTCATGGTGAAACCGCCCGCCATCCGGAGCGGCCCGGGCTCCGCCGCGCAGACGCGCAGGTCGTACCACTCGAGGCCGAGGCGGTTGATGCCGAACACCTCGACGACCGAACCCAGCTCGAACGGCGCCATCCGGTCGAAGGCCAGCACGGAGACGGTACGTCCGGTACGTCGGGCACGCATGGCGTGATCTTAGCGGTGAAGGGCATTCACGCCACTGTTCGCGGGCGTCGGCGCTTGGCAGGCTTGGGCCAACGCTTCCACCCGAAGGAGTCACCAGATGTCGCAGGTACTGAAGGTCCAGCCCGCCGCTCAGAGCGAGGCGATCGCGCACTTCGCCGGCCGCCTCTCGTTCGAGACCGACCCGTCGGACGTCGCGGCCGACATCGGCGCGGGTACGACCGGCTGGGTGCTGGTGGACAGCCGCAACCAGGCGAGCTGGGACCAGGGCCACGTACCGGGCGCGATCCACCTGCCGACCCTCGAGATCGAGGCCCGCGCCGCGTCCGTCGTACCGGCCGGCACCGCGGTCGTGACGTACTGCTGGGGCCCGGCCTGCAACGGCGGCACCAAAGCCGCACTGGCCTTCGCGAAGCTGGGCTATCCCGTCAAAGAGATGATCGGCGGCTTCGAGTACTGGGCTCGCGAAGGCCTCCCCATCGAAACCGCCGACGGCACCCACCGCGTCACCCTCGACCCCCTGGTAGCCCCCCAAGGCATCGCCTGCGCCTGCTGACCTTCCTTTTCGTTCATTCGTCGGAATCCGCCCTCTCAGCACCGCGGACATGCACAGGTCTGCGGTCGGGAGAGGGCGGATTCCGACGAATGAACGAAAAGGAAGCTGGGTCAGTCGGTGGACTTGAGCATCATGCGGATGCCGACGGTGAGGCCGGCGGCGGCGGTGAGGATCGCGGCGAGGGCGCCGTACGCGATCGTGGGTGAGGTGAGGTCGCCGGCGAAGAGGAGGCGTTCGGCGTCGACCATGTAGGCGAGCGGGTTGAGCTTCGAGGCGAACTGCATCCAGCCCGGGCCCGACTCCAGCGGCAGCAGCATGCCCGACAGGATCATCAGCGGGAACAGGAAAGTCTGCTGCACCATCCAGAACATCCAGTCCTGCTTACGAACCGCGATCGCCAGCGCATAACTGAACGACCCGAGCCCAACCCCGAACACCGCGAGCAGCGCCAGCCCGATCACCGCGCCGACCAGATGCAGCTCGAACCCGAACGGGATCATCACCGCGATCACCACAACGGTCTGCCCGGCGAGCGGCACCATCTCCTTCAACGCCCGGCCGATCAGCAGCGACGACCTCGACAACGGCGTGACCAGCATCCGCTCATGCGCGCCCGTCTGGAACTCGAAGAGCAGATTCGCCCCGGTCGCCGACGTCCCGAACAACGCGGTCATCACCAGCAGACCCGGCACGTACCACTGCCAGATCGACCCCTGGACGGGTCCCGCCATTCCGAGCGCCCCGGCCAGCAACGGACCGAACAGCGCGAGGAAGAACAACGGCTGGATCATCCCGAACAACAACGAGAATGGGTCGCGCAATACCGGCTGCAACTCGCGCCGCATCACGATGCCGGTATCCCGGATCAGGTTGCGGCGGATCGGCTCCGCATCGCGCTGTACGACGCGGGTGGGCGCGGGGCTGGTCAGGGTGGTCATGCGGCTGCCTTTCCGGTGGTGCCGGTCTCGCGCAGGCTGCGACCGGTGAGGGTGAGGAAAACGTCATCGAGGGTGGGGCGGTGGACCTGGGCCGTCGCGATCGGTACGCCCGCGTCCTTGGCAGCGCCGAGCAGTACCGGCAGGGCCGCCGGGCCGTCGGTCACTCGCACAGTCAGTTGGTTGCCGTCGGCCACGACATCACGGGCCCCGGGCAACGAATCGGCCAATCGCCTGACCACATTGAGGTTGCTGGCGGCAACGGTGATGACGAGTTGGTCGCCGGCCAGGTCGGTCTTCAGCTTCTCGGCCGTGTCATCGGCGATCACCTCGCCGTTGTCCACCACGACCACCCGCTCGGCCATCGAGTCGGCCTCGTCCAGGTAGTGCGTCGTCAGCATGATCGTCATGTCGTACTGCTCGCGCATCCGCAGAATGTGATCCCACAGGTTGGCCCGGTTCTGCGGGTCGAGACCTGTCGACGGCTCGTCCAGGAACAACAGCCGCGGCGCGTGCACCAGGCCCATCGCCACGTCCAGCCGGCGCCGCTGACCGCCCGACAGGTCCGACACCTTGCGCTTGGCCAGCTCGGTCAGATCGAGGGCCTCCATCAGTTCGGCGGCCCGGGCCTTCGCGTCCCGACGGTCGAGTCCGTAGATCACGCCCTGCCCGGCAAGCTCGTCGCCGACGCGCTGGGAGTGGCCCGCGCCGTTGCCCTGGCCGACGTACCCGATCCACCGGCGGACCTGCGCCGGGTCGGACGCCACGTCGTACCCGGCGACGGTCGCACTACCCGAAGTCGGCGCGATCAGGGTGGTGAGCATGCGCATCGTGGTGGTCTTGCCCGCGCCGTTCGGGCCGAGCACGGCGACGAGTTCACCGGGTTCGATCTGCAGGCTGATACCGCGGACGGCGTGCACGGTCTGGGTACGGCTCACCACGAAGTCCTTGGTGAGCGATCGGGTGCTGATCACGGGTTATCTCCTCGCTGGATGTGCTAGGGGGTGACACCGAGAACATTTCCAGCAGAACAGGACAGGTTCTGGCCGCTACTTCTGCGAATCTGGAGTCATGTCCGAAACCTCGGCAAGACTTCTCTCGCTGCTGTCGCTCCTACAGGCCCGGCGGGATTGGCCGGGTGCGCTGCTGGCCGAACGGCTGGAGTGCAGCCCGCGGACGGTACGACGCGACGTCGACCGCCTCCGCGATCTCGGCTATCCCGTGCGCGCCACCAAGGGCCCAGACGGCGGTTACCGCCTGGACGCGGGGGCCGATCTGCCGCCGCTGCTCTTCGACGACGATCAAGCCATCGCGGTGGCCGTCGCCCTGCAGACCGCGACCACTGCCGTCACCGGGATCGAGGAGGGCGCGCTCCGGGCTCTTGCCACGGTCCGCCAGGTGATGCCGGCACGACTGCGGCAGCGGGTCGACGCGTTGCAGGTGACGACCGTCGACAAGTACGCCGCGAGCCGGTCGAAGGTGGACAGCGAACACCTGATCGCGGTCGGTACGGCGGTGCGCTCGCGGGAGATCCTGCGCTTCGACTACGTGACGCGTGACCAGGGTGAGACCGAGGAGTGGAAGCCGCCGCGCAAGGTCGAGCCGCATCACGTGGTGACCTGGGGCGGCCGCTGGTATCTGGTCGCGTTCGACCTGGATCGGCAGGACTGGCGGACGTTCCGGGTGGACCGGATGACGCCGAAGACGCCGACCGGGCCGCGCTTCACGCCGCGCGAACTGCCGACGCCGGACGTCGCGACGTACATCTCCGAGCGGTTCAAGCGATCGGAATGGCCGTGCCGGGGTGAGGCGATCCTGCAGGCGAAGGCCGCTGACATCGCGCGCTGGGCGGGGCGGGACGCGCTGGTCGAGGAGCTTGGGCCGAACCGGTGCCGGCTGGTGCTCGGTGCGTGGTCGTGGATCTCTTTGGCCGCCACGCTCGGCATGTTCGAGGTCGACCTGGAGATCGTTGGCCCAGCCGAGCTGATCGACGCCGCGACTCAGCTCGCCGGCCGCTACGCAATGGCGACCGGCGGCTGAGGTCCCGTGCCCACGCCGGGAAACGTCCGGCGCGAGGCACGGGCTTCTTAGCTGCGTGGGGTTGTGTAGGACACGATCGGCGGCGCGGTCCAGTCGCTCGACGCGATGGTGGCACCGCGGGAGGCGAGCAGGTTGACGCGGTCCTTGGCCTGTTGCTCGGTCGGGTTCCGCCCGTCGATCGCGGGTGCGACGGAGTGCGCGTCGACCATCACCAGCAGGTAGTTGTTACTCGTGTAGAAACTGGTGCTGCCGCCCAACCAGGAGCCGGCATTGCCGTCGAAGGTGACGTACCACTGAGCGCGCGAGCCGCCGCGATCACCAGTCCGCGGGTCCGACGACGAGGCGCCGTTGATCGTCGTGAACATCGTGGCCGAGCTGAGCCGTCCCGCATTGTTCAACGCCGTCAGGTGATCGGCGTACTCCAGGTCCGTGTCGTAACTGTCGAACGGGTTCTGCGACTCGAACGCGCCCGTCTCGATCAGGAAGAGGAACTTGCCGTTGAGGCTCGACCGCGACGGCCAACCGCCACCGCGAACTGCCGCGTCGAGCGTGCTGGCGGAGCCCTTCACGTCAGCGGGCTTGAGGATGTTGCCGGCCCCGAGCGCCGTACTGACCAAGGTGTCCAGCTGAGCCGGCCCATAACCACCCCGGCCGTCGAAACCGTTCTTGGCCTCGAGCTTGATGATCAACGGGCGATGCGTTGGGTTCTGGTCGTGCCAGAGCTTGAGATTGCGCAGGCACGTCTGCAGGTTCTGGTTGCGCGAACCGGAGCGCAAGCCGGCGAACGTGGTGGCCGACGAGCAGTTGTTGGCATTCCCAGGGTCATGGCTCACTTGGTACGCGCGGGAGCCGAAAAAGTTCTGCCACACGTCGATCTCGAGCATCGAAGCACCGGACTCGAGGGCGTCGATGAGCCAGGGAAACGTGGCTTGCTGGTACGCGTTGTGCACGCCGACACCCGTGATGCCGGCGATCGATCCGTCTACAGCCTGGGCTGGTAGGGCGGTGGCGGGGAGAACGGTCGCGGCCAACAGCAGGCTCGCGAAGGGCATGGTCCATCGCTTCACAGCGACTCCTCACGGTCGGGCGGGATCGCGGACAGGAGAGCTGGGCCGGACCACCATGGGCGGCCCGGCCTATTTCCACATCGTGAACTAACCCGCCCGGAGATGACCGTGCGCTGGCGTGTCCGTCAACCCGCAGATGAACAGCGAGCGAGACTTCCGGTCTCCAGCGCCACCCACAACTCGTCGCCGGCGAGAGCCAACCCGTGCGGCTCTGTCCCCGGCCCGAAGACGACCTCGTCGACCACCTTGCCGTCAGTGTCGAGCCGTATGGCCGATCCGCCCGATCCGCCCTGCGCCGATCTCCGCGAACCACACGCCGTCCTCGCCCGCCGCGATACCGACCGGCGCCGCGCCTTCCGTCGGCAGCGACTGTACGTCGATCGCGCCGTCGAGCGTGGACCGGTCCGCCGTCATCAACGTGAACCACATCGCGCCATCCGCGCCCGCACACACGCCGTACGCCGACCCACTCACCTCGTACGACGCGACCTCGCCGTCTGCCGTGATCCGCCCAATCCGGTTGTCCGACCGACCGAACCAGACCGAGTCATCAGGCCCGGTCGCAATGACCATCGGCCGACTCTCCGCGGCCCCCAAGTCGAACCGCCGCACCTCACCCGACTTCGGATCCAAGCGCGCGACCTGCCCAGCATGAACCAACGTCATCCACACCGCCCCAGCCGCCTCAACCGCCACTCCGTACGGTCCCGCGCCCTGCTCTGCAACGGGAAACTCGCCAATCCGCAAAACAAACCTCCAGTTCGGTCTTCTTTTTTGTGTTCATTCGTCGCATTCCGCCCTCTCCTGTCCGCTGGCCAGCACATGTCCGCTCACGGGAGGGCGGAATGCGACGAATGAACACAAAAAAGAAAGTAGTCAGGGGCAGCCGCAGGAGTTGCGGCGGATGAGGGTGGGCTGGATTCGGGTGCTGCGTGGGGGTTGGGTTGGATCGGTGATGCGGGTCGTGATGAGGTCGACGGCTTTGTGCGCCAATTCCTTGTGGGGTTGGGCGATCGTGGTGAGGCGGGGGCTGAAGAGGTCGGCCCAGTCGAAGTCGTCGAACGCGACCAGGGCCATGTCCGCGGGCACGGTCAGACCCGCGTCGCGCAGACCCTGCATCACGCCGATCGTCATCTGGTTGTTCGCGACGATCATGGCGGTCGGCGGCTCGGCCATGGCGATCAGCCGGGCGGTCGCGGCGTGGGCCGGTTCGACGTCGGAGGCGCCTTCGGCGGTCAGCCCAACGTCGTACGGCAGGTCGCTGCGTTCCAGTCCGAGCCGGTAACCCTCGATGCGTTCCTCGGTGGTGGCGAGGCCGGCGAGACCCGAGATGAGGCCGATCCGGCGGTGGCCGTGGTCGAGGGCGAGGTGTTCGACCAGGTGGGCGGTGGCCTCGACGTTCTCGGTGCCGACCTCGTCCAGGCCGGCGCCGATCATCCGGTCGACCAGGACGACAGGGACGTGCCGCAGTTGCAGGTATTCGAGGGCCTGGGACGGCGACGGTGAGGCGGCCAGGATGATGCCGTCGACGCGTCGTTCGTGCAGATCGCGGGCCACCTTGAACTCGCGCTCGGGATCGTCGTGAGTGTCGGCGATGAGCAGCGAGTAGCCGCGCGCCTCGGCGGCGGCCTGCAGTTGGTGGGCCAGTTCGCCGAAGTACGGATTGGAGATCGAGGAGAGCGCGAGCCCGATCGTGTTGGTCTTCGACATCACCAGCGAGCGGGCGATCGTGTTCGGCACGTACCCGGTCTCGTGCACCGCGGCCAGCACGGCGGCGCGCGTCTCGGGCGCGACAAAACGCGTCTCGTTGAGCACGTGCGAGACGGTACTGACGGACACCTTCGCCCGGCGGGCGACATCGGACATCTTCACCACCGGGCCATTCTCGCGGCGCATTCAGCCCTCCCCAAATCGGTGCTCATATGAGCACGCCAAAGCTCACAAGTTGAAAAAGTACCGCGCAAACGCTTGCGCAGACGTTTTCGCGATCGTACGGTCTGGTCACCGGCCCAGCGCAAGCGATTCGGGGAAGCGGCCGGCCCCTGCAAGCTCTGGAGATCGTGAGGTGCGAACGCCATGAAGCAAAGGACCCGCGTGGTTCTGACCGCGACCGCCACCGCCACCGCGCTGGTGCTGGCCGGTTGTGCCGGTGCCGGTGGAGGAGGTGGTGACGGCGGCAGCGGCGAGGAGTCCATCAACGTCCTGATGGTGGGCAACCCGCAGATGGAGGACATCCAGAAGCTCACCGCCGACAACTTCACCAAGACCAGCGGCGTGAAGGTGAACTTCACGATCCTGCCCGAGAACGAATTGCGCGACAAAGTGACTCAGGATGTCGCGACCCAGGGCGGGCAGTACGACGTGGTCACGATCGGCGCCTACGAGGCCCGGATCTGGGCCGCCAACGACTGGCTGCACGAGCTCGACAGCTACACCGGCAACGACGCGAACTACGCCAAGGACGATCTGCTCGAGCCGATGGTGAAGTCACTTCAAGGTGATGACGGCAAACTTTATGCGGCGCCGTTCTACGGTGAGTCCTCGTTCCTGATGTACCGCAAGGACCTGTTCGACAAGGCCGGGCTGAAGATGCCCGAGCGTCCGACCTGGACCCAGGTGCAGGAATTCGCGAAAGCCCTGAACAGCAAGGGCACCGCGGGGATCTGCCTGCGCGGGCTGCCCGGTTGGGGCGAGATCTTCGCGCCGCTCACCACTGTCGTGAACACGTACGGCGGCACCTGGTTCACCAAGGACTGGAAGGCGCAGGTCAACTCGTCAGAGTTCACGGCGGCCACCAAGTTCTACGTGGACCTGATTCGCAACTACGGCGAGGACGGCGCTTCGCAGGCCGGCTTCACCGAGTGCCTGAACACGTTCGGCCAGGGCAAGGCCGCGATGTGGTACGACGCCACCTCGGCCGCGGGTCTGCTCGAGGACGCGAAGACGTCGAAGGTCGCCGGCAAGGTCGGTTACGTGCACGCGCCGGTCGAGAAGACCAAGGCCTCCGGCTGGCTGTGGACCTGGGCGTTCGCGATGCCGAAGACCACGAAGAAGGCCGACGCCGCCTGGAAGTTCATGTCCTGGGCGACCAGCAAGGACTACGAGAAGCTCGTCGGCGAGAAGCTCGGCTGGTCCCGGGTGCCGTCGGGTAAGCGGGCGTCGACCTACGAACTGCCCGAGTACAAGAAGGAGGCCGCCGCCTTCGGTGCGGTCACGCTCGCCTCGATCGAAGAGGCCGATCCGACCAACCCGGGTGTGCAGGAGCGGCCGACGGTCGGCGTCCAGTTCGTCACGATCCCCGAGTTCGCGGATCTCGGCACCAAGGTCTCGCAGGAGGTGAGTTCCGCCATCGCCGGCAAGACCACGGTCGACAAGGCCCTGGCCGACGGGCAGAAACTCGCCGAGCAGGTCGCAGCCAAGTACCCGAAGTAACAGCCCCGACCCGTGGCACTCCTCTCCGGCCCTCCGCCTTCGAGGGGTGCCACGGCCAAGTAGCTCGACCTTCTTTTTTCTTCCGCGAGTGGTCACATCTGATCCGCGTCGCGGCCCGGGAGACGTCGGCGTGATGGATCAGATGTGACCACTCGCGGCAGAAAAAAGAAGGTGGCAGCTCCGAACGGAGTCCTGAGGTGAAGTCGTGACCCTGCTGATCGATAGGCCTGAAGTGGAAAGTCCGCCGACAAAGGCGATGGAAGACGCCCGCCGCCGGGAGGCACGCGAGCGGCGTAAGCGCCGGATTCCGTTGCTCCCGGCCCTGATCTTCGTCATCGTCGTGACCCAATTGCCCTTCGTGGCAACGCTTGTGCTGTCCACCCTGCACTGGAACGTGCTGCGCCCGGGTGAGCGCTCGTTCGCCGGTTTGGCCAACTACGGCACGGTTTTCACCGATGCCCGGTTGCGCAACGCCGTACTCAACACCGTCGTCCTGACCGTCAGCGTCGTCCTGGTGTCGATGTTGATCGGCTTGGTGCTGGCCCTGCTGCTGGACCAGAAGTTCTTCGGACGCGGTCTGGCGAGAACGTTGCTGATAGCACCTTTCCTGGTGATGCCAGTGGCGGCCGCGCTGCTCTGGAAGCACGCGCTCTACAACCCGGCGTACGGCCTGCTGAACGGCGTACTGAACGCCGTCGGCGGCTGGTTCGGGATGACGGATCCGCCGCAGATCGACTGGATCTCGTCGATGCCGATGACCGCCGTCGTCGCGTCACTCGTATGGCAGTGGACGCCGTTCATGATGCTGATCCTGCTGGCCGGATTGCAGAGCCAGCCGGCCGACGTCCTGGAGGCGGCTCAGGTCGACGGGGCGAGTGGCTGGAACACCTTCCGCCACCTGACCCTGCCGCACCTGAGGCAGTACTTGGAGCTATCGATCCTGCTCGGCTCGATCTACGTGGTGCAGACGTTCGACGCGGTCTTCACGATCACCCAGGGCGGTCCGGGTACGGCGACCACCAACCTGCCGTACGAGATCTACCAGACGATGTTCCGCAAATACGAGTACGGCGAGGCCGCCGCGGCGGGCGTGGTCGTGGTGATCGGCACCATCGTGGTCGCCACCTTCGCGCTGCGCGTGGTGTCGTCCCTGCTGCGCGAGGAGGCCCGCCGATGAGCACGCACGCGTTGTCCCGTACCAACAGGCCGCGCAGTGGTAGGTCCAAGTGGGGATTCCTCGCCTGGGCGCTGACGCTGCTGTTCTTCGCGCCCGTCGGCTGGATGTTCCTCACCTCGTTGCACAGTGAGGCGGACGCCGCGACGAACCCGCCGAGTCTCACCGCGCCCTGGACGTTCGAGCACTACGGCACCCTGCTGGAGCGGGGACTGGCCGCGCCGATGATCAACTCGGCGATGGCCGGCATCATCTCGACGATCCTGGTGCTGCTGTTCGCGATTCCGGCGGCGTACGCGCTGTCGATCCGGCCGGTGGCCAAGTGGACCGACGTGATGTTCTTCTTCCTGTCCACGAAGTTCCTGCCGCTGATCGCGGGGCTGCTGCCGATCTACCTGATCGTCAAGGAGATCGGCATGCTCGACAACGTCTGGACGCTGATCGTGCTCTACACGGCGATGAACCTGCCGATCGCGGTCTGGATGATGCAGTCCTTCCTGGCCGAGGTGCCGAAGGAGGTGATCGAGGCGGCGCAGGTGGATGGCGCCGGGCTGACCTCGATCCTGGTCCGTGTGGTCGGCCCGATCGCCGTACCGGGCATCGCCGCCACCTCGCTGATCTGCTTCATCTTCAGCTGGAACGAGTTCATGCTCGCGGTCAACCTCACCGCGGTCCGGGCCAGCACCGCGCCCGTCTTCCTGGTCGGGTTCATCACCAACGAGGGTCTGTTCCTCGCCCGGCTCTGCGCGGCGGCCGTGCTGGTCTCGCTGCCCGTGCTGATCGCCGGTTTCGCCGCCCAGGACAAGCTGGTCCGGGGCATGTCCCTGGGAGCAGTGAAGTGAAGGCAGCCATGATCACCGGGATCGACCGGATCGAGCTCACCACGATCCCCGATCCCACGCCGCGCCCGCGGGACGTGGTCATCCAGGTGGTCGCGACCGGGATCTGCGGCACGGACCTGCACATCCTGGAAGGCGAGTTCGCGCCATCGCTGCCCGTCGTACCGGGGCATGAATTCGCCGGCCGGGTGGTGGAGATCGGCGCGGACGTCACCGAGGTGGCCGTCGGCGATGCCGTGGCGGTGGACCCGTCGCTGTACTGCTTCGAGTGCTACTACTGCCAGCGCGGCCAGGCCAACCTTTGCGAACGGTGGAACGCGATCGGCATCACCGAGCCCGGTGGCGCCGCCGAGTTCGCCCGCGCGCCCGTCGGGAACTGCTTCAAGCTTCCCGACGGGCTGGACGTCGCGACCGCGGCCCTGGTCGAGCCGCTCGCGTGCGCGGTGCGCGGCTTCGACGTACTGCCGTTGAAGCTCGGGACCAACTACCTGATCTACGGCGCCGGGACGATGGGCCTGATGATGATGGAACTGGCCAAACGGGCGGGCGCCATCGACGTCAGCGTGGTCGACCTCAATCCCGCACGGCTCGAGACGGCCCGGCTGCTCGGTTGTACGGCGGCCGTGACGAGCTCGGCCGAAGTGGAGCGGGCGCGCGGGTGGGACGTGGTGATCGACTGCACGGGGGTGCCGGCGGCGATCGAGGACGGCTTGCGGCAGGTGGGGCGCGGCGGCACGTTCCTGCAGTTCGGCGTATCCGGCGAGCATGCCTTGGCCAGCTTCGAACCGTTCAAGGTCTACAACCGGGAGATCACGATCACCGGGTCGATGGCGATCCTGAACAGCTTCGAACGCGCCCGCGACCTCTTCGTCGCCGGCGCGATCCGGCCCGACGTGATGATCAGCGAGTCCTTCGCGCTCGACGAGTATGCCGACGCGGTCAAGCAATTCCGCGCCGGCGTCGGCCGCAAACTCATCATCACGCCTAACTGACGAGCTGAAGTCTTCGGTTGGGCACATCCCCTGTTTGCGCCCAACCACAGAGTTCGACGCAGCTTCGGTAGAGAAAGTTGGCTGAAGTCTTCTAGTCGGCACTCCACCAAGTGTCGGGAGAGGGTGTGACCTGGGAACGGCTCGGCGGCGTCGTGCGCGCCCCGGATGACCAAGGAAGGGCGATATGAGACTTCTCCTCACCTCGAGCGGGATCAAGAACAGCAGCATCCGCGACGCGCTGGTCGACCTGCTGGGCAAACCGATCGCCGAGTCCAACGCCCTCTTCATCCCGACCGCCATCTACCCCTTTCCCGGCGGGCAAGGCGGGGCGTGGCAGGCGATCAGCGGCAAGGCTCCATCGCCGTTGGCTGGCTTGGGGTGGAAGTCGTTGGGGATCCTGGAGCTGTCGGTACTGCCGAGCATCGAGAAGGCTGCTTGGGTGCCAACGGTTCGGGACGCCGACGCACTGCTGTTCTGGGGCGGCGACCCCCTGTTTCTCGCCAACTGGATGCGGCGCTCCGGTCTGACCGATCTCCTGCCGACACTGCGCTCAGAGGCGGTCTACGTGGGGGTGAGCGCCGGGGCTATGGCTGCTAGCTCCACTTTCGTCGAGACCTACGTCGAGCCGCCCCGCGGGAAAGACGGACCGCTGAAGTCGGAGGACGTTGTCTTCACCACGCCCCAGGGTGACGTCGACAGAATCCTGGTCACCGGGCAGGGAGCGGGCCTCGTTGACTTTGCGATCATCCCGCACCTGGACCACCTGGACCACCTCGACGCTTCCTTGGAGAACGCAGAGAAGTGGGCGGCACGGAATCCTGCGCCGACGTACGCGATCGACGACCAGACCGCCATCAAGGTGAGCGACGGCATCGTCGAAGTCGTCTCCGAGGGGCGCTGGAAGTTGTTCACTCCCTGACACGCTTAGGCTCCGGGGATGGACGAACTGGTGGGTCTCGAGCAGGTGTACGCCGCCGCGGAACGAGTGGCGGGGCGCCTGCACCGCACGCCAATGGTCGAGTCGGAGACGCTGGACGAGCGGTTCGGCGGGCGGCTGACGTTGAAGGCGGAGCTCTTCCAGAAGACCGGGAGTTACAAGGTCCGGGGCATCCTCAACAAGGTCCTCACGCTCGACGCGGACGAGCGGGGGCGAGGCGTGATCACGCTGTCCGCGGGTAACGCCGCCGGCTCGCTGGCGTGGGCCGCGCGCGCCGCCGGAGTGGCCGCCACGGTGGTGATGCCCGCGGGCGCCGTACCGGCGAAGGTCGACGCGGCCCGGTCGTACGGCGCTGAGGTGGTGCTGGTGGAGGGCGATCTGCTCGCGGCGTACGAGCGACTCCGGGACGAGCGCGGCCTCACCGCCGTACATCCCTTCGACGACCCAACGGTCATCGCCGGCGCCGGCACCATCGGTCTGGAGCTGCTGGCGGATCGCCCTTCCCTGGACACCGTATTGGTGCCGATCGGGGGCGGCGGCCTGGTCTCGGGTCTCGCGCTCGTGATCAAGGAGTTGTTGCCCTCGGCAAGGGTTATCGGAATCGAGCCGGTGAACGCCGATGTGGTCTCGCGCAGTCTGGCCAGCGGCGTACCGGAGAAGTTGCCGACGGCCCGTAGTGTCGCCGACGGACTCGCCGCGCCGATGTGCGGGGTGCACACGCTCGCGCACATCAAGCGGTACGTCGACGAGGTGGTCCGGGTCGACGACGACAGCATCGTCGAGGCGACCCGGCTGGTGATGTCGCGGACCAAACTCGCCCTCGAACCGGCCGCCGCCGCGACGTTCGCCGCCTTGCTCGAAGGCTCCGTCACGCTGAGTCCGGACGGCCTCACCGCCTGCGTGATCAGCGGCGGAAATCTCGACGTCACGACCGTGCTCGCCCGCTGAGTCCTTCGCGACGAGAAGGGTTTCAGCCCGATCAGACAAGAAGGAGGTGTGAGGACACGGTGATCAGCGGGATCGCCGCGGGTGAGGAGCGGTATGCGCAAGGCGAGGATCATCGGTCTGGGTATCGCGGCAGCGGTCGTGGCTGGAGCGATCTACCAACTACCGGCCCGCCTGTCCCAGCAGGACCAACCACGCCTGACCGCTGCCTCCACCCCCACAACCGCGCCAGTTGCCAAGGGCAAGAATCCGCCCGCCGGCCGAGGCGGGACCGACATCCGCATCACGACCACGCCGAGGAACAAGCGACCGCTCGACAGCCGCATCACCTTCCCGGTCCGCGGCAGCGCCGAGTACGACGTACTCCCTGGTGACCCGACAACGATCGGGACGGCCGGGCCCTTGCTCCGCTTCCGGGTTGTGGTCGAACGTGGAATCAAGGGGGTCGACAAGGCCGAGTTGGGCCGGTTCATCCGCGCAACGTACGCCGATCCGCGCGGGTGGACCGGCGGGGGCAAGCGCCGACTCCAGCACGTCGGCGAGGGCGAGAGCTTCGACTACGTGTTGATGCTGGTGACGCCGGCGACGCGCGACGCCATCTGCGGACACGGGTACGACCGGTACACGAGCTGCCGGATCGGGGATCGCGTCGTACTCAACGTGGCCCGCTGGGCGAACGGCGTACCGGACTATGGCGCCTCGCTGACGGCGTACCGGCAGTACATGATCAACCACGAGTCCGGCCATCGCTTCGGCAACGGTCACGAGCTCTGCCCGGCGCCGGGCGCTCCGGCCCCGGTGATGGAGCAGCAGACGCTCGGCCTCCACGGCTGCACCGCCAACGCCTGGCCGTACCTGAACGGCGAGCGCTACCGCGGCCGCCCCGGCCAATACGACGACCCGACGCCCACCACCTGAAAGCTAGAGCTGGCGGTCGCTTCGGGCCGTGACGGCGGCGGTCTCGAGGCCGTCGGCCACTGTGTGCAGGAGGCGGACCAATGTGGCCGCGTCCTCCGGGCCGAGGATGCCGGTCACCACGTCGAGGACCCGGACGGTCAGACCGTCGAGCTGGGCCAGCCGGGCGAGGCCCGCATCGCTGACCGTGACGCGGAGATCGGGCTGCAGCCGGACCAGCCCCATGGCGGCGAGATCGGTCAGCGCCAGCTCGGCCTCGGCGGACGACGTGCCGAGCTGCTGGGCGACGGATTCGGCCGAGTCGCGGCCGGCGGCGACCGCGCTGAGGATGAGGGCCGCGGGCATCTTCATGCCGACGGCGTCCTGGAGATCGAGGATGAGCGGATGGGCGTGGCCCCGGACCCGCTCAACGGCGTCGAGCAGCCGCAGGGCGGAGCCGACATCTCCCATCAGGTGCTCGGTCTGGACGGAGGCGATGCCCACCGGTGCCGGCACGAGCTGTACCGACGGCACTGTCGGAAGGGCCAGGCTGGTTTCTTCGACGGTCACGCGTCAAGCCTACGGATCGACCCAACTGACCATTTTCGGAACCCGCCCGTCTCGCCTGTTGGACGGTCTGGTAGGCCGCCTGGATCGCGTATCCGCTCAGTCGTGGTATGGGCACGCTGCGGAACCGCCGCGTGAATCGAACCGATTCGACAAAGAAGTGAACATACTTTCGAAAGCGCCCGGCGGTCGGCCGAACGGGAAATCTTGATTTCTTGATGAAACCTCGGGATCGAAGCGTGACCTGGGCCGAGATCGGACCGTTGGATCTGCGTGGTCACGAAATACCTTGGTCCACCCAGGGCATTCCAAGATCACCGCGCTCGCCCCGCGAATTCCCGACCCGACGAACTGCCCCAGGAGGACAAGTGACAACCGCCACCGCCATCCAGACGACCGAACGCCGTCGCGTGCGAGTCTGGTTCGGTGAGCATGTGATCGCCGACTACAGCGCGGAGCCCGCGCTTGCCGAGCGATACGCCCACGCCATGAGCCGTCGTTTTGCTGGACTCCGGGTCACCAACGACCCCCTGCCCGCCGTCGACCGTCTCCCCGATCCCCTGCCCGGCGAGCGCATGTGGGATGTCGCACCCCGCTGACTGAACTGGTGGCGGCAAGCGCGTCCCTTGGCCGTTCTGGCCCGCGCTTGCCGCCGCTTCTTCCTGGTAATTCCCCGGTATTACCGCGCGCTCTTTCCGAATTGCCCTGAAAAGGAATTCCGGCGCATTGTTTCGCCGCTGGCCCGTGCTGTCGTTAGGGTCATCGGGTGGGTGTGGAGCAGGAGCGGTTGGGGTCGATCCAGGCCAGCGTCGACGGGTTCAGCCAGTCGGTGCTGTCGAATCTCGGGTTGACCGCGGACGCTCGCTGCCTGGAGATCGACCCGGCGCCGGGTCGATCGCTTCCTGGCTCGCCGGTCGCCATGCCGAGGTGGTTGCCGTCGACAAGGACCTCTCGACGTACGGCGCTGATCGGCCGGAGAACCTGCGCCTGATCGAGGACGACATCCTGGCATCACCTGACTGGGGTGGGTCGTTCGACCTGATCCACGCCCGGTTCGTGCTCTGCCATCTGCCGGCCCGTAACGCTCTGCTCGCACGAGCGGTCGACTGGCTCGCGCCCGGTGGTTGGCTGGTCGTCACCGATCCGTACCAGTTGCCCGCGGCAACCTCGCCGTACCCGGTGCTGCAACGCCTGCTCGCGGCGTACGAGCAGCGCTATCGGAACCACGGCACCGACCTCACCTGATCGAGACGGGCCTGATCACCGCGGCGGACGTCGAGCAGTGGCGGGCCGAGCTGGCGGATCCGGCATTCGTGGATATCCCGCAGTTCACCTTGGCGGCCTGGGGACGTCGTGCGACATTGTCGCAGAACAAGGGAAATTCCGCGTTCTGACCGCCAACACGCTTCATCGGAACACCCCCGGTTGATCACCTGCCGGTCACCTCGGAAAGCGATGATCCCGCCGGACCCGCCATCCGAGAGGAAAACCCGATGGGGCACACGCACGACGACAGCCATGGTCACGGACATGGGCACGGCCACGGCCATGGGCACGGGCACGGGGATGACCATCACCACCCGAACACGGAGCTGGACGAGCCGACCCTGGCGGCGCTCGACAGCTCGATCAAGGACACCGAGTTGTCGCCGACGGAGTTGTCCCGGCGTGGGTTGCTGCGCTCGGCCGGCATCCTCGGCGGTACGGCGGCCCTCGGCCTGACCGGTGCCCAGGCTGCCGCCGCGGGGCCTGCGTCGCACGACGCTGGTGACGCGTTCCACCGTCCCGGCCGGCCGAACGTCTGGCTCGCGGGTGATCACCACATCCACACCATGTTCAGCTCCGACGGCATGTACCGGGTCATCGACCAGGCTCGCCACGCGGCGGCGTACGGGCTGGACTGGCTGGTCATCACCGATCACGGCGGTGCCACGCACGCCCGGATCGGCGTCGACCTGGTCAACCCGGAGATCAAGGCGGCTCGTGCCGAGCTGAAGAACACGCTGATCTTCCAGGGCCTCGAGTGGAACATCCCGGCCGCGGAACACGGCACAGTGTTCGTCGCACCGGGCTCGCGTGAGGTCGAGATCCTCAAGCAGTTCGAGAACAACTACGACGGCAGCGTGAAGAACGCCGGCGCGAATACGCCCGCCAACGAGGCGCTCGCGGTCCAGGGCATCCAGTGGCTCGGTCAGCAGGTCGACCGCCAGCGGGTCAAGGACGCGCTGTTCCTGGCGAACCACCCGGCGCGCAACGGGATCGACAGCCCGCACGAGATCCGCGGCTGGCGCGACGCCGACCCGCGAATCGCCGTCGGGTTCGAAGGCGCGCCCGGTCACCAGGCCGGCGGTCTGCCCAAGGGCATCGGGCCGGGTGGGGCGCGCGGTCTTTACGGCAACGCGCAGGGCCCGAACTCGTTCCCGGGTTACCCGCCGGAGAGCTACCGCACCTGGGGTGGTTTCGACTGGATGACCGCGACCGTCGGTGGTCTGTGGGACAGCCTGCTCGCCGAGGGCAAGCCCTGGTGGATCAGCGCGAACTCCGACTCGCACGTCAACTGGACCGACACCTCACGTCGTCCGGACGGCTCCGACCAGGCGCAGTTCAACCGCGACGGCCGGTACGGCGATCCCGTCTACGGCAACCACGTCAACACCAGCGCGGCCGACTACTGGCCCGGGTTCTACAGCCGCACGCACGTCGGCGCCGAGAAGCGCGACTACCTCTCGCTCATGCAGGGGCTGCGGGCCGGGCGGATGTGGGTCGACCATGGCGCGCTCGTCCGTGGGGTCGAGCTGGAAGTGCGCGAGGTCGGCAAGCGGCACGGCGAGCCGCTCGGTGGCACGCTGCTGCCGAAGCGCGGGCGGCCGATCGAGCTGGTCCTCCGGATCACCCCGCAGAACGTGCCGAACTGGTCGCAGTTCATCCCGAAGCTGAACCGGGTCGACCTGATCCGCGGCGCGGTCAACCTGGCCGGCGTCAGCGACCGGGACAGCTTCATCGCGCCGGACACCAAGGTCATCCGCCAGTGGGACACCTCGGGCAAGACCGAGACGTTCGAGATCGTCTACCCGCTCGGCCGGGCCGACGAACCGTTCTACGTCCGGGTCCGCGGCACCGACGGGAACCGCAGCCAGCCGGGCTCACTCGGCTCGGCGATCGACCCGGCCGGTCCGCAGCTCGACGTCGTCGGTTCGGCCGATCCGTGGGTCGATCTGTGGTTCTACACCAACCCCATCTGGGTTCTGCCCCGCCGGTGATCATCGCCGTCGACGCCGGTTCGCCCGGAACGGTCGAGGCCGAGCATCTCTGCCACGAGTTGCTCGGCCTCCTCCCCGACGCCGAAATCGCCTGCACCCACTGGGTCCCGGCCACCCCCACCGACCACCTCTCGGACGACGTACTGCCGGCCCACGTCGCCGTCTCGATAACGTTGCCCGAGGCCACCAAAGCGACGGTACGACGACTGCGTCACCGCGCGGACGAGGAAGACCTCGGCCTGGTCATCTCGTGGCCGGGGACAACCGCAGCCGGGGCGACGACCACGCTCGGCCCGGCGCAATTGGTCGCGGGCGCGCGCCTCGCCTCGGCCGAAGGGTCGCCGCGTACGGCGGGCAGGCTCTTCCGTTTCCCCGGCCAATCGGCGGCCCGCGGCCGTCTCACCGCCCGCGACCTCCGCGATCGTGCCGGTATCGACGTCATCGAAGGCATCGGCGGTACGCCAGTCCACGACGACTCCGTGATCGACACGATGAACTTCATCCGCCCGATCTGGCGCTCGGCCCAGTCCGTCCTCCTGGTCCAACCCGCCGCCAACGACGTCCTAGTCCCCTTCGAACTAGAACACCAACAAAAGTGCTGCAGCAACCACTAGCTGCCCCCACCCAGTCGTCAGGCCCCTGACACGGTGTGCCGCTACTCATCTGGCCCCTAGCGGCACGGCACGGCGGCCGCCCGCCGCCGTTCTGTCGTGAGTGGTCATCCCTGAAGGGGTGGGGTTGTGCAAGGGGCTGGTGGGTGCGTGTTTTGTGGGGTTCCGGTCGGGTTTTGGGCAGCGTGGTGTGCGGCCGGGGTCAGGGCCGGCCGGAGGCCGCCCGGAGGGCTTGGTCTTGACGCTGGTCGTAGACCATCGCCAGCCTTGCTGTGACCGGAATGCCGGTATAGGGGTTGTGGGTCGGTTCTCCATCCCTTGTCTTGTGCAAGGGTCCGGCAGGTCGGGTTGCTCGACTGCCCTGTCATCCCTTCGCCCCGCAGGTCTTGGGGGCATGGAGTGGTTCGGCCCGCAGCGCGCGAGGTCAATCACGTACAACGACCGTGCCCTGGATCACCGGTTCGGGATCGGGAGGTCTGACCACTCAACGACCCTGCGTGCGCTGCGGTCGAGCTACTCATACCGGGTCCTGGCAGCGGGCCAGCGCACGGATCTCGTGGTCGCGCAGCCCGTAATAGACCAGGGTGAGTAGTTTGCGGGCCGCGGCGACCTTGGCGATGTTGGTACCGCGGCGTTGCTCGATGCGGTGCCGGTCGGCAGCGATCTTGGCCACGGTGGCGTGCTGCACGGCCTCCACCGCTGCCCACCGCACCAGCCGGGAGCCCTGCTTGCTGATGTGACCGCGGTGAACGGTCGTGTCGGACTCACGATGCCGCGGGGTCAACCCTGCCCAGCTGGCCAGCGCGGCGGCGTTGGCGAACCGGTGCACATCACCGATCTCGACCACGAACACGGCCGCGAACGTCGGCCCGACACCAGGCAACTGCTGAATCACCCGATACCCCTCATCACCGGCCAGCCGGGCCGCAATCAACGCCGCGAACCGGGCCTCTTCCCGATCAAGATGATCGATCAGATCCAGCAGCGACCCGACCCGGACCGCATACGCCGCCGGCAACCGGCACCCCGCCAGCCATTCGCGCCCGGCGACACCGAACAGGTCACTCACCCTCGCCCCGAGACCATTCTTGGCCAGCACCGCATGAACCTGCGCCTTCAACCCCGACCGGACCTTCACCAGCTTGGCCCGATACCGCACCAGCTCCCGCACCTCCCGCACCGGCGGCGGCGCGATCCACGCCTGCGGCAACCGCCCCATCCGCAACAAATCCGCCAGATCGAACGCGTCCCGGACATCGTTTTTCACCCGCCGGTACCTGAACCCTTTCACCCCCAGCGGATGCGCCAAATACACCTCCGCACCCGCCGCCCGCAGCTCGTCCACCGCCCAGTACCAGCCATACGTGGCCTCGACCACGACCCGCGGCACCGGACCCGCCAACCCGATCTGCTCGCGCAACACCTCACGGTCATTCACAATCCGGACCCACCCCAACGACTCACCAGACTCAGACTGACGAGCAATCACCGAACGCCGCCGATGCAGATCAATACCCACAACCTGCCGACCGTCGTACTCTGCACACATAAGGGGCCTCCTTCCCCACTCGTGCAAAACCTGCACACCGAGCATCACTCGGAAACCACGACGGGCGGGAGGCCCCGCCCCTTCATCGCATCACGTCATGACGCGTCCTCTCGTGGGCTTGTAGGGACCACTCGCGGGGCGCTGAGAACGCAGGCGAGACACGGCCACAGTGGTCCTGACTCCGTGTGGGCAACCCGCACGGCGTCGCGCCCGAGAGGTGTCCGGGCCGGACCGCCAGGTCCACACGGTGGCGCGAAACACGCCGAATGGGGACGAAACCGGTCATCGTGTGGACCTGCGCGTCCGCAATACGCGCGATCCACGGAAGGCGCGACCACTCGCGCCCAAAAATCCCCGTGAGTGGACGCGGCAGGACCTGATCACTCATGGCAGAAGGGGACGTGGAGGTCGACCGTTCGAGCCGTACGTCGCGCATTTCGCGTCCGACCGGGGCACAGGTTATCCACAGGCAACTCGCCGTAACTGTGCGTAGTTCGGTGGTTGCGGGGGATGATCGTTGTATGACGGCACATTTCATCATTCCGCCGTACCTGCTGAAGCATCTCGAGCAGACGGTCGACGATCCGGGGTTGCGCGCCGTGTTCGGGCAGTCCCTGCAGCAGGACCGGGCGTTCCGGGCGCGCTTGGCCGTGCCTTCGCCCGCGTTGAGGGCCGAGGCGCAGGCGGCGGCTGGGCTGAACCGGGTGGTTCATGACGCGGAGCGCGAGCGTACGTTGCCTGGGCGCAAGGTCAGGGCCGAAGGCGATCCGCCCTCGGAGGATGCGGCGGTCAATGAGGCGTACGACGGCACGGGCGCGACTTGGAAGATGTTCAGCGAGTGCTTCGGCCGCGACTCGATCGACGGCGCTGGGATGCCGTTGCACTCGACCGTGCACTACGACCGCGACTACGCGAACGCCTTCTGGGATGGCGCGCAGATGGTCTTCGGTGACGGCGACGGCGTGATCTTCCAGGGGTTCACCCGGTCCATCGACGTCACCGGGCACGAGTTGGCCCACGGCGTCACCCAGCACACCGCGGATCTCGTCTACGAAGGCCAGTCCGGCGCGCTGAACGAGAGCATGTCCGACGTGTTCGGCTCCTTGGCCAAACAGCACCACCTCGGTCAAAGCGCGGCCGAGGCCGACTGGATCATCGGCGCGGACCTGTTCGCTCCGGGCGTCAACGGCGTCGGCCTGCGCTCGATGAAGGAGCCCGGGTCGGCGTACGACGATCCGCGGCTCGGCAAGGACCCGCAGCCCGGGCATATGGACGACTACGTCGAGACCGAGGACGACAACGGTGGCGTGCACATCAACTCGGGCATTCCGAACCGGGCGTTCTACCTGGCGGCGACTGAGCTGGGCGGCAACGCGTACGGCGACGCGGGCAAGATCTGGTACCACGCGCTGACCTCGGGCAAGGTGTCGTCTACGGCGACGTTTGCCGAGTTCGCGCAGGTCACGATCGACTCCGCCACCGAGCTGCATGGCGCGGAATCGACCCAGAACAAGGCGGTTCGCGCTGCCTGGCAGCAGGTCGGCGTAACCCCGAAGGCGGCCGGATCCGACACCGACCTGGTCCAGACGGCCCGGCTCGGCCTCGATCCCGACCGTCCGCTCAACGCATCGCCCCAGCAGGCCGGCGAGAAGGCGCATCGCCCGGCAGCGCCGACGACTGGACCTGAGCTGTCGAGATGACCCTTCAGTAGTTCGAAGATCTGCGCGGGATGTGGGAGATAGGGTGAGCCCTACGGCAGGACTCGACGCACGGTAGGGGTGGTGGATGAGCGAGGAGCGAGCACCTTCTCCCGCTGTCGCGCGGACGCTCACCGTGCTGGAGACGCTGGTCGCCGCCGACGAGGATCTGACCCTGACGGCCCTTGCACAGAAGGCGAACATCCCGCTCGCCACCTGCGCGTCGATCGTCTACACCCTCGAGCAGCGCGACTACGCGACCCGGCGGATCGTCGGCCGCAGCCACTTCTGGCGCCCGACCCTCCGGCTGTACGGATTGGCCACCCAGCTCGTCCGCAAGGTCGACCTGTCCACGGTCGCGCAACGCGAGATGCGGGAGCTCGCGGACCAACTCGGCATGCCCGTGCACATCGGCGTACTGACCGGCGCCTCGGTGGTGTACGTCGCCAAGGCGGCCATGCCCGGCTTCATCCAGTTCGATACGTACCCCGGCAAGGTCGCGCCGTTCAACCTGACCGCCCTCGGCAAGGCCATCGCGGCGTGCCTGCCCGAAGAGGAACTCAAGCCCTTGCTCAGCCAAATGGCCAAGGGCGAGGGACCGCGCGCGCATCTCGCGACCAAGGCGAGCTTCGTTGCCGAGCTGGCCGACGTCCGCAAGAAGGGTTACGCCCTCGAAGACGAGGAGGAGCAGGCCGATATCGCCTGCGTCGCCGCCGCGTTCTTCGACTCGTCGGGCCACGTCGGTGGTGCCGTGGGCGTGACCGGGTTCGCCAAAGACCTCACCGCTCGTCGGCGTCGCGAGGCCCAGGTCGGCCTGATCGAGCTGGCCGCCCTGATCTCCCGCCGCCTCGGCGCTCCCCAAGACTGACCTCCTGCGCTTCCAGGGCTGACCTTGCCAGCGGCCCTCGTCCCTTCCTATTATTCGATCTACCGAAACTAATTTCGATATACCGAAGAAAGCAAGGTGCCGGGTGATCGTCGACGTACACGCGCACACGCCCACGCATCGCGACGCGGTGCGGGCCGACGAGCGACGCGTCTACGAGAACTGGCGAACCGACCGTCCAGTGGTGACCACGAACTCCTGGGCCGAGTACGACGAGGCGATGTCCGCCGCGGACGTCTCGATCGTGTTCAACATCGCGGTGGACGACCCGGTCGCCGCGGTCGGTCTGCCGTATCCACCCGAGCGGTGCAATGACGCGACGGCCGAGTTCGTCGCGGCCGCACCCGATCGGCGGATCGGCTTCCTGTCCGTCAATCCGCTCGACGCCGGCGCCATCGAGGAGACCGAGCGCAGTCGCGACCTCGGGCTCAAGGGCGTCAAACTCGGACCGAACTACCAGAACTTCGACCCACTCGGTGAGCCCGCCCTCGCGTACTACGCCTACTGCGAGCAGCACGGTCTGCCGATCCTCTTTCACCAGGGCGCCTCACCGATCCGGCACGCGCCTTTGCGCTATACCTATCCGCTGGTCACGGACGAGATCGCGCTGCGCTTCCCGGAACTCAGGATCGTCATGGCGCACATGGGCCATCCGTGGGGACTTGAAACCGTCGTGACGATCCGGAAGCACCCACACGTCTATGCGGATGTCTCGTCGATCTACCTGCGGCCGTGGGTGCTGTACCAATCACTGATCTCGGCGGTCGAGTGGGGTGCGACGGGCAAGCTGTTGCTCGGTTCGGACTTCCCGATCGCCAATACCGCCGAGGCCATCGCCGGTCTGTGGACGGTCAACGACATGCTCGACGGCACCAAACTGCCGCGAGTACCGGACGAGGTGATCGAGGGCATCGTGCACGCCGACGCACTCGGCGCCCTGGGGTTGGAGCTGCCGTCATGACGCTGGAAATCCTGGACTCGGCCGTCCTCGTGCGAGGTATCTCGCCGGTGCTGGAGGTCCCGTTCACCGCGGACGGCGCGGTCGACTACGACGGTTTCGACCGGGTCGTCCGGTACGTCCTCGGCACAGGCGTCAGCAGCGTGATGTTCCCGGGCTTCGCCTCCGAATTCCACAAGCTGAGCGAGGACGAGCGGGCGGCCCTGACCGAGATCCTGCTCGGCCACACCCGGCACCGGCCCGACGTCGCCGCGATCATCGCCGTCCAGGACCACGCGACTCGCCTCGCAGTCCACCGTGCCGAAGCCGCCGTCGCCGCCGGGGCGGACCTGATCAACCTGCTGCCGCCGCACTTCCTCTCGCCTTCGCGTCGATCCCTGATCCAGCACATCGAGGCCGTACTCGCCGCGGTCGACCCGGTCCCGGTCGTCCTGCAATACGCGCCGACCGAGACCGGCACCAGCCTCGACGCCGACGTCCTCGGCACGATCCAGGCCCGCCACCCGAACCTCCGCCTGGTCAAGGTCGAGTCGAGTCCACCCGGCCCACTCATCGCCGAACTCGCCGCCCGCACGCCGCCACTACCAGCCGTCGAGGGATACGCCGGCGTGCAACTACCAGACGCCGTACGACGTGGTGCCGTTGGTTCCCAGCCGGGTTGTTCGATGACCGAGTTGTACGTCGAGATCTGGCGCCTGCTCAGCTCGGGCGATCCCGGCGACTGGGAAGCGGGCTACGACCTACACCGCCGGCTGTTGCCGTACATCTCCTATTGGATGCTCGACACCGAACGCATCATCGCCGCCGAAAAACTGATCTCCACCCGCCGAGGCCTCTTCTCCAGCCCCCACTGCCGCGAACCAGCCCACCACCTCGACCCCGAAGAAGTGGCCACCATCAACCGCTTCCTCACCGAGTTCGCCGCCTACCTCCCGCCGCTCTGATGATCTGGGACACATCGCGAGTTATAGCTTGACCTCAATCGAACTTGAGGTCCTACGCTCGATGAAGTGACAGTCTTCCGCCTCGCCGTCGTTTGCCGCAGCCTCGCGCCCGAGCGATTCGGCGGTACGGCGACCGCGTGGTTCGCGCGGCAGGTCGATTCGCGCGACGACTTCAAGCCTGACGTCATCGATCTCTCGGCCACGCCGTTGGCGGAGTTGCCCGGGCGGATCGACCAGGCGGACGCCATCGTCATCGTCGCGCCCGAGTACAACCACGCCTACCCCGGCGACCTCAAGACCGCGATCGATGCCGTCCGCGAACCGTGGGCCGCAAAGCCCGTCGCCTTCTTGACGTACGGCGGCCGGTCGCGAGGCCTGCGTGCTGCCGAACAACTCCGCCTGGTCTTCGCCGAACTCCACGCCGTCGCCATCCGCGAAGGCCTCAGCTTCCACGACGTACCCGGCAGCTTCGTCAACGGCGACCCCACCGAACCCGGCACCACCGAAGCCGCCACCCTCCTCCTCAACCGCCTCGCCTGGTGGTCCCACACCCTCCGCGAAGCCCGCACCCAAACCCCCTACGTCCTCTGAGCCCCGGCCGTCTTTCCGTTCATCGGACCCTTGTGACGCGGCGTGTCGGCATTCATCGGACCCTTGTGACCTCAGTTGGTCGAGCGGCCGTCCCGTGGTGCGAAGGAGGTCAGGGCCTGAGCGTCGCTTGAAGTGGCTCGGAGGTAGTACTCGGCCCAGTCACGCCGTTCGGGGTAGCTCGAGTCGGCGACGACACTCGCGATCGCGGCGTCGATGTCCACCGCGGTCGATCGAAGCGTGACGGCTCCGTCTCGCAGGAGTGCCCAGGACCCGCCCGGGCGCCCGTAGGGCATGCCGACACTGCCTGGGTTGATCACCAGCCGACGATCGACGAGGCGGGTGAAGGGCATATGCGTGTGCCCGCAGACCACAGTCTGGACATCGGCCGGTAGGTCGGCGAATGCCTCAGCCCAGCGGTCCAGTCGGGTGTCGACCAAGACGACCTCGTCATCGTCGCGAGGGGAGCCGTGGCAGAACAGCACCGGGCCGAAGCCCGTCACATCAAGGGTCACGGGGTGGGGCAGGCCCGCAAGCAGTGCGACGTGCTCGGGCGACAGTTGCTTGGCGGCCCACATGTCGATCTCGTAGGGCTCGCCGACGGTCGACGGCCTGCCTTCGGCTAGCTCGACCAGTTCGCGGTCGGCGTTGCCTCGGACGAGCACGACACGGTTGCCCAGCGCGGTTAGGCGATCCAGAACCGCGACCGGCTGTGGGCCTGCCGCATGATCACCGGTGACCACGATGGCTTCGGCGCCGGCGACATCGGGATCGGCCAGCACCGCGTCGAGCACCGGCAGCACGCCATGGATATCAGACAGAACCGCGACACTGCTCACCATTCCGCGACACTCGCAGCCCGATTGCCCCGACGCAAGGTTGGCGCGGTAGGTCAGCGTCGCGCGGGCTGAACTCGTCAGAAGGGACCGATGATCCGCGACACGCCGCGTCACAACGGCCCGACGAACGGAAGAAGACACGCCGGGGAGGTGGAATGCGGGAGGGGTGGCGTGGGTTGGGGGGAGGGTGACCGCCGACTTGTTGCCTTTGTCTGTGCTTGATCTTTCGCCGGTGCCTTCGGGGACCGCGCCTTCCGCGGCGTTGGGGGAGACGCTCGAGTTGGCGCGAACGGTCGAGGCGGCCGGGTATCACCGGATTTGGCTGGCGGAGCATCACAACATCCCGAGTGTGGTGAGTTCGACGCCTGAGGTGATGATCGCGGCCGTCGCCGCCGTCACGAAGGACATTCGCGTCGGTTCGGGCGGGATCATGCTGCCGAACCACTCGCCACTCAAGGTCGCCGAGACCTTCCGCGTACTCGCGGGCCTGCACCCGGGCCGGATCGACCTCGGCATCGGCCGCGCCCCCGGCACCGACCAGCGCACCGCTCTCGCACTCCGCCGGAGTCGCGAGGCGTTGGGCGCCGATGACTTCCCCGAGCAGTACGCCGAGATGCGCGCGTATGCGGAGGGCTTCCCCGCGGGCCACCCCTTCGCGCCGATCACCGCGCAGCCGTCCGACGTACCGCTGCCGCCCGTCTGGATCCTCGGTTCCAGCGCGTACGGCGGCCAGGCGGCGGCCGCCCTCGGTGCCGGGTTCGCGTATGCGGGCCACTTCGGCGAGCTCGACCCGGCGGCCGTGATCGGGTCGTACCGCGAGATGTTCCAGCCTTCGCCCGACCAGGCCGAGCCGCATGCCATCGTCTCGTTCGCGGCCATCGTCGCCGAGACGGAAGAGCGCGCGCAGCAGCTCGCCCGGGCGAACGAGCTCTCGATCCTGCGCCTGCGTTCCGGTCGGCCCGGCCCGATGCCGACCCCAGAGGAAGCGGCCGCCTACCCGTGGACCCCGGAGGAGCGCGCGGCCGTGAAGCAGTGGGCCGGCCTGGCCTCTGTCGGTACGCCGGACCAGGTCGCCGCCGAACTGGCCGACCGAACTCGTCGAGCCGGCGCGGACGAGCTGATGGTCATCACGTCGGTCCACGACCCCGTCGAACGCCGCCACTCCTACGACCTGCTCGCCAACGCCTGGGGCCTAACGCCACGCGCCAGCTAAACCTCCTCCTTTTTCATTCATTCGTCGCAAACCGCCCTCTTCCCCTCGCCGACCCGCACAGGTCCGCTGGGCTGCGAGGGCGGTTTGCGACGAATGAATGAAAAAGGAGGGAAGGCTAGAGCGAGTGCGTCCCCGGGACGTGTTCGAAGATCAGACTGGTCTCCGCGTGCACCACCGCAGGATCTGCGGTCAGATGATCGAGCACGAAATCCCTGAGCGCGTCGGGCGACTCGGCCGCCACATGCAACAGATAGTCGTTCGCGCCGCTGAGATGAAAGAGCGCGAGCACACCCGGTAGCTCCGGCGCCTTCGCGCGGAACCGATCGACCTCGGCGCGATTGTGCGCGCCGATCCGCACCGCGACCATCGCCTGCAACGGACGGCCGAGCGCGGCCAGATCCACCGCCGCGTGGAACCCCCGGATGATGCCGCGCTGCCGCAGCGACCGGACCCGGGCCAGACAGGTCGACGGCGCTATCCCGACCGCGTCCGCGAGCGCGTTGTTCGCCATCCGGCCGTCGGCCGCGAGCAAGCGGACCAGTTCGCGATCCACCTCATCGAGCGCAGGCACGGGCCGCGGTGGCGGTCCGGGCGTCCGACGATCCTTCGGCATCTGCTCACTCTAGGGCTCTTCCACAGAATCCACAGGCTGTGGATGAACCTGTGGACGAACTTTATTCGGAACTCTTGCACTGATTCCGCACATAGTTCGATCCTCAGTTTGACCTGAGGAGGCGCGATGAACCAGCTCGACACCCGTTCTGTGCATGCCGGCCGCGAGGATCTGGCCGAATTGGGCGTGCACGTACCGCCGATCGACCTGTCCACCACCTATCCGCTGCCCGGCGTCGACGCGGGCGGGGCGGCGTACGACGAGTTATCCACAGGCGGCCACCCGACCGGCAGCCTCGTCTACCAACGGCTGTGGAATCCGAATGTCGCGCGCCTCGAAGACGCTCTCGCCGACCTGGAGTACGCCGAGGCGGCCGTCGCGTTCGGCTCGGGCATGGCCGCGCTCACCGCGTGCCTGCTCGCCACCGCGGCCGCGGGTTATCCACATGTGGTCGCACTCCGGCCGCTGTACGGCGGCTCGGACCACCTGCTCGCCAGCGGCCTCCTCGGTACGACGGTCACCTGGGTCACCGCCTCGGACCAGATCGCGCGCGCCATCCAGCCGGACACCGGACTGGTCATTGTCGAGACGCCGGCCAATCCGACCGTCGACCTGGTTGATCTGGACGAGGTAAGCCGGCAGGCCGGGCGTGTCCCCGTGCTTGTGGATAACACCTTCGCGACGCCGATCCTGCAGCAGCCGATCCGGCATGGCGCGAGCCTCGTGCTGCATTCGGCCACCAAGTTCATCGGCGGCCACGGCGACGTGATGGGCGGGCTCGTCGCGACCACCGGCGACTGGACCGCGCGACTCCGCCAGATTCGCGCGATCACGGGCGGCCTGCTCCACCCCCTCGCGGCGTACGAGCTGCACCGGGGATTGCAGACGCTGCCGGTTCGGGTCCGTGCGCAGCAGGAGGGCGCGGGCAAGGTGGCCCAGTGGCTGACGAACCACCCGGCGGTGGAGGTAGTGCACTACCCGGGCCTGCCCGAGTGCGATCCGCTCGGGTTGATCGGGCGGCAGCAGGCCGGGCCGGGCGCGGTGCTCGCGATCACGCTCATGGGCGGGTACGACGCGGCCGTCCGCGCGGCCGGGCGGTGCCGCCTCATCACGCACGCCGTTTCGCTCGGCGGCGTCGACACATTGATCCAGCACCCCGCGGCGCTCACGCATCGCCTCGTACCGGGTGATGCGAAGCCCGCGGCCGGCGTACTGCGCCTGTCGATCGGCCTCGAGGACCCGATCGACCTGATCGACGACATCGACCAGGCGCTGCTCTAAGTACTAGTGTCCTGCGCCGGAAGTTGTTCGAGTGATTTCGGCGCCTGAACACCGAAATCACTCGAACAACTTCCGGCGCAGGACACTAGGCGGGTACTGGGGCAGTGGTCAGGATCTTGTCGACGATGCCGTAGTCCTTGGCCTGCTCAGCGGTGAACCAGCGGTCCCGGTCGAAGTCTTCCTCGATCCGCTCGAGGGTCTGCCCGGTCCGCTCGCTGAGCAGCTTGGCCATCTCCTTGCGGACCAGGATCATCTGCTCGGCCTGGATCCGGATGTCGGCCGCCGTTCCGCCCATGCCGCCGGACGGCTGGTGCATCATGATCCGCGCGTGCGGCAGGGCGAACCGCTTGCCCTCGGCACCGCAGGCCAGCAGCACCTGACCCATCGAACCGGCGAGCCCCATCGCCACCGTGGCGACGTCGTTGCTGATGAAGCTCATCGTGTCGTAGATCGCGAGCCCGGCGGAGACGGAGCCGCCGGGGGAGTTGATGTAAAGGAAGATGTCCTTGTGCGGGTCCTCCGCGTTCAGCAGCAGGAGCTGAGCGCAGACGGCGTTGGCGTTTTCGTCCTTGACCTCTTCACCCAGTACGACGATCCGCTGCCAGAGCAGACGCTGGTAGATGTGCTGGTCGAGCCCGTTCGGCTGCTTGTTCTCACTCATGTTTCCCAGCGTCGTCGCCCGGGGCCGATGAATGGGCGGAATCTGCCCGTGGCAGATCTGCCTACCGCAGATCCTCGCGAGTGGCAGACTGGGAGCAACGTCCGGACCGAGGAGGGGCCAGTGCTGCTACGCCAGGTGATCGGGAACGTGTTCCGCCGGATCCGGCTCGAGCGGGGTATCACCCTGCGCGAACTCGCCGAGCTGGCCCAGGTGTCCGTGCCGTACCTCTCCGAGATCGAGCGTGGCCGCAAGGAGCCGTCGTCCGAGATCCTCGCCGCGATCTGCCGCGCCCTCGAGCTCGACCTGACCGACCTGCTCGACGAGGTCCAGTTCGACCTGGCCGCCTTCCGCGAGCCGCAGCGCCTGGAGACCACCTCGATCCAGGTCGCCTCCACGTCGTACGCCCCCACCTCGTACCGCTCCTCCACCCCGCAGGCGTACGCCCTCGTCGCCTAACGCTCCAACCCCGCGATGCGCATCGCGCCGCTTCGCGAGAGTCACCAGGTCCGCGTGAACTGCGTCGTGCCCGACTGAACGCGCCCTTCGAGAGTTGGCGGGGCGCGAGCCGGGCGCGCCGTTGGAAACCATGACGAAATACCGTCGTCGAGCTGATTGAGGACGACGATGCCGCCGGCCGGGGCGTACTCCTGCCCCGCGGTCGACCGCCTGAGGTGCTGACCTCCTAGCGGGCGCTGGCCCCTCTTCGCCGCGCTCCTATCCGCCGCTCCCTGCACGCACAGTGGGCGGCTTGACAGACCACTACTCGGTGACACAGACTACTGGTACTTCGTATCACTACATACCGAGTTGGGAAAGGAGGGCAGTGCCGTGGAGAACATCACCGAGATGTTGAAGGGCGTGCTCGAGGGCTGCGTGCTCGAGATCATCAGCCGCGGTGAGACGTACGGCTATGAAATCGCGTCGTCCCTGCGCACGCTCGGCTTCGTGGACGTCGTGGAAGGCACGGTCTACACCATTCTTCTGCGACTCGAGAAGAACAAGCTGGTCGATATCGAGAAGAAGCCGTCCACCATGGGCCCGCCCAGAAAGTTCTACTCGCTGAACAAGGCAGGCCAGGCCGAACTCGATGCTTTCTGGGCCAAATGGGACTTCGTCTCGCTCAAGATCAATGAACTGAAAAAGGGGAACCAATGAACAACTTCCTGAAGAAGATCCTCGGGGACAAGAAGGAGTGGCGGGCCATGGAGGCGCGGGCCGACGCGCTGCCGGAGGACTACCAAATCGTCTACACCGAGATCAAGTCGTACATGTGGAAGTTCACGGCCGGCGACGGGATGGATGTCGTCGCGATCCTGAATGATCTGCTCGGGCTGTTCGAAACCAGCGCGGCAGACGGCAAGCGCGTGCTGGAAGTCACTGGCGAGAATGTGGCCGAATTCTGCGACGAGCTTTTGCGGAACGCCAACACCTACACCGAGAACTGGCGTGAGTCGCTGAACCAGAACGTGGCGAAAAAGCTCCGGCGTAAGGGGACAGAGCAGTGACGGACATCGCCATTGAGATAAAAGGTCTGACGAAGTCCTTCAAGGAGACGAGCGTCCTGAAAGGTGTCGACCTCGAAGTGCGGCGCGGAGAGATCTTCGCGCTGCTCGGATCGAACGGCGCCGGCAAGACGACGACGGTCAACATCCTCTCGACGCTGCTCAAACAGGACGGCGGCACTGCCAGCGTTTTCGGCTTCGACACCCAGAGTCAGTCGGAGCGAGTGCGCGAGCAGATCAGCCTGACGGGACAGTTCGCCGCCGTCGACGGCATTCTCACCGGTCGGGAAAATCTCGTATTCGTCGCCAGGCTGCGGGCCGTTTCCAACCCGACCCAGGTTGCCGACGATCTGCTTCAGCAGTTCGGGTTGACCGCCGCGGCCAACAAGCGAGTCGACACCTATTCCGGTGGCATGGCCCGACGGCTCGATATCGCCATGAGCCTCGTCGGAACGCCGCCGGTCATCTTCCTCGACGAGCCGACCACGGGACTCGACCCAGAAGGACGGCTCGAGGTCTGGAAAACCGTCAAGAAGCTCGCCGACGACGGCACGACGATTCTTTTGACCACGCAATACCTCGACGAGGCAGAACAACTCGCGGACAGGATCGCCATCCTGCACGGCGGGAAGATCATCGCGAACGGAACGCTCGACGAACTCAAGCGGCTCTTCCCGCCCGCGGAGGTCGAATACATCGAAAAACAACCGACCCTGGAGGAGATCTTCCTCGCCATCATCAGCAAAAAGGGAGACGAGGTAGACCGATGAGAGTTCTACGCCACACGGTCATCCTGTTCGGGCGTTCCATGCGCCACATCCAGCGCAGCCCGGACACGATCATCACCGTCGCGATCACACCGATCATGCTGATGCTGCTGTTCGTGTACGTCTTCGGTGGCGCGATCAACGCCGGCACCGACAACTATGTGAACTACATGCTGCCCGGCATTCTCCTGATCGCCATTGCCAGCGGCGTCGCCTACACCGCTTTCCGGATCTTCACCGACACGCAAAAGGGAATTGTCGCCCGGTTGCAATCCATGCCCATCGCGCGCTCCGCAGTGCTGTGGGGGCACGTGCTGACCTCGATGGTGTCCAACGCGATCTCGCTGCTCATCATCATCGGAGTCGCCGTGGCGATGGGCTTCCGGTCCAGCGCGAATGTGGCTTCCTGGCTCGGCGCGGCAGGCATCCTCGCCCTGTTCACGCTCGCGCTGACCTGGCTGGCGGTCATTCCCGGGCTGACGGCCAAGACCATCGACGGTGCCTCCGCGTTCTCCTACCCGCTGATCTTCCTGCCGTTCATCAGCTCCGCCTTCGTGCCCACCGACACCATGCCGGGCCCGGTCCGCGCGTTCGCGGAGAACCAGCCCGTCACGGCCATCGTCGAGACGCTGCGCTCCTTGCTCAACAGCCAGCCCGCCGGTGCCGACATCTGGACCGCACTCGCCTGGTGCATCGGAATCACGGTCGTCGCCTACATCTTCGCCATCAGGGTTTACAAGCGAACCCAGTGATCAGCCGATCAGACTGGTCAGGCGCTCGGTAGAGATGCAGGACGTCAGGCAGCGCTCCTTCGCGTCGCCGAGGAGCTTCGCGGTCCAGCGGGTGAAGCCGCCGTCGCCGAGATCGGCATCACCGGCCGCGATGCCGATCGCCGTGCCGTCGTAATAACCCGCGCTCTTCGTCCTTAGAGCGTCCTCGGTCAGTTCGAGCTTGGGCCGTACGGTGTCCTCGATGCGATCCCGTACGACGTTGCGCGCCGCGGCCGCCTTGGGGTCGTCCGTCCCGAACGTGGTGAACGTCAACCGCGCGCGCTGATCCGGCACCAGCCGGCCGAGTACGTCCTGCCAGAAGCCGAGGTGGTCCAGCAGCATCTCCGCCTCGGCCCGTCCCGAACCGGCATCGCGCCGGCTCGACACCAACGCGAACAACTCGAAGTGCGCGAACATCCCGGGCCCGTCGACCGTCTGCGCACGCACCACGCGTTGGCAAGCGGCCAGGTCGGCCCGCTCCGCGCCGGCCTTCCGGCGTACGGCGGCTTCCAGCGCGAGGTTGTTGGTCGGGTCGCTCGCCACCTCGGTACCCCGGATGGTGCTGAGCACGTTGTTCTGCGGCACGGTCGATACCGCGGACGTCACGCCGAGCGGCGCCACGGGCGAGAGCTCGACGCCTTCGAATCGCGGGGGCAAGGCCTCCCACAACGCCGCGCGGGTCTTGGCCAGCCGCCGCGGGTCGATCTCCGAAGGCCGCACGAACCGGTCGTCCGCGCGCCGACGCATCAGGCGCGCGGGCGTGACCTGGGCCGCGCGGCTCCGGGTCACCTCCATCAACACCGCTTGCAGATCGGCCGGGCTCAACCCCTCGCAAAGGCCCTCCCGACTCCCCTCGGGCAAGGTCGCCCAGGCCCGGCGCGCTACCTCATTCATCCTGGTTCGCCTCGGTACGGCGATCGGCGGGACCGCGCTCGACGCAGAACTCGTTGCCCTCGGGATCGTGCATGGTCACCCAGCCGGTACCGTCCGGGCGGCGGTGATCGTTGTAGATGGTGGCGCCGATCGTCTGCAGCCAGGCCACCTCGTCATCGCGGGTCCGCTCGGTGGGCTGCAGGTCGAAGTGGACCCGGTTCTTGACCGTCTTGTCATCGGGGTTCTGCTCGAACAGCAGGTCGGCACCGTCCTTGGTCACGACCAGCACGCTGTCGTCCTCCGGCTTGTCGTCCGGGTGGACGTGGCCGTCGACCACCTTGGCCCAGAACGTGGCGATCTCGTACGCGTTGTGGGCGTCGAACGTGATGTGCCGAACCAGTGAACTCATGGCCGAACAATGCCCAATCTCACGCGTCCCCGCCAACTGGATTAGCCGCTGTCGCCCAGTGACGCATTAAAGTGAGCGGGCGCGATGCCACCCTTGGGATTCGCCGTGGTCGAGTCCAGTTCGAGGTCGCCGCAGTGAGCGTCCGAGGGGATCCACCGCGTTGCTAGTCAGGTGCCCGACGGGCGGAAAGGATCCCTGTGGCCGACCACCTCCGGAGACCGCGCGTACTCGACGTCCTCGCCGCTGAGCAACCCTGGGAGGTGCCGGACGAGTGGCTCGCTGGTGTCCGCGGGCGGCTTCGCATCTGGGCCGACGACCCGAGCTCGCTGCGACCGCCGGGTGCCTTTCCGGACTTCCTCGAGGGAACGCCCGCGGCGGTGTGGCTCACCCATGAGGTCGCCGCACTGCTCACCGGCTGGATTCCGGTGCTGCACGGGGAGTACGCCGACATCGCGGCCGAACTGACCCGGGACTTCCACCGGCCTTCGGTCCGGTTCGGTGGTGCCGGACACCTGGTCCGGGTCGCGCCTACCGACTGGCCGCTGCAGGTGGTGGCCGGCACGCAGGGTTTCCACGAACAGGCCCGCCACCAGGCGCTGCTGCTGTCCCGCGACGTGGTGAGCCTGTTCGTTGACGCACCGCCGATGGCAGCCCGCGCGCAGGCGCTGACCGCGGCGTACGACCGGGTGCTGGCCGACCGCGAGGCCACTCGGATGCACGTGCTGGCCGACTACGGGACGATCCTGCAGTTCTGGCGGACGGCCGCACTCAGTGATGCCGAGCGCGCCGTGCTGCCGGAGCTGGGCGGCCCGGCGTCAGCGGTGAAGTACTCACTCGAGGCGTTGCGGCATGCGCACACCCAGCTTTCGGCGGTGGTTCCGGGTGGTGAGGCGCCGGACTTCGCGCAGTTGGTGGCTCGGATGATCCTGGCCGGCGGGCTCGACGCCCAGCCGGCGGCTGTGGGGCAGGCGCTCGGTATTGCCGGCTGGGATGTGGAGAAGGCGCTCGGTGAGCTGAAGAAGGGCTTCGATCCGCGGGCTTGGCTGGATCGCAACATGGAGTGGCTTGGGCGGGCAATCGCTCAGGATCAGGAGGTGCTCGCGCGGTACTGGGCGGCGGCGACGACGCGGGTGTCGGTCCATCTGGCCGGCGTGCCGGAGCAGCGGCCGTGGCCGGAGGTGGAGATCCCGGACCTGGGCGCGTTCTTCCAGCTTCTCGACCGGGGGACCACGTCCTATCCGCTGCCCGCGGCTTCGATTGTCGTGGCTGCCGAACCGGTGATCGAGGTCGCGCCGCCTGTTGAGCATCCTGTCGTGCCCGAAGAGCCGGTGGTGGAAGAGCCGGTGGTCGAGGAATCGGTCGTCGAGGAACCGGTTGTCGACGAGCCCGTGGTCGACGAGCCCGTGGCGGAAGAGCCGGTTGTCGAAGAGGTGGTGGCGGACGAGCCGGTGGCTCCGAAGCCGGTGTCTGCGGACGATGGCGGTCCGCTCGCGGAGCTGGAGGCGCTGGTCGGGCTGGAGTCGGTCAAGGAATCGGTGCGCCGGATGGTGGCCGAGATCAAGACCAACCAGCGCCGCAAGGACCTCGGCATCCCGGTCCAGGAGCGGGTCCGGCACATGGTGTTCGTCGGCAAGCCCGGTACGGCCAAGACGACCATCGCCCGGCTGCTCGCCCGGATCTACAAGCAGCTGGGCGTGCTGGAGAAGGGCCACGTGATCGAGGTCGACCGGTCGGACCTGGTCGGTCCCGGTGTCGGCACCACTGCGCCCCTGACCGCGGCCAAGTTCCGCGAGGCGCTCGGCGGCGTCCTGTTCGTCGACGAGGCGTACACGCTGTCCCCGGAGAACACCCCGGGCGACTTCGGCATCGAAGCCATCGCCACGTTGCTGAAGATGATGGAAGACCATCGCGACGAGTGCGTCGTGATCGTCGCCGGGTATCACCGCGAGATGCAGCGATTCCTCGAGTCGAACACGGGTTTGTCGTCACGGTTCCCGAAGCTGCTGTCCTTCAGCGAGTACAACGCCGACCAGCTCGTCGCCATCTTCGAGCTCCAGGCCCGGCAGAAGGGCATGACCTACACCGACGACGTCCTGGCCGTCGTCCGCCGGATCATCCCGGCTACTCCCCGAGCCCACAACTTCGGCAACGGCCGGTTCATCCGGAACATCCTCGAGGAGGCCATCTCCAACCAGGCGATCCGGCTCGCCCACCACGACCCGGACACCCTGACCGAGCGCGACCTGCGCGAAATCCTGCCCGAAGACGTCAAGCCGGCCCAATCCATGCGCGCCGAGGACTACCTCTTCCAGAAAGAGGGCACCTGAGGGCGCCTGTGGAAAACTTCTGGTGTGCGGCCGGAGGGCGGCCTAAAGTCGGGATATGAGGTTCACCAGCCCGCATCTTTGACGCCTTACCGTCCCGCTGATCGCCTACCGGGCGATCGACGACTTCATCCCGTTGTATCCGCTGTACCAGTTGCTGTTCGCGGATCACGGGTTGTCCGCCACGCAGATCTCGACCCTGTTCATCATCTGGTCGACGACCGCGTTCGTGCTCGAAGTGCCTTCGGGTGCCTGGGCGGACACCTTCTCCCGGCGACGCCTGCTCGTGCTCGCGGCCTTGCTCACCGGTGCGGGATATGCCGCCTGGGTGGTCTTCCCGTCGTACGCCGGATTCGCGGCCGGGTTCATCCTCTGGGGTGCGGGTTCGGCCTTGGCGTCGGGCACTTTCGAGGCTTTCGCGTACGACGAACTCGCCGCACGCGGTGCCACCGAACGCTATGCCGGCCTGATCGGACGAGCCACCTCGGCGTCGTTCGTGCTGAACCTGGCGGCGACCGCCTTGGCAGCCCCGTTGTTCGCCGCGGGCGGTTACCTCCTGGTCGGGTGGATCAGCGTGCTGGTCTGCGTAGCCCAGGCCGCCGTCGCCCTCTCGTTGCCCGAGGCGTCACCGGTCGCCACGGCCGATGAGACGCTGCCGTCAGAAGCGGGCGTGGTCGGTCGCTATCTCGCGATGCTGCGCAGCGGTCTGACCGAAGTCGCGACGACCCGGGTGGTGCGCAACGCGGTGATCCTGGTCGCCGTGGTGAGCGGATTCCTTGCCTTCGACGAGTATTTCCCCTTGCTGGCAAGGGATATGGGCGCATCGACCACGGTGGTGCCGCTGCTGATCGCGGGAACGGTCGCGGCGCAGGCGATCGGCAGCGCCCTGGCCGGACCGGCGTACCGGTTGAGGTCCGGGCCGATCGCCCTTGGCCTCGCGGCTGCGGCCGGGCTGATCGCCTTCGGTTCCTTGAGCGGTACGACGGCGGGGTTCGTGCCGATCGCGGCCGGTTATGGCGTCATGCAGTTGGTCATCGTGGTGGCGGACGCGCGCCTGCAGGACGCCATCACCGGACCGGCGCGAGCCACGGTGACGTCGGTGTCCGGCTTGTTCTCCGAGGTGTTCGCCGTGGCCATCTACGCCGGGTTCGCGCTCGGTGGCATCTGGTTCGGTCTGCCGGTTCTGGTGGCGGCGCTGACCGTGCCGGTGCTGGTGACGGCCTTCCTCTTGCCGCGCTGGTTGCCCCACCGGGCGCTTGCGGTCAGCCCAGATAGCTCCGAAGCGAGCTCGTGAGGCGCTGGACGAAGGCATCCCGAGTGCCTTCGTCCAGCAGGTCCAGCGAGAGATAGGGATTGAGGTCTTCCACCTCGACCAACAGCAGCCGGCCATCCGTGGCCCGGCAGGCGTCGACGCGCTGGATGCCGTGGTCGATGTCGTTCCAGTCGACGAAGTGCTGGGCGAAGGCGACGTCTGCCGCGGTCGCGTCGTACCGCTCGAGCTGCCAGCGGCGGGCCGGGTCCGGCGCGTAGAGCGCGTACTGGAAGTCGTGATCGATGAAGTAGAACGACACCTCGTACTCGAAGTCGATCAACGGCTGCACCAGCATGCCGGTGAGGTCGATCGTTGCCAGCGTCTCCCTATCGACGATCTGCAGGCCGATCGAATCCGAACCCTGCTTGGGTTTCGCCACGTATTTACGTGCCTCAGGCAACTTCGACGGCTCTGAAAAGGTCGGGATTACCGGATGCCCCGCGGCGGTCAGATCGAGTAGGTACTGCTTGCCGAGCATGTCGGCCTTACCGGTCAGCTGGGTGTAGACGCGCACATCCTGGGCGATCGCGGCCGCGCGGAATTCGTCATACTCGCGTTGGTAGTCGATCACGGGCCCGCTGTTGCGCACCACCACGCCGTCGACGCCGTCCATCAGGCGGATCGCGTCGAGTGGATGGCAGATCGCCAGGTCGAAGTCGGACCGGAGGCGGTCGGTCAGCCAGATGTCCTCGTCACAGTAGCGACGGCCTTTCGCCGGGTAGGCGAGCTGACTCACGTAGAGGATCTTCATCCCCCGATTATTCGGTGTCGGCCGAAGTATCCAGGTCATACGGTCGGCACATGACGCTGACGCAGGAACCGACCACGGCCCGTACCGGCATGCTCGCCACCGGTGCCGCCCTCATCACGGTGGTGCTCTGGGCCTCGGCCTTCGTCGCGATCCGGCACGTCGGCCACGAGTTCTCGGCCGGCGCCCTCTCCCTCGGCCGCCTGCTCGTCGGCAGCGCCATCCTCGGCGCGTTCCTGCTGATCCGCCGGCCGTCATCGGCGACATCGGTGCTGCAGCGGCGGCCGCTTAAGCGGGATTGGGCGCCCTTGCTGGCGTGCGGGCTGCTCTGGTTCGGCGTCTACAACGTCGCGTTGAACGCCGCCGAGCAACGCCTCGATGCGGGTACTGCCGCCATGCTCGTCAACATCGGCCCACTACTCATCGCTCTGCTCGCCGGCGTACTGCTGAAGGAGGGCTTCCCGCGCCAACTGGTCATCGGCAGCGCCGTCGCCTTCGCGGGCGTGCTCTTGATCGGTACGTCGTCCTCCACCGGTCGCGCCGAGACCTGGGGTGTCATCCTCTGCATCATCGCGGCCATCGCGTACGCCATCGGAGTCGTCGCCCAAAAGCCGCTGCTCGGCCGGCTGCCCGCACTCCAGGTGACTTGGTTGGCCTGCACGATCGGGGCCGTGGCGTGCCTGCCGTTCGCGCCCGCCTTGGTACGCGAGGCCTCGGCCGCGAAGGCGTCGAGCATCTGGTGGGTCATCTTCCTTGGCGCCTTCCCGACGGCGCTCGCGTTCACCACGTGGGCGTACGCGCTGGCACGGACCAGCGCCGGCCGGATGGGCGCCACGACGTACCTCGTGCCCCCGATCGCGATCGCCTTCGCCTGGCTCCTGCTCGACGAGGTCCCCGCACCGCTGGCCTTCGTTGGTGGCGCGCTCTGCCTGGCAGGCGTCGCGCTCTCCCGCCAGAAGAAGGCCTAGATCCGCTGACTCGGGCACAGGCCACGCCCCGTGCCCGCTGTTCCTCGACCCTTCACCCCGTACGACGTGACGTCGAGCGGGGTGTGCGGATGCGCGGCCGCTATCGGTACGCCGAGGGCCTTCGCCAACTCGAGCACTTCCCGGCGACTGGCGATCGCCACCTCGGGCTCTCGCTCGTAGACGTACAGCAGCTCAGGCCACTGCGCCTGCGCGGGATGAACCAGCACGTCCCCGCCGAGCACCGCCCGCGGCGTCACCACCACCTGATGCCCGGGCGTATGCCCCGGCGCCGGCACCACCTCGATCCCCTTACCGAGCCGGGTCTTCCCGTCGACGATGCGAAGCCGTCCCGTCTCGACGATCGGCCGCAACTGCCGCTCGTACGTCGGGTTGGGCCCGGCCGTGACGTGGTCGAACTCCGCCTGCTGCACGACGTACGTCGCCTGCGGGAATCGCGGCGCCACGCCATCGGTATTCCAGCCGGTGTGATCGAGATGCACGTGCGTCAGGATCACGGTGTCGATCTCGGTGGCACTCACGCCGGCCTGTTCCAGCAGCGAAGGCAATCGCCCAGCCGTCCCAAGCCACTCCGCCGCCGCACCACCCGCGGGCCCGATCCCGGTATCGACCAGCGTCGCCCCGCGCTCATCCGTCAACAGATAACTGTGGAAGTGCAACCACCATCCACCGTTGGCAGCCACATTCCCGGGCATCACTCTCCGGGTCCACTCGTCCTGCTCCGGCCCCCATCCCGGCAACACCTCGATGTCCTCCGGAAAAACCGCCACCCCATCACAAAGCACCGTCACGTCCACCTACGTCAACTTAGCCGCGACAAGTTCCATCCGATGCTGCGATACGGTCTGGCTCATGGTCGAGCTACGCGAGTTCACCCCGGCCGACGGCCAGCTGCTCGCAGCCTGGATCGCCAACCCGACCGAGCTGCTGATGTGGGCGGGCCCAACCTTCACCTGGCCGCTTGACCCCCCACAGCTCGCCGCCTACGCCGCCGAATCCGCAACCGGACTCCGACGTACCTGGACGGCCCAAGCCCCAGCCACCGCCGAGCCGATCGGCCACGCGTCCTTACGACTCGACCCAGCCCACCCAACCGCCCGCCTCGGCCGAGTCCTGGTAGCACCAACAGCCCGCGGCCGCGGCTACGCCCTCGCAATGCTCGACCAAGTCCTCACCACCGCCTTCACCGACCTGGCCCTGGACCGTATCGACCTAGGCGTATTCGCCCACAACACCAGCGCAATCCGCCTCTACGAACGCCTCGGCTTCACCTGCGACCACGTAATCCCCAACGTAGAACGGGTAAACGGACACCCCTGGTCCGCCAACCAAATGACCCTCCCCAAATCCACATGGACCGCTACCAACTAGCCGCGAGAAGCCGAGGCGCACATCCGGCCCTGCTCACGGAGACTGCCAAGGGGCGTGATCGGCCCAATCGGCGGGAAATCCCATCTCGGACAACTCTCGGTCTGCGCACACCACGTCGGCGAGCACGGTTCTGACCGCGGTCGGCCAATCCGTGTCCGACGCCACCGTCGACAGCAGGAAGGCCAGCACGCACAACACCGAGTAGACGCGAAAGTGGGCAGCCGAGGGGCTGCCACCCAGGTGGCGAAGAGGCTCGATCGACGTCAGGTGGCTTGGTGCGAGCTGGTCGGACATTCAGATCGGCCGCAACCTCATCGCGGTCAGGCGCCCGCAGACCGCTATAGAGATATGCGAGAGACCCAAAGTCCATGATCTCGGTTGCCACCCAGACTGGCAGTTGGTCGTTGTATTTCGTGCGGAAGTGCCTGACGAAGTCCTCGCTGGAGCGTCGCTGAGCTTGGAGGACCTTGTCGAGCCAGGCGGAATAGGTACTTCGACCGGTGCGGTCCCGCCGGACGAAACGACCGTCCAGGTTCGTTGGATCCAGGTGGGCGAAGGCGCCGCGGCGTCCCAACGTGTAACCGACTCTGAGACGAACGGCGATCTCGATCCGCTCGATCGCATCGAGCAGCAACAGCTTGAGTTTCCGATCAGCCTGGTAGAGGCGAACGACTTGATCGAACGCGGTGCCGTCGACGAACCGATCCGCCGAACCCGCGAGCTGTTGTCGGTACGGCTACCAGTAGCCGCTTAGTCGGTAGTAGCCGACTACGCCGAGCGTGTGTTCGGCGAACTGCCGGTCGTGAACCCGCATACCGCGGCTTTCGAGCAGGTCGAGCTGCCGGTCGAACGTGAGATGCGGCTTGGAATAGGTAGCCACGGTTGCCCCCGGGGAAATGAAAACCAGCCCGTGCCCACGAGGGGCAGAGGGGCTGGCCGTGTTGAGACCAGGGTATCAGCATCGCGGACGGCACCGACAGTTTCGCCCAGTGGGAAAGGGATTCAGGAGGTGAGGAGGGTGAGGGCGATGGTGGTCATGATGAGGGCTATGGCGGTGTCGAGGAGTTGCCAGGCGCGGGGTTTGGCGAAGAGTGGGGTGAGGCGGCGGGCTAGGTAGCCGAGGGTGAAGAACCAGGTGAAGCTGGCGCAGACGGCGCCTAGGCCGTAGTACCAGCGGCCGGTTTCGCCTTGCTGGTTGGCGAGGGCGCCGAGGAGTACGACGGTGTCGAGGTAGACGTGCGGGTTGAGGTACGTGAAGGCCAGGCAGGTCAGGAGCGCGCGGCGCAGGGCGGTCGGCGCGTTGTCGGACGGCTTGAGGGTGGCGGGGTGGAGCGCGCGGCGGGCGGCGACGACGGCGTATCCGAGGAGGAAGGCGGCGCCGGCGTACTTGGTGATCATGAGGGCGGTCGGATGCCCGGTGATGAGGGCGCCGAGGCCGGCGATACCGCCCGAGATGAGCAGGGCGTCCGACACCGCGCAGATGAGAACGACCGGCAGCACGTGTTCGCGGCGCAGACCCTGGCGGAGGACGAAGGCGTTCTGGGCACCGATGGCGATGATCATGGACAAAGACATGGCGAAGCCGGTGACCAGGGACATGGTTCGACGGTAAGGCTGACTCGATAGCGAAACCAGCTAAAGATTCTCAAGGTGCATTAGCCTGGCTTAATCATGCAGATCGACTCCGGACAGCTCGCGACGTTTGCCGCGATCATCGAAGAGGGCAGTTTCGACGCCGCCGCGCGCCGGCTCAACGTCACGCCGAGTGCGGTCAGTCAGCGGATGAAGGCGCTGGAGAGCGGGATCGGCCAGGTGCTGGTTCGCCGGACCAAGCCGTGTACGGCGACCGAGGCCGGGCAGGCGCTGATCCGGCTGGCCCGGCAGGTGTCGTTGCTGGAGACCGAGGCCCTCGCGACGGTCCGTGGTGCGGCCGATGGCGAGCGGGTGCCGATCGCGGTGAACGCCGATTCGCTCGCGGGCTGGTTCCTCCCGGCGCTGACGGCGCTGCCCGCGGAGATGGCGGTGTACTTCGATCTGCGCGCGGAGGACCAGGACCATTCGGCCGAGTTGCTCCGCGATGGGACCGTGCTGGCCGCGGTGACGGCTGATCCGCAGGCGGTGCAAGGTTGCCGGGTGCAACGACTCGGCAAGATGCGGTATCACGCCGTCGCGGCTCCGGCGTACGTCGAAAAGTGGTTTGCGGGAAGGCCGCTGGCAGAGGCGCTGGCCGAGGCGCCGATGATCGTGTTCAACCGCAAGGACACCCTGCAACATCGTTTCCTGCGGTCGGTCAGCCGGCGGCGGTTGGATCCACCCGCGCACTACGTGCCGTCGACCGGGCCTTATATCGAGGCGATCCGGGCCGGCCTTGGCTGGGGGATGGCCGAGAGCTACTACCTCGAACGCGGCGGCCTGGTGAAGATCGACGGCGGCCGGCCTGTCGACGTACCGCTGTATTGGCAGCACTGGAAGCTCGAGTCACGGGTCCTCGACGCCCTCACCACGGCGGTTCGTCAAGCTGCCGCGAACGGTCTGTCCTAGTAGTGCTTCAGCGAGATGGCATTGGCCGGACCGTGGATCGACTTCAGGATCGCGTTCGAGATCAGGCGTTTGCCCGGGAGGTGCGGCAGCGCCCGCAGGAAGCCGAGGTGGAAGCGGATCGCGCCGCGCGACTTCGGCAGCATGCGCTTCGCGTTCGCCCGGCCGAGCTGCTGGTTCTTCGCTACGAACTCCCGCATCTCCCGCTCGTACGCCGCGAACGCATCGTCGAACTCGGCGCCGGCCAACTCGCCCGCCAGGACGTACGCGCCGACCAAGGCGAGGCTCGTGCCCTGACCCGACGCGGGTGAGGCGCAGTACGCTGCGTCGCCGACGAGCGTGATCCGGCCCTTGGACCAACGGCTCATCTCGACCACGGACAACGAGTCGAAGTAGAAGTCCGGCGCCTCGGCCGCCGAGTCGAGGAGGCGCGGGTTCTCCCAACGCGCACCGGCGAAGGCCTCGCGCAGCACGTTGAGTGACTGGCCACGCTCGTACGCGATCGGCTCGGAGCCGAACATGAAGAAGGCGCGGGCGTTCGAGGCGCCGGCCGTGCTGTAGACGTTGGTGATCCGGTCGACGTCCAGGTGCAGCAGCTCGGCCCGGTCGAGCCCGAGGTGGTTCGGCGTACTGAAGATGGCCACGTAGGCACCGAGGTGCTTGATGAACTGCTCCTCCGCGCCGAAGGTGAGTGCCCGTACGCCGGAGTGCAGGCCGTCAGCGCCGACGACCAGGTCGAACCGTCGCTGCAGCCCGCTCGCGAACTCGACATCCACGCCGTCCGGGGTCTCGGTGAGCCCGGTGATGTGGTCGCCGAAGAGGTACTCGGTCGAGCCGGCGGTCGCGTCGTATAGCAGTCGGCCGAGGTCTCCCCGCATCAGCTCGACGTCCTCGCCGGTACGTCCGCCGAAGAGGTCGCCGTCGAGTTCTGCGCGCTTGACGCCGTCGTCGTCGACGTACGACGCGTCCTGGATGTCGGTGTGCAGCCGGCGTACGTCGTCGAGGAGGCCCATTCGCTCGATCACGGTCACGGCCGCACCACGGATATCGACCTTGTAGCCGCCGTCGCGGAGCTCGTCGGCCCGCTCGACGATCGTCGTGGTGAAGCCGTACTTGGTGAGCCAGAAGGCGAGCGCGGGACCGGCAACGCTGGCGCCGGAGATGAGGACGGACTTGGTCATTTCGTACTCCCAGAGTGAGCGATTTGGGCTGATGTGAGGACTGTACGTCAGTCTTAGACATGTGTGCAAGACGTTCGTGCGAGGTCGGGTTATGCTCGGACCATGGGAAATCGCGAAGCACTGATCGAGGGGGCCAAGTCCTGCCTGCGGGAGAAGGGCTTCACCCGGACGACCGCGCGCGACATCGCCTCGGCGGCGGGGGTCAGCCTGGCGGCGATTGGTTACCACTTCGGCTCGAAGGAGGCGCTGATGAAGGAAGCGCTGCGCGAGGCGATGGAGGAGTGGGGCGACCAGGTTTCGGCGGAGACGATCCCTGGCCCGGAGGTCGCGGCCGCTGCGCCGGGCTCGCCGGTTTCGCCGGTTTCGCAGCCGGAGGCTTCGGCGCGGGAGCGGTTTGAGCAGGCGTGGGCGCAGGCGATCGAGTCGTTGCCGGCCAGCCGGTCGTTGTGGCTGACCCAGTTCGAGATCCTCAGCCAGGCTGATCACCTGCCGGATGTGCTGGCCTCGCTCGGTGGGCTGCAGGCGGACGCGCGGGAGGGGCTGGCCGAGCTCTTCGGTCCGCTCGAGGCCGGGGCGGATCCGGAGGAGGTCCAGCGGATCGGCGCGTTCTACCAGATGATGATGCTCGGAATGGTCGGCTTGTGGCTGGCCGATCCGGACCAGGCGCCGACTGGTACCGACCTGTCCCGCACACTGAGGCTCATCGCGGACCGGCTCGAGTCCGGCGAGGATCGCAATGCTGAAGGAGATTCATGAAGAAGGCCGTGCTCGGCGCGCTCGGATTGCTGATGACCGTCGCCGGAGTCGTCTGGACGTTACAAGGCCTCGGCTACCTCGACGGCAGCTCGATGACCGGCCAATCCTTCTGGGCGATCATCGGCCCCATCCTCGCCGGCCTCGGCGTAGCCCTGCTCTACGTAACCTTCAAGCCGTCAACCCCCAGCCGTTGAAGTCTCGGCCGGACCCGCCGACATCTCGGCCGGGTCCGCTCAGGTCTCCGACGGGTTCGCTGAGACGTCGGCCGGGTTCGCTGAGATCTCGGACGGGTCCCAGCGCATCGCCATCGGGTTGTCGTCCGGGACCAGGCCGGACGCCATGATCCGGCGGCTGATCGGCCGCACCAGCCGGTCGAGTTCATCGGTCAGCTCGGGGCCGAGCGCCTGCCAGGTCTGATCGGCCAGCCGGTCGGTGGTGGCTTCGACTTCCTGGCGTACGGCGATCCCGGCCGGCGTCAGTTGGCCGTCGGCGTCGAGTAGCCCGCGCTCACGGAGTCGCTCGGCGGCATCCGCCCACTCATCGTCGCTCCACCGGCGATTGAGCTGGAAGACCTCCTTCGACGGCCCACCCGCGGCAGAGATCGTCAGACACGCCTGCGCCGGAGTCAGCCCGGCCGTAACCAGGGCCGCGACATGCCCGTCACCACGGGATTCGCGCAGGATCGTGGTCGCATGCCAGAGAGCCAGATGCGGCTCGTCCGGCCAATCGAGAGCCGCGTTCGCCGCCGCCAACGGCCGCCCATCGACCGGCGCCAACTCCGCAGCCTGCCTCGCCACCTCAGCCGCCCGCTCCAACGATTCGACGGTCGGCAGCAACCGCCGTACGGCATTGTCGACCGCCTCCAGGCGTGCCTCCAACAACTGTGCGGGCGTCGCGAACTCCCAGGCAGCAGGAATCGCCCGAGCCACCATCGACGGGTGGAAGCTGTAGAAGATCGCCGCCACCAACTCCGGCCCAACCGCGCCAAGTGGCGCCGCCCGGCAGGCGAAGTAACTCATCCATCCGCCCTTGAGCCCGAGCGCGTCGGTGGCCTGACGGGTCTCCGGGGCGAAGTAGGTGATCGCGTGCAACGGCTCGAGTACCCGCCACATCCGGCGGGCGGTGGGCTCCGGGTTCATGCCGTCGATCCAAGCAGAAATCGGTTGGACCCGGGACCCCTGGGACGGTCAAGGTGGCGGCATGAGCATTCGTATTCAGTGCGTCCTGTACGACGCCATCGACCCGGCCGCGCAGGCCCGATTCTGGGCTGAGCTGTTGGGGTGGCGGATCACCTTCGAAAACGAGAAGGAGTCCGTTCTGGAGCCGGCCGCGGGCAGTCGCGAGGACGGCGTTGTGCCGGACATGCTGTTCCTGCGAGTGCCGGAGACCAAGACGATCAAGAACCGGGTGCACATCGACCTGCGCCCCGACGACCAGGCCGCCGAGGTCGCCCGGATCGAGGCGCTCGGCGCCAAGCGCGTCGACGTCGGCCAGAACGACGAGGCGTCCTGGGTCGTAATGGCCGACCCCGAGGGCAACGAGTTCTGCGTACTGCGCGCCTTCACCCCCGAGGAACTAGCCTCAATCTCCTAACCTCGTTTGGTTCTGCCTTCGTCTCCCTAGACGAAGCGGTGCATTACGTGGAGGCCGACGTAGCCGTGGGTTGGGGAGTTGAAGCCCTCGGGCACGGTGCCGACCACCTCGAAGCCGAGGGATTTCCACAGGCCGACAGCGCGGACGTTGGACTCGACCACCGCGTTGAAGGTGATGGACCGGAAGCCCTCGGCCTTGGCCCAGTCGATCACGTACTGGCCGAGGGCCCGGCCGGTGCCGCGGCCGTGCCGAGTGGGGTCGACCATGAAGCTCGCGCTAGCGACGTGCGCGCCGTTGCCCTCGCGGTTGGCGTACATATTGGCGGTGCCGAGGATGTTGCCCTCGGCATCGACCGCGACCACGACATGAGCCGGCGCCGGTAGCAACCATCGAGCCCGGGCGGTCTCCTCGGACATCGCCGGATCGTAGACGTAGGTCTCACCCTCGGTGACGATCTGCCGGAAGAAGGGCCAGATGGCGGACCAGTCGGCCTCGGTGGCTACGCGAATCTTCATGCCGGCCAGCATCCCCGCTGCCGCAGGCGCGCGCCAACCGGATTATGCCGAAGCCGCGCCAACCAACTTGTGCGAAGCGCCGTCGAACCGCCCAGTGCAGACGTCGAACCGCCCGGTGCCGATCAGCGTGCTGGGCAGCAACTGAACTGCGACAGCTCGTGCGTGCCTGTTCTTCCAACTTAAGTTTACGGCTTTCGACTCTGCACTAGTCGCGGTTATCCACAGGCATCTGCCGCAGGTGGTGACGTCTGAATAGTTCCGGGTGCAGCGCTTCAGCCGCATCGGTCGGCGGTTGTGGCTGCACGGGTGTCCGCGGGCGGACCGCCTGGTCCACGCGATAGCGTGAAACACGCCCAATCGGGACGAAATTGGCCACCGGGTGGACCTGCGCGTCCGCAACATCTGACCCTGGCCACGGTCGGACGCGAACGGCGCGACGTACGGCTTGAACGGCCGGCCTGCACGCCCCGTCCTGCCGCGAGTGGTCTGGTCATGACGGGTCCACTCGCGCCCCAGATCACCGGAGCGGACGTGTCGTTGACCTGACCAGTCGCGGGAGGTGGTGGTTGCGGGGATTGAGAGAACGGCAACAAGTGTGGGGGAAAGGGGGTGGCGCTCGATATTGTTGGTGGGGATGACTTCCATTGCCGTCCAAGGGTTGCCGCGCTGGAGTCTGGCCGTGCCCCCGCTCGCTTTGCTGGTTCTCGCGGTTGCCTGGGGGCGCGATCTCGGGCCGGTGCTGTTGATTCTGGTTTGCGCCGGGCTCGGTGCCGCGGTGGTCGCGGCTGTGCATCATGCCGAGGTGGTCGCGCATAAGGTTGGCGAACCGTTCGGCACGTTGATCCTCGCTCTCGCGGTGACCGTGATCGAGGTTGCGCTGATTGTCACGTTGATGGCGTCGGGTGGTGACAAGGCGGCCTCGCTTGCCAGGGACACGGTCTTCGCTGCCGTGATGATCACGTGCAACGGCATCGTCGGGTTGGCTCTGCTGGTCGGCGCTTTGCGGCATCACATCCAGGACTTCCGCATCAGGGCGTCCAGTAGTGCCCTCGCGGTTATGACGGCTCTGGTGACGCTCAGCTTGGTGTTGCCGACGTTCACCACTAGTACGCCGGGGGCGACGTTCAGCTCGGCACAGCTGGCCTTCGCGGGCGTGACATATCTGGTGATGTACGGCGTGTTCGTGTTCGTGCAGACCATCCGCCACCGCGACTACTTCCTGCCAGTCAGCGAGAGCAGTCCAGTCGGCGCGAGCGGTCCTCTCGAAGCAGGCAGTCCTGTCGGACCTGGCGGTTCTGCTGGCGTAGGTGGTTCTGAGGTCGAGAGCGGACAGGAGAGCCCTGCAAGTGTTGGCGAGGACATGGAGGAGCATGCGCCCGCACCGAGCGACAGAGTTGCGTTGACCAGTCTCGGCCTCTTGTTCCTCTGCCTGATCGCGGTAGTCGGCCTGGCCAAGACTGTCTCGCCCACGCTGGAAGAGGCCGTCGCGTCCGTCGGTGCGCCTCTCGCCGTCGTCGGCGTGGCAATCGCGCTACTGGTGCTACTGCCCGAGACCGTCGCCGCAGTCCGGGCCGCCTTGCGTAATCGCCTGCAGACAAGCCTCAACCTGGCGCTGGGATCTGCACTCGCCAGTATCGGTCTGACCATCCCAGCGATCGCCGTGGCGTCGATCTGGCTCGACGGGCCGCTAGTACTCGGTCTAGGCGGCAAGGAGATGGTCCTGTTCGCACTGACCGTGGTGGTGAGCATGCTGACACTGTCTACCGGCCGCGCGACAGTCCTCCAAGGAGCCGTACATCTGATGGTCTTCGCCTCGTTCCTCTTTCTGGCGGTAAGCCCGTGAAGTCTCAGCACGAGTTCTACCCAGCCGACAGCGTCCCGTGGACCGAAGACGACGTACCGGGCGTGACTCAGCGTGTACTGAGCCACGACCCGGACGACGGCACACTGACGCGTCTGGCCTGCTGGGCGCCTGGGACAACCACCGACGGCGTGATCCGGCACGAGTACTTCGAGGAGGTCTACCTACTCGAAGGCACTCTCACCGACCTCACGCTCGACCAGACCTTCGGACCAGGCGAGTACGCCGCACGCCACCCCGGCATGCCGCATGGCCCGTACCGCACCGACGACGGCTGCACCATGCTGGAGATCCGCTACAACGTCCGCAAGTAGTCGACCATCGCCTGCTGCCCGTTGTGCTCAGCCCAGCCCAACGGCGTCGAGTCGTAACCCGGGTCGCGCAGCGTTGGATCGGCGCCGAGCGCTATCAACGCCTTCGCGGTCACGAGATCGCCGGCAAACGCCGCCTCGTGCAGCGGCGTCGTCCGGCCCATCACGTTGAGGTCGAAGCCCAGTTCCACCAGGATCGGCAAGGCCTCGACGCGTCCGAGCTCGGCCGCCCGGATCGGCACGTACGGGTTGCGCACGATCGCCCGCGCTGCCAATCCCTTGTCCCTGGTCAATCGCGCCACCTCGTCGCGATCAGCCCGCATTGTTGCCTTGAACAACTGGTGTACCTCGTCCAGTGGCGCGGCGCCGGCGTTCAGGAGCAGGCGCGCGATCTCGTCATGCCCGTGCGTCTCGGCGAGCTCGTACGCGCTATGCCCGCAAAAGACCGGGTGCGCCGTACCCCGGCCATCGACAGCCACCCCAGCGGCGAGCACCAGCCGGACCCGGTCGAGCAGACCAGCGGACGCGGCGTACACCAGTTCGTCCTCGAGGAGCTGGCTTGGCGTCGGATGCGCAGACGTCAACCGGGCATGCCACGGACCGCCGTCGCCCTGGCCGAGGCCGAACTCGAGCAGCAACGGCAGGTGGTCCGCGTTCGGAGGGTTGCCACCCGGGCCGCAGTTGTACATGGTCTGGCTGTCGTTCGGGTCTGCGCCTGCTTCGAGCAGTAGGCGGGCGAGTTCGAGGCGGTTCGCGTGCGGCGGTGGATCACCCTCGCCGTACCCGAAGGCCCCGGTCAGCGCGGTGAACGGAGACGGCAGGCCCTGCCACAGAAAGCCCGCGTTCGGATCGGCGCCGTACCCGATGAGCACGCGAGCGGCCTCCAGCGGATCGCCCCGGTCGATACGGGAGTAGGCGAGGTAGAGCAGCGGCTCCCACTCGTACGGACCGCCTTGCCGGTTGGCCGATGAGGGGTCTGCCTTGAGCAACTCCTGCAACGCCTCGGCCGCACCGGTCGCGGCCATCGTGTAGACGTTGCTCAGGGCAACATGCTCGGCCAATGAAGCAGCCAGCGTACGGCGATGCGGATCGTCGCCCGCGTAGTAAACCGTTGCCAGCCGAAGGAATTCGTCCTCCGCCGCAGCTGTCGGATCACCGATCGGCTGGCGATGCGGCGATCGCGTGTAACGCCCGACCAGTTCCAGATGCCGGACCAGCCGAGGCCAGCTGGCGAAACCGTAGCGCCGGGCAACGATCACCTGGGCATCCGCGAGACGTGCCACAGCCGTTGGGTGGAACTCCGTCGCAAGGGCGACGGCTGCGGGATCATCGGCGCGCAGCGACCGGAGTAGGTACTTGGCCTCGCGCTTCAAGTGTTCGAGGCTCGGGTCGTCGGGCAGGTTCAAGGTCGGCATCAGCGACCTCCTCTCTGAGGCCTGCCGTCCGCGTCGTCAGGCGAGAAAGGAGGTGGGCCGAACAAGATCTCCTGTTTCGCCAGGTGGGCTGAGCCCTTCCCGCGGACCGGTGGCGACCTGCTCGCCGGAGACGAGTCTACTCGCTGACCATCCACCACTCGGTGAATTCCCGGGCCCGGCCGTCCGGCGCGAGCCGGATCACCCACAGGTTGCTGTACTCCATCGGCGGCGCGGTCAGGTACGTCGTCCAGCCGCGAACGAAGCCGACGCCATCCCCATAAGCCAGCACCTCGTACTCGAAGGTCGTCTCGCCCACGGAATCGGCGTTCTCCAGCCATTGGGCGAGGATCGCGTCGTGCCCGCGAGCCGGTTCCTCGTCCGGGCGCCGGTGGTACGCCGCGTCCTCGGTCCACAACGCGATCACGTCCGCCGGGTCATTGCTCTCCCAGGCACGCCGATAGGCCTCGACCCAGCGATCGAGATCTGCCTCGCGAACTTTCCTCGCCATGGCTATTTGCGCTGCGCGAGCAACGCGACGACGGATACACCAGCGGCGGCGCAGATCAGCACCAGCAGCGAGCCGACCACCCAGAGCCCGTCGGCGTTGTCGCCCGTCGCCGCGTCGATCGCGAACAGGACCGTCACCGTGGCCGGAAGGACCTCGATCGCCAGCAGCGCCTTGCCGGCCCGACCCATGATCCCGGCGAGAATGCCGAGCACCACCACGAACGCGATCACCTGCCACGCCTCGTACGGCCCGGTCTCGCGCCCGGTCGCCGGGTCCAGCGTCTTCTCGGCGTGCCACCCGAGCAGCGCCAGATAGGCCGCCGCAATCGCCACTACGCCGGCCAACGCCCAGACCGCGCTGGAATTCACCCTGGCCTTCGTCTCCTCGCTCATCCCCCCATCCTGCCGGACGCCCCCGGTCTTGCCACGCCAACCTGCCCGGCCCGGTCGAGGCGTAGCGTGCCGGGATGACGACGTGGCGGTTCGACGGTGTGCTGTTGCCCGAAGGCTCGCGTGGCCGGATCGAACTGGGGGAGGGCGAGTACGACGCACTGCCCGGGCGGTTCGCCTTACCCGGCCTGATCGACGCGCACTGCCATCTGACCATGGGGACGGACTCGCTCGGTCTCCGGCTGTACGGCGAGGAGTTCGCCCTCGCGCGGCTCGACGAATACGCCCGTGACGGTGTCACCGCGCTCCGGGATGTCGGGGGCGAGCGATCGGTGACGTTGGCGCTGGCCAGTGCGCCTCCCGGCGAGGGGCGACCCGTCGTACTCGCTGCTGGGCGCTTCCTCGCTCCGAAGGGCCGGTATTTCCCGCGTGCGCATGAGCCCGTCCCGGCCGAGGAGTTGATCGCGGCGGTCGAGGCCGAGATCGCTGACGGCGCGACGTGGCTCAAGCTCGTCGGGGACTTCCCGGCCGTCGGTCCGGATGGCCCCATCATCGGAAGCAAGGTCGAGGCGTCGTACCCGATCGAGGTCGTTGCCGAGATGGTGGCGACGGCGCATCGCCGTGGGGCCCGGGTCGCCGCGCATACGAATATCGAGGTGGTGAGCGACCTGGTCCGGGTCGGCGTCGACTCGATCGAGCACGGCACGGTCCTTGGGATCGAAGACCTAGACGTGCTGGGTGCGCGGGGTGGTGCGTGGACGCCGACGTTGTGCGCGTCCGTGCAGGCCGGGCCGGATGAGTCCGACGACCGTCGCCGGCGAAGGCTCGAGCGCACGGAACATCTGCGGGCGATGTTGCCCGAGGCGGTCCGTCGCGGCGTACGGGTGCTCGCGGGGACGGACGTGGTCGGGTCGATGGCTCGCGAGATCGAGTTGCTGGTCGAGCTCGGGTTGACCGTCGAGCAGGCGCTGGCCGCAGCGACGACCGAGGCTCGGGACTACCTCGGCGTTGGGATCAGCGGGGACTTGGTGACGTACGACGAAGACCCGCGGGAGGTGCCGTCCACTCTGCATAAGCCGGCCGCCGTGGTGATCCGCGGTCGCCGCGTGCGCTGAGTCACTTGATCTTGAACATGTTCAAAACCAGGTCTACGGTGAATTGAACGTGTTCAACTCCGACTGTGGGGAACCGCCATGACCGTGCTCATGTACGCGATCTACCTCTTGGTTTCACTGCCGCTGACCCTCTGGATCGCGCGCACGCTCTCCACCAACGGCCGGGTCTTCCTGACCGAGGTCTACCAGGGCAACGAAGCCTTCGCCGACGCGGTGAACCGGCTGCTCGTGCTCGGGTTCTACCTGCTGAACCTCGGCTTCGTGACGCTCTTCCTCCGCGCCGGCGGCCCGGTCGCCGATGCGCAGAGCCTGATCGAGCGGTTGAGCGTCAAGATCGGCCTGCTGCTGGTCGTACTCGGCGCCCTGCATCTGGTGAACGTCTACCTCTTCACCGCGATCCGGAAGCGGAACCGGTTCGAGCCGCAGCAGCCGAGGATCCGCGCCGTCGCCAAGGTGAGCTGACTACGCTGATGGATGTGGTGGACGGCGCGACGACCAAGGGCGAACAGACCCGCGAACTGATCCTGTCGACGGCTCTGCGGATGTTCCGCGAAGAGGGGTACGGCAAGACCACGATGCGCGCGATCGCCAAGGAGGCTGGTGTCTCGGTCGGCAACGCGTACTACTACTACAGCTCCAAAGAACACCTCATGCAGGCGTACTACGACCAGATGCACGCCTACCATCGCGAGGCCGCCGCCGAAGTCCTGACGGGCCAGATGTCGTTCGTGGCAAGGCTTTCCGGCGTTCTCGAGGTTTGGCTGGACGTTTCGCAGCCGTACCACGAATTCGCAGGCACCTTCTTCAAGAACGCAGCCGAACCGCGTAGTCCGCTCTCTCCGTTCAGTACGGAATCCGAGCCGGCGCGCGCGGCGAGCATCGAGCTATTCCGTCAGGTCGTCGAGGGGTCCGACCTCAAGCTGCCGCCGGATTTGCGGGCCGAACTGCCCGAGCTGCTTTGGCTGCTGCACATGGGCGTGGTGCTCTTCTGGGTCCACGACAACAGTGCGGACCTAAAGCGCACGCGGACCCTCATCGTCCGCACGGTCCCCCTGATCGACCGCCTCCTCCGCCTAACCCGCGTTCCCGGTGTCCGCGGCGTCGTCAACGACCTAGTAGCCCTAATCCGCACCCTCAAGTCGTAACCCCCCTGACGCCCCGAACCCCGCCGCGAGTGGCCACGCCCCAACGCGTCCACTCACGTGAAACCCAATGCCACGGTCGGACCCGAAATGCGGCCGCCCTGTGGATACCTCCGCCACGGTCGGACGCAGAATGCGGCCCGCCTGTGGATGCCGAGCCCACGGCACCGAGACCCGAGCAGCACACCCCTGCGCCGATTTGTGGAAACCCCCTCGCGAGGTGCCTCCTTGTGTTTGCACACGCGCGACACAACAAGGCACTTCGCGGGAGAGTTATCCCCAAATCCGCCCGCGGGGTTGGGGATTGGGGCAGCGCCGTGTACGGCGTGCGCGGCCGATTGGGGCGAAGGGGAAGTCCGCGATCGCTGCGCGCATTCCGGGTCCGACCGTGAGGCGGTGGGGCTATTCGCCGGTGTGGCCGTCTAGTTGTTCGCGGAGGAGGTCGGCGTGGCCGTTGTGGCGGGCGTATTCCTCGATCATGTGGACGTAGATCCAGCGCAGGGAGATGGGGCCGGGCCGCTTCGGGTTCGGGTGGGTGAAGACGTCGTCGAGGTCCAGGTCGCGTACAGCCTCGTTGGCCAGGGCGATCTCGGTTCGGAGGTGGGCCAGGTCTTCCTCGGCGAGGGCGGCGTCGGCTAGGTCGAAGTCGCCGTCGGGGTGCTCGTCGGTCCAGGTGCGCGGTTCCACGGGTTGCCCGCCGGCGATCTTGCGGAACCACCACAGCTCCACATCACCCATGTGCCGGACCAGTCCGAGCAGGCTCATGGTCGAGGGATGAGCACTCCGAGTAACCAACTGGTCACCGGTCAGGCCCTGGCATTTCCACTGCAAGGTGCCTCGGTGAAAGTCGAGCCAACGCTGCAACATCTCGCGTTCGCCTGCGATCAAAGGGGCTCGTACGCGATCATCGGGAAAGGCGGTCTCGGTCACTGGCCGGACGTTACCAAGCCGATGCCGTACACTATGAGTGACGGCCCGCCCAGTTCTGCCTCGGGCCGCTTCGTTGTCGACCACCACGCGCCGCGGCCCACCTGGCTGCGCCGGGCAGGACGACCCCTCGACTTTCTGGAGTACCTATGGCGGCCCGCCGCCCCAGTGAAACCCGCACGCCCACCGCCCAATCCCCCGCAGCACCCAGCACCAACCGCCCGCGCCGTCGGCGCCGTGGCGGCAGCACGAACACCAGCGACACCGCCAACACCAACGCCGTCAGCGCTCGCAACGGCAGCGCCAACTCCAACGGCGCCCGCAGCAACACCAACGGCGCCAGGCCCGTCAGCACCACGACGGCACCCGTCGACGAGACGTCGTACGACGAGGTCAGCGAGGCTCCGGCAGACGTGAGCTTCGCCGAGCTGGGGCTGTCCAGCCGGCTGATCCAGGCTCTCGCGGCCAACGGCATCGACCGTCCGTTCCCGATTCAGGCGGCCACGCTGCCCGATTCGCTGTCCGGGCGGGATGTGCTCGGCCGCGGCCGGACCGGCTCCGGTAAGACGTACGCCTTCCTGTTGCCGCTGCTCGCGCGTCTTGCCGAGAGCGGCACCAAGCGCCAGCCGAACCGCCCGCGCGCCCTGATCCTGGCGCCGACGCGTGAGCTCGCCACCCAGATCCAGGCCTCGGTCGCGCCGCTCGCGGACGCGCTCCGGATGAAGACGATGACCGTCTTCGGTGGCGTCGGCCACGGCCCGCAGATCACCGGTCTGCGCAACGGCGTCGACATCGTGATCGCCTGTCCCGGCCGCCTCGAGGACCACGTCAAGGAGGGCCACGCCCGGCTCGACGCGGTTGAGGTCACAGTGCTGGACGAGGCGGACCACATGGCCGACCTCGGCTTCCTGCCGGCCGTTCGCCGCCTACTGGAGAAGACCCCGCCGAACGGTCAGCGCCTGCTCTTCTCGGCGACCCTCGACGCCGGTGTCGACGTACTGGTCAAGCGGTTCATGAACAACCCGATCACGCACAGCGTCGACTCGGCCAAGTCGCCGGTCGCGAAGATGACGCACCACGTGCTGCACGTGCAGTCCGACAGCCGTCTGCCGGTGCTGGTCGACCTGACCTCGGCCCCGGGCCGGACGCTGGTCTTCACCCGCACCAAGTACGGCGCGAAGTCGCTCACCAAGAAGCTCATCTCGTCGGGCGTGCCCGCGGTCGAGCTGCACGGCAACCTGTCGCAGGGTGCCCGTACGCGCAACCTGGAAGCCTTCTCGGACGGCTCGGCGTCGACCATGGTCGCCACCGATATCGCCGCCCGCGGTATCCACGTCGACGACATCAACCTCGTCATCCACGCGGATCCGCCGATCGAGCACAAGGCCTATCTGCACCGTTCGGGCCGGACCGCCCGTGCCGGTGCCGAGGGCACGGTCATCACGCTGATGACCGACGACCAGGTCCGCGATGTGCGCGACCTGACCCGCAAGGCCGGGATCGCCCCCAAGGTGACCCGCCTGCGCGTCGGCGATCCGCTGCTGGCCGAGCTGGCTCCGGGCGAGCGCGTCTTCGTCACCCCGGTCGCCACTCCTGCTCCGGAGGTACGTCGTACGGCTGCGGGTTCGGGTGGTGGCGGCCGTGGCGGTCGTCGCCGCGGTGCCGGTGGTGGTGCGCCCAAGGCTGAGGCCGGTACGGCGCGTGCCGGTGCGGGTCGTTCCGGCGCCGGTCGTTCGGCCGGCGGTTCGGGTCGTTCCGCGGGTGGCCGTTCCGGTGGTGGCAAGGGCAAGGCGGCGAGTGCGCCCAAGTCGTACTCGACGACCACCCCTGGTACGTCGAGCCGCCCATCCGGCGCAGCCGCCTTCTCCTCCGCAAGCCGCTCCGGCCGCCGCTGATCCCCACCCCCTTTGCATTCGTTCGTCGGAAACCGCCCTCCTCCGCCGCCTGCCTGTGCGGGCACGCTGAGCTGAGAGGGCGGTTTCCGACGAACGAATGCAAAGGGGTTCAGCGCTCGGTGATCAGGCCGAGTTGGCGCGATTGGGCAACAAGGCTGCCCTTGCTGTCCCACACCTCGAAGTCCTCTTCGTGCAGACCTTCGATCAGGTAGCGCGTCGACACCCGGCAGGCCAGCCAACCAGGAGCCGGTCGGGCCCGCAGATGGACCGTCAGCTCGATGGTGGACGAGTTGAGCACCCCGAAATCCAGTACGGCGGGCGCCGCGCTGTCCACCAGCGCCGCCAACGCCAAACCATCCGGCTCGCGCCCATCGGCGAAGCGCACCCAGAACTCGCTCGTCCCCGATTCCCCAGGCTTACCAAGGAACCACCCGGGCACCTCGGCGTACCGGAACTCGAACCGGTCCGCGATGGTCACCCCGGGCACACCGCCCTTGGCCAGCGGGTTCACGCAGTCCGCCGGCGCGGGCAGGTCCGGCGCTTGCTCGAGCATCGCCGTACGGCCTGAGGTCTGGCCGAAATCCAGGTACGACGCGGTGAGCCGGACGAGGTCCTTGCCGTCCTGGGTCAACCGCGCCTCACCCGTCGAGATCCGGCGGCCGGCCCGGGTCAGCGAGGTGTGGACGGTCACCGGGCCGACCTGCGCGGGCCGGAGGAAGAAGGCCGACGTGACGAGCGGATCCGGCTGCGGCAGCTCCGCGCCGAGGGCCCGCAGCATGATCGCCATCAGGTGGCCGCCGTTCGGGCGGTCGGAGATGGCGTTCCAGCGGTCGGTCACGGTGGCGGTATAGGTGCCGTCGCCAACCGGCGTGACCGCGGTATCGGTGTCGAACTCGCTCATTCAGCCCCCAAAGAAAGGTCTCGCAACATTCCCATGGTGCCGGTATGCCCGGCGACTACCGCACGGGTGGTTGACAATCAGCGCGTGAACACTGCCGCGCAGATCTTCGTCGGCCTCGCCGGCGTCTTCCACCTGGTCATCTTCACCATGGAGAGCGTGCTCTTCCGCAAGCCCGAGATGTGGAAGCGATTCCGGATCGCGTCCGCGGCCGATGCCGAGATCGTCCGCAACTGGGCGTTCAACCAGGGCTTCTACAACCTGTTCCTCGGACTGGGCGCACTCGGCGGCCTGTTCTGGTTCGGCGACAAGGGTGAGAGCGTCGCGCTGTTCGCCTGCGCCTGCATGGTCGGCGCGGGTGTCGTCCTGGTCGCGACCGACCGCCGGATGCTGCAAGCCGCCGCGATGCAGGCCGGCCCACCCCTGCTCGGCCTCATCCTCGCGGCCGCCCTCTGACGTCCTCTATTTTTCATTCGTTCGTCGGAATCCGCCCTCCTTCCGCCGCGGACCTGCACCGGTCGGCGGTGCTGGGAGGGCGGATTCCGACGAACGAATGAAAAATAGAGAGCTTGACTTCAAGTCGTGTTGAAGTACCAGGGTTCGGGACATGCTGACGACGAACGAACCGCGCGCCGAACGGATCGGCGTACTGTCCCCGCGATACCGCTCGCTGACCATCGGTATGGTCGCGCTGATCACCCTGGTCGCCTTCGAGAACCTGGCCGTCACCACCGCGATGCCGACGGTCGCGGTCGCCCTCGACGGCCTGTCCTGGTACGCCCTGGCCTTCGGCGGCCCGCTCGCCTCGGCCGTCATCGCGATGGTGATGTCCGGCACCTGGAGTGACGCGAAGGGTCCGGCCCGGCCGCTCTGGCACGGCACGGCCTGGTTCCTCACCGGCCTGCTGATCGCCGGATTCGCGCCCACGATGGAGGTGCTGGTCGCGGGCCGGATCATCCAGGGCTTCGGCTCGGGCCTGCTGACGGTCGCGTTGTACGTCGTAGTGGGCCAGCTCTACCCGCCGGAACTCCGCCCGCGGATCTTCGCCGCCTTCGCCTCCGGCTGGGTGGTGCCCTCGCTGGTCGGACCGGCGATCGCGGGCCTCATCGTCGAGCACGCGAACTGGCGCATCGTCTTCCTCGCCGTACCGGTCTTGGCCATCCCCGCGGCCCTGGTGATGCGGCCCGGCCTCGGTCAGATGGCACCACCCGCGGCCGCCACGACCGACTCGATTTGGAATCGCCGTACCGCCTGGGCTGTTGCCATCGCGATCGGCGTCGGCCTCCTGCACTACGGCGGCCAGCAGAACGGGCTGACCCAGGTAGTCCTGCTCGCGATCGGCCTGGGCGCGGTTGTCGTGTTCGCGCCGCGGCTGCTGCCGGCCGGGACGTTCGCGATCCGCCGGGGGCTGCCGTCGGTCGTGGCCTTGCGGGGCATGGTCGCGTCGGCCGGATTCGGCGCCGAGGTATTCCTGCCGCTGATGCTGACCCGTGAGCGCGGGCTGTCCCCGGCGTTCGCGGGCCTGGTGCTGACGGTGAGCGCGCTCGCGTGGTTCAGCGCCTCCTGGTACCGCGGGCGCCCGAACCAGCCGCTGTCGCACTCCGCCTTCATGCAACTCGGTATGGCGTCGATCGTCGTCGGAATCGGTACGGCCGTCCTGACGCTCAACCCGTCCGTACCGGTCGTGGTCGGCGTACTCGGCTGGGGTCTCGCCGGTCTCGGCATGGGCACGGTCTTCCCAACGCTGTCCGTGCTGATCCTCGAGTACTCGTCACGCGAGGAGCAGGGCGCAAACAGCTCCGCACTCCAGCTCAGCGACTCTCTCGCCACTGCGACCGTACTGGCCATCGGTGGTTCGCTCTTCGCCGCAATCGAGCCCCACTCACCGATGACCGCCTACCTCACGGCGTTCGGTCTCCCCGCCCTAATCGCCCTACTAGGCGTCTGGACGGCACGGCGTACCTAGTCCTTGGAGGCGCTGACCGCGATGCCGGCGCCGAGCCCGATGATCATCAGGCCGCCGGTACCGCCGACCAGTTCAAGTCGCTTGGGGGATCGGGCGAACCACTGGCGGGCAGTACCGGCCACTAGCGCCCACACGCTGTCGCTGACCAAGGCGATCAGTACAAAGGTCAGACCGAACAGCAGGATCTGCAGACCCGCGTGCCCGGCAGAGCGGTCCACAAACTGCGGAAGTACGGCCGCGAAGAACACGGCGGTCTTCGCGTTAGTGACCCCCACCAGAAAGCCCTGCCACATAGCCTGGCGTGCACGCGTGGTGGTGTTTCCGCTGGTCAGAGCCGCTACCAGCGAACGCCGTTGGCGAAAGGCCTGCACGCCGAGATAGACCAAGTACGCCGCGCCGGCGAGCTTCACGACCAGCAGTGCGACGGAGCTGGCGGCGATGAGCGTGCCAAGGCCGACGGCCACGGCGGCGAGCATGACGCCCGCACCGATGGCGTTGCCGGCCATCGTGAGCAGCGCCTCGCGACGACCGGCGGCGAGGGCTCGGCCGACGATGAACAGGACACTCGGACCCGGCACCACGATGATGATCAGAGCGGTGAGGGCGAACGCGAGCAAGTGCTGCGTGGACGGCATCGCCCCAGCGTAGATGCGCTTCGGCACCACCGCCTCACCTTTTGAGCGGTCTGGCCGCCTGAGCCGGCAGGGCGTGATGCATCACGCGTTGACCCGGGTGGGGGTGGGGACCTACGGTTCGAGAGCCATCTGCGATGTCATGAGGGAAACCGGTGCAAGACCGGTACGGCCGCGCCACTGTAATCGAGCAGCCGCTCGGAAGTCAGGACGCTCAGGCATCGCAGCCTTTCAATGGGGACGCGCATTTCCCCAGGAGGTTCACCGATGACTGTTCCCACGCCTGCCCGCGCCGTCGCCGCTCCGGCGATCTCGCTCCCGATCGCCATGCTCACCCTTGGCCTGCTGCTGGTGCTCGCCTACCTGGTCACGTTCGACCAGGGTGCGTTGTCCCGGTCCGGCATGCTCATGCACGAGCTGATGCACGACGGCCGCCACCTGCTCGGCGTCCCCTGCCACTAGAGCCGACGATCATGCGCACCTTCAGCTCCCTGCTGGTGCGTGGACTGATCGCGGGACTTTTCGCCGGCCTGCTGGCCGGAACCTTCGCGTACGTGATGGGCGAACCGCACATCGACGCCGCGATCGCCATCGAAGAGGCCGGCGCGCCCACGCACACGCATTCTGACGATCCCGCCGCTACTGAGGCAGAGGAAGAACCTCTGGTCAGCCGCAACGGCCAGCGGGCCGGGTTGTTCCTCGCGACCAGCCTGTACGGCGTCGCGCTCGGCGGCATCTTCGCGGTCGCCTTCACGCTGCTGCGACGACGCCTTCGCACCACCAGCGACTCGTACGCCGCCCTCGGGCTCGCCGCCGCGGGCTTCATCGGCATCGTGCTGGTGCCGTTCCTGAAATACCCGGCCAATCCGCCGGCCGTCGGTGATCCCGAGACGATCACCAAGCGCACCATCTCGTACTTGCTGCTCCTGGTAATCGGACTGCTCGCGGTCTGGGCCGGCGTCGCCGCCGCGCGCTGGGCCGAGGCCCGGTTCACCGAACCCCCGGCCTGGGTACGTCTTGCCTTCGGGACGGCGGCGTTCGCGGTCACGGTCATCGCCGCGTACTTGATCCTCCCGGCCGTCAACGAGGTCCCCGGCACCTTCCCGGCGACCCTGCTCTGGCAGTTCCGGCTGTCCGCGCTCGGCACCCAAACCGTGCTCTGGCTGTTGCTCGGATTCGCCTTCGCGGGACTCGCCGACCGCCGGCTCAAGCCGGTCGGCACGGTCGTACCGGCCGCCACGGGTGGTGTCGCCTGATCAAGCTCACGCTCGTCGCCCACGCACTGACTCCCGGCCTCCGGGGGATGGTGCTGGGCGGCGATGGTGAGCCTGATCCGGCCGGCCTCCGCGCCATCGGCCAGGTCATTGCCAAGGGCAACGGGTTCGACGCGGAGGCCGAGGCGTGGGTGTCGCCCGAGGTGGCCGCGCAACGGACGGCCGAGGAGTTCGGACTGCGGGCGCGGATCTCGCCGCGGTTGCGCGATCGGGAGTACGGCGACTGGGCCGGTCGCCGCTTCGAGGACCTGCTCACCAGCGAACCCGGTATCCAGAGCTGGATCGCCTCGCCGGAGGCCGCGCCACCAGGCGGCGAATCGGCCGACGACCTGATCGCCCGGGCCGGCAGTTGGCTCGACGATCTCGCGGCCGAACCCGACACCGCGATTCGCCGTACGGTCGTGGCCGTCGTGCATCCCACCGTGGTCGCCGCCCTCGCCCTCCGCGCGATTGCCGGCCCGTCGTCCGGCCTGCGCCGCCTCGACATCCGCCCGCTCACCCGCGTCCGCCTCACCGCCCGCCGCGGCACCTGGTCCCTCCGCCTCTGACCCGTTTCCGTTAGGGACTTCCGGCCGTAGCGGTGGGCTGTCAGACTGGCGCTCGCTGTGTTGACCGGGCCACGGGGGAGTGCTGATGACGGAGTCGGAGGAACGACTCGAGCGGTTGCAGTTCCGCGCTCGCAATGTCGCTCCCGAGGTGGCGGTCTGGGAGGCGCGCGCCTACTTCGCATCCCTCGCGCCGGGCGACGCCCGTGAACTCGCCGAGCGTTATCCCGACCACGTCGGCAGCCTGGACGGCGTACCAGTCGAGTTGCGGTACTACGCGAACCGCCTCCGCATCGACGCCGAGCGGAACCGCCTCACCGCCCTGCCGAAACCCAGCAAGGACGAGCGCAAGCGCCTTGCAACGCTCAACGAGATGCTCACCCCGACTCGCTCGCTGGGCGTCGACCCTGCCACCGGCAAGCGCGTCGTTGTCGAGCAGTACCGCCAGTTCCTCTCGGTCGACCCCACCCGCGACGGCTGCGCGGTCGAGGTGCTCGGCGATCTCGACAATGCCCGCCAGGTCGCCGTACTGGTGCCGGGTATGGGCAACGACCTCGAGACGTTGCGCTCCCAGGCCGACCGGGCGCACACGCTCAAGGTCGAGGCCGGACCGGGCACGGCGGCCGTGCTGTGGATGGACTACGACTCGCCCGACGGCGTACTCGAAGCCGCCAGCAAGCAGGACGCCTGGGACGCGATCTCCGGGTTCCGCCGGTTCCAGGCCGGCCTCGACACCGAGTTGTTGCCCGAGGCAAGTACTACCGTGATCGGGCATAGCTACGGTACGACGGTGGTGGGACAGGCGCTGTTGCGTGGCGCGCGTTTCGACCGGGTGGTGCTGACCGGCAGCCCGGGTATCTCGCGTGAAGTGACGAGTGCGGCCGAGTTGGTGCCGCCGGGCATCCAGGTTTTCGCCGCGCGTGCGCCCGGGGACTACGTGTCGTACACCCAGTGGCACGGGCCCGATCCGGCGTCGTTCCCGGACGTCGTACGCCTGCAGACCGGGGCCGGCGTGCGTTGGCACGACCAGTACTACCGCCCGAACAGCGAGGCCTTGCGTAACCTCGGACGCGTGATCCGTGGCGACCTGGCCGCCGTGACAACGGCCGATACGAGTCCATCCCAGGAAACCCGCCTGCTGCCCGGCGTCTCCTGGGCCGGCGCCATCCGCGGCGCGGCCGAACCAGTCTCAGCCGTGTACGACGGAGTCGCCGCCATGCGTGGCGTCAAGCCTCCCGCCATCGCCTCGTCAGCGGGGACGTCAGCGGGACCTTCGGAGCTTGGGGAATCGGCGCGGGTGATCCGGCCGGACGATTCGCGCTGGGGCCGGGCGCCTCGACCGGAAGGGCCGACGCGATGACGTTGACGGAAGCCCGGGACCTACTCCGGTCCGAACTACTCGCCACGGCGGCCGCCGCCGTACCAGGTGAGGAAGGCCTCGTCGTCCACGATCCCGGCCCGGTCGACCCTGGCGCGCTCTTCGACGGCCGTGGTCCCGCCACCATCTGCACCATCACCGTCGAGACCGGCGACCCCGCCCGAACCGACGCGGCCGAGTCGTACGTCGAAGCCGCCGCGCAAGCCCTCCGAACCGCCGGCTGGGACGTGGAAGTCCCCCCAGTCGAAGCCGGTCACCACCGAGCCGCCGCCCATCGCGAAGGCTTCGACATAGCCGTACACGCCTTCGATTCCGACTGGCGCCTAACCCTCACCGGCCAAACCCCGGACCTCTAGCCTTTCCTTTTTTCGTATGCCGCGAGTGGTCACATCTGGTCCACGCGGCGGTCCGGTAGACGTCGGCGTAGTGGACCAGATGTGACCACTCGCGGCATACGAAAAAAAGATGAGTCAGCTGGTGGCGATGCGTTCGGCGTCGCTGCGGAGGACGCAGAACTCGTTGCCTTCGGGGTCCTGCATCACGGCCCAGCCGGTGCCGTCGGGATTACGCAGGTCGTGCTTGAGGGTGGCGCCGATGGTCAGCAACCACTCGACCTCTTCGTCGCGAGGCCCGTCGGGGACCAGGTCGAGGTGCAGACGATTCTTGCCGGCCTTGTCATCGGTATTGCCCTCGAAGAGCAGGATCCACCCGGCCTCGGTGATCACGCTCGCGGCCGGATCGCCCGGTTCGTCGTCATCCGCGAGCCGTCCCTTCAGCACCTGCGCCCAGAACTGCGCCAGCCGATAAGGATCAAGCGTGTCGAACGTGACCGTCCGCAACCGAGAAGTCATGACGTCACCATATGAACCCCGCCCGCATCCCACGCAACCCACTTTCCCGCCACCCCAACGCCCATCGCCCCAACACAACGCCCGAGGGCGCAATCCACCTCCCACGGTCGGACGCGAATTGCCGTCAAGCCGACACAACCAGGCACTTCGCGAGAAGGTTCCACAACTTCCCGCATTCCGCGTCCGACCGTGGGAGGCGTATCCGGCGCTGGTGTCGTTCCCGTGGCGAGCACAACGACAACACGGCATCCCTATTCCGGGGGTCGACACCCGGAATGGGGGGAGGACTCGCGAAATTTGGAGGGTCGGCCCCCCATTCCGAGAGTCGACACTCGGAATAGGGGGCGCGGTCTTCCTGGAGGTAGGCGGCGGTGGCGGCCGCGCGGAGGAGGGGTTAGGGCTTGGTGAGGGATTGGCGTTGGCGGCCTAGGGACTGGATTTCGCATTCGACGGTGTCGCCGGGGGAGAGGTAGGGGAAGCGGCCGGAGAGGGCTACGCCTTCGGGGGTGCCGGTGTTGATGAGGTCGCCGGGGTCGAGGGTCATGTACTGGGAGATGTCGCGCACGAGCTCTGCGACCGAGAAGATCATGTCCGAGGTGGAGGAGTCCTGGCGGATCTCTCCGTTGACGTACGACCTGAGGGTGAGGTTCTGCGGGTCTACCTCGTCGGCAGGCACCAGTGCCGGCCCGAGCGGGTTGAAGGTCTCGCAGCATTTGCCCTTGGACCACTGACCGCCGGACACCTCTAGCTGGAAGGCGCGTTCCGACACGTCGTTCGAGACGGCATAACCGGCGACGCAGGCCATGGCATCCTCCAGCGTCTCGACGTACCGCGCGGTCTTGCCGATGACTATGGCGAGCTCAACCTCCCAGTCGGTCTTCTCGCTGCCACGAGGCACCACTACGTCGTCGTACGGGCCGACGACCGTGTTGGGGTGTTTGAAGAACAGGACCGGGTGTGCGGGCGGTTCGGCGCCGGACTCGGCAGCGTGGGCCGCGTAGTTCAGGCCGACGCAGACGACTGCTCCGGGCTTGGCGATCGGCGCACCCACGCGGAGATCGTCCACTGCGGCAGCGGAAAGCGTGCCGGACGAGAGCGCCGTACGGACGCGGGCGATGCCGTCGGCGGCCAGGAAGGCGCCGTCGATCTCGCTGGTGACAGGGGACAGGTCATAAACGGTGCCGTCGGTGTCGCGCACATACGGGCGCTCCTCACCGGCCGGACCGAGACGAAGCAGTTCCACAGCACTCCTCACAACAACTGAATGAACTCAAGGAAGGGAAGAATCGAACACCGGCAGCAGCCGGAGCCGGGACGCCTCGATATGCGCGCGCATGGCGGCTGAGGCCTCGGCCGGATCGCCACGCCGAACGGCCGCGACGATGGTCTTGTGTTCGCGCAACGCCTTTGTCGCGATACCGCCGCCGTAGTACAGCCGGAACAAGTGCAGGTGACAGTGCGTACGCGCGAAGGCCTGCCGGGCCGTGTCGTTACCGGACAACTCCAGCACCATGTCGTGGAAGCGCTGGTCATGCGCGGCCATCGCCCGATAGCTCTCGTACGCGGGCCGGCTCGGCACGTCGGTATAACTGAGCATCTCGTCCTTGAGACGGTTCAGGTCGTCGGCCTCGGCCCGCTCGGCGGCACGACCCGCGGCCCACGGCTCGACGTGCAGCCGGAATTCGAAGAGGTCCTCGAACTCCTCCCGGGTCAGCCGGCTCGACACCCGGTAACCGCGCAGTGGCTCCTTGATCACCAAGCCGTCGGACTCCAGCCGGGCCAGTGACTCCCGGATCGGGGTCTGCGAGATGCCCAGCTCCCGGGTCAGGGCGTCGATGTTGAGCCTGGTCCCGGGCTCGACCACGCTGTCCATGATCAGGCCCTTGACCGTCTCGTAGACGTCGTCGCTGAGCACCTGTCTTTGCGGCAGCCGGCTCAGTTGCCCCGCCAGCCCCGCGTGTGCGTCCGACACAGTCGCTCCCTCCGGAACCGCCCATTCTGCCTGACTCGTTATGAAGACCACCCTTGACGTCACCATGATGAGCGGGCAACATCGGCCTGGCAATATCCTATAGGATCTGTGAGGAGCTTGTCCCATGACCCAGCGTTCGTTCTCCGCAGGCCGCGCCATCAATCGTCCCGGAGCGCGCGGGGTGGCCGCCGCAGTGGCCGTGCTGGCCCTCGTCGGGACCGGTTGCACCACCAAGGAAACCCCCAGCGCCGACGCGCCCAAGGACGATGCCTCGACTGGTACGTCGGCCGGGCCGGTGACGCTGAAGGACGGCTCGGCGGTGAAGGTCGCGTTCGTCCCCGGCGGCGCCCACCCGTACTTCCAGCCGTGGAAGACGACGGCCGAGACCGCGAAGTCCGACTTCAAGCTCGGCGGCGTGATCTTCAACGAGACCGGCGAGTGGGACCAGGGCAAGCAGAACAACGTGCTGAACTCGCTGGCCGCCCAGGGCTACAACGCCTTCGGCATCTTCGGCGTCTCCCCGACCGACATCAACTCGACCTTCGAGGACCTCAAGGGCAAGGGGTTCGCCGTCGGTTCGCTGGCCTCCTGCCCGGCCGGTGATACCAACTCGGCCGACTTCTGCCTCTCCACGGACGTCGAACTCGCGGCGTACAAGGCGGCCAAGGCAACGATCGAGGCGATCGGCGGTGCGGGCACGATCGTGCACCTGACCGGCAACAACGTCGACTCGAACACGCAGCGCCGGATCGCCGGGGTGAAGAAGGCCGTCGGCGAGACCGGTGGCAAGGTCACCGAGATGCCGGTCATCACCGATATCGACAAGGACCTGCAGACCGCGCAGAAGGCCGTCGCCGACCTGCTCGCCTCCAAGGGCAAGGACATCAAGGGCATCGTCACGACCGCCTACAACCCGGCCGTGGCCGCCGCCGATGGCGTGAAGTCGAGCGGTCTGCCGATCAAGGTGGTCGCGATCGACGATGACGCCGCCATCCTGAACGGCATCAAGTCCGGCGGGGTCGCCGCGACGGTGACGCAGAACCCGGTCGGTCAGGCGTACGTCGGCGGCTGGCTGCTCGCGCTGCTCGGGTCCAAGCAGTGCGAGATGAAGGAGCCGGGCGCGATCGTCGACTCGGGTTCGTTCGTGGTCACCAAGGCGAACGTGGACACGTACGACGCCGAGCGCAAGGCGAAGACGAAGGAGCTCGAGCAGGAGTTCGCGGCGAAACTGTCCTGCCAGTGACCCGTATCGAACGCGCCGAGGCCTGGCTGGTCGATGTCGCCGTCGAGACCGTGCGCACGGACGCCGTACAGGCGTTCGCCAAGCAGGAAACGGTTTTCGTCGAGCTCCAGACCGACGACGGGCTGACCGGCCTCGGCTATTCCTACACGATCGGCACGGGCGGTACGGCGGTGCTCGCGATGTTGCGCGACCACCTCGTCCCCCGGCTGATCGGGCAGGACGCACGCAATATCGAGGGCCTCTGGTTCGACTTGTTCGCGTCCACCCGGTCGACCACCGTCGGCGCGATCACCTCGCTGGCGCTGGCCTCGGTCGACACCGCGCTCTGGGATCTGCGGTGCCGCCGTTCCGCAGAACCGTTGTGGCAACTGGCCGGCGGCTTCCGGCGTGAAGTCCCGCTGTACGACACTGAGGGCGGCTGGTTGCACCTGAGCACCGACGAGCTCGTCGCGGGCGCATTGGCCTCCCAGAAGGCGGGTTGGCCGGGCGTAAAACTGAAGGTCGGCAAACCGCGAGTGCACGAAGACCTCGAGCGATTGACCGCCGTACGGGATGCGGTTGGTCCCGCGCTCGACATCATGGTCGACGCGAACCAGTCGATGACCTATCCCGAAGCACGCCGCCGGGCGCGGGCGTTCGAACCGCTCGACCTCGGGTGGTTCGAGGAGCCGTTGCCAGCCGACGACCTGACCGGGCATGTACGACTGGCCTCGTCGACGTCGATCCCGATCGCGGTGGGCGAGTCGCTCTACTCGATCTCGCAGTTCCGGGAGTACCTGCAGGCGGGTGCGGCCGGGATCGTGCAGGTCGACGTCGCCCGCGTCGGCGGCATCACGCCCTGGCTGAAGGTGGCGCACCTGGCCGAGACGTTCAACCTGGCGGTTTGCCCGCACTTCCTGATGGAGTTGCACGTGAGCCTCACCGCCGCCGTACCGAATGGCCGGTACGTCGAGCACATCCCGCAACTGCGGGCCATCACCCGGACCGAGATGGCGATCGAGAACGGTCACGCCATCGCACCGGATACCCCGGGCCTCGGGATCGACTGGGATCCCGACGCGATCGATGACAGGAGAGTCGGGTGAGCGCACCGGTCTCGGAGGTCGCAACCGCCGCACTGCAGGAGCCGGACGACGATCAGCCGGTCCGGGAGTCGCGGACGCCGTGGTGGGCCAATCAGCGGATCGGCCTGCTCATCCTGGTCGTCGCGCTGTCGGCCCTCTTCGGCGTACTCCGGCCGGCCTTCTTCAACCAGGACCTGGTGGTGTTCCCGTTGCTGCGGGACATCGCGATGTTCACGGTGGTCGGTCTGGCCCAGATGTGCGTGCTGTCGATCGGCCACATGAACCTGGCCGTCGGCCGGATGGCCGCGTTCTCGATGATGATCACGGGCATCTCGTACGACCTGTGGGGTTTCAGCCTGTACGCCGGGCTGCTGGTCGGACTCATCGCGGGCGCGGCGATCGGTGCCCTGGCCGGCTGGGTCATCGCGCGAACCGGGGTCAACGCCTTCGTCGTCACGTTGGCGCTGGACTTCCTGCTGCTCGGGTTGATCCCGTTGGTCTACACGGGTCTGACCGAGAACGCGGCCTTCACCACCAAGCCCGCCGGGATGCGCGAGCTGCGGAACTACTCGCTCGCGGACGTCTGCATCGGGCCGGTCTGTGGTTCGCCGGCTGTGCCGCAGTTGGCGTTGTTCGCGGTGATCGCGATGGGCGTGATCGGCTGGATCTACAGCCGCACCCGGCTCGGACGCGAGCTGCTGATGACCGGCACGAGCGTGAAAGCGGCCGAATTGTCGGGTATTCCGACCGCCCGTCGCGTCATCACGGCGCACGCGATGTCGGGTGCGCTGGCCGCGTTGGCCGGGTTCATGCTGGCGGTGAGCACCGGGTCGATCAAGGCGTCGATCGGTGACGAGTTCATGTTGCCGTCGTTCCTTGGCCCAATCCTCGGTGGCACGTTGCTGGCGGGCGGGTTCATCTCGGTCGTTGGCACGCTCTTCGGTACGGCGCTGACGTCGGTGATCCGCCGCGGGCTGGATCTGCTCGGCGTTGGTCTCGAAAGCCTCAACATCTACCTCGGCCTGATCCTGCTGCTGGCGCTGTCCACCGACCGGGTCCGCACGGTTCTCTCCGAACGTCGGCCCGCTCCAGGACGACAGCGAACAAAGAAGAAGCAGGAGGGAGATCGATGAGCAAGGTGTCGATCAGGCGGTTCGCGCGCAGTACCGAAGGCGGGTTGACCGGGATCTGTGTGGTCTTCTTCGTCGGCCTCGTGATCGCGTCCGGCGGCGACCTCCTCGAGGCGAACTCGCTTCGGGTGCTACTGCAGTTCCTCGCCGTCCCAGTGCTGATCGGGTTGGCCCAGATGGTCGTACTGGCCGTTGGACAGCTCAACCTGGCCGTCGGCGCGATGGGCGGGTTCGCGGCCTGCGCGATGGGCGTGCTGATGGTGGATCACGGGGTACCAGTACCGCTGGCCCTGCTGATCGGGTTCGTGCTCGCCACGCTCGCGGGGCTGGCGAACGGCCTGCTCGTCGTACTGACCAGAATCAACGGGTTCATCGTGACGCTCGCGACGATGACCGTGCTGATCGGTGTGCAGTACCGACTGGTCGGCACGCGCACGGTGGACGACTACCCGCAGGCTCTCAAGTCGTTCGGCTCGTATGCGGTGTTCGGCGTACTGCCCGTCATCTTCCTCGTCGCACTGCTCGTGGCCGGAGTGCTGGCCGTGGTGTTGCGTCGTACGGTGCCCGGGCGGCAGCTGCTCGCCTCGGGCGGGAATCCCATCGCCGCAAGGCTTTCCGGCATCTCGAACGACCGGTCGGTGATCCTCGCGCACACCATCTCGGGTGCGGTGCTCGGGATCGCGGCCGTGCTCACCGTGGCGTCGTCGCCTGGTGTGAACAAGAGCATCGGCGGGGACTGGCTGCTGCCGAGTTTCGCCGCTCCGATCATCGGTGGCGCGCTGCTCACCGGTGGTTCCGCGGTCATCCTGGGCACGGTGTTGGCGGCGTTCATCGTGCGGTTCGTGGACACCGCCCGGGCCGAGTTCTCGCTGGAACCGAGCTGGGTCAACTTCGTGGTCGGCGCGGTCGTGCTCGGGTCCGTCGTACTCGGTCAGGTCCGGACGCGTCGCCAGGCCCGCACCCAGGTGGTCAAGGCGCCCGACGTGGCGGTAACGGGAGGCGTCGCATGAGTCTGTTCGAAGCGGCCAGGGTGGAGAAGGTCTTCCCCGGCGTAAGGGCGTTGGACCGGGCCACGTTGAAGCTCGAGCCGGGATCGGTGCACGCCCTGCTCGGGGAGAACGGCGCCGGCAAGTCGACGTTGATCAAGATCGTCACCGGGTTGTACCGGCCGGATGGCGGCAGGCTGATGCTCGACGGGCAAGAGGTGCACTTCGCGTCGCCGCACGAGTCGGCCGCGGCCGGGATCGGCGTCGTACACCAGGAACGCAACCTCATCCCCGGCTTCAGCGTCGGCGAGAACATCCTGCTGCAGAAGCTCCCGACGAGTCGCGGTCTGGTCGATCGCGGCCGGATTCGCGAGGAGGCAGGGCGCTGGCTTGCCGAGCTCGACCTCGACCTCGATCCCGATCTGCCCGTCACGGAGCTCTCGGTCGCGCAGGCCCAGCTGGTCGAGATCGCGAAGGCGCTGTCCGTGCAGAGCCGGGTGCTGTTGCTCGACGAGCCGACGGCCTCGATCACGCCGAACGAGGCCGAGCGCCTGTTCCGGGTGGTGGCCAAGCTCAAGAACGCCGATTGTGCCGTGTTGTTCGTGAGCCACAAGCTCGAAGAGGTCTTCGCGATCTGCGACACCGTGACGGTGCTGCGCGACGGCGCCTCGGTGCTGGAGTCGGGCCGGCTGGCCGACCTCACCCGCGACGAGGTCGTCGACCTGATGGTCGGTCGTGTGCACGAGGCGCTCGCCTTGCCGCCGCGAACCGTCGACCAGACTTTGGCGCCGCTGCTCGAACTCGATCAAGTGGGTACGGCGACCGGGCATCGCGGCGTCGACCTCGCCGTCCGGCCGGGGGAGATCGTCGGCCTGTACGGGTTGGTCGGCGCGGGCCGCAGCGAACTCGCCAAGGCCCTGCTCGGGCTCGACCGCATCACCGACGGCGAAGTCCGCGTCCGGGGTAAGGCCGTCCGGATCAAGAACGTGCGTGATGCCCTGCACACGCACAAGATCGGTTACGTCACCGAGAACCGCAAGGAGGAAGGCGTCTTCCTCGAGCAATCGGTCAGCCGGAACATCGCGGTCACAGTGTGGGACCGCCTGCGCAAGGCCCTCGGGTACGTGTCGGCCAAGACCGAGGCGGAGATGGTCGCGCAGTACGTCGAGCAACTCGGCATCCGGGTCGCCTCGCCGTTGCAGCTGGTGGGCACGTTGTCCGGCGGCAACCAGCAGAAGGTCTCGCTGGCGAAATGGCTCGCGGCCCAGACGGAGATCCTGATCATCGACGAGCCGACCGTCGGGATCGACGTACGGACCAAGGACGCCTTCCACACCTTGATCTGGGATCTCGCGGCCAACGGGCTGGCGATCCTGCTGATCACGTCGGACCTGCCGGAGATGATCACGCTGGCCGATCGGGTCGTCGTGATGCGGGACCACCAGGTCCGTGGTGAGGTGGCGAACGACCACGACTACGACACGATGAGCCAGCAGGTCATCCGGCTCATCCACGCTGAGGAGAAGGCGGCATGACGGGACGCGTCGACGCGCATCACCACGTCTGGGATCTCCAGGTCCGCGAGCAGTCCTGGATGGTCGGGCCGTCGATGGCGCCGATCCGCAGGTCCTTCGGTGCTTCGGATCTCGCACCGCTTGCCGCCGACGCCGGCATCACGGCAACGGTCTTGGTGCAGACCGTCAGCGTGTCGGCGGAGACGCCCGAGTTCTTGCAAGTTGCCGCCAGCAACGAACTGGTCGCCGGTGTGGTCGGTTGGGTCGACCTGACCTCGGACTCGGTCGCGGATGCCTTGAAGGCGTTGACGGAACGGCCGGATGGCCTTTGGCTGAAGGGGATCCGTCACCAGGTGCACGATGAGGCCGATCCTCAGTGGCTCGATCGGGACGACGTACGTCGGGGGCTCGCGGCCGTCGCGGAGGCGGGTCTGGCGTACGACTTGCTGACGAAGCCGCCGCATTTGCCCGCCGCGATCCGTACGGTGCAAGCCCTGCCCGAGTTGACGTTCGTCCTCGACCACATCTCGAAACCCCAGATCGCGACGGGCGAACTCGAGCCGTGGGCGAGCGGCCTGCGAGAGCTCGCGTCGTACCCGAACGTCACCTGCAAGCTCTCCGGCATGGTCACCGAGGCGTCGTGGACCGACTGGACGATCGACGACCTTCGCCCGTACGCCGACACCGTGCTCGACGCCTTCGGACCGGACCGCGTGATGTTCGGCTCGGACTGGCCCGTCTGCCTTCTGGCCGCGTCGTACGACGAGGTGGTGGCCACCGCCGAAGACCTCACGTCCAGTCTGACCGAGACCGAACGCGAGGCCGTCTTCGGCACCACCGCCCGCCGCGTTTACGGGCTGGCCTGACGGCACCACGACTCCTCCCCGAGTCGTGGTACCGCCTGATCGGGGTCAGCCCGAGCGGCCCAGGGTTTGGGTGGCGACGGCCAGGACGGAGGTGAGACCGGCCTTGTCCATCGGGCGGCCCGCAGCGGTGAGCTCGACCTCCGCGAGGCGCTTGGTGCCACTCCAGTCGGCGACCCAGCGGGTCATCACGAGACGCTTGGCGCCCTTCGCGTCGACGTAGGTGTAGGTCAGCGTCGTGTAGTAGTGAACCGGGTGCGTCGGCAAGGTGGTTCGCTTCACCTGGCCGGTGGTGAGCGAAACGATCTTCAGGCCCTTGGTGCCCTTCAGGGCCGCGATCTTCTGCTTTGCGGCGGTGGGCTGGGGCACGGGCTTGCGCAGCCAGCTGTTGACTCGCAACGAGTAGTGACCCTTGCCGCCGGTGTAGCGGTGGTGGTCGGTCGAGAGCTTGGTGTCCTTCCAGCCCTTCGGCACATACAGCCCGGTGCTCCACTCGTTGTTCGGCTTGTAGGAGCCGAAGGCAGTGTCGACGAAGGTGATCTTGCCAGCCGGCAGCGCCGGCACGCTCGCGGTGGTGGCGGCACTGGTGGCACCGGCCGTGGTCGCGCCGTGAGCGGTCGTGATGGCGCCAGTGCCGAGAAGTGCCACGGCGGCGACGACCCCGGCGGCTCTCGCGATGCTGAACCTCATGCTGTTCCCCCTGCTTGTGCTTACCTGGCTGGCTTTCGGGCATCAAGTCGATGCACTGATGAGACTCCCGAAAGTGCAGAGAAGTTCGACACGCTGTGATTCGGTTGCCCGAGGCAACCAAAAGAGGCTCGTCAGAGGCGGTGTCGCTGGAGGAAGTCGAGCACGAGTTCGTGCCAGGTGTCGGGCCGTTCGGCCATGAACACGTGTCCCGCCTGGATCTCCGCGTATTCGGCGCCCTGGATCTGCTCGGCGAGGTACCGGTGGCTTGCCGGGTCGACGAGTTGGTCCTCGCTCGCGGAGACAACCAGGGTCGGTACGGCGATGTACGCGAGATCGCCCCTGGTGTCGATCCGGCCGACGAGGTCGGCCTGTGCGCTCGTCCCACCGGGAGCCGTGCCGGCGACCTCCTCGAGGAAGCCGGCCACCGCCTCGGGCGGCATCCCGTTCGCGAAGCCGGTGCTGAACGCCAGGCTGAACACGACCCGCGCGAACGCCTCCCGATCACCGGCAGCCAGGGTTCGGCCCCAGAGATCGAGGGCCACGCGCAGCCGGTTGTCGGCGTAAGCGGTCCCGGCCGCCAGCACGAGCCCGTTCACGCGATCGGGATGCCGGATGGCGGCGCGAACGGCCACGGCGGTCCCGAGGGAGAAGGCGACGATCGCGAACCGCTCGGTGGCCGCCTCGGCGACCAGGGCGTCCGCGAGGGCGTCGAGTTCGAGGTGCGTGTCGTCGGCGGGGTAGTCGGATCCGGTGACCGTGTGACCATCGGCCAGCAGGGGGATGAGGCTGCCGAAGTTCGCCTCGATGCCGCCGCCCGCGCCGTGCGCGAGCACGATGCCGGGGCCGGAACCGAAGACCTTGGTGCTGAGCGCTGGAGTTTCGAGGGTCGCGTGCTGCGGGGAAGTGTTCGTCATGCCGGCGACGTTAGGCACTGACATCAGTGTGAAGGTCAAACCCAGGTGTCGGAGGTCATGATGCTGATCGGCGAGCTGTCGCACCGGACCGGTGTGAGCGCCCGGCTTTTGCGCTATTACGAGGAGCAGGAGCTGCTGCTGCCCACGCGGGACACGAACGGCTACCGCCAGTACGCCGAGGACGCCCCGGCGCGGGTCGAGCGCATCCGGGAGCTGCTCGACGCCGGCCTGCCGACCCGCGAGATCCGCGAACTCCTTCCCTGCGCGACTGAGGACGGTCTGCGGCCCTGCGACCGCTCGCGGTCGATCGTGCGCAGCGGGCTCGACCGGCTCGACGAGCAGATCGCCGACCTGAACCACAAGCGGCTGCTGCTGGCGGGCCACGCTGAAGTCGCTCGCTGACGAGAAACCTCGTCACGGACGCTGTTTGTTCAGCTGGAGTCCTTGTTGGCGGTATTGCGCACAGATGCGTGTATCTACACAATCTGAGCGTCTATCGACGAGGAGGCTCCATGCTTCGAACCATCGCCCTGGCGGTCGCCACTGCTCTCGGTGTGACCACGCTGTCGGGTCCGGCGAATGCGGCACCGGACGGCACGCTCGTCCTCGCCTCGACCAGTGTGGCGGTCGGCGACCCGATCGAGCTCAGTTACGCCACGCCACGTCCACACGCGAAGAACTGGGTCGGCCTTTATACCGATCCCGGCAACGGTCCGGTTGGTGAGCAGTACGTCGGCCCGTCGCTGAAGTGGGTCTACACCCCGGCGGCCAGTGGCACCGCGACGTTGCCGACGGCTGGTCTGTCGCCAGGCAACTACATCGTCTACTACCTGGCCGAGGACGGGTACGCCTGGCTCGCCCAGCCGGCCCGGCTGAAGATCGTCAGCGACGCCCCGCTGCGGTTCGTCACCGAGGCCTTCACCTTGCGCAACGCCCGCGCGGGTAAGGCGTACAGCGCGCGCATCGGCGGCCTGGTCCAGGGCGAGCAGACCGGCCTCACCTTCAGCAAGGTGAGCGGCGATGCGTGGATCTCCGTGAGCGCCGACGGAACGGTGACCGGTACTCCGTCGTCCGCCGGCACGGCCACGCTCAAAGTCCAAGCACGCAACTCCGCGGGCCAGCTGAGCACCGCCACGGTCTCCATCACCGTGCGCGCGGCCGATGCCGGCCTGGTGCCGAGGCTCAACGTGCTGAGCTGGAACCTGTGGCACGGCGGCAGCCAGGTCGGTGGCGCCCGGGCGAAGCAACTGAGGTTCCTGCTCAATCGTGACGTGGACGTGGTGGGTATGCAGGAGACGTCGTCCACCTCCGCGAAGGAGCTCGCCGAGGCGCTCGGCTGGGACTACTACCAGGCCGGCTCCGACATGGGCGTGATCAGCCGCTATCCGATCACCAAGCGAGGCCCGTTGCCTTCGGTGTCCGGCCTGGCGGGGGCGTACGCGCGGATAAGCATCGACGACCGCACGGCCAAGGAGGTCGTGCTCTGGACCGCACACCTCGGATACACGCCGTACGGGCCGTACGACGCGTGCTTCTCTCCCCGCAGCACCCAGCAACTGCTACGCCGCGAGGACGCCTCGGGCCGCACGGCGCAGATCGACGCGATCGTCAAGGCGATGGACGCGGACCTCAAGGCCGCGGGTACGCACCCGGTGCTGCTGACCGGCGACTTCAACGCGCCCTCGCACCTCGACTACACGGCCGCCGCGGCGAGCACGCACTGCGGCCACTCGGGCATTCCCTGGCCGACTTCAGTGATCCCGGCGCAGGCTGGGCTGAAGGACTCCTACCGAATCGCCAACCCCGACCCGGTCGCCTCGCCGGGCAACACCTGGTCTCCCGTCTTCAAGACCTTCACCGGTGGCTATGGCTACGACAGCCACAAGGGTGAGCCGGAGCCGCAGGACCGCATCGACTTCGTGCACTACGCCGGAAACCTCGCGGTCGCCGGCTCGCAGGCGGTCGTCGCGGGTACCCCGAAGCCGGCGCCTGACCATGCCGCCAACGAGTGGACCTCCGACCACGCGGCCGTGCTGACCACCTTCACGGTCGGCTGACCAAGCAGTGGCAGCTGTGCCCATGCTCTCGGCACAGCTGCCACTTTGGTTGCCAAGGGCAATCAGGGCGGATCGGTGAGTTCGACGCGGACGCCTAGGAGGCGGACGGGGCGGTCGAGGTCGAACTTGGCTAGGACGTCGAGGGCGGTTGCCGCGACGACGGCCGGATCGGTTGTGGGTTGGGGGAGTTTGCGGATTTTCGTCGGCGTGTAGAACGACTTGTAGCGGATCTTGACCGCCACCCGGAGCACCTCGCGGCCGTCGGCGACGACCTCTGAGGTCACCTCGCGGGCCAGGCGGTCGACCCAGTGCTCGACATCGGCGCGCTCGGTCAGGTCCGTGGGGAAGGTCGTCTCCTTGCTCCGCCCCTTCGCCACTCTCGGTACGTCGCTCACCTCGCCGCCGCCCTCGCCCCGCCCGAGAGCGCCGTACCAGCCGCCCATCGTCGGGCCGAACCGCTGCCGCAGTACGTCGAGGTCGGCTGCCGCCAATTGGCCGACCGTCTCGAGTCCGAGTTCGGCCAGGTTCTTCGTCATTCGCGGGCCGATTCCCCACAGCTCGCGCACCGGGCGATGCGCCATCACCTCGGCCCAGTTCGCGACCGTCAGCCGGTAGACGCCGGCCGGTTTCCCGAAGCCCGTCGCGATCTTCGCCCGGACCTTGCTGTCGCCGATGCCGATCGAGCAGGACAACCCGGTTCGGGTCTGCACGGCCGCGCGCAGCTCGTTCGCCAGCTGCTCGGGGTCATCCGTGCTCGCACCGACGAACGCCTCGTCCCAGCCGAGCACCTCGACCACCACCGGGAACGACCTCAGCACGGCCATCACCTCGGCCGAGGCAGCGTCGTACGCCGCGGGGTCCGACGGCAGGAAGACCGCTTCCGGGCATTTGCGGGCGGCCATCCGCAACGGCATGCCCGAGCCGACTCCGAAGGCGCGTGCCTCGTACGACGCGGTCGCGACGACCTGCCGGTCCTGCGTCGGATCGCCCGAACCGCCGACCACGACCGGCTTGCCGCGCAGCTCGGGACGCCGCCGAACCTCGACCGCCGCCACGAACTGGTCCAGGTCGACGTGCAGGATCCACCGGCCCGTCATACCTCAGAACTACCACGGTCGCCGGGTCTTCTTACTTTGCGTTCATTCGTCGGAATCCGCCCTCCGCCGTCCGCTCGCCTGTGCAGGTCCGTTGAGCTGAGAGGGCGGATTCCGACGAATGAACGCAAAGTAAGAAGACGCAGGGCGATCGGGTGGTTGCTTAGAGCAACTTTCGCATTTGCTGGGTGGTGACCTCGTAGCCGAGCGAGTCGTACAAGTTGATCGCTGTGCGGTTCTGGCCGAAGACGTTCAACTCCAGCCGGTCCAAGTCGCGGGCGCGGCATTCGTCCTCGGCGGCGAGCATGATCGCGCGACCATAGCCACGGCCGCGCTGGTCCGCATCGACCAGCAGCATGTAGATGAAGGCCGACTTGCCGTTCTTGACGTGGATCCACAGCGATCCGACCGGTTCGCCTTCGTCCAGGGCGAACCAGAGCAGGTGCTCCGTGGTGCTGACGCCGTCCGGCAGCAGCCGGTCGTAATGCCCGCCGGCCATGTCGCTCGCGGCCTTGGCGTCCAGGCCGTTCGCCGAGGCGAGACTGGCGGTGTAGTCGATCAGGGAGATCTCTCGCCACGGCCCGAACTCCGCCTCGGTCATCAGGCGGAGAGTGACGGCGGGCAAGGTCTTCTCGGTGCTCACCCGCAGACCTTAGCCAGCTCTCAGGCCCTTGTCAGCGTTTCCTTGTGATACCGGAAGAATCCCGATTCGGTCACGGTCCAGCCGTAAAGGGCCCAGCTCAAGGGTTAACCCGCACCGAATCCCTTCCGTTCTCCGATGGTGCTCCCCTAGGGTCACAAACGATTACGCCTCCGTACCGGGATCGCGGCCACCGTCCGTGCCGCCCGCCGACGGAGGCGCTGCTACAAGCCGGCCCGGCGCTGAACAGCTCCGGACGGCTGATCCCAGGAGGAGGGACATCGTGCGCGTGAACCACGCACGTACGACAGCGATCGGGGTGTTGAGCTTCGCCGTGGTGGTGGGCCTCGGCCAGCTCCCGCAGTCTGTCGCTACAACAAAGGCACCGGAGACCGGTGGTCAGGAAGCACCGAGCGCGATCAAGGCCGAGTCCGACGAGCTGCCCAACACGCTCGAGGACAAGCGCCGCGAGCTGCGCGAGGAGGCACTGACCGAGGTGCTCAGCGGCCGGGCCAAGGTCGAGAAGCGGGGCCCCAGCAAGGTCGTCAAGGTCGGCTCGGAGATCGACCAGCCGGCCGCCCGCAGCAAGAGCGGCAAGACGACCGCCGCGACGACGGGTCAGGACCAGTACGTCGAGCTGGCGCGGGAGAAGACCGACAAGATCTTCGTCATCCTGACCGAGTTCGGCGACCAGCGGCACCCGAACTACCCCGACATCAGCGTCGACCCGAACACACCGGGCCCGACCGTCTTCAACGGGCCGCTGCACAACGCGATCCCGGAGCCGGACCGCGCGGTCGACAACTCGACCATCTGGCAGAGCGACTTCTCGGCCGACTACTTCCGCAACCTCTACTTCGGTAAGGGCGCTGGCGTCGAGTCGGTCAAGACCTACTACGAGGCGCAGTCCTCGGGGCGGTACAGCGTCGACGGCCTGGTCTCGGACTGGGTGAAGGTGCCCTACAACGAGGCTCGCTACGGCCGCTCGAACGGCTACCCGTGCTTCGCGTCCAACTGCACCAACGTGTGGCAGCTGGTCAAGGACGGCCTGGACTCCTGGGTCGCGCAGCAGAAGGCCGCCGGCAAGACCGACGAGCAGATCAAGGCCGCGCTGGCGTCGTACGACGTCTGGGACCGGTTCGACTTCGACCACGACGGCAACTTCAACGAGCCCGACGGGTACATCGACCACTTCCAGATCGTGCACTCGGGTGGTGACCAGGCCGATGGCGACCCGTACCAGGGTGAGGACGCCATCTGGTCGCACCGCTGGGCCGCGTTCCAGAACAACACCACCGGACCCGAGAACAACAAGAACGGTGGCGCCCAGATCGGCACCACCGGCCTGTGGGTCCGCGATTACACCATTCAGCCCGAGAACGGCGGACTCAGCGTCTTCGCGCACGAGTACGGCCACGACCTCGGTCTGCCCGACCACTACGACACCTCGGGTCTGCCCAACCAGAACCCGGTGAACTGGTGGAGCGTGATGGCGCAGTCGCGCGCCGGCGCCAAGGGGGACCAGGGCATCGGCCAGCGTCCGCAGGACCTCGGTACCTGGGACAAGCTGCAGCTCGGCTGGCTCGACTACGAGACCGTGGTCGCGGGCCAGGACGTCAAGATCGACCTCGGCCCGCACGAGTTCAACTCGGCCAAGGCCCAGGGCGTCGTCGTCGTACTGCCCAAGAAGAAGGTCACCACCGACCTCGCCGTACCGCCGGTCGGTACCAAGAGCTGGTGGAGCACCAAGGGTGACGACCTGGACAACAGCCTGACCCGTTCGGTCACGCTGCCCGCGGGCGCCGCCTCGCTGGACTTCCAGGCCTGGTGGAAGATCGAGGACTGCGGTCCCGACCCGTGTGACTACGCCTACGTCGAGGTCAACGACGGCACTGGGTTCAAGGCGATCCCGGGCACCATCACCAAGGCCGCCGAGGGCAACGGTATCGACGGCGACAGCGAAGGCTGGAAGCCGGCCAAGTTCGACCTGTCGGCTTTCGCCGGCAAGACGATCGACATCCGCTTCCGCTACCTCACCGATGGCGCGGCGCAGGAGCTCGGCTTCTTCGTCGACGACATCAAGCTCACCGCCGGTGGTACGACGGTGTTCGAGGACGGCGCCGAGGCCGGCGCCAACGGATGGACCGTCAAGGGCTTCACGGCTGCCGGTGACAAGCTCGTCAACGAGTACGACAACTTCTACTTGGCGTCGAACTACACCTACAGCTCGTACAACAAATACCTGAAGACCGGGCCGTACAACTTCGTTGGTGGCGACAAGCCGGACTGGGTCGAGCACTTCCCGTACCAGGACGGTCTGCTCGTTTCGTACTGGGACACCTCCCAGCACAACAACGAGACCGCCGTGCACCCGGGTGAGGGTCAGTGGCTGCCCATTGACGCCAACCCGGCGCTCAAGGTCAACCTCGCCGGTCAGTACTGGCGTGGCCGGATCCAGGGCTACGACGCGACGTTCGGTCTGCAGAAGTCCGACTCGTTCAGCCTGACGGTGGAGGGTCGCCCGAACTACATCCGGGGCCAGGCCGCCGTGCCGGTGTTCGACGACACGAAGCAGTTCTGGACTGCGGACATGCCGTCGTACGGCGTCAAGGTGCCGGGCGTCGGGGTCAAGATCAAGGTGCTCTCGCAGAGCGGCACCTCGATGAAGATCCGCGTCTTCAAGTAACAACAGCTTGACCCGTCAGGGGTCTCCGGCAGAACGTTGCCGGAGGCCCCTGCGTTTTTCTGCCCGGAAGTGTGGAACGTTCAAGTGCCGGGTACTTAATCACTATGAGCACCCGCAAGCCGCCGGCCGGGACCGTCACGAAGGCACCGCCCGGGCTCCCGTATCCGCTGCTGGAGAACTGGTCGTGGCAGGACGACGCGGCGTGCCAGGACGTCAATCCCGAGCTCTTCTTCCCGGCCGAGGCCGAGCGCGGTTTGCGCAAACACGCACGCGAGGTGCTGGCCAAGTCGCTCTGCGGTACCTGCCCGGTCTCGCGCCAATGCCGTGACCACGCCCTCGTCGTCGGCGAGACGTACGGCGTCTGGGGTGGCACCACCGAGGACGAGCGAGGCCACCTAGCCACCGCCAGACGTTAGTGCCCTGCGCCGGAAGTTCTTCGGCGCTTGCGGCGCCCAGGCACGCACCTCGCGGCACTGGCGAACCATCCACGATGCTCCGCATCGAGGACGCTCCGCCAGCACCGCGATGCACGCACCTGAACACCGCAATCACTCGAACAACTTCCGGCGCAGGGCACTAGCCTCACCCGGTATGGAGCTGACTCTCGACGTAGCCCGCGAGGTGCTGGCGGCACAACCGTTTAGCGTGTTGCTCGGAGCAAGGCTCACCGCCTTCGGGAGCTTGGCTGCCACGCTCGAGATCGACGTACGGCCTGAGCTGCTTCAGCAGAACGGCTATCTGCACGGCGGCGTGCTCGCTTATGCGGCCGACAACGCCATCACCTTCGCCGCTGGTACCGCGCTCGGGCCAGCCGTTCTGACTGGCGGTGTGACGATCACCTACCTGGCGCCCGGCGCGGGGATCACCCTGCGCGCCGAGGCCGAGGTGGAACACGCGAACTCCCGGCAGGCGGCGTGCGTCTGCCGGCTGTCCATGCTCAGCGCTGACGGGACGGTCACCCTCTGCGCGCTCGCTCAGGGGACCGTCCGCACGGTCAAGCTCTAGTCGAACAGTTCCTCGAAGAACGACTTCTTCTTCTTGCCGCGGTAGGGCTGCTGCTGCCGGTAGCGGTCGTCTTCGTAGCGGCGCTTGTCCTCGTAGCGCCGGTCGTCGTACTTCGGCTGCTGCGGAGCGGGCTGCGGTGGCAGCGGGGCCGCCGCCGGGGGCGCGTTGTAGCTCTCCTCGGCGTCGACGAGCTTCTCCAGCTCACCCCGATCCAGGAAGATGCCGCGGCACTCAGTGCACTGGTCGACCGTGACTCCGCTGCGCTCGTAGACGCGCATGGAGCCTTGGCACTTGGGACAGATCAAGGGTTCCATGCCGCAACTCTAGAGCCACGTTAGGCCGGAATCCCGGGACTTCAGGGAACTCTCAGGGAGTGCCCCGAGATGTAGTGGGTTTGGCGATCACGACCGCGTTGCTCAGATAGGCACTGCCGTCCCAGTCCTCGCAGGTGACGAGGACCAGCCGGCCCGGACCGCTCTGGCTGAAGATCCGCGCGGCCTGCTTGGCCAGGGCCTTCTTGCGATAGACGGTCACCGAGGCCACCACATAGCGGAGCGTGCGTTGCCCGGTGGTGGTCACCGTGACCGCGTCACCGGTGGTCAATTCACCGAGGTCGTCGAATGCGCCACCACCGTCATGCACCGTATGACCGGTGATGATGGCCGAGCCTTTGGCCGCGCCGGGCCTCGCGCCCTCGGACCACCAACCGATCAAGCGGGGATTCGACGGCGGGATGAGAGCTCTGTCGCGGGCGCGAATCCTGAGCACGCGAGCGGAGATGCCCAGACTGGGCACGGAGACCCGCACCGGATCGCCTGGTTTGAGCCGACCCGCGCTTCTGACCTCGGGAGGAGGCGCCGGTCTGGTGGGCTTCGGCGAAGGGTGGGCCGATCCGGCGCTCGCTGGTGGGGTCGCGCGGCCGGAGACCGACGACGGGCCGGCAGCCGTTTGCTGCCGGCCGTCAGCGGCCGAGGAACTGCTCCTGACCTGCTGGTAGCCGCCGATCAGGAGCAGTACCGCGCCGACCGCCAGGGCCACGCTGGTCCATCGAAATAGACGAGCGCGTCCCGGACGGCGACGCTTTCCGGGCATGTCAGGCTGAGTGCTGACCGCGACGCTGCCGTGCCTTCAGGACACCGGCGAACACGAGTACGCCACCGAGGCAGAGCAGGGCGATGCCCCCGACGCTCTGGGGACCGGTGCCGCCAGAAGTGTTCTGGAGCCCGCCGGACAGACCGGCGTCGATCTCGGTCGGGACCGCGATCGGGGTGCTCGGCGAGCTAGTGGGGGTCTTGGTCGGGGTGACCGTCGGTGTCACGGTCGGCGTGACGGTCGGGGTCACGGTGGGTGTGACCGTCGGCGTGACGGTGGGGGTCACGGTCGGGGTGACCGTCGGTGTCACGGTTGGCGTGACGGTCGGGGTGACGGTCGGGGTGACCGTCGGCGTCACAGTCGGGGTGACGGTCGGCGTCGGCGTCGGCGTGGTCGACACCTTGCCCACGCAGAAGGTGACGTGGCTAAGGCCGTAGAACTTGCCGTTGCTGGCGTTCACCGGCGTGTGCAGCCCGAGTTCGGCAGCGGTCCCGAGCGGGCGGTAGTCGTAGAAGTTCGCGTTCGGACCGCCCTTGATGATGGCGCCGAGCACGACGCCGCCGGTAGCGGTGAAGTCGACGAGCTGGCCGCCGGTCTGGTCGCCCGGGTGGCTCGGGTCGTCGACGAGCAACTCACGCTCGGTCCACTTCACCGTGATGCCATTCGTGGTCTTCGAACCCGGTGTCGGCGGGTCGAACTTGATCTCCGTCGACCCCGGCACCAGCTGAGCGCAGGTCGGGTTACCGGGCTTCACGATGCCGTCGGCAGAGGCCGAGGGCGCCATCGCGAGCGTGACGCCGCCCAGCGCCAGCGCCAGCGCGCCGGTGCCACTGAGCAGTGCGATCGCCCGCGAGCTCTTCCCCTTCGGGGTCGCACCCACCTGCTCGCTCCTCGATACTTCGCTCACTTCTCATCCTTACGTTTCGTGCCGGCCAGTGCGGCAGGCAAAGGGTCTTCAGTGGTCCGCCGGAACGACGCCCGGACTGGTACTAGGGCGGCTTGGCGATCGTTCAGACCCGGAATCCACTGGTATTCGCCACCATCGCGACCCAGAGAACAGACCGCCCCACAGAAACGACAACCCCGGCATTATGTTGCCGCCGGGTCACAACGCACAAGCAGCGAGGCCACGACTCGCCGTCAGGCTCGTCAACCGCCGGGATGAGAAGATGCCGACTGTCCCGTTAACGATATGGCGCTGGGAACTCGACGACGTGGGAGAAGTGGATGTCTGAGCAGTCCGCCGGCCTGTTGGGGCGCCGTCGCGCGCGTGGGCTGTGGGTGAAGGGCGCGAAACAGCTCGGATTCGCCAAGGCCGACGAGAAGACCGCCACCGTGGACAAACCGGCCGCGCTGGAGTCGTTCACCAAGGCCGTCGAGCTCGACGGTGGTATGACGGACGCCTGGCTCGGGTTCCACGCGGCGGGCGGCGACGCCGATACCGCGCTGGACAAGATGGTCGCGGGTATCGCCCGGTTCGGCGAGGAGCGGGATGCCGACAAGCGCCGGCTCAGCTCGACCTTCCACGCCGGCTGGTGGTTCAAGCTCACGCTGGAGACCACCGACGACGTCTGGCATGCCGAGTCGTTGCGCCGCCTCGGCGAGGGTGATGCCGAGGCCGCCGAGCGGGCCGCGAACGAGGTGATCGAGACCGGCCGCCAGCATTTCCTGCTCTCTGCTGTCGCCCAGCTGCGCAAGCGGTACGACGAGGCCGTGCGGCATCTCCGCCAGGTCCCGTCCGACGGTCATCTCGGTGCCGAGGCGGTGCTCCGCCAGGGCATGGTGCTGGCCCAGCTGGAGGAGTGGGGCGAGGCCGAGACGCTGTTGCGCCAGGCGGCCGGGCAGCAGCTCAACGAGCTCATCCAGGTCGACGCGGAGTACTGGCTCGGCTTCGTCTACCGCGGCTCGGGCAAGGAGGACGCGGCGCTTCGGCAGTTCCAGTGGGTCTACGGGCGCAATCCCGACCACCGCCAGGTCGCGCAGGCCGTGATGGACCCCGAGGTGGTGCTCGAAACCCATCCGCGCGATCGGCGCAAGGCCGCTGAGCCCGTCGTACGACGTGGGGCCCCGACCGCGCCGGCGTTGCACCGGCAGCCGGACTGGGGTGCGGTGCAGGGCATTCTGAACGAGCTCGACCGCAACGTCGGCATGGAGGACGTCAAACGCCAGGTCGCGGCGGTTGCGGCGCAGGTCAGGGCCGGGCTGATGCGGGCCGAGCGGGGTTTGCCCACGCCCAAGCTCGGCGGCCACCTCATCTTCGCCGGACCGCCCGGTACGGGTAAGACCACCGTCGCGCGCGTGGTGGCCCGGCTGTACTGCGCCCTCGGCCTGCTCGCCGGTGACACGGTCATCGAGACCGACCGGTCAGGGCTGGTCGGGGAGTACATCGGCCAGACCGCCGTGAAGACGAACAAGGTCGTGGACTCCGCGCTGGACGGTGTGCTGTTCATCGACGAGGCCTACGCGTTGCGGAACAAGAATCTCCGCAGCGACTTCGGCATCGAGGCGATCGACACGTTGCTGAAGCGGATGGAGGACGACCGCGATCGGCTGGTGGTCATCGTGGCCGGCTACACCAAGAAGATGGCCGAGTTCCTCGAGGCCAACCCGGGTCTGCGCAGCCGCTTCTCGACCCGGATCGACTTCCCCCGGTACACGGCCGACCAGCTGCGTGAGATCGCGTTCCGGCTGGTCGATGGGCGCGGTGATCACATGAGCGATGACGCTGTCGTCGCGCTCACCGCCGTACTCGATCAGGTCTGTGCGGATGGCCGGATCGACGAGCTGGGTAATGCCCGGTTCATCCGGACCATCCTGGAGGCGGCTGCGAAACACCGCGACCTGCGGCTGTTCCAGTCGCCGGGCACGCCGACGGATCTCGAGCTGATGACGCTCGACGCGTCGGACTTCCGCAGCGCGATCGACGAGGTCCTCAGCTTTTGAGTGGTCGCCCGCCCCCTTTGCCGGGGGCGGGCTCCTGCTTTATTTGAACTGGCTGAGGAAGGACTTGAGGATCGGGCCGGCCGCCTTCGAGCCGGAGGCCCCGCCCTCGACGATGACCGCGAAGGCGACGTCGCCGCGGTAGCCGATCATCCAGCCGTTGGTGGTGACCTTGCCGTTCACGACGACCTCGGCCGTGCCGGTCTTGGCCGAGACGGCGCCGTTGCCGGCCAGCACCTTGCCCGTACCGTTCGTGACGGTGGAGCGCATCATCGCGCGCAACGCCGACGCGGTGGCCGGCGGCAGCGGGCTCGCGGCGGGACCGGCCGGGTCCTTGCCGGGGACCAGCACCGGCTTGAGCGCGGTGCCGTTCTTGACTGTGGCCGCGACCATCGCCATCTGCAGCGGGCTGGCGGTCACGGTGCCCTGGCCGATCATCGACGCGGCCTTCTCGACGTCATCCTTCGGCGCCGGCACGGTACCGCCATACGACGAGATCGACACCTTCGTGTCCTGACCGAAGCCGAACATCGCGGCGGCCTTGACCATGCCGTCGCGCGCCAGCTTTCCCTGGTTCGAGATCAACGCCGTGTTGCAGGACTGCTCGAACGCGCGCTGCAGCGAGCCCGACCCGTACGGCGCGAGCGCGTCGTAGTTCTTGAAGGTCTTGCCGAACACGGTGATGGTGTTGCTGCAGGTCACCGGCGAACTCGCGGTCATCCCGGTGCCGAGCAGCGCCGCCGCGGTGACGACCTTGAACGTCGAACCCGGCGCATACCGGCCGAGGAACGCGCGGTTGTAGCTGGTCGCCGTCGGACCGTTCGCCGCCGCGAGGATCTGGCCGGTCGAGGCCTGGATCGCGACCAGCGAGGCGGGCAGCTTGCTGGTGCCGAGGGCCTTCTCGGCGGCGCGCTGCAAGGACGCGTCGATGCTGGTCTTCACCGCGGTCCCCGGCTTGGTGGGCTGCTTGAAGACGTCCTTCACCGTGCGCTTGGTGTCCTTGGCGCGCAGCGTGACGACACCACCGGGCGTGCCGGCGAGCTGCTGCTGGTACACGAACTGCAGCGCGCTCGCGCCGACGTCGTCACTCGACGCGGCGGTCGGACCGGCGTTCTTCAGGGACTCCGCGTCGGCCTGCTTCATGACGCCGATCAGGTTCCGGGCGAAGGTGGGCGTCTCCGCGAGTGACTTGGTACCGCCCATGGTCAGCACGCCGGGCAGCTTGCCCATCTTCGGTTGGATCTTGTACCACTCTTCGGCACGGATGGTGATCGCGTCGACGAACTGGCCGACCGGCGCGGCGACAGCGCGCTTCTTCAGCCGGGCCGGATCAACGTCCAGGTACGTCTTGAAGGCGGCGTACGTCGCGGCGGTGGCCTTGTTACCGGCGGCGACGCCGACCGTCACCACCTGGCGCTGCGAGGTGAGCGGTTTGCCGGTGCGGTCGAGGATCGAGGCGCGCGGCGGCAGCGTGCGGGAGCGCTTGAGGTAGTTCGCCTCGCCGAGCTCGGGGTAGATCGAGTCGCCGGTGGCCTTCACCTTCCAGGCGTCGCCGACTTTGACGGTGGCGACCTTGGCGGTCCAGGTCATCGTGCCGATACCGCGCAGAATGGCCTCGACGGCGACGTCCTGGGTGCAGTTGGACCCGTCCGCGCAGGACGCCTCGCCCGTTGGCGTCACCTTGGCGCTGGCGACGGCGAGGGCGGTGTCGACCCCGTCCAACTGTGGGCCGAACGTGGCCGGGTTGTCGGTCAGCGCGGCGGCGGCATCCGGTTTGCCCTCCGGGGCCCAGGCCTTCACCCAGGCGGCGGCATACGACTTCACCACCGCGGCCGAGGCGGCCTTCTCGTCGTTCGGATCCGGCTTGCCATTGGCATCGGGTTTGCTATCGGAACAGGAAGTGGCCAGCAGAGCGGCGCTCAGGCAGACGATCGCAGTTCGCTTCACGGTCTCAACTCTCGCATGGTGAGGGGTGTTCACCCGGAACAGTCTTCGGCGTGTGCCAGCCTGCCAGCACCGCACAACTACTCAACCTTCCTGCACCCTCAGTGATCAGTTCGGATCCCCCCGACTACTGACGCCCGAGCCGCCCGGAATGTTCACCCGTCAGCAAAAAGAAGGGCTCGTCCCCATGGACGAGCCCTTCTCCTGTCACCGCACGTCAGTTGTTACAACGCACCCAAGTCGCCACGAGCAACATTGGCTCAGCCGTGCCGCCGACATCCGACACCTGCAGACGGGTGCGTGTCAGCCCGTTGAGCAAGATTTCGTAGAAGGTGACTTCCTGGCCCGGAGCCAACTGCTTCCCAGCCAGAATCTCTCCGTTGATGCCGCGCATCGTGAACTGCTCCGTGGTCGGCTCTTGTTCGTCCGAGTAGTTCTTCGGCGTGAGCTGGATCGAGACGCAGCCGCTGGTGTTGACGTCGATCCAGCTGGTGCCACCGATCGATTCGGCGCCGAAGTACGCCCCGGCCCGGGTCGGCCACTCCGAGGCCGGGAAGATCTCGTACCACGGGTCACCAGTGCCCCCCGAGGCGAGCACGGGCTTCCAGTACGCGCCACGCCAGACGTAATGGGCGAATGTCACCGACCGCGAGGAGCCCGCGGCGATCGGGTACTTCAGCGGCACGTGGAACCGGTACGGCGCGACCGAGCCGCCGACCTTCGCGGAGATCGTGAAGTTTGCCGTGCCCCTGCTTGCGACGGTCCCGATGCTCTTCCAAGCCTTGCCGGCGGCGTCGTAGCGCTGCAGGTAGATCGGTGAGCCCGTCGGCACGACCGGGTAGGCCCGGCCGGTTGCCGTGAGGACGCCGACCCGGTTGCCGTCACCCTGGTTGGTGGTCTTGATCGAGTCGAATGCCACGCCACGCAGGACTGCCGGGTAGACCTTGCCGCTGAGGGCGGTCGTGTACGTCGTTGAGCCCGCGTAGTACGCGCGGTAGTCGTACGCGCCGGTCAGGGTCACGCCGAACGCGAAGGTGCCGGTGGACGTGGTCTTGGCTGAGGTCAGGTTGATCCAGGAGCTGCCGTTGTGCGGTGTGCGCTGGATGACGACCGTGGCGCCGGCGATTTTGGTCGGGGTGCCGTAACGCCACAGGGTGCCGCTGAACCGCACGTTGGTGTTGTAGGTGCCCGAGGTCGGCCCGGTCAGGTTGACCGCTGCCTTGACCGAACCGGCCGTGGTGCTCGGCCCACTACTGACGATCGGACCGGCCGTCGTGAGCGGCCCGACGACCTTCAGCGTGCCGCCGGTCTTGGCGCTGTTGTTCGCAATCGGCGTGGCGGTGTTCACCGGCCGATCCTGCTTGATCGCGCCGACCGGCTTGTCCGGCCCCCCGGCGCTGCCGGACGCGTTCGCTGCCGGGGCAATACCCGCGGCGGTCAAACACAACCCGACCGCAACCGCCGACCCGGCAATACGCCGGACGGCTCCCCCCTGGGAAAACTTCATGGGATTCCTGCCTTCTTGACTTAGTGCGAACAGATGCCTCCGGGAATGCTCACCCGTCAGCCGAAAGAGGGGCCCGTCCCGATGGGACGGGCCCCTCTGTCATTGCGCGATCAGTTGTTACAACGCACCCAGGTCGACACGCTGACCTTGGGCTTGCCGTTGCCGGCGATGTCCGCGACCTGCAGCCGGGTCCGGCCCAGTCCGCCGAGTGAGATCTCGTAGAAGATGGCCTCCTCGTCCGGAACCAGGACCTTGCCGGCCAGCACCCCGCCGCTGGTGTTACGGACCGTGAACTGCTCAGTGGTCGCAGGCGGGTATTGGTCTGAGTAGTTGTGCATCAATACCTGGAGCGAAACGCACCCGCTGGTGTTGACGTCGATGTAGCTCGAGCCGTTGACGTCGGCGCCGAAGTAGGCGCCGTTGCGGTTCGGGTAATCCGCCACGGTCTCGTACGCCCACCACGGATCGTTGGTGCCACCCGAGGCGAGCACGGGCTTCCAGTACGCGCCACGCCAGACGTAATGGGCGAATGTCACCGACCGCGAGGAGCCCGCGGCGATCGGGTACTTCAGCGGCACGTGGAACCGGTACGCCGCGACCGAACCGCCGACCTTCGCCGAGATCGCGAAGTTGGCCGTGCCCTTGCTGGCGACCGTGCCGATGCTCTTCCAGGCATTACCGGCGCGGTCATAGCGCTGCAAGTAGATCGGCGAGCCCGTCGGCACTACCGGGTAGGCCCGACCGGCAGCCGTGAGGACGCCGATCCGATTGCCAGTGCCCTGGTTCGTGGTCTTGATCGAGTCGAATGCCACGCCACGCAGGACTGCCGGGTAGACCTTGCCGCTGAGGGCGGTCGTGTACGTCGTTGAGCCCGCGTAGTACGCGCGGTAGTCGTACGCGCCGGTCAGGGTCACGCCGAACGCGAAGGTGCCGGTGGACGTGGTCTTGGCTGAGGTCAGGTTGATCCAGGAGCTGCCGTTGTGCGGTGTGCGCTGGATGACGACCGTGGCGCCGGCGATTTTGGTCGGGGTGCCGTAACGCCACAGGGTGCCGCTGAACCGCACGTTGGTGTTGTAGGTGCCCGAGGTCGGCCCGGTCAGGTTGACCGCTGCCTTGACCGAACCGGCCGTGGTGCTCGGCCCACTACTGATGACCGGACCGGCCGTCGTGAGCGGCCCGACAACCTTCAGCGTGCCGCCCGTCTTCGAGGCGTTGCTCCCGATCGGACCGGCCGTGTTGACCGGCCGATCGGCCTTGATCGCGCCAGTGGGCTTGTCCGGCCCCCCGGCGCTGCCGGACGCGTTCGCTGCCGGGGCAATACCCGCGGCGGTCAAACACAACCCGACCGCAACCGCCGACCCGGCAATACGCCGGACGGCTCCCCCCTTGTTGATGTTCATCTGATTCCCATCCCTTTGGTTATTCAGGTCCAACAGGTTCAGTTGGAGCAGAGGACGCTTGAGCGCCACTCCCCGAGAGGCTCACCGGTCTTGCCGGTGTCCTGGATTTCGAGGCGGATCCGTTGGATACCGCTGATGTCGTGCAGTTGGCGGCCGGAGATATCGCCACCGGGCGCGATCACGACCGATCTGAGCAGCTTCCCGTCGGTGCGAATGGTGAAGCGCATATCCGTCGGCTCGCCCGGCCGCTGCTGGTTGCTGTAGTTGTGCATGCCTATGCCCGTCTCCAGGCAACCGGTCGTGCGGATTTCCGCCCAGGACGTGCCGCCACGCTTCGACCAGGCGAGCGCGATCCCGCCGAGCGGATCACGCTCGGTCATGATGTGGAAGCCGTGCCCGTCCGAACCACCGAGTGCCGTTGCTCCCCGGCTGAACAGACCGCGCCAGACGTAGTGGGCGAAGAGCTTCGAGTTGGACGAGCCGGTGAAGTACCAACCGCGGCTCGCCACTTGCAGCCGCCACGTGTTCACGTTGCCGCGAACGTCGCCCTTGACCGCGATCGAGTTGCCGCTGGTCGTACCGGACATGAAGTTCTTCCAGGTCTTGCTCGCGGCGTCGTACTTCTGCAGCCAGACGTGGGTGCCGGTCGGCGGCGCGGGGTAGATGCGGCCCTTGGCATTCAGCGTGCCATTGTTGGTGTTGGCCTGGGCGTTGTTGGTGGTGGACAGTCCGTCCAGGATCACCTTCCACGACACGTAGACGTACTTCGCGGCCGAGACCGCCGTCGTGTACGTCGTGGAGCCCGCGTAGTAGGCCCGGTAGTCGTAGCCACCGGAAAGGGTGACGCCCATCGCGAACGTGCCGGTGGTGGTCGTCTTGGCCGAGGTCAAGTTGGACCACGCCGCCTTGCCGTGGGGCGAACGCTGCAGCACGATCGTCGCGCCGGCGAGCTTGGTCTGCGTTCCGTAGCGCCAGGCCGTTCCGCTGAAGCGGGCGTTGGTGCCGTAGGTGCTGAGCGGTGGTGTGGTCAGGCTGACTGCCGCCCTGACCGAACCCGCAGTCGTGCCCGGCGCCACCGCATTCGCCATCCGAGAGGCACTAGCCGCCGCGGAGGCGCCGGCAGTATCGGCTGCGGTGGCCGGGAGGGCGTTGAGCAGCGGGAAGGCCAGGGTGGCTGCGGTTACTCCCGCGACCAAGCCGGCCAGATGGGTCTTCACAGGTGGTTCCTCGGATTTCGTAGTGGTGCCGAACTGAGCAAAGAGGCCCGCGGTGGTTCCCGTAACCTCTTTGCATTGCAGGTTCCTGCAATCTCGGCACCACTACGCCGAGTCGTGTCGCGCTGTGTATCGGTTGTGACGCTGTGTGCTAGTTGTTGCAGAGTGCGGCGATACCCCAGGTCGAGATGGGGTTGCCCGCGGTCTTCGCCTTCGACTGGACCCGCAGCTTGCTGATGCCGCGCACCGAGAAGTCCTTCTGCGCGTCGCTACCGGGTGCGATGTCGTAGTCGTAGAGCACGGTCGACCCGTTCGCCACGGTGGCGAGGATGTTCGTCGCCGTACCGGTCTGGTTCGTGACGTTGAGCGTGGAGATGTCGATCTGCAAGCAGCCGTAGGTGTTGATGTCGACCCAGGAGCTGCCGCTCGGATCCGCCCACAGGTTGATCAGGAACCGGGTGGGGGACTCGGTCGGCTTCCAGATATAGCGACCCGGGTTCAGGGTGCCGCCGACGGCCAGCAGGGGCTTCGTGAAGATGCCGCGCCAGACGTAATGCGCGAAGGTCTTCGTGTTCGACGTACCGCCGTAGTAAGGCGAGGCGATCGGGGCCTGCAGGCGGTACGTTCCGACGTTCGGCGGGACGTTGCCGCTGATCGTCACGCCCGCGCCGCCGGTTGTCCTGGTCGACATGTAGTTCTTCCAGGTCTTGGTGGCGGTGTCGTACCGCTGGAGCCAGACCTGGGTTCCCGCAGGCGGTGCCGGCAGCACCCGGCCAGTGGCCTGCAGCGTGCCGCGGTTGCTGTTCTCCGAGGAGTTGCTGGTCGTCTTCACCGTGTCGAGCAGCACGCGCCGCAGGATCTTCGGGTTGATCACGTTCGACACGGCGGTGGTGTAGGTGGCCGAGCCGCCGTACACCGTGCGGTAGTCGTACACCAGGCCCAGCGTCACGTTGAAGGCGTAACCGCCGGTCGTGGACGTCCGGGCCGAGCTGACCTGGGTCCAGGCGGTCTTACCGTGCGGGGTGCGCTGAAGGGTCACGACAGCGTTGGGGATCCGGGTGGACGTGCCGTAGCGGTACAGCACGCCGGTGAGGTTGGCGGTGCTGCCATACGTCCCGTGTGCCGGACCGGTCAGGCTGATTGCGGAGCGGACCGTGCCGGCTGCCTCGGCCGGAACGGCGGCGACCACGGGGGCCACCAGGGCGGCCACGGCCGTAAGGCCTGCCACCAACGAACGGATGGGCTGTTTCATCGCTTTCTTCTTTCAGCTTCGGGCGGAGCAAGCTCAGTGCGCAAGAACCTCAATCTGCCAGATCAACGGTGCCGCGCTGTCGGGGCGTCTCAGCTGGCGCAGAGGACGCCTAGGTCGGCGTAGGCGATCGGGGGGCCGGTGCGGCCGGTGTCGGTGGTTTGGAGGCGGGCCTTGGTGGTGCGTGGCTCGAGGTCGACGACCAGCTCTCCACCGGGTTGTACGACGGCCTCGGTGGTGTCGGTGGCGGAGCTGGTGGCGCTCAGCTTCATGGTGGTGGGACGGGAGCGGGTGACGTTCCAGATACCACCGGTCAGGCGGAGACAGCCCGCGACGTTGACGTCGATCCAGGCGGTGCCGCCGATGTCCTGGGCGCCGAACTCGGCCTCCGAACGGGCCGGCGAGTCGTCGTACACGTAGTAGCCGGGACGGCCGGTGCCGCCGACGGCCAGCACGGGTTTGGTGAAGACGCCGCGCCAGACGTAGTGGGCGAAGGTTCGAGCGGCCGAGGCGCCGGCGCCGTACGGGTAGCTGACGGGGGCGTAGACCCGGTATTGCCCGACGGAGCCGCCGACCTTCGCGTCGATCGTGAACGCCTTGGCCGTCGAGCTGCTCGAGCCGATGGAGGTCCAGGCCTTGGTGCCCGGGTTGTACCGCTGGAGGTAGACGCGCGCCGGGGCCGTCTGGACCGGGTAGCGCTCGGCGGAGACCCGCAGGGTGCCCTGGTGGTAGTGCGTCGTGCGGATCCCGGTGAGCAGCACCTTCTGCATCACGACCGGGTGTCGCACCCCGGACACCGCCGCGCCGTACGTCGCGTTGCCGGTGAAGACGGCGCGATAGTCATACGCGAGGCCCTGCGTGACAGTGAACTTGAAGGTGCCGTTGAGCGCGGTGTTGACGCTGGCCAAGCCGCCCCACTGGTTCTTGCCCTTGAAGGAGCGCTGGAGTGTCACCTTCGACCCGGCTATCCGCGTCGCCGTGCCGTAGCGCCAGAGCACGCCGGACAGCGTGATCTTGGTGCCGTAGACGCCCGCGGTCGGGCCGGTCATCGAGACCGCCGAGCGCACGGAGCCAACGGCCGGACCAGGCGTCGCGGCGACCGCGTGTGTTGCGCCCGGTGCCACGAGTGCGACAGCGGCCAGGAACGCGGGCATGATGCGACGAGCAGACAGCTTCATAAGTGGTGCTCCCCCTCCGAAAATCCTTCAGAACAAGGCGAAATGCACTATGGGGCGATCATCGGACCAGTCGGCCGACGATCACCCCACAGAGTGTGCATGACGCTTCCGACAGTTTCCGTCGGCTGTCAGCTTGCGCAGAGAACGCGGCCGTAGATCATCGCCAGCAGGAAGTCCTGGCTGCCGATGTCGGTGAACTCGAGCCGCACCTTGGTGGCGCCGTTGAAGGTACCGACGACGTCGGCCTCAGTCGGCGTGACGTCGTCGACGCCCGCGGCGATGGTCAGTGCCCGGAGCGCGGTGCTGCCGTTGAGCATGCGGAAGCCGAGCTGCTCCGTCGAGAAGTTGCCGATGACGCTCTCGTACCGGGTGCAACCGGCCGTGTTCAGGTCGACCCAGACGTTGCCGAGCTCGTCGGCATCGGCCGCGCCGAAGTATTCGCCGGCGTCGTTGATGACCTCCCAGTTGGAGCCGGTGCTACCGCCGCTGCCGAGGGCGGGCTTCTTGAACAGGTCGCGCCAGACGTAGTGCGAGAGCGTCCGCGCCGCGGAGACTCCAGCGCCGTACGGAACCGTCACAGGCACCGAGAGCCGGTACTGGCCGGTGGAGGCGCCAACCTTGGCGTCGATGCTGAAGGTGTTGCCCGAGGTGGTCTTCGAGGCGATGTTGCCCCAGGCCTTGGTGGTCGGGTTGTAGCGCTGCAGGTAGACACGCTTGTTGGCAGTGGCCGGGTAGACGCGGCCCGTGCCACGCAGTACGCCGGTGTCGTAGCTGACGGTCTTGACCGAGTCGAGCAGGACCTTCTGCATGACGACCGGGTACTTCACAGCGGACACAGCCGTCGTGTAGGTCGCGTTGCCCGCGTAGTAGGCGCGGTAGTCGTAGGCGACGGTCTGCGTCACCGTGAACTTGTAGGTGCCGTTGATCGCGGTGTTGACGCTGGCCAGGCTGCCCCAGACGTTCTTGCCACGAAGCGAGCGCTGCAGCGTCACCTTCGAGCCGGCGATCTTGGTCTGGGTGCCGTAGCGCCAGAGCACACCCGACAGGGTGATCTGGGCGCCGTAGGGGGCCGCGGTCGGAGCGGTCAGGCTCACCGCCGCCCGGGTGCTGCCCGCCGCGAGGACCGGGTCAGCGGTACCGGCGGCGTTGGCGGCGGGCGCGAAGGCGGCCACCGGTGCGATCAGGGCCGCCGAGGCAGCCAGAGCGATTGCGATACGGCGCGCGGGCGCGCCAGAGTTCCACGTCATGTGTGATGTCGCCCCTCCGCCGGCAAGCGCCGGCGCATTTCCCCGCAGGACCCCTCCGCGCGGTGCTGATATGACAGACTCCGGAAAAATAGATTCCGGCGCGCCTACGATGCGGGTTACTCAGGGTCAAGTGCAACTTGAAGCAAGCATTTGCTTCATAACGATCCGGCCACCCTGGGCGCGGTATCTTGATTCCTCGTGACCAGACTTGCACTCCACAGCCGCCTGATTCCGGGCACCGAAGAGGCCTACGAGACCGAGCACGCGACGGTTTGGCCCGAGCTGATAGCCGTGATGACCGCCGCCGGTATCGAAGACTGGACCATTTGGCGTAGCGGCCGCGACCTCTTCCATCTGGTCGAGTGCGACGACTTCGAGGCGGCCGTGGCCAAGCTCGCGACCGACCCGGTGGACAAGCGCTGGCAGTTGCACATGGCCCAGTTCGTCGAGGGGTTCGCGAAGAACCCGGACGGCCTGGCCGGTCAGTCCCTGCGGCACGTCTGGACCATGAGCGAGCAAACCGCCGGGGCTGACCCGCGTTAGCGCAGGCCCGCGTGCATCTCCCAAACCAGGATCTCGGCTCCGTCAGGCCCGGCCGTCGCCGGCTGCGCCTCGGCGGCGCCGATCCGGGCAGCGTCGCCGGTCGCGAGCACGCCCGTGCCCTCGAGCTCGGCTGATCCGAGCGCGACGAACAGATGCACGTACGGCGCGGTCGGCAGCGCGACGGTCTGTCCAGCGGCGAGGCGCGCGACGTACAGCCCGGCGTCTTTCTGGTTGATCCGGATCGCGGCCTCGCCGGCGTGCTTTTGCAGGCCGGACGCGACCGGCACCAGCTCACCGGTGCGCAGCCGGTCGTCGACCTCGAGCTGCTCGTACCCGGGGCTGATGCCGGTGTCGTCCGGCATCACCCACATCTGCACGAAATGCACTGGGTCCGTGTGCTCGGCGGCGCCGGTGATCCGCCAGGAGTCGTTCCGCTCGGAGTGCAGGATGCCGCGGCCGGCGCTCATCCGTTGCGCGAGGCCGGGGTAGATCACGCCGTTGTGGCCCTCGGAATCCTGGTGCACGAGGCCGCCGCTGAGCACCCAGGTGACGATCTCCATGTCCCGGTGCGGATGGGTGTCGAACCCGGTGCCGGGGGCAACGATGTCGTCGTTGTTGACCACCAGCAGGCCGAAACCCGTGTTCGCCGGATCGAAGTGCTGCCCGAACGAGAACGAGTGGTTCGACTCCAGCCACCCGGCCGACGTACTGAACCGCTCGCCCGCTCGATGGACCTCGACAGTGCTCATACCTCAACACTAGAACAGCAAGTGCAGCGCAAACCCGGTGATCAGGATGCTGGACACCAAGGCCGTCGCGAGGCGCCCGCGCTCTCCTGTCAGGACGCGGCCGAGTAAGGCGCCTCCACAGGCCAGCACCAACTGCCAACTCGCAGAGGCGGCCAACGCGGCTAGAACGAACACCGCCAGCTCCCAGTGGCTCAACCTGGCAGAACTGCCGAGGATGAGTGCCGCGAAGTAGATCACCGTGGTCGGGTTCAGCAACGTCATGGCCAGCAGGCTGAGGTACGGATGGCGTGGCGCGTCTGTACGTCGTACAGCGATCCGGTGGTTGCGGTAGTGCTGGACAGCCTTGACGCCTCCCCGAACAGCCAGTGCGAGTAGTACCGCCACAGAGATCAACCGCAGTGGTAGCAAGATCGGCTGCAACACAGGAGCAAGGGCGGTCCCGCCAACGGCTGCTATCAACGCGTAGAGCCCGTCAGCCGTTGCGACACCGAGTGCCGCGAAAGCCCCTGTTTTCAAGGAGGTTCGAGCCGTGAGAGCAACGAGGTACGTCGCGACGGCGCCGACCGGAATGGCGATACCAAAGCCGGCCAGCAACCCCGCGACCAGCGCCGCGGTCACAACCGTGACTGGCTGGACCCCCGACGTCGGCCGAACCGCTGCTGCGCGCACGCCGGCAGAACGCCAACGGGCAACAGCGACAGGCACGCGATAGAAGTCATGCCCTGATCATCCGAGCCCGACGAGCCCTCAAGCAAGCCAATAAAGAGGGGAATGGGCCCGCTCGGTGGGCGGGCCCATTCCCTACTAGGGAGGAGTTACATCCGGTCAGCCGGTCGGTTTGCCACCGTCCGAGCCGAGTTTCGCCTTCGCGGTCTGGCCGGTGGCCGAGCCGCGGTTGTACGTGATCGTCACTTCCTCATCCGGGCGGTGCGAGCGAACCGCGGCGACCAGCGCGTCCCCTGACGCGACCGCCTTGCCGTTGACGGCGGTCACCACATCGCCCGCCTTCAATCCGGCCTTGTCCGCTGCACCGCCCGGCGTCACCTCGCCGATCTTGGCCCCCTGCTGAAGCCCGTCGGTCGACTCCGCATCGCCCACCGTCACGCCGAGCCTCGCGTGGGTGGCCTTGCCCTTGGCCACCAGCTCGTCGATGATCGGCTTGGCCTGGTCGATCGGGATTGCGAAGCCCAGGCCGATGTTCCCGCCGGCGGATTGTCCCGATCCGCCGGCGGTCTTGATCGCGGAGTTGATACCGACCACCTGACCTGCGAGGTCGATCAATGCGCCGCCGGAGTTACCGGGGTTGATGGCGGCGTCGGTCTGTACGGCGGGGAAAACGGTGGTGCTGTCGCCGCCGTCCCCGGAAGTCACGGGCCGGCCGAGTGCCGACACGATGCCACTGGTCACGGTCGCCTCGAGTCCGAACGGCGAACCGATCGCGACCACCTGCTGGCCGACCTGCAGTTTGCCGCTCGCGCCGAGAGTGGCGGGCGTCAGATCCTTGGCCGAGGCCCGGATCACGGCGAGATCGGTGAGCGGGTCGGTGCCGACGATGGTGGCGGCGATCGTCCGGCCGTCGTTCAGCATCACCGAGATCTTGCCGCCCTCGGCCGCTCCGGCGACCACGTGGTTGTTGGTGACGATCAGCCCGTCCTTGCTGATCACGATGCCGGACCCGGTGCCGGCACCCTGTGAGGTCATCACGCCGATCTTCACCACCGACGGCAGCACCTGGGCCGCCGCCTTCTGGATGGATCCGTCCGGCGCGGCGATCGGCGCGGCCTGCCCACCCGTCAGCGGTGAGGTCACCGACGGGTTGGCGCCGGGCGTGTCGTTCGTTGCCGAGTAGACGGCCGCTCCCGCCACCCCGCCGGCCGTGCCGACCAGTAGTGCGGTGGTGGCGACCAGGGCCAGTCCCCGGCGCTTCGCCTTGTTCTGCGGCGGCGGAGCGACCGGGGGCTGCCCTGACTCACCCGCGTGACCAGGCTGCCCGACCTGACCCTGCGGTGACCAGTACGGCTGCCCGGGGGACGTCCCCTGATACGCCCCGGCGTTGCCGTACTGCTGCGCGCCCTGCGAGTGCGCACCCTGTCCGTATCCGCCCTGCGGAGGTGCGTACTGCTGTTGGGCGTGCTGCCCAGATCCGAACTGCCCCGATCCGAAGGATCCGCTTCCGTACGACCCGCCGCCGAAAGACGGCTGGCCCGAACCGGTGGTCGGCAGTGGTTGGGTAGCGCCGTCCTGCGGAGTCGAACCGAAGGACGGCATGGCCCCCTGTTGCGGCTGACCCGAAGGGGTCGAGCCGGAGGTGGGGGTGGAGTGGGAAGCGGAACCGCCGGCCTGAACGTCGTCCCCCGGCTGGTTCTGCTGCGGCTGCTTCTCGGTCATGGGTCAACCATGGATGCCGGACCTGAGAACCCCCTGAAGATCCCTGCAAAGCCTCCAAAGACTTCTATGAGGAACTCATGAAGCCCCAGCCCGTACGCCGCCCTCCCCGCGCGCTACTCAATCCCCCGCCACGGTCGGACGCGAAATGCGCCATCTGTGGTTTTCCACAAATCACCCCGCGGGGGTTGGGAAATCGGGGTGCACCGTGTACGGCGTACGGCGCCGGCGTCCGACCGTGACCCTGACAGCGGGTCAGCGGGTCAGCGGGTCAGAGGGTGGGCGCGGGTTGGCGGGATTGGGTGGCGGCGTGGGGGAGCCAGAGGGTGAACTGGGCGCCCATGGGTGGGGCGTTGCGGGCGTAGATCATGCCGCCGTGCTGCTCGGCCGCGTGTTTCACGATGGCGAGGCCGAGACCGGAACCGGGCCGGCTGCGCGCCTCGGTGGAACGGTAGAACCGCTCGAAGACGTGCGGCAGATCCGCCTCGGCGATACCCGGGCCGGAGTCGGTCACGGTCAGTACGCCGTCCAGCAGGCGCACCACCACGCGCCCGCCCGACGGGCTGTACTTCGCGGCGTTGTCGAGCAGGTTCGTGGCGGCACGGCCGAGCAACCGCTCGTCGCCCCAGACCGGGAATGGCGTGAGTTGCACGTCCCACTCGGTCCCGGGGGCGCGGCGCCGTACCTTGATCACCGCGTCCTCGACGACGTTCGAGAGTTCGATCAGCTCGAAGCCGCGGTTCTGCGGGGTATCGCGGGCCAGCTCGGTCAGGTCGCCGATCAACGTGGTCAGCTCGTCCATCTGGGCCCGTACGTCGTCCAGCAGCTGGCGTCGATCCTCGGCGGAGAGCCCGCCACGCTGGTCTGCCTGGGCGAGTAGGTCCAGGTTGGTCCGGATGCTCGTGAGCGGTGTGCGCAACTCGTGGCCGGCATCACCGACTAGACGGCGCTGGCGATCCTGGGACTGCGCCAAGGCGGCAAGCATCGCGTTGAACGCCTGCGCCAGCCGGGAGATCTCGTCCGTTCCTGTGACCGGGATGGGCCGCAGGTCCGCCGTACGGGCGATGTGCTCGGCCGCACCCGTCAGACGGGCCAACGGCCGCAGACCGGACTGCGCGATCGCATTACCGGCCAAGGCCGCGCCGATCACACCGATGATGCCTACGGCCCACAACACAACGCCCAGGTTGTGCAGGGTCCTGTCGATCGAGCTGAGTGATTGGGCCACTACTAGTGCGCCAGGCTCCCGCACCGAATTCGGGCACTCTCCGTCGTAGCCTCTGGGGCAGATCCCCCCGGCGGCGACCGCCGCCACCCGGAAGTGCGGACCGCCGGCATAGCCGACGGTTCGCACACTGGGGTCACCCTGGTTCGTGGCGACGGCCAGTTCGGGTGTGTTGATGGGCGGCTTGTATTCCGGGCTCGCATAGCTGTCGCCGCTGGCGGTGACCAGGCCGATCTGCTGATCGCTCAGGCCGACCGCGTCCGGCGGGATTCCCTGGATGTTCTCCGCCACGGTCAGAACGCCTGAGTTGACCGCACCCTCCGCGCGGCCGACCAGACTGTCGTCCAGGTTGCGGTACATCTGCTGCCGCACGGTCAGGTACGCCGAGATGCTGACGATCGCGACGGCCAGACCGACCGTGACGGCCGCCAGCAACGTCACACGCGAGTGCAGAGTCAGGCGCAGCAGCCTGTCGCGCCACCAGTCCCGCGCCCGCTGCGTCTGACTGGACGGCTTGAACCCCTGCGGCGGAGGCAGTGGAGGTGGGGCACTCACGGCGGGGTGTCCCTCAGTACGTAGCCGATACCGCGCACGGTGTGGATCAGCCGCGGCATGTCGTCGATCTCGGTCTTGCGCCGCAGGTAACCGATGTAGACCTCGAGCGAGTTCGCCGTGGTCGGGAAGTCGTAACCCCACACGGCGTCAAGGATGACGGCCCGCTCCAGCACACGTCGCGGGTTGCGGATCAGCAGTTCGAGCAGGGAGAACTCGGTCCGGGTCAGCGTGATCGGGGTATCGCCGCGACGGACCTCGTGCGCGTCGACGTCCATCACCAGATCGCCGTACTGCAGGATCTCCCCACGGGTCACGCCCTCGCCGGCCGTGTTGGTCCGGCGCAGCAGCGCCCGCAACCGCGCTAGCAACTCCTCAAGCGCGAACGGCTTGGTCAGGTAGTCGTCACCGCCGGCGTCGAGGCCGTCCACTCGATCGGCAACGGCATCGCGCGCGGTCAGCACGAGAATCGGCACGTTATTACCCGCGGCACGCAACGCCTTGGTGGTCTCGAGGCCGTCCAGCCGCGGCATCATCACGTCCATCACGACGACGTCGGGATCGACGTTGCCGATCACCGCGAGCGCCTCGGCGCCGTCGGAGGCGGTGACCACATCGAAGTCGTTGAACTCCAGCGAACGGCGCAGCGAGTCCCGCACCGCGCGGTCGTCGTCCACCACCAGTACCCGCATCGTCGCTCCCGTTGAGATCGCCGGCGCCTACTTGTCAGACGTCCGCATAGAGAGATTAGGCCGCCGGGTTGAGAAACGGCTGAGAACCCGCCAAACCCGGCCCATGAGTCCGCGGGATGGGCCGACCAGCGTGCGGAGTGGTCTACGTCACTAGGCTGGAGAGGTCCGTTTTCGCTGGAAGGATCCGCCATGGCCGCCGACTCAACCGTCCGCCGCGTTGCCCTGCTCACCGCGGGTGGGCTCGCGCCCTGCCTGTCATCCGCCGTGGGCGGACTGATCCAGCGCTACACCGAGGTGGCGCCCGACGTCGAGATCATCGCCTACCTGAACGGGTACCACGGTCTGCTCAGCGGCCGGTACCTCGAGATCACGCCCGAGGTCCGGGAGAAGGCCGCGCTGCTGCACAAGTTCGGCGGCAGCCCGATCGGCAACAGCCGGGTGAAGCTGACCAACACCGCCGACCTGGTCAAGCGCGGCCTGATCGCCGACGGCCAGAACGCGCTGCAGGTCGCCGCCGAGCGCCTCGTGACCGACGGCGTCGACGTGCTGCACACCATCGGCGGTGACGACACCAACACCACTGCCGCCGACCTCGCGGCGTACCTGCAGGAGCACGACTACGACCTGACCGTGGTCGGCCTGCCGAAGACGATCGACAACGACGTGATCCCGATCCGGCAGAGCCTGGGCGCGTGGACCGCGGCGGAACAGGGCGCGATCTTCGCCCGCAACATCATCGCCGAGCACAGCTCCAACCCGCGGATGCTCGTCGTCCACGAGGTGATGGGCCGCAACTGTGGCTGGCTCACCGCGGCGACCGCCGAGGCGCACCGCGAGTGGGTCAAGGCGCAGGAGTGGAACCCGGGCATCGGTTTGACCGCCGACCGCTGGGACGTGCACGCGGTTTACGTGCCGGAGGCAACGATCGACCTGGACGCAGAGGCCGAGCGGCTCAAGGCGGTGATGGACGAGTCGGACTGCGTCAACATCTTCCTGTCCGAAGGCGCCGGGGTGCCGTCGATCATCGCCGAGATGGAGGCCCGCGGCGAGGAGGTCGGCCGCGACCCGTTCGGCCACGTCAAGCTGGACACGATCAACCCGGGCCAGTGGTTCGCCAAGCAGTTCGCGGAGCGGATCGGCGCCGAGAAGACGATGGTCCAGAAGAGCGGTTACTTCAGCCGTTCGGCGCCGGCCAACGAGCGCGATCTCGAGCTGATCAAGCAGTGCACGGACTACGCCGTCGACGCCGCCCTGCGCGGGGAGAGCGGTGTGGTCGGGCACGACGAGGACCGCGGCGACGAGCTACGCGCCATCGAGTTCCCCCGCATCGCCGGCGGCAAGGAGTTCGACCCGACCGTCTCCTGGTTCACCACCCTCCTCACCGACATCGGCCAGCCCGCCGGCCCCAAGGCCTAACCGCGAGTCGAGGTGTGTTGGGCCCGCGGGGGTGTGGACCCAACACGCCGGCTTGGTTATCTGCGGTGGCGACGACGAGGAGACCGATGACCGGGCCGCGCATGCTGACGACGTACGACGAACTGGAAGCGCTATGGGTCTCGGCGGAAAGCCGCGGCACACTGCCCGTCGTACTGCACCATGCGATCAACCCGTGGATCCTGGCCGGCACCGAGGACGGCCTCCGCATCGCCTGGCCTGGCACCGACCACGACCACACCCCAGCACTCCGCCCACAGGATCAGGTTCGGCCATCGGCATGAGTACGGTCGATCGGCCCGGCACGGCTTCCGATATCTGGAGGTGGGCGGGTGTTCGATTGGCGCTGGCGCTAGGGAACCGGCAAACCGAGGGCCCGCGCTACGTCCGACGGACCTTCGGGTGGTCTGGAACGGAGAGACCTGCCTCCGTCTCGGGGCGCGGCGGGTCGACGAGTTCGATGCCGATGGCTATGGCGCCGAGGGCTTCGCGGTCGGGTGGGTAGATCTGGCGGATGGCGGCGAGTTGTTGTTCGCGGGTGGCCAGCGGATTGATCGCCTCGACTGGCTCGGTGGTGAGCATCGCGTCGAAGTCGGTGTAGTGGGCGACGCGAACGACGCGGACCAGTGCCTCATCACCTTCGCAGCGGAACCGGATCAGTGCGCCTTCCCTGATGTTGCTGCGTCGGGCGTCGTTCACGCGGATCTCGGTCGTCTTGCGACCTGTGATGATCAGGTCGAAGTAGGACCTGTAGATCCGCATCTCGTGGACGTTGAGCTCCGGTTCGGGCGTTTGTGCGGTCATCAGGGAGCAGAGGCTAGGGCCGGAGGCGGGTGACCCAGGAGTCGGCGGCTTTTTCGATTTGGTCGAGGACGGCGTCGAAGCCGGAGTCGTCGCCGTAGTACGGGTCCGGCACGTCCTCGGCGTCGTACAGCTCGATGGGTACGACGCTTTGGTGGCGGTGGAGCGAGGCGAGGTGGCCCTGGTCCATGGCGAGGACGAGGTCGCGTTCGCCGAGCCAGGAGCTAAGGAACTGCCTGGCCCGGTGGGCGCTTCCGTCGTACCCACGTCTGGCGAGTGCGGCGGCGGCGCGGGGGTCCATCGGGTCGCCGGCGTGCCAGCCGCCGGTGCCGGAGCTGGTCACCACGACGTCGTCGATACCCGCTTCGGCGAGTTTGGCGCGGAGCACTACCTCGCCGATCGGGGAGCGGCAGATGTTGCCGGTGCAGACGACTTCGACGTAGCGGGTCATGACCGGATCAGAGCTCGGCCTTGTCCGGCAGGACGAGGTTCAGCAGCATGCTGACGAGGGTGATCACCAGGGAGCCGAGTAGTGCCGCGACGAAGCCGTCGACGTGGAACTGGACGTCGAGCTTGCCGGTGATCCAGGACGTCAGCATCAGCATCAGGGCGTTGATCACGAAGATCAGCAGACCCAGCGTGAGGATGATGAACGGCAGCGAGAGCAGCTTGGCGACAGGTTTGACGACCGCGTTCACCACGCCGAAGATCGCGGCGACGATGACCAGCGTGAGCACCCGGCGGGAGGTGGTCGAACCCTCCAGGGTGATGCCGCCGACGACCCAGCTCGCGATCGCGAGCGCGATCATGTTCGCGATCAGCTTGATCAGCAGGTTCTTCATACCCCGATCCTTCCACGCCGTACGACGAACCGCGCGGAGGCGCTACCCGGGGCTACCGCAGACGTGCTACTCCTCGGGCCCGGTGATGGCCTCGAGCAGGGATTCCTCGGCGCCGGCCAGGTGCTGCCGCAACTCCTCGACCGCCTCGTCCAGGGCGTCGCGCTGGACCAGCCGGACGAGTTTGCGGTGCGAGGCGATTTGCTGTTTCGCGTCCTGGCGGAGGGCGTCGACGCGGGCCAGCGCCAGCCGGGCCTCACCGGTGATGGCGTCGTGCGTCGCGATCAGCCGGGCGCTGCCGGTGAGGGCGACGAAGCTGCGGTGGATGGCCAGATGCGCCTCGGTCATCGCCTCCGGGTCGTCGGCCTGGCCCGCGATCACGGCGAATTCCTTCATCGCGGTGCCGACCCGGGCCTTGGCCAGTTCGTCCGCGTCGTTCCAGGCCCTGATCCCGGCCGACTCCAGCACGAACCGCGCCTTGCAGATATCGGCCACCGCCGACGGGTGCAGCATGGCGACACTGACGCCTTTGTTCGGCTCGCGCACGGCCAGGCCCTCGGTCACCAGCATCGTCATCGCCTCGCGAACCGTGCTTCGGGCGACCCCTAGCGCGGCGGCCAGCGGCTGCTCGCGCAACGCCGTCCCCGGTGGCAGCTCGCCGTTGAACATCGCACGGCGGAGGGCGTCGACGACCCGGTCCACCGTGCTGGAGCGATCCACCCGCAGGCTCTCGTACATGCCCTGATTCTCCCTCTTGGGGTGACCAGTATCCCGCAAGCGCGGTCCGCTGGTGAGCTCCCTGTGGATAACCGGCGGCGCTACCTGTGGACAACGAAGATGCCGATGACCCACTAATCCGGCAATCTGTTCCCATGCGTCTGTGGCCGCCCCCTCTGCCCGCCGAGGCACCCAACGAGAGGCTTCGTCATGGGTGACAACAAGTTCCTGATGATCATGATCGGCATCATCACGATGGTGCTGCTGCCGTTCATCATCGTGATCGCGCTGATCCTCGGTGCCATCGGCGGTCTGGACGACGAGGGTGAGGGCTGTGTCGCCGGGCCGCCGGCGAAGAGCACGTTCGGCTTTCCGACCGCGCCGGACAAGCGCGGCGTCAAGGCCGGCTTCAAGGAGGGCGAGCACGAGGCGATCGACTACGACGTGCCCGATGGCACCGAGGTGCTGGCGGCCTCCGATGGCAAGGTCACCAAAGCCGGTACCGGTGAGATCCGGATCAAGCACGCCGAGGGCATCGAGAGCCGCTACAAATGGCTCAAGGAGAGCAAGGTCAACGAGGGTGACAAGGTCACCAAAGGACAGGTGATCGCGCTTTCCGGCAGTCACGACGAGAGCGACCCGGGCGCCAAAGGGCAGCACCTGCACTTCGAGTTGTGGCTGTCCGGCGACTCCGAGGACGTAGCCGGCGCGATCGACCCGGACAGCCTGATGAGCGAGGGCAGCGAGGGCGGCAGCGGCTGCGGCTGTGGCGGTTCCGGCTCGGAGGAGCTGGTCGGCTCGGACAACGTTCAGAAGGCCTTCAACTACTTCGTCGGCAAGGGTTACACCGCCGAGCAGTCGGCCGGGATCGTCGGCAACATGATGTGGGAGTCGGGCGTCGAGCCGATGCGGCTCCAGAACACTCCTCCCAGCGCCAAGACGCCCGCGAGCCAGGCGGCCGGTTCCAGCCTGGGCTGGGGCATCGTGCAGTGGACGCCGGCCGGCAAGTACATCAACGCCGCTCGGCGCGACGGTGCCGACGACAAGAAGATCGAGTCGCTCGAGCACCAGCTCTGGTTCCTGAACGAGCAGCTCGAGGGCCGTACGTCGTCGCCGGAGGCCGAGGCCGGCCGCGCCCAGAAGGCGGCCAAGACCGTCGAGGACGCCACCCGCGCGTTCGGTGGTAAGTACGAGCGCTTCGGCGGACACGAGAACCCGAACGAATCGTCCTGGGCCAAGCGCATCGCCTTCGCCAAGGACGTGCTGGGCACCAACGGTGGTGCCGGGGGCTGTGGTGGCGCGGGCAATGGCGACATCGTCGCGACGGCGCTGACGCTGGCCTGGAAGAAGAACGTGCCGAACTCGGTGAACAAGAGCGCGGCCACCCCGGCGTACCAGGACGCGATGCCGAAGTACAACGGCAGCACCGGTACCGACGAGTGGAGCGACTGTGGCGTGTTCGTCGCCACGGTGGTGGTGATGAGCGGGGTCGACCCGGACTATCCACGCCGCGGGACGGGGACTCAGCTGCCCTACCTGCAGAACAGCCCGAAGTGGGAGACGATCCCGTTCAACGACACCAGCCAGCTTAAGCCGGGCGACATCCTGATCATGAGCCGCAGTGGCGGTATCGGGCACACCTACATCTACACCGGCAAAATCGACTGGGAGGATGGCGGCAACTACAACGGGGTCTCGGCTTCCCTGCACGACCGCATCCCCGAGCCGACCACGGCCCAGGTCGAGCCCAACTACTACATCGCCCGCGCCAAGGCGAGCGCCAAACCTTAGGAGCAGTGGCTGATGCTGGAGGATTACCGGCGCGTCTGGGTTGTCGGCGGGGTGGTGGGCCTGGTCCTCGTCCTGGGGTTCTTGGGCTATCTCGTCTTCGGGCCAGGGCCGAAGTCGCAGGTGACGTTCAACTCGATCCCGGGCGACCTGACCCTGCGCATCGACGGCAAGGTGAAACCGGCCAACGGCGTCACCGAGATCCGCGAGGGCGTGCACGAGCTGACCGCGGAGCGCAGCGGCTTCACCACGATCACCCGCGAGATCGAGGTCAAGGACGGTGAGCCGCAGGCGTTCGACATCTTCCTCGACGCCTCTGGGCCCGAGGGGCGCCGCTGGCTCGAGGAGCATCCGGAAGCGGCCATCGAGGCCGAGGGCCACGGCAGCCGGGAGTACGAGAACAACGCTGAGCGCAAGACCGCCAAGTACCCGATCGTGGCGCAGCTGCCCCGGCTCACCCGCGAGTACCGGATGGACTACGGCATGTCGAAGGCCACTCCGAACGACCCGCTGGCCGTCGCCTTCTACATCACGATCCATTTTCCGGAAGGCAAGGAGTACGCCCGGGAGTGGATCCGCTCGCAGGGCGTCGATCCGGACTCGCTGGAGCTGATCTACCGGACCAGCTGAACCCCGGCAGCAAGTCCGAAATTGCCTTGACTTCAAGTGAGCTTGAGGCGCCAGGGTTGCGGACATGACGACGACCACGAGCATGCCGGGGCGCCGGACGAGCGGGTCGCACCGGACTTCGCCCGCCTATGTCACATCTGCCGGGCCTGTCTCGTCATGTCTTGTGTACGAATTTCTCCTGCGTGAAAGGCAGTCATGAGCTCAGCACTTGAAACCCTTCGCCGTGACTTCAGCGGCGACATCATCGAGCCCGGTGCGGCGGAGTACGAAGCGGCAAGTCGCGCGCTCTTGGCCGCGGGTACTCCGGTCTACGTCCTGCGGCCGCACAGCGTCGGCGACGTACAAGCTGGTGTCAGATTCGCGGCCGCCGCGGAGCTCGTGCTGTCCGTGCGAGGCGGCAGCCATTCCTTTGCGGGCTTCGGCACCAACGACGGCGGCGTTGTGATCGAGCTGAGCAACCTCGCGACCGTGGAGGTCATCGACAAGGAGCGTCACCTGGTCCGGATCGGCGGCGGCGCCAAGTGGGGCCAGGTCGCGGCCGCCTTGGCTCCGCATGGCCTGGCGATCTCCTCGGGCGATACCAAGAGCGTCGGCGTCGGCGGGCTGACGCTGACCGGCGGCATCGGCTGGAAGGTCAGGAAGTACGGCCTGGCCATGGACAACGTGGTCGCCGTCGAGCTGGTCACCGCGACCGGCGAGGTCGTACGTGCGGCCGAAGACGAGAACCCGGAGCTGTTCTGGGCGATTCGCGGCGGCGGCGGCAACTTCGGGATCGTGACCGCCTTCGAATTCGCGGCGCACCCGACGACCGACGTCTACTTCGGCAAGATCAGCTTCCCGGCAGCGGAGGCGGCCGCCGTACTCCAGGGGTGGGCGGATTACCTCCGCACGGCCCCCGAGGAGCTCACCTCCATCGTGGACTTCGCCAACCCCTTCCTGGGTGGACCTGAGGCGCCGGTCGACGTCCACGTCGCCTTCGACGGCGATGACGCGGAGCTGGCCGCCAAGGCGATCGACCCGATCCGCCGGCTCGGTACGGTGCTCTCCGACGACGTCGTACTGAAGCCGTACGCGGACACGCTCGTGGACGGGATGATCCCGCCGCCGGGTATCAAGGTCATGACCCGAAGCGGCTTCGTTGACAAGGACTCGGTGCCGGAGGTGCTGCGGATCCTTGCCGAGGTCGGGGCGTCGGAGCGGCCGCCGTCCATCGCGGTTCGCAGCGTTGGCGGTGCCGTATCCCGAGTCGCCGACGACGCCACGGCGTACGCGCATCGCCAAGCGGAGTTGATGTTCGTGACCGCTCTCCCGGGCCCGGCGCCGGTAGTCGATGCCGCTCGTCCCGGCTTCGACGCGATCTGGGGGAGGCTCACACCTCACCTCAGTGGCGCCTACGCGAACTTCCTCGCCACGGCCACCGAGGAGGACGTCGCCGCGATCTATCCGGCAGAGACGTACGAGCGGCTCGCGGCGGTCAAGCGTCAGTACGACCCGAGCAACCTGTTCGCCGGCAACCACAACGTACTGCCCAAGTAAGGCATGACGCGGACTGAGGAATTCGAGGAGCTGCGGCCGCTGCTGTTCTCGATCGCCTACCGGATCCTCGGCAGTGTGAGCGAGGCCGAGGACGCGGTCCAGGAGACCTGGCTGCGGTATGAGGCCACCGGGACCCAGCCCAAGTCGGCCAAGGCGTTCCTGTCGACCGTGGTGACACGGATCGCGATCGACGTGCTGCGGTCGGCACGGGTCCGGCGGGAGGAGTACGTCGGGCCGTGGTTCCCCGAGCCGCTGCTGGCCGATCCGTACTCCGATCCAGAGCGTTCCGCGGAGCTGGCCGACTCGCTGTCGATGGCGGCCCTGCTGCTGCTCGAACGACTCAGCCCGCTCGAGCGCGCGGTCTTCGTATTGCGCGAGGTGTTCGGCTTCAGCTTCCGGGAGATCGCCTCGGTGGTGGACAGGTCGGAGGCGGCGTGCCGCCAGCTCTCGATCCGGGCGCGCCGCCACATGGACGCGGGCCGGCCCCGGTTCGAGGCCGACCGCAAGGAGCGCGAGCAACTCGCCGACCGATTCTTCGGCGCTCTCCGGGAAGGCGACGTCGACGGGCTGCGGGAGTTGCTGGCCGCTGACGTTCACATGGTCGGCGACGGTGGCGGCAAGACCCCGCACGCGGCCAGAGAGCTCTTCGGCTCCGAGGACGTGGCGGCGTTGCTCGCCGTACTCACCCCGTCGCTGATCCGGATCGGCGGCTCGGTGGAGGCGCACGAGGTGAACGGCCAGCCGGGCGCGATTCTCCGCGACCGGGACGGCAAGGTGCTCAACACCTTGCTGCTCGACATCGTCGACGGGCAGATCCAGACGATCCGGACGGTGAGCAACCCCGACAAGCTCGGGCACGTCGGTCCGGTCGCGGACGCCTGGGCGGTCTTCAACGAGGCTCGTCGCTCGATGGAATGACCCGAAAGCCATCCCCGGTTGACGCCGGGGATGGCTTGGCCGCAGACTTCCTGATTGTCGGACAATCAGGGAATCCGTCAATCGGGTTCAGAGTCATGTGGGGTGCTTATGGGTCAGCCGCTGGGTTGGGGTCGTCGTTATCTGATGGTGCGGCCGGATCACTTCCGGATCGACTACGTCATCAATCCGTACATGTCGACCCAGGACCAGCCCGACCCGGTTCGCACCATGGCGCAGTGGGAGTCGCTGCGGCAGGCGATCATCGACGCGGGTGGTGAGGTCGAGGTGCTGGCCCAGCGGCCGGATTCGCCCGACATGGTCTACGCGATGAACCTCGGGCTGGCGGTCGAGCCCGGCCGGGTGATGCTGTCGCACATGCGGTTCGAGCCGCGCCGGCAGGAGTCGATCGACGCCTCCGCGTGGTTCGGCTCGAACGGTTTCGCGGTCAGCCGGACGGGTATGGACGGCGTCGGCCCGACCTTCGAGTCCGGGGACGCCTTCGTCTTCGGGGACAGCCTGGTGGTCGGGTACGGCCCGCGCACCGACGCCGAGGCGCTCAAGCACCTCGCCACCGAGTGGGGCGTCCGGGTTCGGGGGCTGCGCATCACGCATGAGGGCATGTACCACCTGGACCTGCCGTTCTGCCCGGTCGACAGCACCCACGCGATGATCTACCCGCCGGCCTTCGACGACGCCGGCCGGGCCGCGCTGGCGGGCATCGTGCCGGATCCGATCGTGCTCACCGACGAGGAGGCCTTCGCCTTCAGCGGCAACTCGATCGTGGTGAACGAGACGATCCTGATGCCGGCCTGTTCGCCGCGGCTGCGGGAGATCCTGACCGGGCTCGGCCTGCGCGTGGTGGTGCTCGATCTGAGCGAGTTCCACAAGGGCGGCGGCTCGATCCGGTGCCTCACCAACCCGCTCGACTTCGACCTCTCCGCCGCTGCCGTACCGGGTGGCGAGGTGCTGCTGTCCGTATGACGCATTTGTCCCGGTTTGGACAACATGTGTCACAACACACTGTTCTACCCGGGCGGCGGAAGGGTTAGCCTGCGGCTATGACGACGCCCAGCGACGAGGTTCGGTTCAGGTCCGCCCTGGACGACGTACAGGCCTACAAGCCCGGCAAGCCGCCCGTGCGGTCGGACGGCCGTCCGACGTACAAGCTGTCGAGCAACGAGAACCCGTACCCGCCGCTGCCCGGCGTACTAGAGGCTGCGACCGCTGCGGCCGCCAGCATGAACCGCTACCCGGATAACGGGTCAGTGGCGTTGCTGGAGGCCCTGTCGGCTCGTTTCGACGTACTGACTGACCACATCGCAGTAGGTACTGGGTCCGTCGCTGTGCTCTACCACTTGTTGCAGGCGGCTTGCGAGACCGGCGACGAGGTCATGTACGCCTGGCGCTCGTTCGAGGCCTACCCGATCGCTACCCGGCTGAGCGGCGCTACGCCGGTTGAGGTGCCATTGACGGCTGACGCGCGTCACGACTTCAAGGCGATGGCTGCCGCTATCACTGACCGCACGCGCGTCATCCTGGTCTGTACGCCGAACAACCCGACCGGGCCCGCCGTACGGACGCAGGAGCTGGTGGAGTTCCTGGACGTCGTACCGAGCAATGTTCTCGTGGTGATCGACGAGGCCTACCGCGAGTTCATGCGCGGGGAGGACCTGGTGGACGGCGGTGAGCTCTACCGCGACCGCCCGAACGTCGCCGTACTGCGGACCTTCTCCAAGGCGTACGGGCTGGCCGGCTTCCGGGTCGGTTTCGCGATCGGGCACGAGCCGGTCGTGGCCGCCATCCGCAAGTGCGCGCTGCCGTTCGGCGTCAGCCACGTGGCGCAGGCCGCCGCGGTCGCCTCGCTGGAAGCCGAGAAGGATCTGCTCGAACGGGTCGAGACCCTCGTCGCCGAGCGAGTCCGGGTGCTCGACGCGCTGCGCGGTCAGGGCTGGGATGTGCCCGAGGCGCAGGGCAACTTCTTCTGGCTCTCGCTCGGTGACGACACCCTGGCCTTCGCGGCCGCGGTCGATGCCGAGGGCGTGGCGGTCCGTCCGTTCGCGGGCGACGGCGTGCGCGTCACGATCGGCGAGCCCGAGGCCAACGACACCTTCCTCTCGATCGCGGCCGCCTGGCGGAACAACAAATAGGTATGAGTCTGGTCTGGATCTCGGGTGCCTCGGGCGGGATCGGCGCGGCCCTCGCGGCGGCCGTTCCCTTCGACGGCGCCAGGGTCATCGACATCTCGCGCCGCGGCGGTACGACGGACGAGCACTTCGCCGCCGACCTCGCCGATCCCGCCGCCTGGCCTTTGGTCGAGCGGCACTTCGTCGACGAGCTCCAGCGGTACGACGGTCCGCGCGCGGTCTTCGTCCACAACGCCGGCACCATCAACCCGATCGGCTCGGCTGATGAGGTCGATCCGGACGAGTACACCCGGGCCGTACTGCTGAACTCGGCCGCCCCGCAGATCCTCGGCCGGGCCTTCCTGCGCGCCTCGGCCCATCTGTCGTGTCCGCGATTCCTGGTCATGCTCACGTCCGGAGCGGCCAGAACGCCGTACCCCGGCTGGTCGTCGTACGCCGCGGGCAAGGCCTCGGTCGATCACTGGGTCCGGACCGTCGGTGCGGAGCAGGGGCCGGCCGGTTGCCAGGTCGTCGCGGTGGGGCCGGGTGTGGTCGATACCGACATGCAAGCGGTGATCCGGCAGGCCGACTTCCCGGCGGCCGGGCGTTTCCGCGAACTGGCCGAGACGGGTGGTCTGAGCAGTCCGGCCGAGGCTGCGGCGGGGATCTGGTCGGTGCTCGGCAGAGGCCTTCCGAACGGCTCCGTGGTGGACCTTCGTACGCTCGCCTGACCCAGGTTAGCGGGCAACATAGTGGCTCCGGCGAATTGATCGTCAGCGACACGCCGTGGGATCCGGCCATAGCTTCCAGGTGATGACTTCCCTTACATGGAAGGGATTCCGGCCATTCGGTGACTGAGTCACCTTTGTTGCCTTCAGCCCGTAACGATCCAGGGATGCCTTCGTTGGTGTTGGAGTCAGCAGATGTCCGGCTGACGAATTTGCTCATTCCAAGGGCATGGCAGCCGCTGGGGGATTTTCCGGTGGCTGATCGTGCTGGAATCCGGAGGTTTTTTTCATGGAGCAAGGGGCGAAGCAGCGCCGCGCAGGCGCGCTTCCCAAGTCCGGTCGTGCGGCCGTGGCGTTCGTAGCGATGGCATCGTCCGCCGCGCTCGGGTTCGCCACGCTGTCGACCGCATCGGCAGTGGAGGTTCGTTCGGCGGGCTCGGTGGTCGCCGAATCGCAGTCCACCACGCTCGTCGACGCGAACTTCAACGCGGGCAAGGCCGGTTGGCAGGGCTACCAGGAGTACTCGGTGGGCTGTTTTGCCAACGGTGTCACCTGCGCGAAGATCGACAACGTTTACAAGGCCAACGGCGGCAAGAACGGCGCTGGCGACGGTTTCCTGCAGTTCAAGGGCAACTCGCCGGCCGTCTTCCCGTGGTTCTACGGGCAGGCGTCGTACTCGGTCTGGCGTTCGCCGGAGTTCACTTTCAACGCGTCTGACGCCAAGGCGATGAAGCTGAACTTCGACTGGCGCGCAACGATGGTGTCGTACGCCATCGGCTGGAACGGTCTGCAGGTCGAGCTGCTCGACTCGGAGAACCGCGTTGTGAAGACGGCCATGCCGGCTCGCCTCTCGGTGCCGACCAACAACTGGTCGCACTACGAGGTCGCGCTCGACGGCCAGTCGGACCTGAAGGACGGCGAGCAGTACCGGCTGTCCTTCGTGGCCATCAACTACACGGGTCCGTCGGCCGCCACCCTGGGCCATCACGACCTCGACAACGTCAAGCTCGAGGCCACCAACGACCCGTCGGTCGACCCGGTGCTGCAGTGCCGTGACAACTACAACACCCACGAAGAGGCCATGGACGCCGCGCTCACGGAAGGTGCGGGCAGCTTCTGCTCCGTCACCGAGCCCGCGGGCAACGCGCTGAAGCCGGCCTCGAAGATCGTGGACGCGCTGGCCAAGCAGGAGGGCATCGCCGACCTGCTGAAGTCCGGCAACGGCGCCTTCATCGTGACCGACAAGTTCACCGGCCACGTGGCCGCGTGGGCCGTCGGCCGCAACAACATCCCGAGCACCGACCCGCGTCGTCTGTACATGTGGATGGACAGCGGCAACGTCGGTGGCGCCGCTGACTTCGCGGTCGTCTTCGTCGTCGCCAACGCGGATCATGTCGTCAAGGAGACCTTCGGTCACCCGGACGGCCTGGTCGGTGCGGTGAACGGTGTGCTCGAGGGGCAGCTGGAGGCGGCGGGCGAGGTTCTGTCGAACCCGGTCGGCGAGGCGCTGGACGTCGACGCCAACTGGACCATCGCCAACGTGATGTGGCACTTCAACACCCTGGTCAGCGGCAAGGGCACGGTCGGCGACGGCCAGCCCACCAGCGGCAGCCTGCCGACCGGCGGCCTGCCGATCGACATGCCGAACCTGGACCAGGCCAAGAAGGCCAACGCCGGCAAGAAGTCCGAACTGCCGGGCCTGCCCGGTCTGCCGAAGCTGCCGACCGAGGGCAAGCTGCCCGTCGACGGCAAGCTTCCGCTGCCGAACAAGGAACTGCCGAAGCTGCCGAACGGCGAGCTCCCCAAGCTCCCCGCCGGTCGCTGAGACACCAAGTCACGGGACCGGGCCGACACGGGTCGGCCTGGTCCCACTGACTAGCTAGACCCGCTGCCGCGCGCATCGGCAGCGGAGGAGGACCCGGGCACCCCATGGGAGCCCGGGTCCTTCCTTTTGCGCCCGAGCCGCTCCGCGCTCACCACCAGGCAAACGCCGACGATCACGATCGCGCCGCCGAGCAGGATCTTGCCGGTCACCGCCTCGTCCAGGATCAGCCAGCCGAGGAAGACCGCCACCGCCGGGTTGACGTACGCGTAGGTCCCGATCAGCGAGATCGGCGCATTCGCCAGCAGGTAGGCATAAGCGCTGTAGGCGAGCAGCGAGCCGAACACCACCAGGTACGCGAGCGCCAGCCAGCCCGACAGCTCGATCGAGCCGGGATGGAACCGCCCGGCCTCTCCCGTACCGAGGCCGATCAGCACCATCGCCGTACCGCCGATCGCCATCTCGTAGACGGCCGCGACGAGCGGATCCCGCGGCAGGCCGAGCCGGGGCGAGAAGCGCGAGCCGACCGCCCAGCTGATCGAACCGATCACCACCAGCGCGATCGACAACGGCCGCGCGCTGGTATCGCCACCGGACAAGCCGAGCATCGCCGCGCCGGTGAAACCCACGCCGACGCCGATCCAGGTGAACAGCGCCGGCCGCTCCCCGCCGGCCACCCGCAGCACGATCAGCCAGAGCGGTACGGACGCGATCAGCAGGGCGGCCAGACCGGAGGGCACGCTGCGTTCCGCGACCGCCACCAAGCCGTTGCCGAAGGCAAGCAGTAGCAGGCCGACCACGCCCGCGCCGAACAGCTCGCGCCGGGTCACCCGGAGCCGCCGCCAGCCGGACCGCAGCGCCAGGATCGCCCCCAGCAACACGGCCCCGGCCAGGAAGCGGCTGGCCATGCCGAGCATCGGCGGGATGTCCGCGTCGACCACGATCCGGATGGCCAGATAGGTCGAACCCCAGACCACGTAGATGACCAGGAGCGCCGACCAGATCATCGCGCTCGAGGCAGCCGGACGCTGGCCGGCTGCCGCTGGGGCGGCACTCACAGTGGTCATCGTTCACCCTCCTCGGCGGCCCAGTTCGAAGTCAGGGGCGAAAGGGCCGAATGATGCTGACACTAAGGCCGGCTCGGTCATCCCGCAAGGAGGTTTCGAGGCTCACGCAGTGAGTGCATACGAATACGCACAGCGAGCGCAGGCGAGTGGCCGGCAAGAAGGCCCCGAATCGGTACGGATCTGTGACAGATGTCGTCATTTTTCGCAGTGAGGTGTCACAAGTGCCGATTCGAGCGGGAAGTTGCCGTGTCAGGGGACCAGTGGCCGGACTGGTGTCTCAACACGGGGACTCAGCTTCGTACTGGCGTACGAAGATCCGTCCAGACAGTTCGCTCTAGCATGGTCTGCTCTGTACGGTGTCCGGCAAGATGGGCAGTGGATACCACTGCAGAGGTGCATCAACCTGGATCCACGCGGTCCTGACGACTAGGCCACACCCGGCTGACTGAGTCGGGGCCCGTGCAATGTTGCGACGCGGCGATCCCGCGCCGAACCCCGAGGAGTGCATGTGAGTGAGTCGGTGCCGGGAATCTCCCCGGAATTGTTCGCGCCCGTCGAGGCGCCTGTAAGCCCCACGCAGCCCAGCGAGGAAGTCGAGTTCGTCCAGCTGCTGACGCCCGAAGGTGAGCGCGTCGAGCACCCGGACTACTCCTTCGACCTCGACGACGAGGCGATCAAGGGCTTCTACCGCGACATGACGATGGTCCGCCGGATCGACACCGAGGCGACCGCGTTGCAGCGCCAGGGCGAGCTCGGTATCTGGGCCTCGCTGCTCGGCCAGGAGGCCGCGCAGATCGGCTCGGGTCGCGCGCTGAACAAGAAGGACATGGTCTTCCCGACCTACCGCGAGCACGGCGTCGCCTATTGCCAGGGCGTCGACCCACTCAACCTGCTCGGGCTTTTCCGCGGTGTGGACCAGGGAGCCTGGGATCCCCGCGACAACAACTTCCACCTCTACACCATCGTGATCGGCGCGCAGACCCTGCACGCGACGGGTTACGCGATGGGCCAGCAGCGCGACCACGTGATCGGTGACGCCGAGAACGGCGAGGCCACCATCGCGTACTTCGGTGACGGCGCCAGCAGCCAGGGCGACGTGAACGAGGCCTTCATCTACGCCTCGGTCTTCAACGCACCGGTCGTCTTCTTCTGCCAGAACAACCAGTGGGCCATCTCGGAGCCGATCGACCGGCAGACCCGCATCCCGCTGTACCAGCGCGCGGCCGGCTTCGGCTTCCCGGGCGTTCGCGTCGACGGCAACGACGTGCTCGCGACGTACGCCGTCACGCAGGCGGCCTTGCGCCGGGCGCGCGAGGGCAGCGGGCCGACGTTCGTCGAGGCCTACACCTACCGGATGGGCGCGCACACGACGTCGGACGACCCGACCAAGTACCGCCTCAACGAGGACCTCGAGTACTGGAAGCTCAAGGACCCGATCGAGCGCGTGAAGGCCTACCTGGTTCGTTCCGGGGCTGCCGATCAGGACTTCTTCGACGAGGTCGACGCCGAGGCCGACCAGATCGCGGCCAAACTTCGCGAAGGCTGTCTGTCGATGCCCGACCCGGTGCTGACCGATTTCTTCCAGCACGTGTACGTCGAACAGACCCCGCAGCTCGACGAGCAGAAGGCGCAGTTCGCCGCCTACGCCGCTTCTTTCGAAGGTGAGGGCCACTGATGACGAAGATCACCCTGGGCAAGGGCATCAACCTCGGCCTCCGCCACGCGATGGAGAACGACCCCAAGGTCCTCATCATGGGCGAGGACATCGGCAAGCTCGGCGGCGTCTTCCGGGTCACCGAAGGTCTGCAGAAGGACTTCGGTGAGGACCGGGTGATCGACACCCCGCTGGCCGAGTCCGGCATCATCGGCACCGCGGTCGGCCTGGCCCTGCGCGGCTACCGCCCGGTCTGCGAGATCCAGTTCGACGGCTTCGTCTTCCCGGCGTACGACCAGATCATCAACCAGGTCGCGAAGATGCACTACCGCTCGATGGGCAAGCTGAAGATGCCGATCGTGATCCGGATCCCCTTCGGTGGCGGTATCGGCGCGGTCGAGCACCACTCGGAGTCGCCGGAGACGCTGTTCGCGCACGTGGCCGGCCTGAAGGTCGTCGCCTGTGGCGATCCCGTCGACGCCTACTGGATGATCCAGCAGGCCATCGCCTCGGACGACCCGGTGGTGTTCTTCGAGCCGAAGCGGCGCTACCACGAGAAGGCCGAGCTCGACGAGACCGTGCCCCCGGCGTACCCGCTGCACAAGGCGAAGGTGGTCCGCGAGGGCACCGACGCGACCCTGTTCTGCTACGGCCCGATGGTGAAGACCTGTCTGCAGGCCGCCGAGGCCGCGGTCGAGGACGGCCGCAACCTCGAGGTCATCGACCTGCGCACGATCGCCCCGCTGGACCTGGCGACCATCTTCGAGTCGGTCAAGAAGACCCGGCGCGCGGTCGTCGTGCACGAGGCCCCGCTGTCCCTCGGCACGGGCTCCGAGCTCGCGGCCCGGGTGACTGAGGAGTGCTTCTACCACTTGGAGGCGCCGGTTCTGCGCGTCGCCGGCTACGACACCCCGTACCCGCCGTCGCGGATGGAGGAGGAGTACCTCCCCGATCTGGACCGGGTGCTGGATGGCGTCGACAAGGTGATGGGGTACTGATGGGAATCCAGCAGTTCAAGTTGCCGGATGTCGGCGAAGGTCTGGTCGAGGCCGAAATCGTCGCCTGGAAGGTCAAGCCGGGCGACACGGTCAAGCTGAACGACACCATCGTCGAGATCGAGACCGCCAAGTCGCTGGTCGAGCTGCCCGTGCCGTTCGCCGGTGTGGTGGCCGAGCTGCTCGTGCCCGAGGGTGAGACCGTGCCGGTCGGTACGCCGATCATCTCGGTCCGCACCGGGGGTGGCGAAGATGAAGCCCCCGCCGCCCCCGCTGCCGCCTCGGATGATGGCGAAGAGGTGATCGAGGCCGGCAAGATCGGTGGTGCCGCGCCGGGTGGCCGGACCGCGATCCTTGTCGGCTACGGCCCGAAGACCACCGAAGCCAAGCGCCGTCCGCGCAAGGGCGCGGCCGAGGCCCCAGCCACTGTCCCGACCGCTGCTCCTGTCGTCGAGGCCCCGGCTCCTGTTGCTGAGCCTGTCCCGGCTCCGGCCGCAGTGGCGCCGGTGTCGACGGCCGGCGGTGCGAAGGCGCTGGCCAAGCCGCCGGTGCGCAAGCTGGCGAAGGACCTCGGTATCGACCTGGCGACGGTCACCGCGACCGGCCCGGGCGGCATCATCACCCGTTCCGACGTGGAGTCGCACGGTACGACGGCCGCTCCCGCGGCTTCAGCACCGGTTTCCGCTCCGGTCGCGGCCCCGGTGCCGGGCCAGAGCGAGACCCGGATCCCGATCAAGGGCGTGCAGAAGGTGATGGCCCAGGCGATGGTCGCCAGCGCCTTCACCGCACCGCACGTCACCGAGTGGATCACGGTCGACGTCACCGCCACGATGGAACTCGTCGAGCGGCTGAAGACGGATCGCGCCTTCCGCGACCTGAAGGTCAGCCCGCTGCTGATCGTCGCGAAGGCCGTCAGCCTGGCCGCGCGTCGTACGCCGATCATCAACGCGGCGTGGGACGAGGCCGCCCAGGAGATCGTTCTCAAGCACTCGGTGAACCTCGGCATCGCCGCGGCCACCCCGCGTGGGCTGATCGTGCCGAACATCAAGGGCGCCGACGCGATGTCGCTGCCCGAGCTGTGCGGCGCGCTGAACAACCTGGTCGCCGTCGCCCGGGAGGGTAAGACCCAGCCGGCCGACCAGGCGGGCGGCTCGTTCACGATCACCAACGTCGGCGTCTTCGGCGTCGACGCCGGTACGCCGATCATCAACCCGGGTGAGGCCGCGATCCTGGCCTTCGGCGCGGTGCGCAAGCAGCCGTGGGTGGTGGACGACGAGATCGTGCCGCGCTGGATCACCACTTTGGCGCTGTCGTTCGATCACCGCCTGATCGACGGGGAGAAGGGCTCGATCTTCCTCTCCGACGTGGCCTCGATCCTCGAGGACCCGTCGCGCGCCCTGCTGTTCTGACGTTCTTTTGCACAGAGAAACGCCCGGAGAGAGTCTCTCCGGGCGTTTCTTATTAGGTGAAGGTCAGCGCTTGACGGCGTCGAGGGCGTCGACCAGGCCCTCGCCGAAGAATGCGTTCTCCGCAGTCGTACCGGTGCAGCGCGCGTCGACCGGAGCGGTCGGGCAGGCCACGTCGTCGGCCTGCTTGTGCAGGGCCCGGGTCAGCTCGCGCGGACCCCAGTACGGGTGCGCGGACTTCATCAGTGCGGCGACACCCGCAACGTGCGGCGAGGCCATCGACGTACCGCTGGAGACGCCGTACTTGCCGTCCGGAATCGTCGAGAGGATGCTGCTCCCCGGAGCGGCGACGTCGATGACGTTGAGCCCGAGGTTGGAGAACCCGCTGCGCGCGCCGGTCTTGGTGGTGCTGGCGACGGTGATCACGCCGGGCAGCTCGGTCGGCATGTCCAGGCAGCCCGCGTTGATCGGACGGGTGACCGGGGTGGTGTCGTTCGGGCTGCTGTTGTCGGTGGTCTTGTTCGCCAGGTCGTAGTTCGCGTTACCGGCGGCGGCAACGGACAGCACGCCCTTGTTGGTGGCGAAGTTGACCGCGCGGCGGACGGCTTCCTGAACCGCGCCCTGGTCACCGTTGTCGTTGCACCAGAAGGTCCACGGGTCGATGAAGTAGCTGTGGTTCGTGACGTCCATACCGTGCTCGGCGGCCCAGATGAAGCCACAGATCGCGTACTCCGGGTAGATGAAGCCGTCGGTGTTGACGACCTTCACCGAGGCGATCCGGACGCCCGGGGCGACACCGACGATGCCGACGCCGTTGCGGGCGGCCGCGATCGTGCCGGCCACGTGGGTGCCGTGCGAGCCGTTCGGCCGCCAGGCGCCGGGGGTGGTGTCGGGACGGCCGTTGTCGACGCAGTTGACCGAGTTGGCCGCGTCGAAGTTCGGCTTGAGGTCCGGGTGCTGGTCGTCGACGCCGGAGTCGTTCACGCCGACCAGGACCTTGCGCGAGCCGTCGGTGATCTCGTGCGCCTTGTCGGCCTTGATGGCCGCCATGTCCCACTGCTCGGACTCACGCGGGTCGAGCACCGGCGCGGCCTCGACGCTGGCCTCACCCTTGGCGGCATCCCCGGTCGTGGCGCCGGCGGTCGCGGGGCCTTCGGAGACGGCGGCCGTGCGGGTGGCGCCGGCGGACTGGACGAAGCGGCCGAACAGGCCGGTGCGGACGTCGGCGCGGAAGTCGGGGTTGGTCGACTGCGCGATCACGACACCGATCTGCGGCCAGGACTGCACGACCGAACCCCCGGCGGCCTCGACCGCACGCTCAGCCAGCATGCTGTGTCCGGGGTTGGCCTTGGTGTTGACGACGTAGTTCATCAACGGCCCGGCCTCCTCCAGCGGGGAAGCCTGGGCGGTGCTGGTGCCGAGTGAGGCGACTGCCAGCGTGGCGATCGCCAGACCGGCGGTCAGCCGGGTGCGACGTGTAGTCCGTGACACGGGTTCTCCTTGGACGGGACGACAGAACCCCCTGACTCTAAAGTGCCGATCCCACCTTGTGTCCTGCTCAGCGGCAAGCCTGGGGAAAACCTGCGTTTGGCGGTTCACGCAGGGTGCTCAAGATGGCCGTGCGTAGCCGGTTTGAGTTGCATGTAAGATAGATACAACAGGGATTTATCTTGTACGCATCACAGAGCGTGGTGCATGAGGGGGTTTGGTGGGTAACGGACAGGGTGATTTCACCCTGGGTGACGAAACAACCGAGATCGCGAGGATCGTGGCCGACGCAGCACCCGGCGTCGAGCGCATCCCGGCGGCAGAGCGGGTGTACGCCTTCGTGAAGGCAGCGATCCTGGACCGGGTCTATCCCGGTGGCGAGTTGCTGACCGAGGGCCAGTTGTCCGATGCGGTCGGAGTTTCCCGTACGCCGGTGCGCGAGGCGCTGTTGCGCCTGGAGGCGTCCGGCTTGGTCAAGCTCTATCCGAAGAAGGGCGCGCTGGTCCTGCCAGTGCTGCCGCAAGAGATCAACGACGTGCTCGAGGCGCGGGAGTTGATCGAAACGCACGCGGCCGCCAAGGTCTGGCCGCGGCGCAAAGAACTCATCGCCGCACTCGAACCGCTGATCCGCGAGATGCGGGTGCACCGCCGGGCGAACGACGCGAAGAAGTTCCTCGAGGCCGACCGGGCCTTCCACGAGGCCATTGTCGAGGCCGCGGGCAACGAAATCCTCGCGAAGCTCTACGACAGCTTGCGCGACCGTCAGGTCCGGATGGGCGTCAAGAGCATCCAGGTCGCTCCGGCCCGGATGGACAGCTCCATCGTGGACCACCAGCAGATGATCGACGCGCTCGCGAGTAACAGCAGTAAGCGATTCCGCGAGCTTGTCGTCGCCCACATCCACAACGCGGCGACGCATCTGCGGGGCATGCAGTGACCGAACTCCTCCATCCCCTTGGCGGTCGACGCGCCTGGGTGGTTTGGATCACCGCTGTCGCCACCTACCTCGTCACCGTGCTGCACCGCGGTTCGATGAGCGTCGCGGGTCTGCAGGCGGCAGAGCGGTTCGACATCTCCGCATCGGCCCTGGCCAGCTTCACGGTCGTACAGCTCACGGTCTACGCCGCGATGCAGGTGCCCGTCGGTATTCTCCTCGACCGGTACGGATCGAAGCGCCTGCTCATCGCGGCCTCCGGTCTGCTCTTCGTGGCCCAAACCGCCTTCAGCCAGGTCGAGTCGTACCCGGCGGCATTGGCGGCGCGAGCACTTCTGGGCGTCGGTGATGCGCTGGTCTTCATCAGCGTGCTGCGAGTGCTCATGCTGTGGTTCCCGGCTCTGAAGCAACCCGTCATGTCCCAGGCCACCGGCATGCTCGGAGGTCTCGGGGCGATCGGAGCGACCGTGCCGATGGCTGCCGCGTTCCGGCACTTCGGGTGGACGCAGACCTTCGGCGGCGCAGCCGTGCTCAGTCTCGTCACCGGTGCCGCTGTACTGCTCCTGCTGAAGGACACGCCGTACGACGTGGCGCTACATCGGACGAAGCAGTCGCTCACGGAAGTCCGGAACAACGTCAAGCGCGCGTGGAAGACGCCTGGCACTCGCCTTGGGCTGTGGACGCACTTCACCACTAGCTTCTCCGCGGGTACGTTCGGGCTGCTCTGGGGCTTCCCGTTCTTGGTGAAGGGCGAGGGCCTCTCCCCGACTACGGCCGCCTCCTTGCTCGTACTGCCGGTTCTGGCCGGTATTTGCTACGGGCCGATCGTCGGGCGGTATGCGGCTCGCTATCCGTTCTACCGCTCGTGGATCGTCCTGGCGGTCATCGGTGGCGTTGTCGCGGTGTGGACGTTGGTACTCGTCTGGCCGGGCCGAGCGCCCTTGCCGGTGTTGATCCTCCTCATCGTCGTACAGGCCGCATGTGGGCCGGGATCGATGCTTGGGCTGGACTACGCGCGTACGTTCAACCCCGCCACACGGTTCGGCGCAGCCAACGGCATCGTCAACACTGGCGGGTTCATCGCCACCCTGATCTGTATCGGCGCCATTGGTGTCGTACTGGACCTCTCGGCTGGTGGAGCGCCTCAGGCAATCGGTGACTACAAGTGGGCGTTCTGCGTGCAGTACCTGCTGTGGGGCGTCGGCGTCATCCAGATCCTCCGGTACCGGCGACGGGCGCGGGCGACGCTTGCCCGGTACAACCCCGAGGTCTACGAGGCCCTGCGCGCCAACCGCGTCGTACCCCTGTCCTAGCGCTGGTACGCCGTACCAGCGCTTTGCCAGGGCGGTGCCAGCCCCGACCGCGACGGTGGTTCCCAGAAGCAACAACTCTGGGAAGGAATTCGTATGTCCACAACGAACGCCATCGTGGCCGAGGGGCTGGTCAAGCGCTTCGGCTCCACCACGGCCCTGGCCGGAGTGGATCTGGCCGTGCCGACCGGCAGCGTGCTCGGCGTACTCGGCCCGAACGGCGCCGGCAAGACCACGGCCGTGCGCATCCTCGGCACGCTCATCCAGCCCGACGCGGGTCATGCCGAGGTTGGCGGGCATGACGTCGTCCGCGAGGCCGGCCGGGTCCGCGAACTCATCGGGCTCACCGGCCAGTACGCCTCGGTCGACGAGGACCTGTCCGGCCGGCGCAACCTGGTCATGATCGGCCGGCTGCTGGGACTTCCCCGGCCGCAGGCGCGTCAGCGGGCCGACGAGCTGCTGGAACGGTTCGAGCTGACGGACGCCGGCGACCGCATCGCCAAGACCTACTCCGGCGGTATGCGTCGGCGCCTCGATCTGGCCGCCAGTCTCGTCGGCAACCCGAGCATCCTCTACCTGGACGAACCGACCACAGGTCTCGACCCCCACGCCCGTAACGGCGTCTGGGACACAGTGCGGGATCTCGTGCTCGAAGGCACCACCGTCCTCCTCACCACGCAGTACTTGGAAGAGGCGGACGCACTGGCCGACTCCATCGTGGTGTTCGACCACGGCCGCATCGTGGCGTCAGGGCGTCCGGCTGAGTTGAAGGCGCAGGCCGGTCGCCAGTCGCTCGACGTACGCCCTGCCGACCCACGCCACCTAGAACGGGTTGCAGCCATCGTCGCCGAGTCCACCGGCACCAGGCCGTCTGTAGACATCGTGAACGCTCTGGTCAGCGTGCCAGTCGCAGACGGTACGTCGATGCCGGTAGTGGTTCGCCGCCTCGATGAAGCCGGTATTGCCGTCACTGAGCTGTCCCTGCGCCTGCCGAGCCTGGACGAGGTCTTCCTCGCCATCACCGGGCATGCCGCCCAAGACCAGCCCGAGTCCGTCCTGGAAGGAGTGGGCCGATGAGCAGCGCCACCCTGACGAAGCCATCTACACCAACTATGCCGAACACCCGTAAGCCGTTCGCGTGGCTCGAGCAGAGTCTGACGCTGGCCTGGCGGAACATCGTCCGGATCCGGCAGAACCCGGAGGCCCTTGCGGACGTCACGTTCCAGCCGATCATCTTCCTGGCGCTGTTCCTGTTCGTCTTCGGTGGTGCCGTCGCCGCCGGCGGTTGGCGGGGCTACCTGCCGTTCCTGCTGCCAGGGCTGCTGGTCCAGACCGTCGTCTTCTCCACGCTAGCCACCGGGATCTCGCTGAACGACGACTTCGCCAAGGGCGTGTTCGACCGTTTCCGCAGTCTGCCGATCGCCCGCTCGGCGCCGCTGATCGGTGCGGTCTTCGGGGATGTCGTGCGCTACGTGCTTTCGATCGTGATCCTGATGGGCGCGGGTTTCGCCCTCGGCTTCCGGTTCCAGAACGGTGTCGCGAACGGTCTGCTCGCCTGCCTGCTGGTACTCGGATTCGCGCTGGCACTGTGCTGGGTCTGGGTCTGGCTAGGCCTGAAACTGAAGACGGTCCAGGGCGTCCAAGGTGTGGGCTTCCTGATCATGTTCCCGCTGACCTTCGGCAGCAACGTCTTCGTCCAGACCGACACCCTGCCGAGCGCCCTCCAGGCCTTCGTGAACGTCAACCCGGTCAAACACCTGGTCGACACCATGCGCGCCCTGATGATCGGCGAAGGCTCCCTCCAACGCCCCCTCCTCTACACCCTCGCCTGGATGATCGCCCTAGTAGCCATCTTCGCCCCCCTAGCCATCCGCACCTACCGCCGCCGCACCTAACCAAACGGAAATCTCTTTGCACTCATTCGTCGGAATCCGCCCTCTCAGCCAAGCTGACATGCACAGGTCAGCGGACGGCAGAGGGCGGATTCCGACGAATGAGTGCAAAGAGGTTGGTCAGCAGGTGGAAGGGGAGGGCAGGCCTAGGAAGCGGGCGGATAGGTAGGTGAGGGCGGCGGGGGCGCCGGTGGCGGCGAGGGTGTTGTGTTCGCTGGTGTAGTCGGTGTGGAAGGTGACGCGGGTGCCCTTGGCGCACCAGCGGGCATTGACGTCCGAGGCGGCTTGCCAGGGGATGAGTTCGTCGAACTTCGAGTGGTAGAGGTAGACCGGCGCGGTTGGGGCCAGGTCGCCCATGCGGTTGAGGCGCAGGACTTGCTGGGCGATCGGCTCGGCCAGCGGATCAGGCGAATCGCTGTAGGACTTCACGCTCTTGAAGGCGTACAACGCCTCCTCCGCAACGCAAAGGTCGTCCATCTCCGCGATGAGCTCATGCCCGGCAGCGTTGAAAATGCTCAGCAGTTCCGGATACTCCCGGCTGACCCCGATCGCTGCCGCCAGGAACAGCCCGGAGAAAAGGCCGCCGTCCATCTGACGTCCAGCGGCTTCCAAGTCGGACGCCGTACCGCCCGAGGCGACGCCGGCGATCTTGAGCTCCGGCGCGTACGACGGATGCAACTGCGCGGCCCACCCCGTTGCGAGCCCGCCGCCGGAGTACCCCCACATCCCGACCTTGGTGGTCGCGGACAACCCGGCTTCCGGCAAGGCGAGCGCACCGCGGATGCCGTCGAGTACGGCGTGGCCCTCCATCCGCCCAGCGCCATACGCATCGCGCGGACCTTGGTAGTCCGTCACCACGACGGCCCACCCCTTCGCAAGGCCCATGCTCAGCAGGGGAATCTCCTTCTCCAGACCGAGTCGCAGGTTGTACGACGGGTTGCACTGGTCGCCGAGGCTGTCCGTGGCCGGCTGGTACGACAGCAACGGCCGCTTACCGACGTACGGCGTGAGCGGCACGAGGACCGTCGACACCACAGTGACGGGCCTGTCCTTCGCATCGGTACTACGAACCTGCAACTGGTAGGCCTTCACCGCCAGCGGCACCGACACCGTGCGGGTCTTGAGAATCGTCCCCGGCGCCTTGGTCTCGTACCCCGCGGCCGGCCGGTAGAACGAGTCCTGGTCCGGCTCGGGAATCCCCGCGGCCTCAACCCCAGTAGGAACGGCCAGCAGCCCAAAAGCGGCGACTAACGCGGTCACGACCATGCGAATCATCATCACGCACGTCCTTCGGTTGTGAGGGGCAACAGGCGACGGGCCACTTTGCCGGTGGCTGTGCGCGGGAGCTCGTCGAGGAACACCACGTCTCGAGGCACCTTGAAGCGGGCCAGGTTCTGCCTGACGTGGGACTTGATCGCCTCGGCATCCAGCGAACTGCCGGGGTCTTTGACCACGAAGAGCCGCAGCCGCTGGCCGAACTCCTCATCGGGTACGCCGAGCGCGGCCACCTCGGCGACACCTGGCATCGCCTCGACCAGGTTCTCCACCTCGACCGGGAAGACGTTCTCGCCACCCGACACGATCATGTCGTCGTCGCGCCCGTCCACGAACAACCGGCCACCGCTGTCGAAATGCCCGAGGTCGCCCGTACTCAACAACCCGTCGATCATCTCTTTGGTACCGCCGCCCGTATAACCCTTGAACGCGAGACCGTTGCCGACGAAGATCCGCCCGGTCGTACCAGCGCTGGTCACCGCCCGCCCGGCATCGTCGTACAGCCTGACCCGGCAGCCGTGCGGCGGTCGGCCCGCACATCCCGGCGCGGCCTGCCAGTCCGCGGGCATGGCCACGGCCGCGACAGCCACCTCGGTCGAACCGTAGAGGTTGTGCAGCACCGGACCGAAGACCTCCATCGCGCGATTGCCCAGGTCCGTCGGCAGCAACGCGCCCGCGCTCATCAACACCCGCAGGCTGCTGGTGTCGTACGCCTTCAGTACGTCGGGCCCGAGCGCCAGAATTCGCTGCAGCATCGTCGGCACCACGATCAGGGCCGTCGCGCGATGTTCGGCCACGCCTCGCAAAGTGGTGAGCGCGTCGAACCGGCGTTGCAGCACCATCGTCGAGCCGAGCGCCAACGTCATGATGAACTGCGTCAGCCCCGTGCCGTGGAAGATCGGTGCCGCGATGTAGACGACGTCGCCCCGGCGCAGCGGCACCCTCTCCAGGAACTGCGCTGCGATCAACGGCGAACGCACCTGCCGCGGCGCGCCCTTCGGCGTGCCGGTCGTGCCGCCGGTCAGTAGCACCATCCCGGCCTGTTCAGCAGGCGGCCCGAACCCGCTGCCGTCTGTCCCACAGACCAACTCATCCAACGAGGCTTCGGCGTCCACATCTTTGCCCCAGGCAACAAAGCGGCGTACGCCAGCATGTACGGAAGAGAGCAGCGGGCCGAACTCGGCGTCGTAGACCAGAACCGAGACGCCTTCCCTGGCAGCGACATCGGCCAGTTGAACGCGGCTGAACCCCGTATTGAGCAACACCAACCGAGCGCCAAATTTGCCGCAGGCAACCATCGCGTCGGCCGCGCCACGATGACCCCGGCACAGTACGCCGACCACCACGCCCGGTTTGAGGCCGGCCGCGAACCAGGCCCGGGCCAGCGAGTTGGCGCGCCGGTCCAAGTCGCCGTACGTCAGTTGCCCGAGTTCGTCGATCAGCGCGACGTCGGCCGGATCGCGCCGGGCGGCGATATGCGCGGCGCCCGCGATCGGCCCGAGCCGGCGCATCGCCAGCGACGTCTGCGCGGTGAGCAGGGGGCGCCGCAGATCCAGCAGACCCGCCCGCCGCAGCACGGAGACGGCGTGCAGTTTTTCGGTAACAGCCATGGCTACCTCCGCAGGTGGATAGAAGTGAAAAGACTGCTTTTCACTCTCTACTGGCGAGTACTGTAGGACCACGATCGCTACGATGACAACCCTTCGAACCAGACCAATCGCCGAGAGGTGTCATGACTGAACCCGCCACCCGCCGGTACTCCGGTCGATCGGTGGATGAGTGGAAGGCCGCCCGCCGGGAGCGGTTGATGGAGGCCGCGTTCGAGTTGTTCGGCACCGAGGGCTACGCGGCCACGTCGGTGGAACGCCTTTGCTCACAGGCGAAAGTCTCGACCCGGCACTTCTACCACGAGTTCGCGAACAAGGAAGCGGTGCTGATCGCGGCCCACGCCTACGTGATCGAGCTCGGTGTGCAGGGCACGGCGGCCGCCCTGGCCGATCACGCCGACGACACCGTCAGCGTGCGGGTGCGCAGCGCGGTCGAGGCGTACCTGCGGATGGTGATGTCGGACCTGCGCCGGGCCAAGCTCTCGTTCGTCGAGGTGGTCGGTATCAGCCCGGCGGTCGAGCAGCAGCGGCTGGCCTATCGCGAATTGCTGGTCCAGTCCGTCATCCATATCGGCGAGACCGGCGTGGCACGCGGCGAGATCAGCCCGAAGAACTTCCGCTTCCTCGGGTTGTCGTTCATCGGCGCGGTCAACACCGTCGTCTACGACTGGATGGTGTCCGACCCGCGCCCGCCGGCGGACGAGGTCCGCGAGGATCTGGTCAATCTGGGATTGGGACTGATGCTCGACTGAGCTCGGCCAGCGCGTCCTCGCGTGGCGTCGCGGCGCCCGCCTCGTACAACTGCTCGTACGTCGCATCGCCCACCGCGGCCCGCGCCGACTCGATCGTGCGCCGGGCATCGCGGTCGGGCGCGGTGCGCATGCCCCGGACCGCGGCGCAGAGGCCCAGCAGGCGTGCGGCGCCGTCCGGATCCTCGTCCGCGATCGCGACCGCCGCCACGGACTCGACCACGCCCGCGAGCAGCGGCATATCCTCGGTGGAGAGCACCAGCCGCAGTGACTCGATGGCCCTGATCCGGGCATCCTCGAGCTCGCCGCGCGCGGCCGAGATCATCGCGAGCTGGCCCATCACCCACGCCTGGCCGTGCGGGGCCATCCGCTCGGTCGGTAGATCGAGCTGCGAGTACGCCAGTTCGCCGAGCCGGAGCGCCTCGTCGAGATCGCCGAGCTGCCGCGCGATCGTGCTCAGCCCCGTCGTCGCGAAGGCCTGGCTACTCGCGCTGCCGGTCTCCTCGGACAGCCTGATCGCGGTCCGGAGGTCGTCCGTCGCGCCCTCGACATCGCCCAGCTCACCCCGGCTGCGGGCCCGCTGGGTGAGCAGGTTCGGCACCCCGTCCGTGGTGCCGAGCTCGGCCATCAGGTCGAGCGATGCGGAGACGTACTTGAGCGCCGCCCTGTGATCACCGCACGCGCTGTTGTACGTCGCGAGTCCCCGCAGCGCGAGCGACTTGCCCCACCGGTCACCGATCTCCTCGAACCCCTTGAGGGCCAACTCGAGGTCCGCCGCCATCTGCGTGACGTTGCCCTCGTTCTCGTTGAACATCGCCTGCATCATCGTGGCCATCGCGCGATTCCACGGGTCCTGGTCGGCGCGCACGGCCTCGAGAGCGCGGATCATCGTGGGCCGGTCACGCCGCAGTCCGGCCCAGACGGCGTTGGTGAACCCGCTGATCCCGTTCGCCGCGACGACCTCGTGCCGCCGCGCGAGCGACCGGATCTCGGCCATGCCGCGAAGGGCCCGGCCGACCGCGGCCACTGGGTCCTCGCCGCTCGAGAGATTGCCGACCGAGTAGAGCAGGACGGCGGTGGCGCGCGCGACGGGATCGACCTCACCCGGGACGGCGAGGGCGTGCTCGAACCAGGAGAGCGCCTCGGTCGGACGGCCGCGGATGTTCCAGTAGTACCCGAGCACGCTGACGAGGCCGACCGCCGTCCGGGCGTCACCGGTGTCGATGGCGTTCCGCAGCGCGCCGAGCAGGTTCTCGTTGTCGGCGTCGAGACGGGCTATCCAGATCAGCTGGTCGGCCCGATGCAACTGGGTCTGGGCCTGCCCGGTGAGCACGCGGAAGTACTTGGTGTGGGCCTGCCGTACGACGTCGGTCTCACCGGAGGCCTCGAGTTGCTCGGCGCTGAAGGCCTTGACCGTTTCGAGCATGCGATAACGCACGGTCCGATCGTCGGCGGCGGCCTCGACCAGGGACTTGTCGACCAGCGACGCGAGCACGGTCAGCACGGCCTCGGGTGGTAGCCCGGCGCCACTGCAGACCTGTTCGGCGGCCTCCAGGGTCGCGCCTCCGGAGAAGACCGAGAGCCGTCGCGCGACCGCCTGTTCGGCCGGTTCGAGCAGATCCCAGCTCCACTCGACGACCGCCCGCAACGTCTGATGCCGCGGCAGCGCCGTACGACTCCCGCTGGTCAGCAGGCGGAACCGGTCGGTCAGCCGGTCGACGATCTGCGCGGGCGTGAGCGCACGCAGCCGGGCCGCGGCGAGCTCGATGGCCAGCGGCATTCCGTCCAGGCGGCGGCAGATCTCGGCGACGGCCGGGCCGTTCGTGACGTTGAGCGCGAAATCCGGCCGGACCGCGCGCGCCCGATCGACGAACAACTCGACCGAGGGGTACGTCGTACCGGGCGGGGTGCCTTCAGCGGAGTCCTCCGGTGGCAGGCCGAGTGGGCCGACCGGGTGCAGGTGTTCGCCGGGAATCGCGAGCGGTTCGCGGCTCGTGGTCAGCACGACCAGCCGGGGACAGGACGCGAGCAGCGCATCGACCAGGGCGGCCACTTCGTTGACGAGGTGCTCGCAGTTGTCGAGCACGATCAGCACCTGCCGATCCGCGATCACCTCGACCAATCGCGCCGAAGCCGCGCGCGCCATCGGGATGTGCAGGCCGGGCCGCAGGTTGCCGTCCACGAATTCGGAAGCGCCCAACGCCGACAACACGGTCGGCGCCACGTCGGCCGCGTCCGCGAGTGGCGCCAGCTCGATGAACCAGATGCCGTCACGGGCGTGCTCGACCAGCGCCCGGCCCGTCTCGGTCACCAGTCGCGTCTTGCCCGCACCACCCGGCCCGATCAACGTCACCAGTCTCGTGCCGTTGGCCAGCACCTGGCGAAGCTCCGCCACCTCGCTGGAACGCCCGACAAAACTCGTCAGCGGCGCCCGCAGGTTGTGCGCCCTCGGAGCGGCCGGTACGTCGACCGGGCTCGGCACGGGATCGAGCGCCTCGCCTTTGAGCATGGCCAGGTGGATCTCACGCAATCGCGTCGACGGATCCGTACCGAGCTCGTCCGCGAGGATGGTCCGGACCCGCTCGTACGCCGTGAGGGCTTCCGCCTGCCGGCCATCGGCGTACAGGGCCCTGATCATCAGCTCGTGCAACCGCTCGCGCAGGGGATGCGCCTGGCTCAGGCGTTCCAGTTCGGCCGTGACCTCGCGGGTCCGGCCGGTCGCGATCAGGGTGTCGCTCAGGCTCTCGATCGCGGTCAGCCTCAGGTCTTCGAGCCGAGCCGCCGCTTGCGTCGCGAACGGCGCGTCCCGCAGGTCGGCGAGCGCCTCGCCTCGCCAGAGCCGGTTCGCCTTGGTCAGCAACGCCTCGGCCTGGTCCGGCGCGGCCCCTCTCGCCGTACGGACCAGCTCTTCGAACTGGAGCGCGTCGACCGCGTCGGGGTCGATCGTCAGCCGGTATCCGGCGGGCCCGGAATCGATCGAGACGCCCGACTCGGTAGGCGGCAGGATGCCGCGAAGCCGGGAGATCAGGGACTGCAGGGCGTTCGCACTCGGCGCCTCGTTACCCCAGAGCGCGTCGATCAACGTGTCGATCCCGACGGGCCGGCCGGCGTCTAGCGCGAGACGGACCAGGAGTGCGCGAAGCCGGCTGCCACGGACGTCCAGCGGACTACCGTCGGCCGCCCACACAGCCAGAGGGCCGAGCACCGCGATACGCACGCGGTCCACCCTGCCACAACCTAGTATCGCGAGGTGACCGATATCTCCGCTCAGACTCAGTCCCGATTGACCCAGATCATCGCCGAACGGCAGCTGAAGGGCCGCGTGCCCGGCATCGTCGGTGGCGTCGTACGGGAAGGCTCGCTCGCGTGGTCGGGTGGGGTCGGCTCGGCGGACGTCGGAACGCCCGGGGTGGCGCCGACGGCCGACTCGCAGTTCCTGATCGCGTCGCAGAGCAAGACCCTGACGGCCGTACTGATCATGGCCCTGCGGGACGAGGGCAAACTCAGTCTCGACGACACGGTCGACAAGCACATCCCGGAGAGCAAGCACCACGGCATCACCATCCGGCAGATGCTCAGCCACGTCACCGGCATGCAGCGCGAACCGGTCGACGAGGTGTGGACGGTCTTCCAGTTCCCGGATCGCGCCAAGCTGATCACCGGCTGGAACGACGCGGAGCGCGTGGGCCGCCCGCACGACCGCTGGCACTACTCGAACCTGGTCTACTCCCTGCTCGGCGAGATCGTCGCCCGGCTGGACGGCCGCGAGTGGTTCGAGTCGGTCCAGGCCCGCATCCTCAATCCACTGGAGATGCGCCGTACGACGGTCGGCTTCGACGGTGGTCAGGCCGCCACCGGGTACTACGTGCCGCCGTACAGCGATGTGCCGGTGCTCGAGCCCGTCTTCGACCTCGGTGCGATGGCGGCCTGCGGCGGTCTGGCCAGTACGGCTGAGGATCTCGCGAAGTGGCTCGCGTTCCTGGCGAACCCGGTCGACGAGGTGCTGGCGGCGGACACCGTGGACGAGATGTGCCAGCCGCAGATCATGGCCGACCCGGACCAGTGGACGCTCGGGTTCGGCCTCGGCTTCATGCTGGCGCGGGTGGGGGAGCGCGTGCTCGTCGGCCACACCGGCGGTATGCCCGGCCACATCACCGGGTCGTTCGTGCACCGCGCTTCGGGTACGGCGGGAATCGCCCTGATGAACTCCACCTCGGCGCCGGACCCCGCCGGTCTGGCGTGTGAGCTGGCGCTGGAGGTCGTCAAGAACGACCCGCTGCCGGTGACGCCGTGGACCCCGGGGACGTCGGTGCCCGCGGAGTTCGACGGGTTGCTCGGGACGTGGTTCTCGGAGGGACAGCCGTACATCTTCTCGGTCGCGGGCGGCCGGTTGCAGGCCCGTGGCGCGGCGGCTCCTGCGCACAAGCCGCCGTCGATCTTCGTTTCGGTGGGCGAGGACGTCTATCGGACCGAGTCGGGCCGCGAGCGAGGCGAACTGCTCCGCATCACCCGCGACCCATCCGGCGCGGTCAAGACGTTGCACTGGGCAACTTATCTCTTCACGCGTGAGCCGTTCGCGTTTGGCGAATGGCTTAAATAGAAGCGGTTTCTTCGGCCGCCTCGTAGCTGGTGGTGCCGTCCAGTAGCTCGCGGATGGCGTCCAGGTGGCCGAGGTGGCGCGAGGTCTCCTCGATCATGTGCAACAGGATCCACCGCACCGACGCGGCCTCTTCCTTGGGTGGACGCTTCTCCAGGTCATCCAGGGAAAGGCCCGCGACGATCTCGTTCGACCGCGCGCACTCCTCGTAATACTCGTCGAGCAACTGCTGCAGCGGTACGTCGTCGACGAACATCTCCGCATCGACATGCCCGCCCTCGGTCCACGGAGTCTGGCCCGTATCCGGCACCGCGAGCACGTTGAGGTGGAACCACGAATACTCCACCCACCTCAGATGCGCGACCACCCCTGCCATCGTCATCAACGGCGACGAAGGCAGTACGGCGCGATGTGCGTCGCTCTCCTTCAGCCCCTCGCACTTCATCCGCACGAGATCCCGCTGATGGTCCAGCCAACCGACGATCTGGCTCCGCTCGTCCCCGGCCAACGGCGGACGATTATTGACTCTCACAAACTTCTCCCACTACTCGTATCCACGCGCGGCCTACGCCACCGCCGGCATCGAGTCAGCCGAGAGAACGACGGCAAAGCAGCGCAACACCAACCCCACTCATCACGCCACCCCCTCTCCGTCTCCCGCCCACCCTAACCTGACCTCCTCCACCCGTCTCGCGATTTACCCGCCCCACCCTGCAAGTTGATTCGTCCGCATCCGCCCTGCCTGCAGCAAGCTGCAGCTACGTGATGGACTCGGGGCGTCGACGGCGACGGTGCAGTTAGATGTGCAGGTGGATAGTCAAGTCAGCGTGGAGGGGCGCACCCTGCGGTTCTGCGTGTACGGCCCCGTCGATGGGGTACCGATGATCTGGCTGAACGGAACTCCGAGCAGCCGGCTGCGGCGGCCCGACCAGATCGCAGCGATAGAACAGAGCGGCGTGCGAGTCCTCATGCCCGACCGTCCCGGTTACGGCGGCTCGACCCGGCAGCCAGGACGTACCGTTTCCGATGTCGTGCGGGACGTCGAGGCACTCGCGGACAGCCAGCGTTGGGAAACGTTTGCGATAGTGGGCGGTTCGGGCGGTGGTCCGCATGCATTGGCGTGCGCGGCGCTCCTGCCGCACCGCGTCACCCGATGTGGCGTCCTCTCAGGTATTCGCCCGCAGGCCGAGACGCTGCCTCCCGAGGAAGAGCTTCGGAAACAGCTCACAAAGCTCGGCGCCGACATCCTGGCCCAGGTCGAAGCAGGCGGCCCCGAATACCCCGGAGCGCCGCCCGGTCCACCGGCTTGGGACGACCCGGCCGCGCGGGCTCGCCTGGTCACTACGTTCGCTGACAGTCTCGATGGCTGGTACGACGACAAGGTCGCTCTCGCCCAGCCGTGGGGCTTCTCGCCACGAAGCATCCGTGTCCCAGTCAGCATCTGGTACGGCACACACGACGAGCACGTCCCCGAGAGCGACGCACAATGGCTCCTCGAAAACATCCCCGCCGCACAGGGGTACCAATACTCAGGCGGTCACCTTCCCACCGTCGCGACCTCAATGGATATCTACAAGTGGGTCAGCTCGCCGATCAGTTAGCGCCCTGGCCGACCCCGCCGGTCCTGTCCACGCGACGGGGAGGTTAGGTCTGCCTTGATGGTGGGTTTGTGGACTTTGCCTAGTTTGGAGCGGGGGAGGTCGGGCCAGATTTCTACTTGTTTTGGGGTTTTTACGCTGCCGAGTCGCGCCTTCACGTGGGCCTGGGCCTCGGCTGGAGTGAGGTTGGCGTCAGGACGGAGTTGGAGGATGGCGGTTACGCGTTCGCCCCACTTTTCGTCGGGGAGGCCGATGACGGCGCAGTCCTGGATGGCGGGGTGGGTGAGTAGGGCTTGCTCGACCTCCGCCGAGTAGACGTTGAACCCACCCGTGATGATCATGTCTTTGGCGCGATCGACGATCGACAAGTAGTTGTCCCCGTCGAGGAAGCCGATGTCCCCCGTGTGATGCCACCCATGCCGACCGGCCTCCGCAGTCGCCGCCGGATCGCGGTAATACCCGGCCATTACCAACGACCCGCGGACGACGATCTCGCCACGTTCGCCGGCAGGCAGCAACCGACCATCAGGATCCATGATCGCCACCTGCACCAGTGGACTCGGACGACCCGCAGTCGTGAAGCGTTCGACCGCCTGACTGCCATCGGCATGGAAATGGTCCGCAGGCGCCATCGTGGCGATCATCATCGGCGCCTCGCTCTGACCGAACAGTTGCGCCATCACCGGGCCGATCCGGGTCAGCGCCTCACTCAGCTTCGCCGAAGACATGGGCGCGGCGCCGTACCAGAAGCATTGCAGGGAAGACAGATCCGTCCGATCGAGATCGGGATGTGCGAGCAACATGTAGATCAACGTCGGCGGCAGGAACGTGTGGGTGACGCGATGCCGGGCGATCAAGGAGAGGTATGACGTGAGGTCCGGCGCGGGCATGATCACGATCTCCCCGCCGAGCGTCATGATCGGGAAGCACAACACCCCGGCCGCATGCGTCAACGGCGCAAGCGCGAGATAGACCGGCCGATCCCGAAACGGATAGCTCATCAACGTGATCGCTGACATCGTCTCGATATTGCGCCCGGTCAGTTGCACACCCTTCGGCCGTCCCGTCGTACCACCCGTGCCGACCAACAGCGCCACGTCATCGCGCGGTTGGACCTCGAAGGGCGATGACGGTACGTCGGACAGCCAGCTGGTGAAACCGATCGCGACGGCTGGTTCGGCGTCGAGACAGATCAGCGTGGTGAGACCAGGTAGGTCGGGCAGGATCCGTTCCACCAAAGGGAGAAAGGCCTCCTGGAAGATCAGCGTCGAGCAGTCGAAGGCGTGCAGGAGTTCGCGATTTTCGGCCGCCTCGTTCCGCGGATTGACCGGGCACCAGACCGCGCCGGCGCGCGAGATGCCGAACACGCAGGTGAAGGCGATCGGGTTGTTGGCCGACAGGATCGCCACCTTGTCACCCGGGCGAACTCCCGAGCGGCGTAAGGCGTGGGCGATCTGCCAGGACAATTCGCACACCTCGCCATAGCTCAGCGACGTACCGCCCATGGTCAGGCAGGGCTCGTCGCGGCCGAGCGAGGCGCCCTTGTCCAGATAGTCGAAAAGCCGCACGAGGCGATCCTCAAGGACAGGGTGCGGGGACCGAGGGGGTAGGCAGTCCCCGCACCAGCTCAGTGGTGAACGGTCAGCACCGGTTCGAGAACCAGCCCGAAGCTCCGCAAGGCGCCGAGGAGGCGACGATGACCGAAGGCTTGGCAAGCTGAGGCGAGACCCGTACGCCGAGGCGGTTCCTGCAGGAGCGAGTTAGCCGCGAAGGCCTGCAGCAAACCGGTCTGCTTGTAGTTGCTGTTGCCGTGGATCACGCAATGCGCCCGCCCGAGTGGTCCCGAAGCGTGCACGGAGTCCAGCGACGTGTTGAGGCGCGGGTTCTCCCGGGGCGGCATGCCCGCCTGGACGGACGAGGCCACGTCGGCCAGGGCGCCGTCCTGCTGCTCAGGCGGCAGCGTCTTGATCTGCGACTCGACCATTTGCACGGCGTCGACGACACCCTGCATAACGGCCCGGTCGAACACGCCACCCGCGACCTTGACCGTCGCCACGCGCGGGTCCTGCTGGAACCAGACGGGATGACTCGTACCACCCCACGGCAGGGCCAGTGCGGACGCGTGCTGACCAGGTACGGATACCTCGAAGGTGGTCAGCGGATCCCACTTCTGCAGCTGGTTCTCTTCCAGGTAGTGCCAGTCCGCTTTGAGGATCGTGAAGATGGTCTGCGTCGACGCGTAGGTCGGGAATCCCTTCCACAGAACGAGAATGTCCAGCGTATCGAGCCCGGGCGTCTCCAGGCAGATGTTCGCCGCGATCTCACCGGTCGTGTACATCTGTGCGACACCAGGCGAAAGCAGCAGGCCCTTTGCGGCAAAGGCCGCACCCCAACGATCGCGGGCGTCGAGTAGCCAGTCCTGCTCGCCGGTCGTATCCAGGTAGTGGCAGCCCGCGGCCAGACTGGCCTCGACCACCTCCGGGCCGTACTTGATGAACGGCCCGACCATGTTGCTCACGACCTTCGCGCCACTGAACAGTTCGGTCAGTGCGCTGACCTCGTGCTCGACCTCGACGATCTCGTGGTCGACGGTGTCGATCCCGGGGACCTTGCTCAGTACGTCCTTGATCCGCGCGGCATCCCGGCCGGCCGCGATGAAGGGAATGTTGAACTCACGCAGGTACTCGCAGACCAGGCGACCGGTGTAACCCGAAGCGCCGTACACAACGACTGGCTTGTCCATGTCACATCCCCATTCCACCGTCGACCGGCAGGCCCGCGCCGGTGATGAAGCGAGCCGCGTCGGAGGCCAGGAACACCACCGCGTCCGCCATGTCCGAGACTTCGCCGAGCCGGCCCAACGGGGTCAGCGCGATGACGTCGCCGACGGCCGCTTCCGCTGATGGCCAAAGGCCCAGCGTGACCATGTCCGCGGCGAGCTTCATGCCCATTTCCGTCGGCACCAGGCCCGGGTAGATGCAGTTCACCCGTACGCCGTAGCCGAGTTTGCCGGACTCCATTGCCGCCACCCGGGTCAGCCGATCGACCGCGGACTTGGTCGCGGAGTAGCCGGCGATGCCGGGGAAGGGGATCGTCGCGGCGACCGACGAGATGTTGATGACGGCACCACCGGCACCGGCCGGACCACCCGGGCGCATCGCGCGGAACGCGTGCTTCACGCCGAGGGCGGCGCCGAGCACGTTCACCTGCAACATGCTGGTCACGTCCTGCGGATCGAGGTCGATGACCAGTCCGGACAGTTCGATTCCGGCATTGTTCACAAGGATGTCGAGACCGCCGAGCTCACTCACAGTGGCGGTGATGGCGGCCTGCCAACTGTCGTCGTCGGTCACATCGAGTTCCACGAATCCCGCGACGGAGCCGGCCTCGCGCAGCACATCCGCGGTCTTCTTGCCGGTGTCGGTCTGGATATCCGCGATCATCACGCTCGCGCCCGCCTTCGCCAGGGCTTCGGCCATCCCGGCCCCGAGCCCCTGCGCACCACCGGTCACCATTGCTTTCCGGCCGGTCAGATCGAACTGGGTCATCTCTGGTCCTCCTAGTGGCAGCACGGGAACACCACCCAGCGTCACGGAAGTCTTGACACTCGTCAAGACTTTCTTGGACAAGTGTCAAGTTTTTTCCCGGATCGGGCTAAACTGCTAAGGCAGCCCTAAGGAAGGCCTGACCGTGACCGAGGTGGAAGACCGGATCTCACGCCGGCAGGTGGACAAGTTCGCGGAGCGCCGCGCGCAATTGGCCACCTCAGCTCTGCATACCCTTTCCGAGCTCGGTTATGCCCGCACGAGCCTGCGGGAGATCGCGCAGAACTCGGAGTTCTCGCATGGCGTGCTGCACTACTACTTCCGCGACAAGGTCGAGCTGATCACCTACTGCGTAAAGCAGTACAAGGCCGAGTGCGTCACCAGGTACGACCAGATCGTCGCGACCGCGGAGACCGCCGACGGCCTGTGCAAGGACTTCGGCGAGGCCATGGCCGGCACGTTGCGCGACGACGGCGCCATGCATCGCCTTTGGTACGACCTGCGCAACCAAAGCCTTTTCGACGAGGCCTTCCGCGCGGACGTGCACGAGATCGACGCCACCCTCGAAGAGATGATCTGGCGCATCGTCAGCACCTACAGCGAATTGAGCAACGCCCCGGTCACCGTCCCCCGCGCCATGGCGTACGGCTTGTTCGACGGCCTCTTCCAGCAGGGCCTACTCCGCTACCTCTCCGGCCGCCACGAAGCCCTCGCCGAACTCTCCTCCGCCGTCCAGCAAACCCTGCCAAAACTCATCACCTAACCCGCACCCATCTCCCTTGCGTTGATTCGTCTGAATCCGCTCGCCCCTGGCCGCGACGGGTCACCTGGAAGCGGACGCAGGCGGGCGGATTTGGATGAATCAACGCTAGAGGTCTACCCGGAATCACGCTTAGCCGGGTTGGATCGTGGTGCGAGTGGTGCCGGGGCAGGCGTTTAGCGTTGATTCATCCGAATACGCCCGCCTACGTAGGCGATCGAGGTGACCGCTGTAGAGAAGGGGCGAGCGGATTCAGACGAATCAACGCAAGGGGAAGGTGCTAGCGGTTGTCGCGGATGCGTTTGGCTTTGCCTAGGGAGCGTTCTAGGGCGTGGGGAGCGACGATTTCGATGGTGGCGGTGACGCCGATGCGGTCCTTGATTTGGCGTGCGAGTCTGCGAGAGAGGTCGTCGGGGTTGGTGGTGCCGGGGGCGGCTTCGACTTGGACGGTGAGTTCGTCGAGGCGCCCGGGGCGGGTGAGGATGCAGAGGTAGTGCGGGGTCAGGCCTTCGATGGTGAGGATCTGCTCCTCGATCTGGGTCGGGAAGACGTTCACCCCGCGGACGATCATCATGTCGTCGGTGCGGCCGGTGATCTTCTCCATCCGGCGCATACCCGGCCGAGCCGTTCCGGGCAGCAGCCTGGTCAGGTCGCGGGTGCGGTAGCGCAATACCGGGAAGGCCTGCTTGCTCAAGGTGGTGAAGACCAGCTCGCCCATTTCGCCGTCCGGGAGCGCCTCGCCAGTGACCGGGTCGATGATCTCCGGATAGAAGTGGTCCTCCCAGATATGCAGGCCGTCCTTGGTCTCGACGCATTCCTGCGCGACGCCCGGCCCCATCACCTCGGACAGTCCGTAGATGTCGACGGCGTGCATCCCCGTCCGGGTCTCGACCTCCGTACGCATCTGCTCGGTCCACGGTTCCGCGCCGAAAATGCCCACCCGCAAGGAGGTCGACGCCGGATCGATGCCTCTGGCAACCATTTCGTCGATGATGGCGAGGAAGTACGACGGGGTCACCATGATCACCTCGGCGCCGAAGTCGCGGATCAGGTCCACCTGTCGCTCGGTCATGCCGCCGGAGACCGGGACCACCGTGCAGCCGAGGCGCTCGGCCCCGTAGTGCGCGCCGAGCCCACCGGTGAACAACCCGTAGCCATAGGCGACGTGGCAGACATCCCCGGCGCGACCGCCCGCCGCGCGAATCGAGCGAGCCATCAACCCGGCCCACGTGTCGATGTCCGCCGCGGTATACCCAACCACCGTCGGCCGACCCGTCGTACCCGAAGAGGCGTGCACGCGAACGACCTGCTCCCGCGGTACGGCGAACATGCCGAACGGGTAGTTCGCCCGAAGGTCCTCTTTTGTGGTGAACGGCAACCGCGCCAGGTCCTCGAACGACTTCAGGTCATCCGGCGCGAACCCCACCCCATCGAGCGCGGCCTTGTAATGCGGAACATTCTCGTACGTCGACCGCACCGTGGCGCGTAACCCAGCCAGCTGCCGCGCGCGCAACTCGTCGACGGAAAGCCGCTCGCCTTCATCCAGCAGCTCGGCCGGACACGCCTCGCCGAGGAACGTCACGGCCGCTCCAGCAGGGTCGCGATGCCCTGGCCCACCCCGATGCACATCGTGGCGAGCGCGTACCGGCCCTCGCGGTGCCGCAGTTCCAGCGCGGCGGTCAACGCGAGTCGGGCGCCACTCATGCCGAGCGGATGACCGAGGGCGATCGCGCCACCGTTGGGGTTGACGTGGTCCGCGTCGTCGGGCAGCCCGAGCTTTCGCAACACCGCCAGCGACTGCGACGCGAACGCCTCGTTCAACTCGATGACGTCGACGGCCGACAACGCCACGCCGTACCGCTCTAGGAGCTTCACCGTGGCCGGCGCCGGACCGACGCCCATGATGCGTGGCGCCACGCCGGCCGCGGCCGTGCCGACGACGCGGGCGAGCGGGGTCACGCCGTACCGCTCGACTGCTTCGCCGCTCATCACCAGCAGCGCGGCGGCGCCGTCGTTCACGCCCGAGGCGTTGCCGGCCGTGACGGTGCCGTCGGCCTTGAACGGCGTCTTCAACCGGCCGAGCGCCTCGAGCGTGGTCTCGCGCGGGTGTTCGTCGACCGAGACCGTGACGGGTTGACGGCCGGGCACGGTGACGGGCGTGATCTCCTCGGCGAGGCGGCCGTTCGCGATGGCCTTGGCGGCTCGCTGCTGGCTCCGCAGGGCGAACTCGTCCTGGTCGACGCGGGAGATACCGAAGTCGGCCGCGACGTTCTCCGCGGTCTCGGGCATCGAGTCGATGCCGTACTGCTCCTTGAGGACCGGGTTCACGAAGCGCCAGCCGATGGTGGTGTCGTAGATCTCGGCGTTCCGCGCGAAGGCGGTCGTTGCCTTCGGCATCACAAAAGGTGCCCTGGACATCGATTCGACTCCACCCGCGATGATGATGTCGTTGTCCCCGGCAATGATCGATCGAGCGGCCGAGGCAACGGCGTCCAAACCCGAACCACACAAGCGATTCAGTGTCGAGCCAGGCACGGTAGAAGGCAATCCGGCCAGCAGTACGGCCATGCGCGCGACGTTGCGGTTGTCCTCGCCGGCCTGATTCGCACACCCCAGTACGACGTCGTCAATCGCCGCCGGATCAACCGACGTACGCGCCATCAGCGCGCGGATCGCGTGCGCCGCGAGGTCGTCCGGGCGAACCGCGGCGAGCGCGCCGCCGTACCGGCCGATCGGGGTGCGAATACCGTCGACGAGATAGGCCTGGCGGGTCATGCGTGCTCCTCCACAATGGTGCCGCCGATCTGACGGCTACGGCCGCGGAACTCCGCGATCAACTGGTCGCCACAGCGGACCGTGACGTCGTAGATGCCATTCCGACCGTACGACGCGCGCCCGACCGCCTCGGCCACCAGCACGTCGCCGCGCTGCGCGGGTGCCACGAAGACGATGTCGCAGGCCTGGGCCACGGTCGTCACGTTGCCCGAATTGCAGGCGAACGAGAAGGCCGAGTCCGCGAGCGCGAAAACGAAACCGCCATGCGCCATGCCATGCCCGTTCACCATGTCATCGCGAATCGTCATCTCCACCGTCGCGCGACCGGCGCCGACGTCGACAATGCGCATCCCGAGGCCGACGCTGGCGGCATCCTCAGCCCACATCGCAGCGGCCACCCGCTCGGCCAGTCGGTCGTCCACGAAATCACCCTCTTGTGACACCAAGTTCACGAATCGGCAATTGACTGTAACATCGAGTCTGTCCGAAGTGTCCGGCGTTTGCTGTTCCTTGGCGCTTGCGGCGCCCAGGCACGCACCTCGCGGCACTGGAGAAACATCCACGATGCTCCGCATCGAGGACGCTTCTCCAGCACCGCGATGCACGCACCTGAACACCGCAATCACTCAAGGAACAGCAAACGCCGGACACTAGGCTGAAGGTACGACCCCGACCGACTCTGGAGCCCTCATGACCTCGGCACCCGTAGCCCTTGCCGGATCCGACTGGCTGGCTGCCCATCGCGAACGGCTCGATGGCGCCCTGGCGGCGATCCACAGCCGTGGCTATTACTCCGCGTTCCCCGAGTCGCCGAGCCCACGCGTGTACGGCGAGACCGCCGCCGCGGACGGCCAGGCCGCGCTCGACGCGCACCGCGGTTCGACGTACGACGTGACGACGCCGGGTGCGAGTGGCACGGTCAGCACCGAGCGCTCGCCCTTCGGCGTACCGCTCGACGTGCAGTACCCGCATGTCGTCGAGGACGGGCTGGACGAGCTGCTCACGGCTGCCCGAAAGGGTCTGACCGACTGGCGAAAGGGCGGGATCGACGGCCGCGTCGGCGTTGGCCTGGAGATCCTCGACCGGCTGCACAAGCGCGTCTTCGAGCTGGCGTACGCCGTGCAGCACACCAGCGGTCAGGCTTTCGTGATGGCGTTCCAGGCCGGCGGCGCGCACGCGCTGGACCGGGCGCTGGAGGCGATCGCGTACGCGTATGAGGAGATGAACCGCTACCCGGCGACCGCCGAGTGGGAGAAGCCTGCGAAGGGCGACCCGATCCGGCTGGCGAAGGACTTCACGGTCGTCGGCCGTGGCGTCGCGCTGGTCATCGGCTGCAACACCTTCCCGACCTGGAACTCCTGGCCCGGCCTGTTCGCCTCGCTGGTCACGGGCAACGCCGTCGTGGTCAAGCCGCACCCGCTGGCCGTGCTGCCGCTCGCGATCACCGTCTCGGTCTGCCGCGAGGTGCTGGCCGAGGCCGGCTTCGACCCGAACCTGGTCACCCTGGCCTGCGAGCACCCCGGCGACGGCCTGGCCAAGCCGCTGGCGACCCGCGACGAGGTCAAGCTGATCGACTTCACCGGTGGCAACGAGTTCGGCGAGTGGCTCGAGCAGAACGCCAAGCAGGCCACGGTTTTCACCGAGAAGGCCGGCGTCAACGCGGTCGTGATCGACTCGACCGACTCATTCAAGGCGCTGACCGGCAACCTGGCCTTCACGCTGTCGCTGTACTCGGGCCAGATGTGCACCACCACGCAGAACCTCTTCATCCCGGCCGACGGCATCGAGACCGACGAGGGCCACAAGACGTTCGACGAGGTCGCCGCGGGCCTGGCCAAGGCGATCGACCGGCTGCTCGGCGATGACGCCCGCGCGGTCGAACTGCTCGGCGGCATCGTCAACGAAGGCGTCATCAGCCGCCTCGACCTGGCCCCGGAGTACGGCGACGTAGTGCTGGCCTCGCGCGCGATCGAGCACCCGGCCTTCCCGGACGCCGTGGTCCGTACGCCGCTGCTGGTCGCGCTCGACGCCAAGGACGAGGACACCTTCGCCAAGGAGTGCTTCGGGCCGGTCTCGTTCCTCATTCGCACGGGTGGCACCGAGGAGTCGATCGACCTGTTCGCGAAGACGGTCACGGAAGGCGGTGCCATGACGGCAGGCGTCTACTCGACCGACTCCGCCGTACTGGAGGACATGCGCGAGGCGGCCCTCGATGCCGGCGTGGCCCTGTCGGAGAACCTCACCGGCCAGGTCTTCGTCAACCAGTCGGCGGCCTTCAGCGACTTCCACGGCACGGGCGCGAACCCGGCCGCGAACGCGACCTACACCGACGGCGCGTACGTCGCCAGCAGGTTCCGGGTGATTCAGTCTCGCCGTCACATTGCGTGAGATAGCCACTGCAGAGGAGTGACTTTCCGTAGATCGATTTTGCTTGAATTCGTTAAATTGTGACTCTTTGTCCGCAAAGCTTGCCAATTGATCCCCAGTTGTGAATACTCTGCGTTAGCTGAGAGTGCGGTCAACGGGGGCTCTCTCGGTCAGCGGGGAAGTCTGGGGCGGGTGTCTTCGGTGCGCGCGGCGACGGTCTTTCGTAGTCGCGCGCACCGGCGCACACAGGCGGGATATGGCAGGTTTGTCCCATGCCGCTCGCCGAGGTTCTGACCTACTACGACTCCCTGCTCGATTTCGCCCGCGGATATCTGCGCGTGCCCGGAATCCAGGCCGCCGTGCACGCCGAGGGCCGAGTCGCCTTCGCCGGCTCGTACGGCCACGCCGATGTCGAGAACGACGTCGCGCTGACCGACCGCCACTTGTTCCGGATCGCCTCGCACTCCAAGACCTTCACCGCGACGGCCGCCTTCCAATTGGCCGAACGCGGTCGCCTCCGCCTCGACGACGAAGCCGGTCAGTACGTCGTCGAGCTGGCGGGCCGCCCGGCCGGCGCGTTGACCATCCGCGAGCTGCTCGGGCACACCTCGGGCCTGACGCGGGACAGCTCCGCCGCCGACTTCTGGCAACTGCGCGGTGCCTTCCCGGATCGCGCGACACTGCTGGAAATCCTGTCCGGCCCGGATGCCGACGTGATCGCGCCGAACGAACGCTTCAAGTACTCGAATATCGGCTACGGGTTGCTCGGTCTGATCGTGGAAGCCGCCGGTGGTACGTCGTACAACGCCTACGTGCGCAAGGAAATCGTGGCCCGCCTCGGGCTGTCCGACCTCGGTCCGGAGCTCGAGCCGGAACGGCTTGGCGAGTACGCCGCCGGTTATAGCGCTCTCGCGTATGCCGACCAGCGGGTGCCGATCGAGCATGTCGACACTCGCGATCTCGCTGCCGCGACGGGCTTCTACGGAAACGCGAGCGACCTCGTGTCGTACTTCGCCGCGCATCTTCCCGGGGATGAACGGCTTCTGACCGACGCGTCGAAGCGGGTGATGCGGCATCCGCAGTGGCAGGTCAAACCCGACCAGACCGAGGGGCGTTACGGTCTCGGGTTGAGCGTGGTCAAGGTCGGCGAGCGGGACGTGTTCGGCCATGGTGGGGGTTATCCCGGGCACATCACGCGCTCGTTGGTCGATCCGGAGTGTGGGGTCGCGGTCTCGGTCCTGACCAACGCGATCGACGGGCCGGCGTTGCAGCTGGCTAGCGTTTTCTTCAAGCTGCTGGACCTGGCGGGAGATCCGGTAGAGGGCGTCGACCTGTCGCGGTTCACCGGGCGCTTCGCGAACCTGTGGGGTGTGACCGATGTGGTCCAGTTGGGTGGCCGGTTGTACGCGATGGACCCGACTGAGGTGGATCCGACGGCTGAGGCGGTGCCGCTCGCGCTGGTCGGCGACTCGTCGCTGCGGGTTGGGGGCGGTAATGGGTACGGCGCTTTTGGTCAGGCGTACGAGTACACGTTTGACGAGGGTGGACGCGCGACTGGCGTGCGCGCGCCGGGTGGGCTCACGCTCGAGCCGCTGGGTACCTTCCAGCTGCCGCCGCGCGTCACCACGTAGCGTTCGACGTATGACCATCCACGGGGACCACCCGTTCCTGCCGCCGGAATCCGATCGCAGCCCGGTACGACGGTTTCGCGGCCGCTTGCCGTCGCCGGTCGGGCTCTGGACGACGTCGTACGAATCGGGTCGTGCGGGTCTGACCGTTTCGTCGATGGTGATCGCGGATGGGGAGCCCGGGTACGTCGTTGGGTTGCTGGACCCCGAATCCGATCTGTGCGAGATGTTGCTCAAGGCAAGGACTGCCGTGGTGTCGCTGCTCGGCGAACCACACCAGCAGCTGGCAGACGCCTTCGGGTACGTCGCTCCGGCTCCAGGCGGGCCGTTTCGGATGGCGGAGTGGACGGATACCGAATGGGGACCGGCGCTTGCGTCAGCGACCACCTGGGCGGGGTGCCGTCTGGCGGAACCGCCTCCGCGCGAGATCGGCTGGTCCCTCGAGGTAATCCTGGAAATCCAGCACGTCGAACTACTCCCGGACACCCAGCCGCCCCTGGTCCACCGCCGCGGCCGCTACCTCCTGAGCTAGCGCGCTTGCCCCCGGCCGCCTCGGCCAGCCGAACCACGCCAACGCCGGCAAACTCCCGCTGGTCGGCACCCCCTAAGCCCTGCGTCGATTGGTCTGAAGCGGTCGAATCCAGACCAATCGACGCAGCGTTGGACGGTTGTTTGCCGTGTCCGGGGGCCGGTTAGAGTTCTGGGATGTTTGCTACCACGATTCATGCGGCGTTTGATGTTCGGCTTAGTGAGGTGGCGGATCCGACGATCGAGCGGCCGACTGATGCGGTTGTGCGGATTGTGGCGGGGTGTATTTGTGGGTCGGATCTCTGGTCGTATCGCGGCGAGAACTCGATCACCCCGGGCAGCCGGATCGGGCATGAGCACGTTGGTGTGGTGGAGGCGGTCGGGGCTGACGTGCGTACCGTCAAGCCCGGTGACTTTGTCATTACGCCGTTCATGATCAGCGATGGGACCTGCCGGCACTGCCAGGCCGGGATGTACTCGGCCTGCTCGGACGGCGGCTTCGTGTCGAACCTGCCGGCCGATGGTGGGCAGGGGGAGTTCGCGCGCGTTCCGCATGCCGACGGGACCTTGGTGGCAACGCCGGAGATGCCCGACAAGTCGATGGTGCCGTCGTTGCTGACGTTGTCCGACGTGATGGGCACGGGGTGGCATGCCGCCGTGTCCGCGCGGGTTCAGCCCGGCCACACCGTGGTCGTAGTGGGCGATGGCGCGGTCGGGCTCAGCGGCGTACTGGCTGCTTCCCGGATGGGCGCGGAGCGGGTCGTCGCGATGTCCCGGCATGAGCCGCGGCAGCGAATCGCCCGCGAGTTCGGCGCCACGCACGTGATCGCGGAACGAGGCGACGCCGCCGAAGCCGCCGTACTGGAGTTGACCGATGGCGTTGGCGCGGACGCCGTACTCGAGTGTGTTGGTACCGGGCAGGCCATGACCACGGCGTTCTCGGTCGCACGGCCGGGCGCGACGGTCGGGTTCGTCGGCGTGCCGCACGGGGTCGACGTACCGATCGGGAAGATGTTCGGCAAGAACGTCGGGCTGGCCGGCGGGCTCGCGCCGACGCGGGCGTATCTGCCGCAGCTGATGGCGGATGTGCTGTCCGGGGCGATCAACCCGGGGCTGGTGTTCGACCAGGAACTGCCGCTCACGGAGGTTGCCGAGGGCTACAAGTCGATGCACGAGCGGCGCGCGATCAAAACCCTGCTCTGGCCGTGAAAATCGGTTACCTTCATCGGGTGCGTACCACTTCACTACTCAGTGTGCTGACCGTCTTTTCGGCCGGGCTCCTGGCCGCACCCCTGACCGCTTCGGGCGCCTCAGCCGCCTCGGACGCTTCGGCTGTTGAAGCAGCGCCTTCGTGTTCGGTGCGGATCCCGGCGCGGATCGCGGTCGGCTCGCCGTACCAGGCAGTGAAGGTGACGCTCGCGCCGGACTGTGCCGCCGCCGGCGTGATCGACGCTTACTGGACGGCGTACCACCCGACTGCCGGCGGTACGGCGTTCGCGGCGTTCGAGGCGAAGGCGCGCACGGGTGTGGTCGACGTGTACGACTTCGATCCGCTCGGGCATTGGAGTTGGCGGCCGAGTGGTGCCTTCGGCAAGGACTTCAAGCCGGTCAAGCAGAACTACCTGGCCAGCGTGGTGAAGGTCAGCTCGTGGTCGCGACTAACGGCCACTCGCGCCGGCCGGAAGGTCACGCTGACCGCCGCGGCCGCACGCTACGCCGCCTCGCTCGACCGCTTCGTCCCTTGGGCCGGCGCCTCGGGTCAGCTGCAGTACAAGGCGCCCGGCGCGACGCGATGGATCCCGCTGAAGTCGGTGAAGACCACCGCAGGCGGCCGCTACACCTACAGCTACCTGATGGCGACGACCAGGGACTATCGCGTCTACTTCCCGGCAACCGGCCTGATCTGGAATATCGCCAGCCCAACCGTCCGCAAGTAAGCCTCGCCCGGTTTTGTCGGAGCTCTCCTCTAGCCTGACCCCGGGGGCCGCCCGCACTGGGCGGACTATGACTAGTGGGGGTTGGACTCATGCGTTCACGTCTTCTGTTGACCACCGGTGCGCTTCTCGTCGGTTTGGTTAGTTCTTCCGGGGTCTCCGCGGCCGGTCCAGCAACTCTGAAGTCCGTGAGCACCAACTCGGCCGGACAGTACAGCTACACCTACACGGTGAGCGTGATCCGTGACTACCGCGTGGTGTTTCCATCCACGCCGGTGATCTGGGGCTCGACCAGCAAGCTCGCGCAGCGGTAGGCGTTTTCCCAGCGGGACAGTGGTTTGCGGGCAGGGCGAATCGCCCGGAATTCGTTGGCCAGTGTTCGCCTCTGTGCGTCTCTGTGCGCATACTGACCCATCAGTGTTTCCTGGTGGACGCGCTCTCATCTCACTGGGTGCAAGCCGGTCACGTCTGCGCAACGCGCCTGCGCGGAACGTTGACACTCGGCTCGCGTTGCGCACAGAGTTGTGGCCGTCAAGGGGGCAACGTTGTCAGCCAGCTCTTTGAGCTGAACGGAGAGTGAACAAAATGCGTGGTGGGATGAGCAAGGCCGTCGCGGTGCTCGGTGCCGCAGGCCTTCTCGCTGTCAGTGCGTGCGGGAACAGCGGCGGCGACAGCGGAGACTCGGCCAGCAAGGATGTCACCGTCTTCACCTGGTGGGCAGACGGTGGTGAAAAGGCAGGGCTCGACGGCCTCGTCTCGGTGTTCAACACCAAGTGCAAGGACTACAAGTTCGACAACGCGGCTGTCGCGGGTGGGGCCGGCGCGAACGCCAAGCAGGTGCTGGCGAACGACCTCGCTTCGGGCAATCCGCCGTCGACCTTCCAGGCGCACGCCGGTGCCGAGCTGAAGGATTACATCAACAACGGACAGGTCGAGGACGTCAGCCAGCTGTACAAGGACTTCGGTCTGGACGCGGCGTTCCCGAAGAGTCTGCTCGACAACCTCACCGTCGAGGGCAAGATCTACTCGATCCCGGCCAACGTGCACCGCGCGAACGTGGTGTGGGCGAACCCGGCCGTGCTGAAGAAGGCCAATATCGACGCGACCAAGGCCCCGGCCTCCGTCGACGCGTGGATCGCTGACCTGGACAAGCTGAAGGCCGCCGGCGTCAAGGCTCCCCTCGCCACCTCGAAGGGCTTCGCTCAGGAGATGGTGCTCGAGGTCGTGCTGCTGGCCGAGCTCGGTCCGGACAAGTTCACCGGTCTGTGGAACGGTTCGACAGACTTCAACGGTGCCGACGTCACTGCCGCGCTGCAGAAGTACGCGAAGCTACTGACGTACACGAACACCGACCGCGAGGCCGTCGACTGGCCGGATGCACTCGGCTACGTGAACAAGGGGCAGGCCGCTTACACCGTGATGGGTGACTGGGTCGCCGCGCAGCAGCTCTCCGAAGGCGTAGCGGAATCGGCGTACACCTACTGGCCGGCTCCGGGGACCGCGGGCAACTTCCAGTACCTGGCCGACTCGTTCACCCTGCCGGTGAACGCGAAGACCCCGGATGGCGCCAAGTGCTGGCTGGACGTGGTCGGTAGTGCCGATGGCCAGAAGGCCTTCAACACCAAGAAGGGTTCGATCCCGGCGCGTTCCGACGCGGTTGCGACCGACTACCCGAAGTACCAGCAGGCCGCGATGGCCGACTGGAAGAAGGACAAGATCGTGCCGTCCTGTGCGCACGGCGCGGCCTGCACCCTCGGCCAGAACGACAGCATCCTCTCGGCGATCGGTCAGTTCAGCGGTAAGCCGGACGTTCCGACGCTCCAGAAGGCGCTCGCCGCCGCGGCTAAGACGTCTTAATGCACGGAAGGATCCGGACCTGGGGACCGGGGGCGCTTGTTCTGCTGCCGACGGTCCTGCTGCTCGGGTACTTCGTCTACGGGCTCATCGGCTGGTCGGTCAACACCTCGTTGACCGGCCGGCACACCGCCCGGCGAGGTCCCGCCGAGTACGTCGGGTTCGACAACTACGTGAACCTGTTCGGCGAGGATCGGTTCCTGAACTCGCTGAAGAACCTCGGCGTGCTCACGGTGGTCTTCATCCTGGGCACGCTGGTGTTCGGCCTGATCTGGGCGTTGTTGCTGGAGAAGGGCGTCACCGGCGAGGGCATTTTCCGGTCGGTCTTCCTGTTCCCGATGGCCATCTCGATGATCGCGTCGGGAGTCGTCTGGGGCTGGCTGCTCAACCCGTCGCAGGGTGACGAGGCCCGCGGTCTGAACCGGCTGTTCGGCATCGCGAACCTGGACTTCCTGCAGAACGCCTGGTGGACCGGCGGCAGTCGCTGGACCACGATGGCGTCGATCGCGCTGCCGGCCATCTGGCAGCTGTCGGGTTACATCATGGCGCTGTTCCTGGCGGGCTTCCGGGGGATCCCCGGCGAGCTTCGCGAGGCGGCGCGTGTTGATGGCGCGAGCGAGTTCAAGCTGTACCGGCACGTGCTGTTCCCGCAGTTGTCGCCGATCGCGCTTTCCGCGTTGATCATCCTCGGCCATATGTCGCTGAAGCTGTTCGACCTGATCTACGCGATCACCGGGCCGAACCAATTCCGCACCGAAGTGCCATCCGTCTACATGTGGAACACCTTGTTGCGCAGCGATATGGCGAAGGCGGCGGCCATCTCGATCGTGCTGCTCGTCGTCGTCGCGATCCTGGTCGTGCCGTACGTCGCCTACACCGTCAAGCAGGAGAGTGAAGAGTGAGCGCCACCGCTGCGGCCGAACAGCCGGCATCGAAGGCGCTCCGGGCCAAGCCGCCCCGGAGCTCGATCGCGGACGGATCCACCCGGCTCAGCCGGACCGTGCGCTATCTGATCCTGCTGCTGTTCCTGTTGTTCGTCCTGATGCCGGTGTACGTCGTCATCATCACCAGCTTCAAGACCTCGGCCGACACCTCCGCCGCCGAGCAGTGGAGTCTGCCCTCGACCTGGACGCTGGAGCCTTGGCAAAAGGCCTGGGACATTCTCCAGCCGTACCTGGTGCGATCGCTCAGCCTCGCGGTGCCCGGCGCGATCATCGCGTCGTTGCTGGGATCGGCCAACGGGTTCGTACTGGCCCGCTGGCGCTTCCCCGGGGCGAACCTGGTGTTCGCGTTCATCCTGTTCGGCATGTTCATCCCGTACCAGGCGGTGATGCTGCCGTTGCGGACGACGTTCCAGACGCTCAACATCACCCAGGGTGTGCCGACGCTGCTGGTCGCGCACGTCATTTACGGCATCCCGATCTGCACGCTGATCTTCCGGAACTACTACGCGACCGTGGTGCCGAACGAGATCATCGAGTCGGCCCGGGTGGACGGCGCCGGTCTGGTCCAGACCTACCTGCGGATCATCCTGCCGGTGTCGATCTCGGGTTTCGTGGTGACGCTGATCTGGCAGTTCACCTCGATCTGGAACGACTTCCTGTTCGCGTTGTTCCTCACTCAGCAGAGCAACGGGCCGGTCACTCTCGGTCTGGCGGCGCTGTCGGGTGGTCAGAAGGTCGACTACGCGGCGAGTATGGCGGGTGCGCTGATCACGTCGTTCCCGACCTTGTTCGTCTACATCCTGCTGGGCCGCTGGTTCATCGGTGGTCTGATGGCAGGCGCCCTCAAGGGCTGACCACTGTAACGGGACCTCGCCTCCTAGGGGCGGGGTCCCGTTTCGTTATGGCGGGGACTCGCGCACTCATCTGCGGTGGCGGGTTCGTTCCCGGTAGCCTCGCAGACGTGGCCAAACCACGAGGCGGGGACAAGCGCCGCACCCACCTGCGGCTGGTGGGATCGTCGGATCACCCGGCTCCATCCCGCCCTGCCGGCCTGCCCGACGCCGAGCCGCGTGACGCCGTGCTCGACACCCTGCAAGAGACGCTCACGATGGACCTGGCCGCCGCTCCGGCCGAGCTGCTGCCGGTGATCGCGGAGGCCTCGGTGGCGCGATTGTCGACGATGGTCGCGGACCGGCTCTGGCCCGAGGACGCGTCCGAGGAGATCGGTGAGGTCGAGCGCCTGTTCTGGATGGACGTCGCCCGCGTACTGGCCGAGCGCCGGGATGTCGACTCGTTCATCCTGCTGACCGGATTGGCCCGCACGGTCGGCCAGGCCGGGCGCCTGCCGTTGCAGCGGGCGCTGATGACCCGGAGCCGCTTCACCGCCGACGTACCGGCGTGGGTCGAGCGCATCGCCACCTTCCGATTGACCAGCACGGTGTTGTCGGAGGACATCAGTGGCGACGGCCTCAGCGTCGTACTGGATTATGACGACGAGCATCACCCGCACACGCTGATCGTGTTCGTGGACAACAATCTCGGTGCGTTGGTGAAGGACGTTTTTGTCGGGCCGCCGTTGCAGCAGGTGGTCGACGCGTACCAGCGAGGTGGCCGGGTGACGGTCCGGACCGTGCGGCCGGCCGTTGCCGCGGGCATCATCTTGCAGGCACTCGGTGAGACGCACGAGTACGACGATCCGCCGGTGACCGACGACTTCGAATTCTTCACCGGGTTGTTGGTGAATCGCCTGACCCAGTTACCGGAACGGCCGATCCGTCCGCCGGTCCAGGCCCGCTGGTCCGGTCGGCAGCGCGATCGCCTGGTGAGCGACTTCCTGGCCTGGCCGGGCGCGGCCGAACTGCCCGAGGACGCGGCCGGGATCGCCCGGTTATGGCTGGACCACGCCCTCGACTACACCGCCGGCGGCCCGCTGCGGGTGAGCGCCGTACTGGTCGAACTCTTCATCACGCAATGGATCCCGAACAAGGTCATTGCCGATAGCAACTACTCGCGCGCGGTGCCGCCGGTGCTGAAAGCCTGGCTGCGGTTCGCGTCGGAGCGGTCCGAGGTCGACCAGGAAACACTGGCGGAGGCCGTCGACGCCGTCGACACGTGGTCGCCCGCGTTGTGGTTCCGTCCGGCCGGTGAACCCATGCCGATCCAGATCCCGACGCCGTCGGTGGAGGACCTCGAGGCGATGACGCTCGTCCTTCCCGGCATCGGCTCACCCCCACAACCCGACCTGGACGGCCTGGGCCAAGCCGACGCGGCCACCTTGGCGCTGATCGCCCCCCACGCGTGGACCCTGGCCGGCGAAACCCTCGGCCCGGCGTACGCCATCGAAGCCTTCACCCTCGCCGAACGCCTCGTCCGCGAAGCCCCCCAACTCCTCACCAAAGCCCGCCTCGCCACCTGGCCCCGAGCCATCGTCTGGTCCGTAGCCCACCGCCACGGCCTCCTCACCCCCGGCTCCTGCCTAACCCCCGTAGGCCTCGCCGGCGACCTCAACTCCTCACCCCCCACCCTCCGCAAAACCGCCAAACTCCTCCAAGACACCCTCGACCCCGGCACCTGAGGCGGACCGCCAGGTCCACACGGCGGCCCTTTCGCCCTCATCCGGCCCGTTTCGGGGCACCGTGTGGACTTGGCGGTCCACCAAGTCGGAAGGCCGCGTTTCTCTCTGCCGCGAGTGGTCGCGTCTGGTCCACATGGCGGTCGGATGCGGCCACTCGCGGAGTGGGGAAATGGGTGGCGCACAATGGGGGGATGCGATTGCGGGCGCCGGAGTTGAAGGGGCGGAGTTGGCTTAATACGGGGGGTGTGGCGCTGGGGTTGGGGGATTTTCGGGGGCGCTTCTTGCTCTTGGATTTCTGGACGTTTTGTTGTGTGAACTGCCTGCATGTGCTGGATGAGTTGCGTCCGTTGGAGGAGAAGTACGGGGATGCGCTCGTGGTGGTGGGGGTGCATTCGCCGAAGTTCGCGCATGAGGCGGATCTCGAGGCGATCAAGGCGGCCGTAGAGCGGTATGAGGTGGGGCATCCGGTGCTGGATGACCCGGAGTTGATCACCTGGCAGAACTACACCGCCCGGGCTTGGCCGACGTTGGTGCTGGTCGATCCGAATGGGTACATCGTCGCGCAGTACTCGGGCGAGGGGCATGCGCATGCCCTGGACGCCCTGCTGGCCGAGGCCATTCCGGAGTACGAGGCCGCCGGGGCGTTGACGCGCGGCAAGTCGCCGTACGTCGCGCCGAAGCCCGAGCCGACCGATCTGCGTTTCCCGGCCAAGGCCATCACCCTGCCGAACGGCAACCTCCTGGTCGCGGACGCCGGCCACCACAGCCTGGTCGAGCTCGCCACCCACACCCAAGCGCCCGGTCACAAGAGTCCGATGAACGGCGACACGCCTGGTCAGAAGGGTCCGATGAACGGCGACGCGCCGCGTCACAAGGGTCCGATGAGCGGGGACGCCGAGGGCGTGGTGCGGCGGGTTGGGTTGGGGGAGCGGGGGTTGGTTGATGGGGTGGAGGCGCGGTTTTCCGAGCCGAATGGGCTTGCGCTGTTGCCCGAGGACGTCGCGTTAAAGGTCGGGTATGACGTTGTGGTTGCGGATACGGTCAATCACGCCTTGCGGGGAGTGGCGCTTGCTGATGGCAACGTTCGGACGTTGGTCGGGACGGGGGCGCAGTGGATGGACGGTGACGGGACCGACGTACTGAGTTCACCCTGGGATGTCGCGTGGTGGCAGGACCGGGTTTGGATCGCGATGGCGGGCGTTCACCAGTTGTGGACGTTTGACCCGCTGACCGGGGTTACCGAGGTCGCCGCCGGTACGACGAACGAGGGGCTGCGAGACGGTGAGCCGAAGCAGGCCTGGTTCGCGCAGACGTCCGGGTTCGCGGCGACGGCGGAGCGGCTGTGGTTCGTGGATTCCGAGACGTCATCGTTGCGCTGGATTTCGCAAAGCAACGAGGTGCATACGGCGATCGGAACCGGGCTGTTCGATTTCGGCCTGCGTGGTGGGAAGGCCGAGGAGGCGTTGTTGCAGCACCCACTCGGTGTGACGGCGCTGCCGGATGGCTCGGTGGCGATCGCGGACACCTACAACGGTGCCGTACGGCGCTTCGATCCGGCGACCGGTTTAGTGGAGACCATGGCGACCGGGCTGGCCGAGCCGAGCGGCGCAGTGGTCGCCGGCAACGAGCTGCTGGTGGTGGAGTCGGCCGCGCATCGGCTCACCCCGGTGCCGCTGGGGGCGTCGGCCGAGATCAACGAGTTCAGTACGCGGACCCAGCGTCCGCCGACGCCGATCGCGGGTGGCGAGATCACCCTGGAGGTGGTGTTCGAGCCGCCGCCCGGGCAGAAGCTGGACGACCGCTACGGGCCGTCGACCCGATTGATGATCACGTCGACGCCGACCGAGTTGATACGGGAAGGCGCTGGCGATTCGACCGACCTGGTCCGGCGGCTGGAGATCGATCCGCGGGTCGGTGACGGCGTACTGCATGTGGCTGTGCAGGCGGCGTCATGCGACAACTCAGACGAGGTCGAGTTCCCGGCCTGCCACCTGCACCGGCAGGACTGGGGTGTGCCCGTCGTGGTCTCGCCGGACGGGCCGCCCCGGCTCGAGCTGGTGTTGTCCGGAGCCGCTACTCCTTGACGTCGCGGTGGTCTTCCTCCACCACGCGGTACTCCTCTTCGACCGCCGGGTCCAGCGCCTCGTTCGGCACGCTGCGGCGTCGGTTGGTGATGTAGAAGGAGAGCGCGATGCCGAGGGCGCCGGCGGCCATCAGGACGAACCCGACGACCGTGAGATCAACCGCGTCCCATGAATCCCTGACGGCGAAGGCCAGAATGGCGCCGACCGCAAGCAAGAAGATGCCAACACCGATGCTCATGCCGAGTCTCCTCTGAGTGTGGCCAGACACTTCGACGCTACGCCGCGTCCACTCGCCAGGTAACCCCTCGTGAGCGTGTCGAAACCACTCTAATGGTCACCAGACCACTAGTCCTTCTTGATCGTGATGTCGCCGCTGGTGGTGCGCGCGTCCAGTCGGTGGGTGGCGCCGGTGGTCGAGCCGATCTCGCTGTCCACCTGGCCGCTCGTCACGTCGGTGTCGACCTGGTAGTTGCCCGTTGGCACGGTGATCTCGATATCGCCGCTGGTGCCCTTGGCGGTGACCGAGTTGGCCTCGTCGAGTTCCAGGTCGATATCGCCCGAGGTGGTGCTCGCCTTGACCGCACCGCCGGTGAGGCTACGGCCGGTGACGCTGCCCGAGTTCACCTCGACGTCGAGGGCGCCCTTGATGCCGTCGAGCTCGATCGTGCCGGACGTGGCGTCGAGGGTGACCGAGCCGGCCACGTCGCTGATCTTCACGTCGCCCGACCTGGTCTTCGCGTCCACCCCGGCCACGCCCCGGATCACGGTGTCGCCGGAGCCGGCCTCGCCGGTCACCTTGGTCCCGCGCGGCACGGTGACCACGAAATCGGACTCGCAGTTCCAGCCGCAGTCGCCGTCCAGCCGCAGCGTCTCACCGTCGACCTCGTAGCCGGAGCCGCGTTTGATCAGCCAGAACGACCGCTTCTCGTGGATCTTCGTGACCGGGTCGTCGCTCACCTCGACGGTGACGTTGCCGGCGCTGGTATCGAGCTGCAGCACCGAGATCTTGTCGCTCACCTCGTGCCGGTCGTCGGCCTCGCGGTCCCCGAACGACCAGACGGCCAGTGCGGCCCCGGTCAGTACCAGCAGTAGCCCCAGCCGGCGGTTGTCAGCCATCGATCTCGCCTCTTCTCGATCCCACCCACGACACGTTGTCGGTTGACAGTAGGACTGGCGGACCCCGCGCCGAATCGGGCACAACCCTCAGATCGGCCCTGACCCCCAAGCCAGGGGTGTAAGGGTCCCGTAGGGGGTCAGGACCGGTGCTCGCCCCGGCCGACCGCGTCCGCGAGGTTGTCGCCGACCGAGCCGAAGAACGTCCGCGCCCACAGGTCGTCGCCATGCCAGTACGGCCCGTCCGCACCGCGCAGCGAGGCCGGTGCCGCGCCACGCCGCAGGGCCTTCTGGCAGGCACGGCACAACGGCAGCTCGAGGGCGTGCCCGTCGGACTCCACCGTCGTCGGCCCACCGGTCGACCGCCCGTGCAACGGGTTGAACGCGCACAGCCCTCGTACGTCGGCCGGTTGACGCCCCGCCTCGACGGCCTGCGCTGCGTCGTACTCGCGCTGAGCCAGGTCCAGCAGAACCGTCGCGCCGACCACGTCGACGATGTCGTCGGAACCGTCCAGTACACGCCCGGCCGCCTGATGCGCGTCCAGCGCCCGCTGCTGCAGCTCGCGTGCTCGCGAAGAGGTTGCTACTGGCAACGAGGCGAGCTGTTCGCCCAAGCTGGTAAGGCTTTCGCCCGCATCTCGGGTGAGCTTGCGCCGCTTCTCGTCCGCGACCGCCACCGCCACATGCGGAGGAATGCTGAATGCCGCCTGCTTCCCGCGCCCGCGCCCTCGGCCACCGCGCCGGAAAGCGAGCACCAGCAGCGCCAGTACGGCGACACCGCCCACGATCCACCAGGGAAAGCCCGAGCCGTCGCCGGAATCCGACTCGCGCGAAGGCGTCGACTTGCCGGGCTTAGCGGTTGCCGGTGGCAACGAGGGCAGCGCCAGCAGCTCGTACATCCGGATCAGCACCTGGGCCGGTCCCGAGTTATAGCCGGTGTCGTCCAGCGCCCGCTTCCGGGCGGCGGACACCTTGTCGTAGTCCGGCTCGGTCCGACCCCGCAGCTCATGCCAGGGGAAGCGCCCGCCGCCGTCGACCAGGACGTACAGGCCGGGTTTCTGCATCGCGTCCATGATCAGCGTGAGCGCGGTGTTCTCCTCGCCGCGGAAGAAGTCGCCCGCGGTCAGCGGCAGGATCACCGTGTAGACGGGATAGCCGAGCGCCTTGGCCTTCACGCCGATCTCGGTCTGGGTCGCCGCCGGGTACGCCGAGGCGTAGGCCGGGTCGATGTAGACCGGGTTCTTCGCCAGCGCCTGGGCGATCTCCCGCGCGCGCTCTGCCGGTGTCGTGGGTGGTCCGGCCATGGCCGGTGCGACCGGGAGCGCCGTCAGCAGCACCACCAGGGCCGCCAGCAGGCCCATCAGCTTCCTCATCTACGTCCTCCCCAGAAAGCGGCAATGGCAAGCAGAAGGCCCGCCAGGATCACACCACCGATGGCGCCGAGGGCCAGCCCGCCGAAGCCGTTCGCCAATGCCGCGCCAACCGTGAATTCCTCGGGCTCGTACGGCGGTTCCGGTGACGACGGATAGGCCTTCGTCCGGGCCGGTCGCGGGGTTTCGCCGGCGTTGGTGTCGATCTGGTCGAGGTACGACTCCAGCTCGCCGGCCGGGGTGTACTCCTTGGTCTGCCAAGACCTCGATGGCGCGTCGGCCGTGACGAGATGGGCGACACCGGTTGCGTCGTCGCCGACCACCACGTAGACGCCGGGCTTACCGTTCGCCGCCGCGAGCCAACCGGCCAGCCGGGCCGTATCCCCGCCCTCGGGGAAGTACTCGCCGGACGGGATCACCGCCGCGTAGACCGCCACCGGCATCGCGCGCATCCGGGCGATCAACGCCGCCGCCCGCTCTTCGGGAATGGCGCCTTCGTTCAGCGGGGCGACGTACAGCGGTGACGTCTGCCAGGCCTTGACCGCCGCCTCAACCCGCGCATCCGGCGGAACCTCAGCGGCGGCAGCCGTCGGTAGCCAGCAGCAAGCGAAGATCGTCGCGAGCAACACCGCGAGTCGTCTCATCGCTTCATCACCCGCTCGGCCAGATCATCGCTCAGTGCACCAAATCCCGTTAAAACAAAGGGGTTCTTCGACTCGACCGACCAGTACGGCGGGCCGTCCGAGCCCTTCCCGAACAACCCTGCGGCCACCGGCACCCGCAGGGACAAAGGCTCATCGCCGGCATCAACGGCCACCTGGCAGACCTTGCACGCGGGGACTTCGAGCTCCGACCAGACCACCGTCGCCGTACCGGCCAGGTGTGTGGGGTTGAAGAAACAAGGCGGCCGTACGACGCCCTCCGTCAAACCGGTGTAAGCCTGCCGGGCCAGCACGAATGCCCCCGCGGCGGCCTCGACCCCGTCTTCCTCCCGCAAAGACCGGGCGGCCTCCAGACGAGTGACGGCGTCATCCCGGCGATCGAGTTGTTCGGCCGTCACGGTGCCCTTGGCGATCCGCCGTTCGATTCGCTGGCGCACCCGGTCGGCCCGGCTGATCAGCGCGTCGGTCTGCGGTGCGAGCGAGTCGGCCGTCACCGGAACCGCCTTCTTGACGCCCAAGCGCTTATCACTGCGCAGTGAGCGCGAGGCCCGTCGCCCGAAGCGCAAGAGCATGAGGGAGCAGGTGATGAAGGCACCCACGCCCATGCCGATGAACGCCGCGCGGTCTTCCTTGTCCGTGTGAGACAACCCCCTAGGCCGCTTCGGATCCAGGTCGTCGGTGGGCATGGCCGGGAGCGCCGTACCGCTCAGTGCCGCGTCTACCTGCTGGATCCGGCGTACGACGGTAGGTGCGGGTCGTTCGTCCACCAGGTCGTAGTAGGCGTCGTCGCCCCTCCGGATGTCTCTGAACCGGTTGTCGGCCGTACTGCCGGGAGGGAGGACCAGTTCGTGGTCGCCGCGCCAGCTGTCGTCGTCGACCAGCCAGACCATGAAGAGGCCGTTGCCACCGATACGGGCCTGCAGAAGTGTCGGTAGGTCGTGCCGCTGCTTTGAGTCAGTACTGGGCGTCGGGAGCAACGCGACGTACACAGGGGTGTCGAGAGAGCGAGCAGCTGTGCGGATGCGGTTCAGCTCGGCAGGAGGTACCTGCAACCCCTCATAGACGTAGACCGGGTCCTTGCGCCAGGACGCGGCAATGGCGTCTAGAAGCTCAGGACTGGTCTGAGGTGCTGCAACGGCTGGTCCGATGGGTAGAACCCACAACGCCACTACGAGCAATAAGAGTCGGCGCATCGCAGGCAATCTACTAGGTGTTCCAGCAGGCACATCCAAGCAGACGCGCCACCTCAATGCCTAGTTCCGTAAACACAGCTGCCCCTGGCCTGGACAGGGGGGAGGCCAGGGCAGGGACAGCTGTGCTGAACGGTCTAAGGGACTAGAACGCGGATTCCGGGAGGTCCATCACGTCGAGGTCGGTCATCTCCGCCTTGATCCGCTCGGCGCGCACGGTCGGCATGGTGGAGCGGACGAACCACTGGGCGGCCGCGACCTTGCCGGTGTAGAAGTCCTGGTCGGCGGGCGACAGCTCCTCGCCGAGACGGTTCAGGGCGACCTCGGCCTGGCGCAGCATCAGCCACGAGCAGACCACGTCACCGAGCACGAACAGCAGCCGCGAGGTGTTCAGGCCGACCTTGTAGATGTTGCGGATGTCGCCGCCCTCGGCCTGCGGGTTGCTCGACATCAGCGCCTGGCCCATCACGCCGAGGATCTTCTGGGTGTCCTCCAGGCCCTTGGCGAGCAGACCGCGCTCCTCCTTCAGCCGGCCGTTACCGGCCTCGGAGGCGACGAACTGCTGGATCTGGTCCGCGAGGTGCCCGAGGGCCTGGCCCTGGTCCTTGATGATCTTGCGGAAGAACAGGTCCTGGCCCTGGATGGCGGTGGTGCCTTCGTACAGGGTGTCGATCTTGGCGTCGCGAACGTACTGCTCGATCGGGTAGTCCTGCAGGAAGCCGGAACCGCCGAAGGTCTGCAGCGACTCGGTGCCGAGCAGCGTCCAGGACTTCTCCGAGCCGTAGCCCTTCACCAGCGGCAGCAGCAGGTCGTTGACGCGCTCGGCCTCGACGTCGTGCTCACCGGCATACCGCGCCTGCTCGGCCCGATCCTGGTAGGTCGCGGTGAACAGCACCAGCGCCCGCAGGGCCTCGGAGTACGACTTCTGGGTCAGCAGCGAACGGCGAACGTCCGGGTGGTGCGTGATGGTGACGCGCGGCGCGGTCTTGGCCGAGTTGGCCAGGTCGGCACCCTGGACCCGCTCCTTCGCGTACTCCAGGGCGTTCAGGTAGCCGGTCGACAGGGTCGCGATGGCCTTCGTACCGACCATCATCCGGGCGTACTCGATGACCTGGAACATCTGCGCGATGCCGTCGTGCACCTCGCCGAGCAGCCAGCCCTTGGCGGGTGTGTTCTCGCCGAAGGTGACCTCGCAGGTGGTGGACACCTTGATGCCCATCTTCTTCTCGACGTTCGTCACGTAGGCGCCGTTGCGCTCGCCGGTCAGCTCGCCCGTTTCCAGGTCGAAGTCGAACTTCGGCACGATGAACAGGCTCAGGCCCTTGGTGCCCGGACCGCCGACGCCTTCGATGCCCTGCGGGCGGGCCAGCACCAGGTGCACGATGTTCTCTGACATGTCGTGCTCACCCGAGGTGATGAAGCGCTTGACGCCCTCGATGTGCCAGCTGCCGTCCTCTTGCTGGACAGCCTTGGTGCGGCCGGCGCCGACATCGGATCCGGCGTCGGGCTCGGTCAGCACCATGGTGGCGCCCCAGCCGCGGTCGATCATGTGCTTGGCGATCAGCTTGTCCCGGTCGGTGCCGTTACGCCACAGCACGTGCGCGAAGTTCGGCCCGGCGGCGTAGATGTGCACGGCGGGGTTCGAGCCGAGCACCATCTCGGCGGCGGCCCAGCGCAGCGAGGGGGGCGTCGGCTGGCCGCCCAGCTCCGGCGGCAGCTCGAGCTTGAACCACTCGGCGTCCATGTAGGCGTGATAGCTCTTCTTGAACGACTCGGGCATGGTGACCTCGTGGGTCGCCGGGTCGTAGACGGGCGGGTTGCGGTCGGCGTCCTCGAAGGACTCCGCCAGTTCGTTCTTCGCCAGCCGGTCGATCTCGGACAGCACCTCGCGGGCGGTGTCGACATCCATGTCGGCATACGGACCCTGACCCAGGACGTCGCCGCGGCCGAGCACCTCGAGCAGGTTGAACTCGATGTCCCGCAGATTCGACTTGTAGTGGCTCACGTCGTGCTCCCCTGACCTTTGACTGTACTCACGAGTAACTTAAGTATATACCCGCCAGTAGCAACCGCAAGTAGTTTGCCGAATGAGAGCCTGGACACGTGCCAGTCCAGATCGTGTACGAGACGCACTCGACCACCGTCGACAACGAATCCGGCTTCGCCACCGGCCACCACCCGGGCCACCTCTCGGCCGCGGGGAAGCGGCAGGCGGTCGAGCTGGGCGAGCGCCGTCGCCATGACGGCATCGACGTGGTCTTCAGCTCCGACCTACGTCGCGCGGTCGAGACGGTCGAGATCGCGTTCGAGGGGTCGGACCTCCCGTGGCAACAGGATCCACGCCTGCGGGAGTGCGACTACGGCGACCTGAACGGCGCTCTGGTGATGTTGCTCGAACCACGCCGGAAGTACATCGACCAGCCCTTCCCGAATGGCGAGAGCTATCGGGAGGTGGTCGAGCGGACGCGGCTGTTCCTGGTCGAGCTGGCTAGCCGGTACGACGGCGCCCGGGTGCTGCTGGTGGCCCACTCGGCGAACCTGTGGGCCTTGCGCTATCTGCTCGCGGGCGACGTACTGGAGGACTTGGTGGGCGCGCCGTTCACCTGGCAGCCCGGCTGGGAGTTCGAGCTCCCAACCGGGCCGGCCTGAATCACCCAAGCGGGACGATCTGCTCCTGACCTTGAACCTTGACCTTGACCTTCGCGCTGGGCTCATCCGGCACCAGCAGGGCGTTCGGCATCGGCTGGCTCCAGGTGCCGTCCTGCCGCTGGTAGCTCAGCTGGGCCTGGTAGGCGGCGACCAGCCAACCCTGTCCGTCAGGTAGCCGGATCGCGACCGGTAGCGGCGCATCCCGTTGCGGAATGCCGCCGCCAACGGTCTTGGTTTTGCCGTCCGGGCTGGTGACGTGGGCGAAGATCCGGCTCGGATCGCGATCCAGCCCGTACTCGCCGACCACCACCCGATCGCCGTTCGGAGTCTTCGCGTAGGCGTGCCAGATCGAGTGGTACGCCATGCCCGAAGGTTCGTCCGAGGCCTTCTCGACGGCGCGGCCGAAGGCGTCCACCTCGGCCTCGGTCAGCGCTGGCAGTCCAGGGCTCGCGGGCCATTCGCCCTGCGCGGGCAGATCCGGCCACACTCGTTGATCCAGCTCGGCCGGCGCGCCGGGAGCGTAGTACGCGACCCCGATCCGGCCTGGGCCGTTCGCCGGGAGTGTGTTGACCCGCACGGTCATCCCCGTCGCGCCAGGTGGGAGCTGTACGACGGCGGCGCCCTCGCGGAAGGTCAGCTGTTCGTACGTCCTGGTGCTGCCACCCGTCGGCGGGTACTCGCGCTGCATCGACACCCCGACTTCGGGTGCGCCGGTGTCAAGAACGACCAGGGCCTTCTCGTTCGTACCGACCACGAAGGCCATGGCCGGACCGCCCACACCTGGCGCCGGATAGGCGTCCGCGACGACCTGGGGTTTGCCGTCTTCGCCCATGCCGATGAACCCGGCCAGCGTGAAGAGGCCCTCGCGGGACAGTTGGATGTTGTCGTGATGACGGAGCTCCGCCCGCTGGATCACCATCGCGGCCGGGCCTGCCGGGGTTTCGCCCGCCCAGACCACGTGGGCCTCGCCCTTGAGGTGGTCGAAGATGCCGCGATCGTTGTTGAGGGACCTGCCGTGGCTCCTGTCCCAGGCGCGCAGCACTTCGTCGAGGTATTCCTGGTCGCCGGCCAGATTGCCCTTGGTCGGCTTGTTCAGGAAGTACGCATAGGGGTCGTCGGTCGCGGTCGTCTGCTTGGCATTGGCGGCGGCATCGGCGTTCGCGTCGAAGCTCTCGATGCCGGCCCCGATGGCGATCATTCCGCCGACCGCCACGGTCGCCACGGCCATCGTCGCGACCGCGGTGAGCCAGCGCCGGCGCAGTCTCTTGCTTCCGCCGGTCCGGACGCGGTCGAGCAGGTCGACGGGCGGTTCGACGTCCGCGACAGTGGCGGTGAGACGGCTCTGAAGTTCGGTCTCGGTCATCGCAGTCCCTCCAGAAGAGCTGGTTCGGTGATTGTGCGCAGCCGGTCGAGGGCCCGTGAGGTCTGGCTCTTGACCGTGCCGACCGAGCAGCCGAGTACGTCGGCGGTCTGGGCTTCGGTGAGGTCCTCGTAGAACCGCAGCACGATCACCGCCCGCTGCCGTGGCGCGAGCTCCTGCAACGCGGCGAGCAGGTGGTCCCGCTCGGCGTACAGCTCGGAGCCGTCGGCGGTCGGGCGGTCGTGGTGCGCGGCCAGGGCCACCTCGGGTTTGCGGGACCGGCTGCGCCACCGGTTCGCGATGTGGTTCATCAGCGCCTTGCGGGCGTACGCCTCGGGCGCGCCGTTGATCCAGCGCCAGCGCACATAGACCCGTTCGTAGACCTCTTGCAGCAGGTCCTCGGCGGCCGGGCGATCGCCGGTGAGTAGTACGGCCGTGCGCAGCAGCCTGGTCGACGTACCTCGCACGAAGTCGTCGAAGTCGTCCCCTCGGGTGACCATCGGACCTCCCCATCTCGGTTCACCCGCAATGACACCGACCAGGCCCGGAAGGTTGCCCATTCTTTTGCGTTCATTCGTCGGAAACCGCCCTCGCAGGTCAGCGGGCCGGCACAGGCAGGCGGCGGACGAGGGCGGTTTCCGACGAATGAACGCAAAAGAAGAGGGACGAGGTCAGCCGGTGTAGATGGTGTTGCGGCCGTACAGCTTCTTGGTGAACCCCGAGATGTAGGAGCTGGAGTTCACGGATCCCAGGTTGTACGTCAGGAACACGCCGTATCCCTCGTTGACGGTACGCGTCGCCAGGCTCGCGGTGGTGGACGCGCTGGTCGAGTTGATGTGTACGGCGGCGGGGGACAGCCGGGACTTGGCGCTCGGGCCGCGGGGCACGGACCACGTTCCGTAGTACGGGTTCCAGGCGTAGTTGAAGGTGTTGGCGATGCTCTGGCCGTTGTAGCTCAGCCGCTCCGCCGACGGGCCGATGTCGTACAGCGTGATCAGTTTGTTCGGCAGTTTCTGGCGCAGTGCCGAGACCAGGTAGAAGAACGAACTGGCGTTTGGCTGGCCGGTTCCGTTGACGCCGTACTCCGCGTACTCGTCGTCGAAGTCGATTCCGTCCAGGCCATACCGGTTTACCGCGTCGGCCAATTCCTGGGCGAAGGCGTTCGCGGCCGCCTGGTTCGGGAAGTTGGCGAAACCGGCGCCCTGGTGGTTGCCCAGGATGGACAGCAGGACCTTGATGCCCTTCTGCTGCAGGGGCCGGACCTGGGTCGCCACGTTGTCCAGCACGTTCTGAACGTTCTCGTTGAAGTGCAGGTAGGCCTTCGTGCCGTCGTAGTTGATGTTGGCCGCGAAGATCACCGCGATGTCGAACACCTGCTCACCGGCGCCTGTGAGCACGTACTTTCCGGCGTTCAGCATGCTGTGGTTGTTGACCTCGATGTAGACGACCGAGAGCGGTCCGGTCTTCCTCGCTTTGGTCGGTGCGGCGGCGGCCGTGCCGGTCAGGGTGGCGCCGGTCGCGGCGGCACCGATCAGCGACAGCACTGTCCTGCGCCGAATGAGCTCTTGTCCCATGTCAACTCCTCGTACGGGCGGGCGGGCCCGGAGATAAACCGGTATAGCTCCAAGAGCATCGACTGCCGGTGATCCTGTGTCAAGGCACCATCACGGACGGTGCCGGGCATTGCGGTCGCGCGAACTGGAACTGATAGACCAAGATGTCTGCGAGACGGGTAAAAACTCACGGGGAGTTTGGAGACCGGCCGATGACCACAGACACCTCAACGGTGGACACGCGGAGGTCCCGCCGGGCGCTGGTCGCCGGGTCGGTGGGCAACTTCGTCGAGTGGTACGAGTTCGGCGCGTACGGGTTCTTCGCCACCGTGATCGCGGCGAACTTCTTCAGCCCGACCGGCGCCGGTGATGCCGAGAGTCTGATCAAGACGTACGCCTCGTTCGCGCTGGCCTTCTTCTTCCGGCCGATCGGTGCCGCCGTCTTCGGGCGGATCGGCGACCGGATCGGGCGACGGCCGACGCTGATCCTGGTCTTGCTGCTGATGACCGGCGCGACCACCTTGATCGGTCTACTGCCGACGTACGCCGCTATCGGTGCGGCCGCGCCTTGGATCCTGACCGGGGTTCGGGCATTGCAAGGGTTGTCCGCGGGTGGTGAGTTCGGTGGGGCCGTCTCGATCATGACCGAGTTCGCTCCCCGCGAGAAGCGCGGCCTGTACGGCTCGTGGCAGTCGTTCACGGTGGCCTTGGGTTTGCTCGCGGGTGCTGGTTTGGCCGCCGTGCTGGCGTCGGTGCTGAGCGAGGCGGCGCTGAAGGACTGGGGTTGGCGGGTGCCGTTCCTGCTGGCCTTGCCGCTCGGCTTGGTGGCGTTGTACTTGCGGTTGAAGCTCGACGAGACACCGTCGTTCCAGCGAGCTGCGAAGGCGCCGCCGCAGCCTGCCGGGGAGACCGCGAAGGCCATCGGGCTCGGCGTCGGTCGGTTGATGGGCTGGTCGGCGGCCGGCTACACGTTCCTCGTCGTCCTGCCGTCGTACCTGCAGTCCAGCCTGAACGCGACCTTCCAGCAGGCGTTGATCGCGACGGTCCTGGCGAACCTCGGCTTCGCGCTGTCGATCATCCCGGCCGGCCTGCTGAGCGACCGGATCGGCCGCCGGCCCGTGATGGTCACCGGTGCCGCGCTGATCGTCGTACTGGCGATCCCGTTGATGAATGGCCTGCAGGACAAGGGGATTTCCAATGGCACCAAGGGGCTGATGGTCTTGCTGGCGGGTGCCGTGGTCGGCCTGCTGGCGGGACCGGGCCCGGCGATGCTGGCGGAGATGTTCCCGACGAGCGTGCGCTACACCGGCCTCGGCCTGGCCTATTCGTTGTCGAACGCGGTCTTCTCCGGTTCGGCCGGACTGATCATCACCGAGCTGATCAAGCGCACGAAGAACGTCGACATCCCGGCGTACTACGTGATGGCCACGTGCGCGATCAGTGTCCTCGCCCTGTTGACGTTGCGAGCCGATCATCGTCGCGAATTGAGGGACTGAGGTGCCGGAGATGCGAGTCATCGGCCTGATGTCCGGCACGTCGTACGACGCGATCGACGCGGCGGCGGCAGACCTCCGGATCGAGAACGGCACCCTCGTCATGCAGCCGCTCGGTCTGCTGAGTGCGCCGTACCCGCCTTCGGTTCGCGAGGCGCTGGCGGCCGCGCTACCCCCGGCCGCGACGACCATGCAGGACGTGTGCCGCCTCGACACCGCCATCGGTCAGGCGTTCGCGGCTGTCGCCCGGCAGGCGATCGAGCAGCTCGGCGGCGGTACGGCGGACCTGATCGCCTCGCACGGGCAGACCGTCTACCACTGGGTGGAGGACTCGCAGGTCCACGGCACGCTCCAGCTCGGCCAGGCCGCCTGGATCGCCGAGGCGACGGGTGTGCCGGTGGTGTCGGACTTCCGCACTCGGGATGTCGCGGCCGGCGGCCAGGGTGCGCCTTTGGTCAGCCTGATCGACGTGCTCTGGCTTCGCGGCCGCAGCGGTACGCCGGTCGCGCTCAACCTGGGCGGTATCGCCAACGTGACGGTCGTTCCGCTCGATGGCGAGCCTGTCGCGTTCGACACCGGGCCCGCGAACGCGCTGCTCGACGCGGCCGTGCTGGACCTCACCGCCGGCCGCGCCTCGTACGACGCGGATGGCGCGATGGCCGCGCGTGGCCGGGTGCACGAGGTGTTGCTGGAGCGCCTGCTGGCCGAGCCGTACTACGCACGCCGTGGACCGAAGAGCACGGGCAAAGAGTTGTTCCACCTGCCGTATCTGGCCGCTGCGATGAACGGCCTCGAGGTGATTCCGGCGGACGATCTGGTGGCGACGTTGACCGCGTTGACCGTACGGACGGTGGCCGACGCCGTACGCGCGCATGGCGGCACTGAGGTCATCGCATCCGGCGGCGGCACGCGCAATCCGGTGCTGATGAACCGGCTTGCAGCGGAGCTGGGCGGCATTCCTCTGCGTACGACGGACGAGCTCGGCCTGCCGTCGGCCGCCAAGGAGGCCTACGCCTTCGCCGTACTGGGTTTCCTGACCCTGCACGGCTTACCGGCCACAGTGCCCAGTTGTACGGGCGCCCGCCACGCAAGCATCCTCGGCTCCATCACTCCCGCCAGAGGTCCACTACCCGCCATACCGCTTGTGGCCCCTCCAACCCGTCTAGTGGTGGCTCAAGAGGCTCAGGCCCGTCGGAACTAGCTCCACGGGGTTACCGGACGCTTGTGCCGCTCTCCGTCAACCTCAAGGTCCAGTCGCTCGGTGAAGAACGCGACGCGCCCGGCGATTCGCTGCATTCCGTCCAGCGGGTCCTGGTACGTCCAGGCGATATTCGGTGCTGATTCGCCGACCGACCAGTACGTCGCGTGTCCCTTGTACGCGCACGTCGTCCGCCGATCACTGTGCTGGAGCAACGCCATCCGGACGTCCTCGGGCGGCAGGTAGTACCGCGTTGGCAGGAACGTCTCGAACAGCATCAGCGGCCGGTGCGAATCGGCCAGCGTCATGCCGTCGAGCTCGATCCGGATGTGCCGCGACGAATTGAGCAGGTCGATCCGTTTGCGTGGATCCCGAGGGTGGCCGAGGACCGGTTCGTCCTCCTCGAGCCACTCGTCGAAGGCCTTCCAGTCGAGCAGTACGTAACCGTCCAGGTCGGGGTCGTCGGGCTTGAACCCGGCCGCGGCGCAGTCGCCGATGTCGTACGTCGTACCCGGACACGTGTGCACGGCGAACGCGGTGCTCGGGTCCAACACAGGGACGTCGATCAGCTGCACCGGGTTCTCCTCGGCCGATGGCGCGGGCACCTCGGTGAGCTCCGCGGCGATGTCGGACGGCGGCACGGCGTACTGCGGGACCACCCGGCGGGGCTCCCAGACGAGCCGGGCCTGAACGCTGTCGACCAGTGTCCGGCCGTTCTTCCGGGCCCGAACGTGCTTCCTGGTCGGATGGAATCGAAGCGAAGGCAACGAGCTGCGGTACTCGTCGGCGAGCCGAAGCGCCATGCTTCACCATCGGCCGGTGTGGCCCGCCGGTCAATAGGATCACCCCGTGACCATCACCAGTGAGATCCAGGTCGACGGACGTCCGGCTCTGCTCACCGTGCCGGCGGATGGGCCGGTCCGGGCGGGAGTCGTCGCCTTACATGGGTCCGGTAACCCGTCGCACGCGCAGCCGATCTTCGAGCACCTCGCGCAGGTCGCGGCGCCGCTCGGCTATGCCGTCTTGTCCTTCGAACGTGCGGCCTGGGATGCGGACGACGTGGACGTGCCGTTCACGGTGCAGACGGCCGGGGCCGTCACGGCGTACCAGCGGCTGCAGAGCCGGTACGACGTGCCGATCGGGTTCTGGGGTGTGAGCCAGGGGACTTGGATCGAGGCGATGGCCTCGCTCGAACTGCCGGACGTCGCGTTCCTGGTGATGCTCGGTTGTTCCGGGGTCAGCCCGGCCGAGCAGATGCGTCATGCGACGGCTGAACTGATGCGCCGCAACGGGTACGACGCTGAGGCCGTCGCTGAGGCTGTGGGAGTCCGTGATGCCGTGGCGGAGCTTCTGCGCGGCAAGGCGGACCGTGCCGAGGTGGACGCGCTGTTGCTGGCCAAGTCGGTTGAGCCGTGGTTTGAGCTCACTGGGCTGCCTGTCGATCTGGGGTCGCCACTGCCGGTGTGGCACGAGGTGGACTTCGATTCGGAGGCGCTGTACTCGCAGGTGACGTGCCCGGTGCTGCTGATCCATGGCGCCGAGGAGGAGAACCTGCCCGTGCCGGAAACTCTGGCCGTCTGGAAGCGTGCTGCCGAGATCTCTGGCAACAAGTCCGTAGAGACCGCACTGATTCCTGGAGTCGGCCACTGGCCCGGGACCCCGTCGCGAACTCTTGAGGGCATTAGTCCGGCCTATGGGGACATACTGCGCTCCTACCTCGCGGCGAAGCTGCCTTGACCTTCGAGTTGGTTGAGGGCTGAGGGTTTGGGGCGTGACCGAACAACTGCTCACCATCAGCTCATTCGCCCGCCTGGTCGGGCTCACGCCGAGCGCGCTGCGGTTCTACGACGACTGTGGGCTGCTGCAGCCCGCTGAGGTCGATGAGGGCAACGGCTATCGCTACTACTCGCCTGAGCAGGAAGCGCGGGCCACGATGCTCCGGGATCTGCGCGAGATCGACCTGCCGCTGGCCGACGTGCGCGTCGTACTCGACTCCGGGCCATTGGCCGCGGCCGAGGTCATCCGGACTCACCTGCGCTCGATCGAACTTCGCGCCGAGGCCGCTCGGCAGGCCGCCGCCCGGATTCTCGCGGGAGGTGCCGACTCGGCGACGAGCGTCACCTTGGGTGGGGCCGAGCTTGCCAGTGCGATTCGGCAGGTCTCGCCGTCGGCGGCGACGTCTGCGTCGAAGTTTCCGGCGCTGACCTGCGTTTTGCTGGAGATCGGGCCGGATGAGGTCAAGCTCGTCGCCACTGATCGCTATCGGCTCTCTGTGCGCCAGCTGCATCCGAAGGCGTTCAGTGGTACGGGTTGCTCGGTGTTGTTGCCCGCGACGTCGCTCACCGAGCTCATCCGGACGCTGGCGGCGGAGCCTGAGGTAAAGATCGACGTGACTGCCGACGGCGTCGCGATCGGCTCGGCGGTGCTGACGCCTGCGGCCGGCGAGTATCCCGCTTATCAAGCGATCCTCGACGGTCTCGATGCGCCGACGACCCGGCTCTTCGTCAATCGGCTCGCGCTGCTGGCGACGCTCGAGACGGTCACCGGGGATCTCGTTCTAATGACAACTCCGGTTGGTCTTACTGTCGCGGGCTCGGAACAAGAGATTGAGGTTGACGCGATCTGCACCGGTACGCCCGTCCGGGTCGGCTTCGATGCGATGCTGCTCGGGTCCGCCTTGTCCGCGAGCGTCGGGCCCGACGTACTGCTGGAGATCGGTGCCGTCGATCGCCCGGTCGTCGTTCGATCGGCGGACCAGGGCACGTTCACCACGTTGGTGATGCCGATCCGCCTGGACGCGTGAGCACCGCCGTACGACAGCAGGCTCTGCCGCGGTCCTTCCAGTACTGGCTGGCCGCTGCCTCGCTGTCCACCTTCGGGGATGTCGTGCTCTACTTCGCCCTCGGCTGGGCCGCCACCGGGATCAGCCCGGGCCTGGCCGGAATGGTCCTGACCTGTGTCGTCATTCCGCGCGCCACCCTGTTCATCCTCGGCGGCGTAATCGGGGACCGGCTGGGCCCGCGCCGGGTGATGATCGCGGGGGATGCCCTCCTCTGCGGCCTGACGCTGCTGCTGGCCGGGGTGGTCGCCGTGCCCGGGGTGAGCCCGGCCGTACTGTTGATCACCGCCTTGCTCATCGGTTGCGTTGACGCCTTCTACTTGCCGGCCGCAGGAGCCTTTCCACGGCTTTTCGCCACGGACGAACAGTTGCCCAGGGCAATGGCTTTGCGCGGCACGACGAGTCAGGCCATCACGCTGGCCGGCGGGCCGTTGGCCGGTCTGCTGGTGGCGGCCACCGGGTTGGTCGGCGCCTTCTTCATCGATTCGCTCAGTTTTGCCGTCTGCCTGGTGGTGATCGTTCTGATCAGGCCGCCCTATTCGACGCCGCCGCCGACCGGTCCCGCGGTGTCCGTGCTCGCGTCCGCGCGGGACGGTCTCCGTACGGCCTGGTCGGATCCGATGTTGCGCAGCATCCTCGTCGCGGTTGGGCTCGTCGCCGCCTTCGTACTGCCCGTGTTGTCGCTCTGCATCCCGTTGCTGGCGCGATTCCACGGATGGGGGCCGGCCACGGCGGGGTTCATCTCCGGATCGTCCACGGCCGGGGCGCTGCTGGTCACGGTCGTGGTCGCTCGCCGCGGAAGCTTCCGCCGAGCCGGCCTGGTCACCGGAATCGCGCCGCTGGTCATCGCGATGGGTATGGCCGCACTGGCCTTCTCCGCCACCCCGGCGATCGCTGTCGCGGCGGCGTTCGTCCAGGGCAGCGGGATCGGCCTGTTCACCGCGCATATGGGGCCGCTGTTCGTCGCCGCCACGCCACCCACCCACTTGATCCGGCTGCAGTCTCTGCTGGGCTTGGTGCAAACCCTTCCGCTACTGGTCGCCAACAACCTCATCGGTGCGGCGTCCGCCCGGACGAGTCCGCAATGGGCTCTGCTCGGTTGCGCTGTCGCCACGACGTTCGCCGCGCTCGCGCTGCTCTCCACCGGCCGCCTTCGCTCCGTTGGTCGCGAGGTGGACGGCGATGGCGCTGACAGTCCAGACCCCGGCCAGCGCAGCCATGGGGACGAGGTCGCCGCTCTCCTCGTGGAACAGGCCGAGCAGGGCGAGGTTGACGGCGGTGTGCAGGACGGTCGCGATGGCCAGGTTCGCGCCGCGGGCCGATCGCAATAGCGCGCCGAGGACGACCGAGATCGCGACGGCCATCACGACGAACAGGGTCATGTACGCCAACCCTTGGGCGAAGCCGCCGATGTGCCAGAAACCCCAGAGCAGACCGACGATCAGCGACGAGCGCAGCACGGTGAAACGTGTCTGCAGGTAGGGCTGGAGGTACGCGCGCCAGCCCAGCTCCTCACCGGCTGAGCCGATCGTCATGGTCAGCACCAGCGCCCACCAGGGAAAGGCCGGCGCGGTCCGGATCGGCTCTCCGGCGATCAGCAGCACGGCCGCCGTGACCAGCATCGCGGCGGCCGTGATGCCGACGGCCAGTCCGGACCGGGCGAGCATCGGCCCGACCGGCGTGAAGCGGGCTGCGACGCGCGTGCTCCTTCGGAAGAGCAGCCACATCACGCCGACTCCCAGGGCGGGCGCGAACTGAACCAGCTGGAGGAGATCGGGATCCGGTCCGGCCGAGGTCTGCAATGCGACCAGGCCACCGGAGAACAGGAGAGTGACCAGATAGAAGGCGAATACCTTGACGAACATGGCGGATTCCTAAGACGCAGAAGGCCGGTGGGGGGCCAGCAGTTGATCGAGCTGGCCGGACAGGAAGTCGGTCAACGTGCCCCAGCCGTTGACCGCCCAGATGATGAGCGCGCCCTGGAACATCACCAGTACGGCCTTCGCGAGCTCAGCCGGATCCACCTCGCGCTCAAGTTCACCCGCGGCCTGGGCCGCGCGGAGTAGGCGCTCGCAGCCGTCGACGATGGCCGCGTGGTTCTGCATCGCGTAGGTACGGAACTCCGCATCGTTCACGTCGAGCTGGACGAAGCCCAGCCCGTTGCCGAGATGCTCGCGCTTGTCGATATGCACAACGCTCGAGATCGCCGCATCCCGCAAGGCCGCGAGTGGCGAGTCGTTCCGGGCCTCGGCCTGCGCGAAGGCCTGGCGCGCGGCCCCCACCGAGCGGGCGGCGGACGCGAGCAACAGCCCCCGCTTGGACCCGAACCGCTGCATCAACGTGGACGGCGCCAGCCCGGCGAGCTTGCCGACGGCCGCCAGCGTGAGACCGGCCGGTCCACGCTCGGCCAGCACTCGCCGGGTCGCCTCGAGAACGACCTCGTCATCGATCGTGCGCGGTCGTGCCATTCCGGCTCCCGAGTTTATGAACGGCCATTCGTTAACTCCGAAACCGTAGCAGACCCTCAACAGATCGGCCCGACGACGCTAGGGTCATGCCCGCTGGTGCCACTGGGTCCGGGGCCGGCACGTCGTAACTCGGGGAGCATTTCCATGCGTTTCGTCCGCATCGCTCTGGGGCTTTCGTTCGCCCTGATCGGTCTGCTGACCGCGATCGTCGCCGCCGTGATCGGGTTCTTCCTGATCGGGCCGGATGACACCGTCTGGTCGCCGGAGCAACAGCTGAAGACACCGGGCACGGCCGCGATCAGCGCGCCGGAGCTGCTGAACCGGCATGGGCCGACACTGCAGGTGAGCGCCCGGCAGACCGCCGGCGATCGACCGCTCTTCGTTGGCGTCGCGCGCGATCTGGACGTCGCCAGCTATCTGCAGGGCGTTCGCCACCTGGAGATCGACCACGTCCAGTTGCCGATGCACCTGGGTGGGGTCGAGGTGAACACAGAGACGCGTGCCGTCCCGCCGCCGACCGGCCCCGACTGGTGGGTGGCGCGCGGCGACCGCTCGCTGACCTGGCCGATCGCCGACGGCCCGTACGACGTCGTCGTGATGAACGCGGACGGCAAGCCCGAGGTCGACGTTCTAGTCAGGTACGGCGTGGAGCTGCCCGGCGCCTTCGTCATCACGCTGGCGATCGGTGGCGCCGGCCTCCTGCTCCTGGCCGTCGGCCTCGTACTGCTGTTCCGCGGACCACGCCAGGTCGCGCCCGCGCCCACAAGCGACGCGCCGTCAAGCGCCGAGCCGGTACGTCGTACCGAGGACGCGTCGGTACGACGTACCGCGGGCGTGGTCGCGATGGGCGTATTGGTGCTCTCGGCAACAAGTTGTTCGGCCGTGCCGGAAACCGACACCGCCCTCGTACTGAGTCGTCCGGCAGTGACCCCGGAGGCGGCACGCGGCGAGGTCAGGCGCTACAACGAGGTCTTCAACGCCGCCGCCCGGACGCGCGACGTGTCCGTGCTCCCGACCATCGAGGGCGGGCCGTTGCTGGTCCAGTCGCAGGCCTCGTTCCGGGTCGGCAAGGCGCTGCGCAAACCCGTCGTACCGCCGTTCTTCTATTCCCAGCCATTGATCTCCGCACCGGACTACACCGGTTATCCGATGCGCTTCGTTGTTTCGTCCGGCTTGTCCAGTGACCAGAAAGTCCGCCAACTCGGTGTGTGGCAACGCGAGAATGCGGGTAGTCCCTGGTTGGTCACGCATTCCGTCCGGCCGCCGGCGGCAATGCAATTGCCGGACCTGACCGGGCTGCGAGTTCCTTCCGCCGCAGATATCGCGATCGCCAAGAACGCGGCGACGGACCTCGCGACGTACTTCACCAAGGGCAAGGCGTCGACCGGTGCGTTCATCCCGTCACCGGACACGACCCAGCTGCTCCGGCGCCGCGCGGCGGATATCGCGAAGGACCGGCGCGACGTCTACATCTCCGGTGTCACCGACACGTTCAGGGTGCGGGGCGAGCCGGTCGCCTTTGTCACGACAACTGGCGAGGTGCTCGTATTCATCGCGATCGGCGAACGCTATCTGCAGACGATTCGCCTCGGCGAAGCCGCGAAATGGGCCCGTGGTGATGTCACCGCGTTCAGCAACGGCAAGGAATTCAGTCGAGCGCTGACGTACGACATGTTGCACCAGGTCGCGCTCGTCGTACCGCCGAAGGGAAACGGAAAGGCCCGCATCCTGTCGGTGGATTCGCAGCTCACCGGCGCCGGCGGCAGTTGAAAGCAGCAGCCTGGAAAGCCGGGGAACAAGAAAACCCCAGGTCGGGATTGCGGTCCTGACCTGGGGTTTCTCTGTGGAGCGGGTGACGAGAATCGAACTCGCACTGTCAGCTTGGGAAATCAATCTACGCCCCGCCGGGCACCGTCAACAAGCCGGGCGGGCGGTACCCCTGACTAGCCGTCAGTGCCCCCGCATCACTGTGGCTTGTCGCACGGATGTTGCACGGATCTCGGTGGGGTCGCGACTCGCCCAGAGTCGGCTCGTCATCCCCGAGGCCTTGCGGACGCCACTCACCAGTATGTGAACATTTATCGAACAGGGTTGGTGTGGTGAGGTTCGAGAGTCGAAGGCGCTGGATGGAACCGACGTGTGACATCTGGGATGCGCCGTCACGCACGGCGACGCGACTGGTCCCTGGATCAAGGCCGTGTAGCGGTCCACACATGAAGATCGGCTCGGAGGCCGGACCGCGCGCTGCTCTATGCGGCAAGATGAGTACCTACTACGAGAGAGGACTCCATGGGCGGCATACGGCTTGACTGGGACGACAAGTCAGCGGATGTACCACGGCTCAACCTGCCTCTGCAGATAGTCGAGACTGTCAACAGCCCGCGCGCCGACCGCGGAACGATCTTCGAGTCAGCGCATACCGACCCATCGGACGGATGGCGCAATCGACTCATCTGGGGCGATAACGTTCATGTTCTCGCCTCCCTCGCCCAGGAACTTTCTGGCAAAGTGGACCTCGTATATATCGATCCCCCATTTGATTCCCGTCAGGACTATAAGGTTCGCATCGCGGTGGGCGATGGGCCCAATGTAGGTGATCAAGAACTCGCGAAGATCGCCAGTGTTATTGAAGAGAAGGCCTACCGGGACACCTGGGGGAAGGGGATGGAATCCTACCTTCAGATGCTGTACTCGCGTCTAATTCTTATCCGGGAACTCTTGTCTGATCGTGGCTCCCTATTTCTTCATCTTGCTCCTAACGTATCTCATCTGGCGCGTGTTCTACTTGACGAAGTATTCGGCCCCGATAACTTCCGCGCAGAGATCGTCTGGAAACGTACTACAGCGCATAGTGATGGTGGCCAGGGCAGCCGTCAATTTGGTCCGGTTCACGATGTGATTCTGTACTTCAGCAAGACTGATCAATACATTTGGAACTCACAGACAACGCCTCACGACGATGCATACATTGCTTCCAAGTACCCCCATGTAGAGGAGGGGAGTGGTCGGCGATACGGACTTTGGGACATGACAGGTCCGGGTGGCGCATCGAAAGGGAACCCATCTTATGAGGTAATGGGCGTCACTCGATATTGGCGTTACTCGAGAGATAGGATGCAGAAGCTGATCGCAGAGGGGCGAGTGATACAGCCCCGCGCCGGAGCCGTGCCGCGTTTCAAACGTTACCTAGATGAGAGTTCCGGTGTCCCCCTGCAGGATGTATGGGCGGACATCGACCCAATTAACTCTCAGGCAATCGAGCGGCTGGGCTACGACACGCAAAAGCCCGTCACCCTTCTTGAACGGATAATCAAATCGTCGACGGATAAGGATTCGGTGGTCCTCGACTGTTTTGTGGGTTCTGGTACAACGGTCGCCGTTGCAGAGAAGCTAGATCGCAGATGGATCGCGGTCGACATCGGACGCTTTGCCATCCACACGACCCGCAAGAGGCTGCTCGACCTACCCGGGTGTTCCCCTTTCGCAGTTGCCAATCTCGGGCGGTACGAGCGCCAGGTGTGGCAGCAGGCGACCACAGGTGAGGCTGTCCGCGCATACCTAGATTTTGTGGTTACGCTCTTCGGCGCAGCGCCAGTTGCTGGATTCCAGCATGTTCACGGCACTCTCGGAGCAACTGCCGTCCATGTCGGCGCCGTCGATGCGCCTATCTCGCTCGCAGAAATAAAGGACGCGATCGACGAGGCGGCTGATGCAGGATATCCCAGTCTCGACGTCCTGGGCTGGGAATTCGAGATGGGTCTCCATGACCTGGTGCAGGATGTAGCCCGGGCAGCTGGGACTGTCCTGCGATTGCGACGGATTCCGCGGGAAGTAATGGATCCTCGCGCCGTCGAGTCGGGCGAGGTGGTCTTCCATGAGTTGGCATATGTGAAGGTAGACGCGAAAGTTCGGAAGCGCAGCGTTGACGTGTGCCTCACGGAATTCGTCCTGCCTAACCCCGAACTAATTCCTGCCAGCGTACGGGATAAAGTTACTGGCTGGAGCGATTACGTAGATTACTGGGCAGTTGACTTCACCTTCGGCGCGGAGGGCGAAGGAGACACCTTCAGGAATCAATGGCAGTCCTATCGAACGAGAACCGACCGGGGTCTGGAACTAGTGGCGCAGCACGACTATGAGGAGCCAGGGAAATACAGTGTTCTCGTCAAGGTCGTCGATATCTTTGGCAATGACACGACTACCTCCGTGTCTATATCGGTGAAGTGATGACTTTGAATTCTCCTTACGACATTCCGGGTGTGCGCAGGGACAGTGCCGCGCCGCTGGTAGCGGGCGTGCGAGCGGAAGTTGACCGCTGGCGCGAGCAGGATTACGTCGGAGCGAGTGTTACCAGTCGCAGACTGCTTGAACACTGGTTTCTCGATGAACACCAGGCCGCTGACGGAATCCCTTTTCGTTACTACTTCGCTCAGCGGGAGGCCATAGAGACTATTATCTACCTCTACGAGGTTGCACGTGCGCGCACACTGGCTGAGCTCGTCACCAATTACGCTACAACTCCCGTAGCCATCGCCAAGCAGCCCTACCCTCGATATGTCGTCAAAGCTGCGACAGGGTCAGGCAAGACGAAGGTGATGAGTCTTGCTATCGCTTGGGCATATTTCCACTCGCTTCGCGAACAGGACTCGGACCTAGCAGCAACCTCACTCGTGGTCGCGCCGAACCTCATTGTTTTCGAGCGGCTTCGGGAAGACTTCGAGGGTGGGCGGATCTTCCGGTCGGATCCTGTTATCCCGCCAGAGTGGCGGGTCGATTTCGACTTGCAGGTCTGCTTGCGTGACGAGCCCGTACCTGTCGGTGCTCCCGGCGTCTTGGCGTTAACGAACGTTCAGGCTCTGTATGAACGTCCAGTTGTCACGAACCCGAACCCTGTTGGGGCACTGCTTGGTCCTAGGCCGCCCAAGAACCTACGCGTCGGCGACCCATTGCTTGTCCAACTCGCCCGTCGTGGCAAGATCCTGGTCGTTGATGACGAAGCCCATCACTTGCATGATGAGGTCAGGTCCGACACAGGTGAGCCGCTAGTAGCGATCCGCACGTTGCAACGCCTGCACGAGATGGCGCGTAGTCAGGCGCCGTCGGGCGGGGTGGTTGCCCAACTAGATTTTTCTGCGACGCCGCGCAACCAGCAGGGGCAGATCTTTCCCGAAACTATTGTCGACTATCCGCTAGCGCAAGCGATTGAGGATGGAATCGTCAAGCGGCCAGTCATTGGTGAGCTCTCAGGCGAGGTCGAAGCAACAAGTGACGATGCTTCGATTCGCTACCGCCAGCGCCTTGGCGCTGGGGTGGCGAAGTGGCGCGAATTTCGCGACGCGCTCGCTCCGGTAGGAAAAAAGCCGCTTCTCTTTGTGATGGCCGAGGACACCACTGCGGCAGACCAGATCGCTCGCTATCTCGAAACCCTGCATGATCTCGCCGGCAAAGTGCTCACAATCCACGTCAAGATGGGTGGAAGGGATCGTGGAGAGATCAGCACCGGCGACTTAGCGATCGCGCGTGACGCGGCCCGCAAGGTCGATTCTGACGACAACCCGTTCGCCGCGATTGTTAGCGTCCTCATGCTTCGCGAAGGATGGGATGTAAAGAACGTAAGCGTGATCGTGCCGCTGCGGGCATATACAGCCAAGGCAAGGATCCTGCCGGAACAAACCCTCGGCCGGGGCCTTCGTCGCATGACCCCTCCTGATTCAGGGGTGGATGAGCAGGTGGTGGTGATTGAGCACGAGGCATTCCGCAAACTCTGGGATGAGGCGCTGGACGCTGAGGGACTGGCCGTTGAGCGGCGACGAATAGATGAAGTGCGACTAGAGGCGAAGGTGATCGCTGTCGATCCGGACCGCCTTGCGTACGACATCGAAATACCGCAGTTGTCCCGAGTGCTGTTCCGAGAGACGGCCGCCCTCACTAGTCTTCGCCCTGAAGATGTGCCCGCACGGCACATAGAGCGCGTTCGCGAAGCTCGCAGCGAGACGGTCGATTACACCGGCCGAGATCTCTTGACCGGTGAGGTCATCGAACGATCTCAATATCCCCTGCCCACGGCGGACGATCCCACCGCGGTACTTGCCTGGTATGTCCATGAGTTACAACGCGACACCAGAGTGACCGGGCAATTCGCGCTGCTTGCTCCGCTCGTAAAGGATTATGTCGAAACCCGCGCGTTCGGCGGTACGGTCGACTTCGACGATCCGTTGACCCTGCAAACTTTGGCCGACCCGGTAGCTCAGGAAGTCATACTTGGCGCGCTGCGCGAGGCCGTCGACGCTGTGACCCTCGTGAATCACAAGGTGGGTAGCGAACCTAAACCGCTGATCTTATCTTCGGTCCGCCCATTCTTGTGGAGTCGCGATACCGCTAATGTCGCGAAGTCAGTATTCTCATTGCAGCCGTGCGATAGTGGTCTTGAAGTGCAATTCTGCTCGTTCCTCGACCGCTGTAAGGACGTAACCGCGTTTGCAAAACTTGCAAGAGAGGCTCGATTTTCACTCGAGTACCGTACCGAAGGCGGTCGCCTCGCTTATTACTATCCTGATTTTGTTGTTCGCCTTTCTGATGGCGAGCACCTGGTTGTGGAGACGAAGGGCTTAGCCGATCTAGACGTTCCACGGAAAGATGAGCGCGCAATTCGATGGGCTGTCGACGCGACAGTCATTTCCGGAACTCGATGGCGATATCTCCGTGTTGACGAGGAAGTATTTTACGACAATCAATCACGTCTCACCTCCATGAAATCTCTTGTTAGCCTCGTTTACGAGGTGCGCCGGCAAGCGGTTTTCAGGTCTCAGCCAGCACCGCGAAGGCGGACCCCGGAGGAGATCCTGGCGACGATGGAGGATGTGTCACGGCGCACCTCGGGCTTGCAGGGAATCGATGTTGATGATGAGATCCGGCGCATGCGGGAGGAACTCGGTGGCTGAGTATTTCGTCGACACTGGAGTTTTTGTCCGCTGGTTCATCGAGCAAATAGGTTGGGAACATGCCCGAAAAGTTCGGGATGAATACTTGCAGGGTTTTGTAGGGCTCGTGACTGTAGATTTCGTACGGATTGAAACAGCTAACGTACTCCGTAAGGTTGGTCTACAGGGTGGAGTCTTCGTCGATACCGAAGCCTATGTGACAGCAGTTAGAGCGATTGATGACCTTGGCATCGTCGCGCACGCGACCGACGTGGATATGCTTGAGCGGGCGGCTCGGCTAGCCGCCACCAACAGTCTGCGGATTTTCGATGCGCTCATCGCTATGCACGCGATGGACCAAGGAATGACTCTGTTGACGTCTGACCAAAAGTTGTGTCGTGCCGTCGATGGATTAATGTCTACCGAACTGCTGCAGGGTATTGCAACCACCTGAAGACTCGCAATCGTCAGGCTGAACCGGACGGCTGGCATGGGTTCGTTCATCGCTTCGAGCGCGGAGAGCGAGCGGCGCGGTATTTGGAGCCCTGCGCATCGGCCGCGCCCCCTGTCGTAGGCCTTGAGTGGAGCTCGGGCTGCAGTCGGTTGCCTGCTGCCTTCTAATGGATGGCGGAACGGGCGCGGACGTGAGGTGTTGCAGCGGAGTCGGCACGCCCGCTCCGCCTGATCAGGATGCGTGGCGGGCGATCAGCACTTTCGTGCCGTGTTCTTCGAGCTGCTGTCTGATGGCCAGCGGGTTGCCGAGGACAGCGAGATGGTGGCAGCCAGGAACGACGAGTGCCGGTGTGTCGAGCTTCCTCAACTGCTCCGTCATTGCCTGGAAGGCGGCCGGCGCCGTTTCAATGCGTTCAACGAAGATGGCCGCGAGTTTGTAGCGGTGGTCCCTGGCGAAATCGACGAGGTTTTGCCGAGCGTCTGCAAGCTCATTGTCTGTCATCAGAAAATGCTCGCGAATGTAGCCGACGATCGTCGGCAAAGTCTCATCTTGAATCGCCTCGCAAGCTGTCACAGAAGCGACGTTAAAGCTTCAAGGCTGCGCGTTCAAAGCGTGTTGCACGATGTTGCTCCAAGTCGTTCCGTCGGGCGTGACCAAATGTCCCACGCCAGTCGCTGAGGATTCAAGAAGCCTGCAATTATTGGCCTCTTGACGTGTTGCTCGGCAGCGCGGATGCTGGATGACGCCCGAGCAACCTCGGGCAAATCCCGACCATCGGAGTCAGCAATGTTGCTATGGTTCCTCGGCAAAACTTCAACGCCGAATAATTCCCCCACGCTCTACCGGACGGACGAGAATTCGTACGTAATTCAAGGCTGGCGCGTCTATGACGAGGCCGTCCTTGCTCAGCTCTCGATCCCGGCCGGGGACACCGTGATTGAGATTCCTCCGCCGCTGCTGGACTACCTTCAGTTGGACGGCATGAGCACTGACGCAAGGCACCTCGTGCCGCCGATCGTCCACGTCAAGGAGAATGGGAACTACATCGTTCAGGGGCCTGAGGTTCACGACTCGCAGGTTCTGGGGCAGATGAAGGTCCCGGACCACGAGACTTGTATCCATCTGTCCAAGGCGACCGTCGCCCAGCTCGTTGGAGGTTAGACCGTTGGAGCCGATCTCAGGAGACGAGCGCGACAAGTTCCTGTCGTCGTATCGACGGGAGGCGCTCCACCTCGAAATGCGGGACATCTACGCCACCGACATCGAGCGGGACAGGTTCAGTCAATGGCTCCAGGGCGAGCCTCTGGACCCGGAGGCTGAAGCCGAGTGGTGGCGCTGGTGGTTCGAACTGATGAACGCCAACAAGAAGGCTGGCAAGACGATGCGCCGCCTCCGCATCGTGTCTGAACCCGTAACCGACTACATCCGCTTCGAGTGGCTCGACACGGCAAAGCTCGTAGAGGCGGGCGAGGAAGTCAGGTGGCTGCCGCGCCGTCAGGCAAGCACGCTTCTCCTGCCGGGTAACGACTTCTGGATGTTCGATCGGGAGACTGTGACGTTCACTCATTTCGATGGCGACGGTCATGTCCTGGACCACGAGATCACGAAGGACTCGGCGATCGTCAGCGCGTGCCTTGCCGCCTTCGAAACCGCTTGGGATCTGGCCATCCGGCACGACGAGTACAAGCCGACCTGACCTTTGACCAGCACGCCAGTCAAGCAGGCTAGGGCAGCGCTAGGAGCCCGCCTCCGAGAGCTTCGTGTGGACGCGAAGCTGACGGGGCGGGCTCTTGCTGCCCAGCATGGCTGGCACTTCACCAAGGTCAGCAAGATCGAAAACGGCGCCACGAATCCGAGTGCCGACGACATCACCGCCTGGTGTCGTTCCTGCCATGCGGCAGACCAAGCCGCCGACCTCATCGCGACCGCCCGGGCGATCGAGTCCATGTATGTCGAGTGGCAACGCCACATGCGCGCCGGGCTCAAGCACTCGCAGAAGGCCCCGGTGCCGCTCTACGAGCGAACCAGGCTCTTCAGGATCTACGAGAACACAGTTCTTCCGGGCCTGTTCCACACCGCCGAGTACTCCGCAGCCATCCTCAGGTTCTGGAACGAGTTCCTGAACCTCTCCAGCGACTTAGACGAAGCAGTCGCAATCCGCATGGAGCGCCAACGGATCCTCTATGCCGGTGACCGTCGCTTTGTCGTCACCCTTGAAGAGCAGACATTGCACACCTTGGTCGGCAACCCAGACGTGATGCTCGGGCAGCTAGATCGCCTGCTGGCGGTGATGTCTCTTCCTCGCGTGAGCATCGGGATCATTCCGGCCGGCGCCGAGCGCTATTGCCTTTCTCAGGGAAGCTTCTGGATCTTCGATGAGGATCGCGTCCAGGTCGAGGGTGTGTCTGCGGGGCTGGACATCGTCCAGCCCAGAGAGGTCGCAATACACGTCAAAGCATTCTCATTGCTACAGAAGTCAGCCGTATACGGCATCGCAGCGAGGAAGCTGCTGCAGAGGGCTGTCACTGACCTCGAGCGAGATTGACCGGCCAGCGGGTGACGATGCTGGCCGGTCATCGAATCTCAAGAGTGTGACCGCAGGTCCATCTGAAATAGTGCTCCGCTCATGCGGCCGGGGATGTTGCACGTTCTGACGTACTCGAATCCATGCGCAAGGTAGTAGTCGTGCAGCCGGGTGTTGGTGCTCCAACAGTTGAGTCGAACCCAGTGCTTACCTTGCGCTCGCGCTTGCTCGATCACAGCCCGCAGTAGGTCCGCGCCGTGGCCTTTGCCGTGCTCCACAACGAAGAAGCGGCTGATGTAGGTCTGAGGCTCGGCTAGCTCTTCAGGCGCCCAGAACTCCGCCTCCGGCGCGATGATCGCAAGCATTGCGACGACCCGGCCGCCAATCAGCCAACCAACGAACTGATACTCATCGAAATCTCGATCAATGTTTGCGTGCACCTGAGCCATATCAAGGCCGCCGCGATACTGGTCGGTGCCTTTGGTCGAGAGCCATTCCCCGGCTTCGTCTCGGACCTTGTGAATCAACGGACGATGCGACTCGTCAAGCTCGATCAGCATCAGGCGTCCAGGTCATAGGAGACCTCGACACGGTCGGCCGCCATGCGCGACACCATGTAGCGCACCGGACGATGTTTTTCGTCGTATCCAACTCGTGTATGGACCAGCAGTGGCGTGCCAGGCGCCATCATCAGGCGCTGTACCTCTTCAGTGGTTGGCATTCGCGCGGTGAGCGTGTCATGCCACTTAGCCTGCTTGTGTCCAGTTGCCGCCAAGAGGCCGCCTTGCACGCCAAGGTCACTCGGATTCCAGAAAAGCTCGTTTCCGTCGGTCACAAATGGCGGGAAATAGGAATCGCTTAGCTGATGCGGCTCGTCATTCACCCATCGAAGTCGATTTCGAGCCTGAATCGTGGTGCCTTCGGGGATCTCCAATGCTTTCGCGACGTGCGCCGGTGCCTGAATCGTGAGGATCTGAAGGTCATTCTTCGGTGTTCCACCCTGGGCCTTGATCGTATTAGCCCACGCGTCCCCGTCGTTGTTGTGGGCCTTCTCCCATTCAGCCATCTTCCATTCCCAGCGGCTGATCTCGCGTACGCGACGGGTCCGGCCCTGGCTGCTGGTAATCAGCCCTTCGGCCTCCAGGGCCGACAGCGCAGCCCGCACGGTGTTGCGACTTGCGCCATACCGACCGACCAACTCCGCCTCGCTGGGCAGCGCTGACCCTGGATCGCCCAGCGAGTCTCGGATCAAGCGGGCAACCCGCTCTTGCAACGTCTCCGGCATCTCAACTTCCTCTCGTGGCTGCTTGACAAGCTTATGCGGCTTGTCCCAACATGTCACTTGAACGACTTGTTCCCACAAGTTGGACATGAAGACCAAGACCTTTAAGCAGGGTCACGATCGACGCAGCGACGCCCCGGCGGATGCAACCGCCGAGGCGTCTGGGCTGCACCAATCCATTGCGTAGAGGAGCACAACCCGTGAGCATCATCTCCCTTTCGGTCCCAGACGGCGAGAACCCGAGCGCTGCTGAATTGGTTGCTATCGAGCTGGAATGGCCGCTGATCGCGGCCGAGTTGGACCTACTGAACGCCGAAATCGCCATCCTGACGGCCGGGCCGCTGATGTCGGTTCTGGACCGCCGCCGGATCCGCCGGGCCGAGCACCGGGTACTCGCTGCCCGCCTCGAACTGGCCGACCACACGGACGCCGGTCAGGACGAGGTGGCCTCATGAGCCGCCTGCCGGAGACGCGCCTCAGCGTGCGCCGCAGCCTGATCCACGACTACGAAGCAATCGCCTACCAGCACCCCGAGACCCGTATCTGGCCCGCATGGGTGATCTGGAAGGACGGCCACCCGCTGGCCGTCAAGGAGACCTTGAGCGAAGCCCGCGAGTGGATCGCGAATGAGGTCAAGACAGGCGGCAGGCGATGAGCCGGGCGCGGGTCCGGCCAATGACGCTGGCCGAGGTGTGGATCGAGCGTCTCGGAGTCGAGGGAATCCCCGGACTCGGCACCGATCTTGAGGCGCGGTTCACGGCGCTGTTCGCATCCGTCACCACTGACATTCCCGAGGCCGGTTCGGCACACGCCGCCGTGGCCTACAGCGACCTGCGAGAACTGGCTGGGTTCCTGGCCGACGCCCGTCTGGTCCTTCTGGGCAAGGAGAACCACTCATGAGCACCACCATTCGCGCCACCTACCCGGTCCCGGTCTCGGACCTGATCCCGGCCGCCCGCAAGCTCGCCGCTGACCTGGGCGAGACGCCGTCGCGGAACCGGCTGATGAAGGAACTGCGGATCGGTTCGGAGAAGGCCAAGGCGGTGCTGTCCGCGATCACCGCCGAGCCCCACCTACATGCGGTCCCGAACCCGGGCACCGATGAGCCCACCGGCCCTGCTGATGTGGACGAGCCCGAGGCGGACATCGAGGTAAAACCGCAGGTCACGCCGGACGCAGCCCCGGTTCCGGTGACAGGGCAAGCCGCGGGAACCCCCACCGTGCCGGACGCTGAGAAGTCGATGAGTTCCTGGCCGGTGCTGTTGTTGGCACTGCCCGCGTTCGTCGCGGTCTGGTCCGGCTGGGTCGGACTCGGCACTCTGACCGGGTTCGGTGTAGTGCACCCGCTGCCGGGCATCGCGGACGGGTTCTCGATCAACTCCGCCATCACGCTCCCAATCGGAGTCGAGACCTACGCCGCATTCGCACTCCGCGTCTGGCTGTCCGGCAAAGTCCCGGCATCGGCCCGCAAGTTCGCCAAGTGGTCCGCTCTAGGCGCGCTCGTGCTCGGTGCCATGGGGCAGGTCGCCTTTCATCTGCTGGAAGCGGCCGGGGTCACGTCGGCGCCGTGGCAGATCACCACCGTGGTCGCCTGCCTGCCGGTGGCTGTGCTCGGCATGGGTGCCGCGCTGGCTCACCTGATCAAAGTCCATCCCAGCGACTCGGGGGAGAGGTGACATGACCGAGCACACGAAGCCTGAGCCGGTGACGGATTTCAGCCCGAACGAGGTCGCTCACCTGATGGTCGCGCTGGTCTGGATGGGACCGGACCCGAAGGTCTTCCAGACCTGGCCACAAGACACACAAGCCGCCGTCGCCAAGGCGATGAACAACACCTATATCGAGTTGATGCCGAACGGGCAGATGGGCCTTCGCGTCGGCACCTTCCGAGTCATCAGCAAAGTCAACGAGAGCGGGGAGAACTGACATGACCGAGACCATTGAGCACGTTGCCGACCCGATCGATTTGGACGCCCGCCGTGCCCGCCGCGACGACGCACAACCGGCCGTCGACGGTTTGGCCGACCAAACCGCCGCGACGTCAGACACGGCGTACGAGGTGGCCATCGATGACGACGACGAGCGCCCCGCGCCGGGGCCGGTGCTGGTCGATTCGGCGGTGATCCCGGCCGCGCCGGTCGAGCCTGCGCGGGTACCGGTCATCCCGGTTCACCTGCGCCGGGAGAACCTGAAGGCCACCACCGCTCGTGCTGCTGGGCGTGCGAAGCACGTCACCGCGTTCCACGGAGTCCGCTCGCCGTGGTACCTGTGCAAGCTCACCGTGTTCGCCGGGCGGGGCCTGGGACGCCTTATGAGCAAGCAGATCGCCTGGTGGTGGGTCCCGAACTCCTACGCGCTCGAACAGCAAGCGGCCGACGCGAAAGAGCTGAAGGAATGGGAGAAGATCCACCGCCAGATCAAGGCCACCCGGCTGTGGCGCGGCATCGTGCTGGCCTTCCAGAACCTCGCCCTGCTGATCGGCCTGCCGATCGCCTGGGCGTCCCTGCCGGGCCTGTACCTGGCCGGTGGCATCGCAGCCGCAGTGCTCGCACTCGGGCACTACGGACGGCCACAAGGGCAGACGCTGGTGGGTACGGCGGTGGTCGCGCCGAGGTTCCGCAAGCTCAACGCTGACATCGTCCTGAGGGCCTACTACGCGGCCGGACTGGGCAACCCGAACAAGTCCGACCAGGAGGTCCGGTTCGGGTCGCAGATGTCGCGCGACGCCCGCAACACCGGGTCTCAGGTGCTCGTGGATCTCCCGTACGGCAAGGGCTGGTCCGACGTCCAAGGCGCTCGCGAGAAGATCGCCTCCGGACTGGATGTGCACGTGAATCAGGTGTTCCTGACCCCGGACAAGACCTCCAGCCGTCGCCACATGCTGTTCGTGGCCGACCGCGATCCCCTCGCGGTGCCGGTGGGCCGCACAGACATGCTGGACTGCAAGCCGCGCTCGATCTGGCGGCCGGTGAAGTTCGGCAAGGACGAGCGCGACGCGCCGGTCTCGCTGTTCCTGATGTGGATCTCGCTGCTGGTCGGTGCGCAGCCGCGTAAGGGCAAGACGTTCGCTGCCCGCCTGGTCGCTCTGCACGCTGCGCTGGACCCATACGTGAAGTTGATCGTTGTCGACGGCAAGAACTCCACCGACTGGCTGAAGTTCAAGCTGGTCGCGCATCGGACAGTGTTCGGCACCCACCCGAGCCCGAACGACGCCGACCCGATCGGCCACCTGATCGCCATCCTGGACGAGGTCCTCGACCACATCGAGAAGGTCAACACCCAGCTCGCGAGCCTGCCGGTGTCGGTGTGCCCGGAAGGCAAGCTGACCGAGGAACTCGCCAGGGATGCCCGCTACCCGGACCTGCGCGTCCTGGTGATGGTGATGGAAGAGTTTCAGGTGTACTTCGAGACCGAGGATCAGGCGGTCAACAAGGAGATCGCGGCCAAGCTGTCCCGCATTCAGGCGGTCGGCCCGTCCACTGGTGTCGTGATCTTGTCCAGCTCGCAGAAGCCTTCTGGTGTGGGTGCTGGTGACGTGGGCCGGTTGTTCAACCGGTACCGCGACAACCACGCCGTACGGTTCGCGCTCAAGTGCGGCAACCGCATCGTCTCCGAGGCTGTGTTGGGCGGTGACGCGTATGCGGAAGGGTTCGACGCGTCCGGCCTGCCGGTCGGCGACGAGTACCGAGGTGTTGGCTACCTGTACGGCGCGGCCGACGCGACCCCCACCGTGCGGACGTTCCTTGCCGACCACACCGACGCGGAAAAGATCCTCACCGCCGCACGCACGCACCGCCAGCGGCTCGGCACGCTGACCGGCACGGCGGCCGGGGAAGAGATCGAGCGCGCCACCCGCGACGTCCTCGCCGACGTGCTGGCCGTCATGAACGGCGACAGCGCCGCGCACTGGGACACCATCGCCGGACGGCTCGCCACCCAGATGCCCGAGCAATACGAGGGCACCACGCTGGACGCGATCTCTGCCCAGGCCCGCGCGTTGAACGTGCCGAGCATCAACGTCAAGCGCGACGGCGCGGTCCGCAAGGGCGTCAAGGCCGACGACATCCGCGACGCCATCACCCGCCGCAGTGTCAACGGAGCGTAACCAACCCGCCAGGGGTGGCGGGACGAGGTAGGTAGCGGCCCTGCCGCTACTGGTAGCGCCACCGCTACCCGTCCCGCTACCCCGCAATACCCACCTGACCAGGCCGTATATCCGCAGGTAGCGGGTCGCGGCCGTGGCTCCTCACGCCCAAAAACAGCCCAACGGAGGCCAACCGTGCTCACCACCGCCGCTACCGCTATCCACACCGCCGCTACCCAAGGTAGCGACCTCACGCAGGCCATGACGACCGCCTCCAAGGTCGCCACGGTCGTACTCATCGTGACCGCTGTCGCCGTCTTCTACCTGCTCACCTGCGCGGTGTGGCCGTTCGGCAAGTGCCGCAAGTGCGAAGGCGTCGGCAAGTTCAAGTCCCCGTTCGGCAACGCCTATCGCCACTGCGGGTGCTGCCAGGGATCCGGCCTGCGGATCCGGCTCGGGCGCCACGTCATCAACCGCGTCCGCGATATCCGCCGGGCAGGCACCAAATGACCGGCGCACCGATCGACCACCAAGGCGACAGGAGAGCACCCGTGACCACGCACATCGTTGCCGACAGCCCCGAAACCGACTACGCCGCCGCCGTCGCGGTCGAACGCACCGCGCTCGATCATGCCTTGAACGCCGCACTGGCATCAGTCGCCATTGCGAGCCGTGCCCTGTTCGAGCTGACCGAACTGGATGACCAGGACTACACCGGCACCCACGCGGGCGAAGACGCCACCACCCACGTTGCGGCCGCCGCGATTGCCCTGCGAGCTGCCCAGCGCTGCATGCACCTGGCCGACACCCACATCCTCTGACCGCAAATCGTCCTGCCCAGACCCCCTCAACCCCTCCAAAACCAGCCCTGGCCGGCGCGGAAGATCTCCGGCCAGCTCCTCGAGGAAGGAACACGCATATGAAGCTCTCCGACCCCATCACCTACGACCAGGAAGCACGCCGCGCGTGGGCAACGCCGTACTTCGCAGACGTGGCAGACCGGCCGATCTACGGGTCGAGCGAGTGGGCCGCGCTGCCCGATGACGATCGCCGCAAGATCGCCGCCGTGGTCGTGGCAGCCGAGTGCTGGGCCACCGACCGCGACGAGCTATCGCAACGGCTCCGGGCCGAGCTGGAAGCCAGCCGGGAGACAGCCCAAGCCGAGTGGGACGAATGGCGCGCGGCGAATCGGCCCGCGATCACCGAAGCGAACAAACGGGTGGTTCACAGCCTGCTCAACCCGTCGATGGTCGAGCTGGGCCGACGCCTGTCGATGAACGAGGCCGAACGTGTCGCAGAAGCCCGCCGGGCCCGCCCGGGCGACAGGCCGCGCGAACCGATCCACGCCAGCCTGACCACCTCGCAGAGCGGAGAAGCCGCATGAGTGCCACAACTACCGATCACAACGAGGCTCACGAGCCGATTGACGGTGCAGACGTGCTGGACGAAGTCAGCGCCGCTGTTGCCCGCTACGTCATCCTGCCCAGCGCGTCCGCATCGGTCGCGGTGACGTTGTGGATCGCCGCGACCCACGCCGTACCGGCGTGGAACTGTGCCCCGCGGCTTGTCATTCGGGCACCTGAGCGGCGGTGCGGGAAGTCGCGGCTGCTGGACATGGTGGAAGGGATGAGCCATCGACCGTTGATGACCGTGAACGCCAGTCCGTCAGCGGTTTACCGGTCGATCGGGATGGCGCCGAGCGATCCGCCGACGCTGCTGATTGATGAGGCCGACACGATCTTTGGTCCCAAGGCGGGTGACAACGAGGACCTTCGCGGTCTGCTCAACGCCGGGCATCAGCGCGGCCGCCCGGCACTGCGCTATGACGCGGGATCGCGCGCCGTGGAGAAGATCCAGACATTCGCGATGGCTGCCCTGGCAGGGATCGGGGCGATGCCGGACACGATCGAAGACCGCGCCGCCGTGATCCGTATGCGTCGCCGCGCCCCCGGCGAAGAGGTCCAGCCGTACCGGGTCCGGCGCGACGGGCCGGAGCTGGACGACCTGCGGCAGCGACTCAACCAGTGGATCACCGCCCATCTGGACGTACTCACCGCCGCCGCGCCAGACATGCCGCTGGAAGACCGTGCCGCCGACACCTGGGAGCCCCTGATCGCGATAGCCGACCTCGCAGGCCGCCAGTGGCCCCGAGCAGCCAGGAAGGCCGCTGTAGCCCTCACCAGCGACCGCGACGCAGGCGACGAGGGATCAACACCGACTCGGCTGCTGTCGGACTGCCGCACCGCGTTCCAAGACGCCGACGCACTACCCACAGCCGTCCTGCTGGACCGACTGCGCAGCGATCCCGAGGGACCGTGGGCAACGCTCGGCGCCAACGGGCTCACGGCGATGAAGATGGGCAATCTGCTGCGTGAGTTCGAGATCCGCAGCGGCACCATCCGCTTCACCACCGGGCAGGCCAAGGGCTACGTGCGCAGCGATTTCACCGACGCGTGGAACCGCTACTGTCCCGAGCCGAAACCGGCCGCCGGGGAAGGCGTACCAGCCGTACCAGCCGTAACACCGCAGGTCAGGTCCGGTACGGCTTCGCTCACTGGTACGGCTCAAGCCGTACCAACCACCCAAGCCGTACCGGACCTGACCTGCGAAAACGAGGCTGGTACGGCTGGTACGCCTTGGGGGCCGAGGGCTGTCAGGCCCATTGCCGATGGCGCCTCGGGTGCCGCATGACGCGCCCCGTACGACATCCGCGCCACCTTCCCAATCCGCAACCCACCCGAGGAGAGTCACGCGTGACGACGCGAATGCTTGAAAGCTTGTTGACGGTCGCCGACGCCGCCCGGCTTCTGGGCACGTGGGACACCAGCGGTGAACGATTCCCGCGTCGCCTGATCGCTGAGCGCCGCATCCGGTTCGTCCGGGTCGGCCGCCTGGTGCGCATTCCGGAATCCGCGCTGATCGAGTACATCGAAGCCCAGACAGTCCAGCCCGTTACCCGACGCAACACGAGGAAGGCTGCCTGATGGCGAAGCAGAGAAGGCGGAAGTTCGGCGGAGTCCGGAAGCTTGGTTCCGGTAGGTGGCAGGCGACCTACATCGACCCCGTCACCGCCGCGCGGAGGCCTGCGCCGTACACCTTCGAAACTGAGACGCAGGCCAATGATTGGCTGATTGGCGCCGAGGCCGACATGATTCGCGGGCGATGGGTCGACCCGGACATTGGGCGAGAGCCATTCGGGCCGTACGCCGACAAGTGGATTGATGAGCGGCCGAATCTGCGAGTCCGGACGAAGGCTCTGTACCTCTGGCTTAACAAGCGGTACTTGCAGCCCGAGTTCGCGAAGGTCGATCTGGTCGACATCACACCCCCGATGGTCCGGTCGTGGCGCGCTGACCTTATGGCCGACAAGCACCTAAGTAGCTGCAAGGCCAAATGTGCCGACAAAGCGCATAAGGGCGTGTCCGCCACGATGGCGGCCAAGGCCTACAGGCTGCTGCGGGCAATCCTGATGACCGCGACTGATGACGAGTTGATCAAGCGCAATCCCTGCCGGATTGTCGGGGCGGGCACTGAGCGTCCGAGGGAACGGCCCATCCTCAACATCGCGCAGGTGTTCAAGCTTGCCGAGCAAATGCCGCGTCACCTGCGGGTGTTCGTGCTTATCGCCACCTTTGCGAGTCTGCGCTGGGGTGAGGTGACCGCGATTCAGCGGAAGGATATTGACCTGACAAAGCGCACGATCAGAATCCGCCAGCAGTGGATCGAGGTCGTTGGATCGGGGATGGAGCTTCACCCGCCGAAGTCAGGTGCCGGTGTGCGGACTGTCTCGATACCGGAGCTGCTGGTCCCACTCGTGCAGGAACACCTAGACGAGTTCGTCGCTCCCGGCCGCGACGCGTTCGTGTTCCTCGGAGAGAGGGGAGCGGTGTTGCGTCGTAGCAACTTCAACAAGCTGGGCTGGAGCAAAGCAGCCGAAGCGGTCGGGGCCAAGGGCCTGCACTTCCACGACCTCAGGCACACCGGCAACACCTTCGCGGCCCAGTCCGGCGCGAGTACGAAGGACCTGATGGCCCGGATGGGGCAGGACAGCATGAACGCCGCGATCATCTACCAGCACGCCACCCGGCAGGCAGACGGAGCCATCGCGGCGGCGATGAACGACGCTATCGAGGAGTACAGGAGGGCGCACGGCGACGAGGGTGGGGAGGCGTCGCAGGCGGGCTGATCACGGGTCCTAGTTGCACAGATGTTGCACGAACAGGGTTTTGAGTGCAGAAAGGGCACCGCCTCCGAGTGGAGGTGGTGCCCTCTTTTTGCCTGCCTAAACAGGGAAGTATGGAGAAGAGCGGGTGACGAGAATCGAACTCGCACTGTCAGCTTGGGAAGCTGATGTTCTGCCATTGAACTACACCCGCATCGCCGTCCGCGAGGGTTCGGCAATGCGCAGAATCATACCCGGTCCCGGGGCAGCTGCGCACCCGGGGTAGGGGTTCAACACGCCTTGGACTGGGCAGACGCGCGATCTTCTGGCAGATTAGAACGCGTTGCCGGGGGCAACATTTGTCGCAACGTGAGGACGCGGTCTGCACTGGACCGGACAAGAAGGTTGCGGGGCAACACGATTCGAAGGGGTGAAGAGGTGGCAACTGATCCGAACGCGGCACTCGAAAACCTGGAGCATGAGCTCGTCACGCTGGCACGTCGCCTGCGTGGATTGCAGCGCACGCTCTCGGAGGAGGCCCATCCCGACCTGGAGCCCGCGCAGTATGCGCTGCTCAATCATGTCGAGGAATTGGCGCCGGTCCGGATGGCCGATCTGGTCGCAGCACTCGAGGTGGACAAGGGGCCCGTCAGCCGAGCTTGTGCACGTCTCGAGGAGCAGGGCCTGCTGAAGCGCGCGGCGGACAAGTCGGACGCACGGGCCACGCTGTTGACCTTGACGGCGACCGGCAAGCGCAAGCTCGCCGCCGCGAAGAAGAAGCGCAGCAAGGTGGTTGAGGATCTACTGAAGGACTGGTCTCCGGCCCAGGTGAAGTCGTTCGCCACGCAGGTTTCGAAGTTCAACAAGGTCTTCAACTAGTTCGGCCTTCTCGCTCGGTCACGAGCTGGGGATGTGACTGGCCGGGCGATCTCGACGAGCGGTGAGCGGCAGTGCGGTAAGTTTCGCTCGTGCTGCTCTCCGACCGCGACATCCTGGCCCAGATCGACGAGAAGCGGGTCCAGCTGGAGCCGTTCGATGCTGACATGGTTCAGCCGTCGAGCGTTGACGTGCGCCTCGACCGGTACTTCCGGGTGTTCGAGAACCACCGGTATCCGCATATCGATCCGGCCGAGGAACAGCCCGATCTGACCCGCACGGTCGAGCCCGAGGGCGACGAGCCGTTCATCCTGCACCCGGGTGAGTTCGTGCTGGGGTCGACGTACGAGCTGGTCTCGCTGCCCGATGACGTCGCCGCGCGCCTGGAGGGGAAGTCCTCCCTCGGCCGGCTCGGCCTGCTGACTCACTCCACCGCGGGGTTCATCGACCCCGGCTTCTCCGGTCACGTCACGCTCGAGCTGTCGAACGTCGCGACCCTGCCGATCAAACTCTGGCCCGGGATGAAGATCGGCCAGCTCTGCTTCTTCGGTCTTTCGTCCCCGGCCCAGCATCCCTACGGCTCCGCGAAGTACGGCTCCCGCTATCAGGGCCAGCGCGGCCCCACGCCGTCCCGCTCCTTCAAGAACTTCCATCGCACCGACACCCTGCGCGGCCAATCCAGCGATTGATTGACCGCGAAGGCGGGTGCCTGTTCATCGGCTGAGGACCGGGCGTCGCGTCGGCGGGTGGGGTTCGAGCAAGTCGGCCCAGCGGCGCAGTAGCCACGCGGCCTGGTGCCTCGGGCTCGGCGCCGGATCGGCCAGCGCATGGGCCTGGGCCTGCTGGATGCGTTCCTCGATCCGCAGTCGGGCGATCTCTTCGTTCTCGCTGATCATGGTGCGGCTCCTTCCGGAATCCCCGTGCGAGCAGATGGTCAGACCCGGACGACGGTGATGTCGCCGGAGACGGTGCGGGCGCGCAGCAGCAGGGACGGATCGCCCTCGGCCGGCTGTTCGCCTGGTTCCAGGTCGCAACGGATGGTCCCGGTCACCGTCTTGAGATCGAGGTACGTCGGGAGGCCTTCCGGTACGCCGACCTGGACGTCGCCACGCGCGGTCTCGGCCCGCACACTCGGGCCTTCGGCGCGGTCGACCCGGACATCGCCCGAGCCGGAGGTCGCGACCGAATGGCCGAGCACGCGCTCGATCGAGATATCGCCCGAGCCGACCTTGATGGTGACCGGGCCGGCCGCGTCGCCGATCCGGACATCGCCGGATCCGGTGGACGCGGCCACGAGCGCATCGGTGCGCGAGACCTCGATCTCACCGGACCCCGTGTTCAGCCGGGCCGGACCGGTGGTGTGGGCGATCCGGATGTCGCCGGAGCCGGTGCCGACGGTCGTCGTACCGTCCGCGCGGTCCAGTCGGATGTCACCCGAGCCGGTGGAGAGCCGGGGCTCGGTCAACGGCACGGTCGCGACGACATCGCCGGAGCCGGTCTTGATCCGGGCGCCGATCGGCCCCGGGGTCTCGACCCGGACGCGGACCTCCTGGGATCGCCGCAGCGACTGCTTCGGCGTATCGACCACGAGCTCGCCACCGACGACCCGGAAGGTGATGTCCTCGACCCAGCCTTCGCCGGAGCCGTGCAGCACCTCGAGGAACGCGTGCGTCTCGTCGCCGTCGACGGGCGCAATCTCCACCACGCCGGCGCCGATCTCGATCCGGACCCGGTCGATGGAGGCATCCCGCAGTTCGTCGGCGTAGTCGCTCACTGTGCCCACCCCTGCATGCGCTGACCCGGGCCGCCCTGGCCGCCGCGACGACCGCCGCGGCCGTGACCGTGCTCACCGCGCTCACCGCGCTCACCGCGCCGGCCACCACGCTCACCGAAGACACCCTCGGGACCGAACGGACCGTTCGGGCCGAACGCGCCGTCCTTACCGAACGGGCCATCGGGACCCAGCGGCCCGTCCGGACCGAAGACGCCGTCGAAACCACGCGGCGGGCGCGGGGGCCGGGGCGGCCGTGGGCCACGCCGGCCGCGGTCACGGTCACCGGTCAGGCCGGTCATCACCGTGCGCATCAGCCAGGCGTTCGCCGAGATGCCCTCGGCATTGGCGGCCTCGTCGACCTTGGTCTTCACCGACATCGGCAGCCGCAGCGTGATCCGCGCGGTCGGCTCGTCGGCGTCCAGCTCGAAGATCTGGTCGGCGGACGTGTCCTCGGCGGTGTCATCGTTGTCGGAGTCGTCGTCGTCCGGGCCGGTGAGCTGGCTGGGCGCCGGCGTCACCACGAACTCGGGGCGGCCCCCGGCCATCCGGAGCTCCACCGAACCGGGGGACAGCTCGCGGCTGATCTCACCGGCGGCGTCGGACAGGGCTGAGATGAGGGCCAGGCGGCCGGCGTCATCCAGCGTGGCTCCGAGGCGCTGAGCCACGGAGCGAGTTTGGTCGTCGGCCAACGCGGTGGCGTTCTCCACGCTACGGCGGACCGACTCGAGGTAATGGTCAAGTTCCATGACGCAATCATGACGTCACCGTGACGTCATTGTCAACCCTCTCTGATGTCACCCGGCCGCTCGGTGATGTCACCAGGCAGAATGAGCCGCATGAGTCGAGGCGTATTGGTGACAGGTGCATCCCGTGGTGTCGGTGCCGAGGTGGCGAGGGCCTTCGCGGCCGGTGGGGACCGGGTGGTGCTGCACTGCCGCGGCTCCGCCGACCGGGCCGAGGCGGTCCGCGCGTCGCTGCCCGGCGAGGGTCATGCCGTGGTGGTCGGCGACCTTGGCGATCCGGCCGCAATCCCTGCTATTGCTGAAGAATCGGCCCGCGTGCTCGGTCGCATCGACGTGCTCGTGAACAACGCCGCGATGTACGTCGACCAACCCGTCGCGGGGTCCCGGCGGCTCGGTCATCCGCTCGCGGAGACGCCGTACGACGAGTGGGTGACGGCGTGGCGTCGTACGCTCGCGGTCAACCTGGAAGGCCCGGCCCATCTCACCTGGTGCGTGGCCCGGCAGATGATCGACGTCGAGCCCGCTGGCGGCGTACGACGTGGTGCCGTGGTGAACGTCGGGTCGCGTGGGGCGTTCCGCGGCGAGCCCGATGTGCCGGCGTACGGCGCGAGTAAGGCCGGTTTGCACGCGCTCGGGCAGTCCCTGGCGGCATCGCTGGCACCATTTGACATCACGGTGACGTCAATCGCGCCCGGGTTCATCGCGACGGACTTGACCGAGGGCATGATCACCGAGGCCGTCCGGACGCAGAGCCCGTTCGGCCGGGTGGCGACGGCCGAGGAGGTCGCAAAGGCCGTGCTCTGGCTGGCCTCACCCGATGCCGTCTGGTCCAGCGGCGCCGTCCTCGACTTCAACGGCGCCTCGTACCTGCACTAACCGGCCGCCCCGGTCCCTCCGGTCCACCCTTCCGTCTCTCCCACGAGTGGTCACATCTGAACCTCCCGTGAGTGGTCGGATCATACCCGACCACTCGCGGACGAAGGCGAAGGAGGGGCTAGGGGGCGCGCTTGACCGAGGCGAGCAGGAGCTGGGCGACGTCGGCGACCTCGACGGATTCGCGGGCCGAGCCGTCGGCCTGCTTCGCGGTCAGACCGTCCGACAGCATCACCCGGCAGAACGGGCAGCCCGTCGCGATCTTGTCCGCGCCGGTCTCCACCGCTTCGGTGGTGCGGTTGACGTTGATCCGGCTGCCGGTGTTCTCTTCCATCCACATCCGGGCACCACCCGCACCGCAGCAGAACGACTTCGTCTGGTTGCGCGGCATCTCCGCGAACTCGGCGCCCGGGATGATCTCGAGCAGCTCGCGCGGGGCGTCGTACACCTGGTTGTGGCGGCCGAGGTAGCAGGGGTCGTGGTAGGTGATCTTCTGGCCGTTGAGCGTGCTGTCGGCCGGTGCCACCGGGGTGAGCTTCTTCTCCCGGACGAGCCGGTTCAGCAGCTGCGTGTGGTGGATGACGTCGAGCTCGACGCCCAGCTGGGAGTACTCGTTCTTCAAGGTGTTGAAGCAGTGCGCGCAGGTCGAGACGACCTTCTTCGCGCCGGTCTCCTTGAAGACCTCCGCGTTCTGCATGGCCAGCTGCTGGAACACGAACTCGTTACCCGCACGCCGGGCCGGGTCGCCCGTACAGGTCTCACCATCGCCCAGTACGGCGAAGGAAACGCCTGCGATGTTGAGGAGTTCGGCGACGGCCTGCGTGGTCTTCTTGGCCCGGTCCTCGTAGGCGCCGGCACAACCGACCCAGAACAGGTACTCCACCTCGGCGAGCGTTTCGACGTCCGTCCCGACCTGCTTGACCTCGAACGGCAGATCCTTGGCCCAGTCCATCCGGCCGGACGGGCTCATGTTCCACGGGTTGCCCTTGTTCTCCAGGCCCTTGAACAGGCCGTTCAGCTCGGAGGGGAAGGACGACTCGATCAGCACCTGGTAGCGCCGCATGTCCATGATCGCGTCGACGTGCTCGATGTCGACCGGGCACTGCTGCACGCACGCGCCACACGACGTACAGGCCCAGAGCGCCTCCTCGTCGATGACCGCCACGTCGGCCGGACCGACCAGCGGCTTCTCCATCTCGGCCTTGACCAGGTCGGACAGCGAGTTGCGCTCCTCGTCGGAAGCGGCCAGCAGGTACGGCGCTTTGGCGTACGCGTGCTCGCGCAGGTTCATCACCACGAGCTTCGGCGACAGCGGCTTCTCGGTGTTCCAGGCCGGGCACTGCGACTGGCACCGGCCGCACTCCGTGCAGGTGGTGAAGTCGAGCAGGCCCTTCCAGGTGAAGTCCTCGACCTTGCCGACCCCGAGAGCGGCGTCCTCGTCGAGCTCCTCGATGTTCTCGAAGTCGATCGGCTCGCCCTTGACCATGATCGGCTGCAGCGCGCCCAGCGCCGTACCGCCGTCGGCCTCGCGCTTGAACCAGATGTTCGGCCAGGCGGTGAAGCGGTGCCAGGCCACACCCATGGTGGCGTTCAGCGAGATCGTGATCATCCACGCGAACGAGATCAGGATCTTCACCATCGCGACCAGGTAGATCGCGTTCTCCAGCGCGTGCTGCGACGTACCGCTGAGCGCTTCGCCGAGGAAGAACGTCATCGGGAAGTGGAAGACCGAGGCCTCGTCGCCGGCCAGCGCGTACTCCAGGCCGCGCAGCGCGAGGATGCAGACCAGGACGCCGGCGATCGTGTACTCGACGTAGTACGCCTGCCAGGCGCGAGACCCGAAGAAGCGGCTGTACCGGCCTTCGGATCCGCTCGGCAGGTGCCGCAGCCGGATGATCATCAGGGCCACGATCGCGATCAGGCCGGTCCAGGTGAGGAACTCGCTGACCCACTCGAAAACGAACCAGTGGCCGATGATCGGCAGCACCCAGTGCGCGTCGAAGAGCTGGCCGAACGCGGTCACCAGGCTGAGGAACAGCCCGATGAACCCGAACGCGACGAACCAGTGCAGTACGCCGATGTGGCTCCACTGCAACATCCGGGTGTGCAGCAACGTCTCCTTGGCGAGGGTGACGCTGCGCTGGACCGGCTCGTCGGCCCGCTTGACCGGCTGCCCGAGCCGGATCACCGACACCATGTGCCCGATCGTCTTCGCGAACAGCGCGACTCCGATGAGCGCCACGGTGAGCGAGACGACGATGGCGAAGATCTGCATACCAGTGATCGTATTGGCTGGTTACCGGTGAGTCATGGTGGTGTCACCTGTGTCACGGCTCAGTTCGGTATGGCCCCTATCACGAAGGTCTGCCTAACCACGGCGACCGGCGGTTTGAAATTCTTCCTGTTTGTCTTGAGCGGATGAACTTAGGTTCCAGTTCATGCGTAAAGTACTGATCGGACTACTCGCTGTAGTGCAGTTGGCCGTGGTGGCCCGGGAGCCGACGCCGGCACCGGCCGACCCGGGCGACGACGGGCCCTTCGCCTCGGCCGTTCACGTCATCGGCCGGGTCTCCGCGGGGCCGAAGCTGAAGCTCCGTACGGAGGCGCGCAGGATCGCTCGGTATGACGGCCGCAAGATCGAGGCGCTGACCTGCCTCACCCCGTCCTGTGGCTCGATGCTGCTGGGCACCGACGACGAGAACCTCGGTGGCTGGTTGCGCCGTACCTGAGAACCTTGCCCGAAAGGGCATTACGAGGTGGACGGACGCCGTCAGGCGGCGCACGATGGAATCGGGTGAGCCGGCCATTGGGGGGTACGGCGCCCGCTTCGAGGGGATTTCGTGATGCCTGATCTGGAAGAGGAGATCATCGAGCAATTCGTTGCTCCGGATGACGATGACGACGACGGTTACGACCTGCCGGCGTTCGACGAGGATGAGCCGCTGGATGACCCGGGCGGTTTCGACGACGATGACGAGCTGCAGCGGTACGACGGGGGGAGCTGATCATGCCCGCCTTGGCCTTTCGTGGCGTCGAGATGAACCAGCGCTCGATCGACATGCTGGAAGAGGCCGAGCGCCTTCTCGGTTTCAAGCTCAAAATCGTGCAGGGCTCGTTCAACGGCGGCGCGGTCGAGGCGTCCGCTGACGTCCACGATGGCGGCGGCGCGGCGGACATCCGCTCGAGGACCCTGAACGACGCACAGGTCCACCGGGTGCTGGTGGAACTCCGCCGGGTCGGGTGGGCCGCCTGGTTGCGAACGCGCACGCAGGGCTTCGACCCGCACATCCACGCCGTCGCGATCGGCGACACGGAGTTGTCGCCCGGAGCCGCGCGGCAGGTCAAGCGCTACAAGAACGGCCTGAACGGGCTTGCCAGCGGCGGCAAGGACGACGGCCCGCCGGGATTCCGGGCGATGACGTGGGAGAAGTACCAGGAGATCCGCGACGAGGCGCGCGCCGTACACGGGATGCCGACCGCCTTCCCCGTGCAGGACGTGACCATCTCGATCACGTCGGTCCGGATGGCGGCCGCGGGCGAACCGATCAGCCACACCCGCGCGAAGGACGCCGAGCAGTTCATGGCGTTCGCCTTCAAGGGCATCGAAGTGATCCCCGTGACGACGTTCATGGCCTGGCGAAAGACCCGCGAAGCCCGCTTCTTCGTCTTCGCCGTCAAACGCGTCCAAGCCCACTTCAAACTCCGCCAAGACGGCGACCCCGGCCCCATCACCATGGGGACCCTAGAACAATTCGGCTACACCATCACCGACTGACAGAGGAAAGCCGGCCGCCCCCTTTAAGAGGACGGCCGGCCCTGTTCCAGCTGGTGTTACTTGGTGCCGAAGACCTGGATTTCTGCCATGTCCATGAACGAGCAGCCGGCGAAGCCGCCGTCCGGGCAGTTCGTGGCGATGTCCGGGACCTGCGGGCTGAGGATCCAGAAGCGGACGTGCTTTACGCCCGTGTTGTTGGCCGTGGCCGGGACCTCGTTGTACTTGCCGCGGTTGGCCGCCGTGAAGGTGCCCTCGGCGGCGGTCGCCCACGTCGTACCGTCGGCGGAGGTCTCCACCTTGTAGCCGCCGGTCGACGCGCTACCCGGGTCACCACACTGCGGCGACGGGTCGATCGAGAAGGTGTTGATCGTCACGGCCTCGGGCAGGTCGATGACGACGTTCTTCGGGATCGGGGTATTGGTCGGCGTACCGGCGTCATCACCCGTGGTGCTGCCCCAACCGGTGCCCTGGGCGCCGTCGATCGCGCCGGCCGGGCCGCAGCCGAACTGCGAGTAGTCCGGGCCGGTGAAGGAGGCGAGCTTGCCGCCACCGCTGGCCGAGGCCCAGTTGCGCCGCGGCGAGAAGTTCGCCGTGGTGCCGCCGGCCTTGACCGTGACGGGCTGGGTGAGGAACTCGTAACCGCCACCCGCGACGACGACCTTCGGGTACGTACCCGGGAGGACGTTGTCGAAGGAGTACTTGCCGTCGGCGCCGGTCACGTCGGAGTAGTCACCGGTGTAACCCGAGTCGTGCCCACCGATGAAGACCAGCGCGCCCTGCACCGGCTGACCGGTGACCTTGTCGGTCACGGTGCCGCTGACGGTCGCACCCGGCGCGCTCGGCGGCAGGTGGAAGTCCTCGGCGGGGAAGGCGTCGCCACCGTCGATCGCACCGGCGAACCAGCCCATGCCACGGTTGGCGAAGACCTGCCAGAGGACCTTGTTGTTGGCGCCGTTGTGCGCTACCCAGTCGGCCTGGATGACCGCGTTGCGCATGTCCAGCATGGTCGGGTCGTTGGCGGACAGCTCCATCGCCCGGGTGATCAGCAGGTTGGCCTTGGTCCGGCCGAGGCGCTCGCGAATGTCCCACATCGTCTGGGCCCAGATCTCACCGGAGGCGTGAACCTGCGGCGCACCGCCGACGGTCGGGAAGTCGCCGTACGTGTAACCGCCCTGCGAACCGTCGAGGGCGACGCACTTCTTGGCGACCGCGCGCACGCGGCAGTCGATCGCCTGGGTGCGAATCGTGTCGCCGCCGAGGACGTACTTGCCTTCGAGCACCTCGCCGGCCGCCGTGGTGTCGGTCTCGAAGCCCTGCGAAACCAGGTAGTCGAGCGCGTAGTAGTCGCTCCACGCCTCGCCCATCGCGCCGGCCTGGATGCTGTTCAGTGTCGAGTTGCCGCTGGCGTCGACCACGAGCCGGTTCGACAGACCGTGCGTGTACTCGTGGTAGAGGATGGCCGCGTCGTTCGACGAGCTGCTCGACACGATGCCGTCGCCACCGAACAGGTACATCTGCATCAACGGCGAGTTGCCATCGGGCGGCGTACCCATGTTCGCGTTGTTCAGGTGGTTGACGTCTGGCAGTCCGTTAGCCGTATTCGCACCGTCGAGGGCGTTCAGGACGACCGGGTCGCCACCGTTGCGCTCGAAGTTACCGGCGGCCGCGGTGAAGGAGATCGGCGGCTTGCGCAGGTAGTTGTGGAAGTTGCTGGCCAGGTAGAAGCCGTTGGTGACGTCCTGGTTCAGGTTGGTCCGCCACGAGTCGGCCTTGGCCGGGTCCCAGGTGCAGACGAACGCCGCCGTACAGGTCGTGCCCGCGAACGGGGTGAGCTTGTACTCCGCGCCGGTCGCAGTGCCGGGCGCCTTGACGGTCTCGCCCGGGTTCGCCTTGTTGTCATCGTTGATATCGGCGTAGGCCTGGACCCAGTAGCCCTTGTCCAGCGTCTGCGCGCCCTTCGGCAGGAAGCCGAGGTTGTAGAAGTTCTTCACGACCTGGGTTCCGCCCTTGGCGGCGCCCGGGTAGTTGTCCTGCACGAGGCCGTCGCCGTTCGCGTGCGAGACCAGGTCCCGGCGGTACAGCGTCGAGCCGGTCTCGGCGTCCACAACGTGGGTGTAGAGCAGATCGCCACCCGCGTTGACGTACGTCGACCAGCCCTTGCGCAGGCCGTTCCCGGTGACGAACCAGACCTGCTTCGCGAAGTCGCCGTTGCGCCACTTGGTGACGGCGCCGGACTTGCTGACCTCCGCCGACTTCGGCATCGTGCCGAGGTCCTTGGCGGCGGTGACCCGGGCCTCGGAGGCGGTCAGCGTGACCGCGCGCTTCGCCGCACCCTGGGCCTGACCGACGACGCCTGCCACCGGCGAGCCCTGGATCGAGATGATCTGGCCCTTCTTGGTGACGTGGGCCTGCAGACCGTTGCCGAAGACCTCGATCCCGTCCACGACCTGGAGCCAGGACAGGTGGGTGGTGCCGAGGTTGTCGACGTACGACTTGCGCAGTTTCAGCGTGCCGAGGTCGGACGCGGACAGCTTGAAGATGTCCGGGTGGCTCTTGACGTAGTCGAGCACCACGTCGGCCGGCTTCTTGGTGCTGGCCGCGGTCAGGAAGCCGTTCAGCTTCGAGACCTGCTCCGGGGTGCCGGTGTTCGGGTCGACCGAGACGACGCCCTGCGAGCCGAGCGAGTCGCGGAACTTCTCGCTGCCGGCGGTCTCCTTCGCGAGCACCTTCGCGGCACGGGCATAGGTCGAGCGGAGGTTCGGCGTACGGGCGTCGTAGTTGCCCTTACGCTCCTTCGCGGCGGTTTCGGACTGAACGGGTGCCGCCGGGTCTGGCGAGGCAGTCGGCTTGGCCGCCAGCGCACCGGTGCTGACCGTCATGGCCAGCACTGTGGTGGCAGACACGGCTGAGACTGCCAGGAGCCCCCGCCCTCTGCGTGCGTTTGTCACAGCATTCGCTCCATGAAGTTTTCCGCGGATCGCCCTCCACGACCCGTCCGGGCCTGACCTTAGGCCCGGACGGACCGTACACGGAAGGGATCTGCGCGTAATGATGCTCAGTCGAGGGATTGCCTTCTCTTTGTCACCAGTACGGCGGTCGTGGCGAGCGTGGTGCCGGCCGCTAAGGCCCCGGCGGCGAGCAAGGTCGGAGCCGTCGGATGGATCAGCGCCTCGCCATGCAGCGCCTGCCAGGTGGTGAGCCAGATCAGGCCGAGCCAGGCGGCCGCGCCGATGAAGACCAGGGCTGTACGACGACCCTCCGAACGCAGTCGGGGGAAACGGTTGGCCAGTACGACCAGCGCGAGCGCGATCAGCGGGATGGCCTGCAGGGAGTGGATGCCGAGGAAGTGACCGATGCGCAGGTCGCCGGAGTCGGTGTTCCAGCCCATGATCGGCAGGCCGCCACCGCCGTCGTCGCCGCCGACTGTATGCGCGCCCATATGCGGCCGCTCTCCGGTCTCGGCTTCGGTACGCAGCTGGCTCGCCGTCGGGTTGAACATCAGGTTGCCGAGCAGCATGCCGCCAAGCGTGGTGAGCAGCGCCAGCCGGATGCTCCAGCGCAGCGCCCGATCGCCGGGCTTGTCGAACAGCAGCACGATCGCCATCACCAGCACCGCGGCCCAGATCAAGTAGATCGTCGTGGCCAGGATGTTGTGCACGAGCTGGTCCGTCGGCGTCGACATGTTGAAATGCAGCAGCCGCCCTCGGACCACGACCTGGCCGATGATGATCGCGGTCTCCACCGCCATCCCGACCGCGACGATCGTGCCCAGCCACCAGCCGAGCCGCTTCGCCTTCGTCTGCAGCGACAGCATCCACGCGAGTGTGCCGGTGTAGATCGCGAACGAGATCATGAACTTCAGCGGCTTCATCCAGATCGGATGGCCGAGCAGTTCCCGATCGTCGAAGATCGCGCCGCCGATCCCGACGAAGACCAGTAATCCCATGACGGCCGTGATGACGAGCAGCGGACGATGCAAACGGGCGGGCCGCACCATGGGCGGCGACGATGTGGTGACCATGCATCGATGCTCGGCTTTCCCGGCCGCGCGGACAGGAGTGCCAGAATCCCTACCTCGGTAGACCTTTCCCTACCCTGACCCACCCCTAAGGGTCCTTTGTTTCAAAGGGTTTCCGGGATCGGCTCGGTACGTCGTACCGTCGTGTGATGAGCGACCTCTTCGCACGCGCGAAGGCCCTCCAGGTCGAGGCGTACGACGTCCTCGCCCACCTCAACCTGCCAGCCGCCTACCCCTCCTTCGGCCCACCCGTGCTCATCGGCAGCGCCCTCTCCGGCCTGATGGTCTACCGCGACCTAGACGTCATGTTCGATGCGCCATCGGCCACGGCGGCCGACGTCCTCGCCGGACTCGCGCGCCTCGCGGAACGACCGGGCCTACTGGCAGCCGACTTCCGCGACGAACGCGCCGGTTCCGACTATGCGACGAGTGGACGCGTTGTGCACCCGTTCCAGAGCCGAGTGGTGTCCCTGCGTCCGGGATTACGCGGCGAGCGTTCGGGTGCACAACGCGTCCACTCGTCGCATAGTCGACGACTGCCGCCACCCGGGGCGCGGGTTAGGTGAGGCCGAGGGTTTGGGATTCGGTGGGGGTGAAGAGGCGGGAGCGGGTTAGGAAGCGGAGGCCTTCGGGGGCTTCTAGGGAGAAGCCGGCGCCTCGGCCGGGGACTACGTCGATGGTGAGGTGGGTGTGCTTCCAGTAGTCGAACTGGGCGGCGGACATCCAGACGGCGATGGGGTCAGCCACGCCGTCGATGGTGAGGTCGCCGAGGTGTACGTCGGCGGCGCCCACTTTGAACTCGCCGGCCGGGAAGCACATCGGGGAACTGCCGTCGCAGCAGCCGCCGGACTGGTGGAACATCAACGGACCGTGCAGCTCGGTGAGGCGACGCATGAGGTTCGCCGCCTCACCGGTGCACGCAACTCGCTCAACTGACATCGAGACTCAGAAGAAGCCGAGTTTGTTCGGGGAGTAGCTGACCAGGAGGTTCTTGGTCTGCTGGTAGTGGTCGAGCATCATCTTGTGGTTCTCGCGGCCGATACCCGAGTTCTTGTAACCGCCGAACGCGGCGTGGGCCGGGTAAGCGTGGTAGCAGTTGGTCCAGACCCGGCCGGCCTGGATCTCGCGGCCCGCGCGGTAGGCGGTGTTGATGTCCCGCGACCAGACGCCCGCGCCGAGGCCGTACAGGGTGTCGTTGGCGATCTTGATCGCGTCGGAGTAGTCGTCGAACTTCGTCACCGCGACCACCGGGCCGAAGATCTCCTCCTGGAAGATCCGCATCTTGTTGTCGCCCTCGAAGATGGTCGGCTGGATGTAGTACCCGCCGGCCAGGTCACCGTCGAGCTCGGCCTTGCCGCCACCGGTGAGCACCTTCGCGCCCTCGGCCCGGCCGATGTCGATGTACGACAGGATCTTCTCGTACTGGTCGTTGCTGGCCTGCGCGCCCATCATCGTCTCGGTGTCGAGCGGGTTGCCCTGCTTGATCGCCTGGGTCCGTGCCGTCGCGTCGGTGATGAACTCGCGGTAGATCGACGACTGGATCAGCGCGCGCGACGGGCAGGTGCAGACCTCGCCCTGGTTCAGCGCGAACAGCGTGAAGCCCTCCAGCGCCTTGTCGTAGAAGTCGTCGCGGCTGCTGGCGACGTCGGCAAAGAAGATGTTCGGGCTCTTGCCGCCGAGTTCCAGCGTGACCGGGATGATGTTCTCCGAGGCGTACTGCATGATCAGACGCCCCGTGGTCGTCTCACCAGTGAAGGCCACCTTGGCGACTCTGTTGCTGGAGGCAAGCGGTTTGCCGGCCTCGACGCCGAATCCGTTGACGACGTTCAGCACGCCCGGCGGCAGCAGGTCCGCGATCAGCTGGACCAGCAGGTGGATCGAGGCCGGCGTCTGCTCGGCCGGCTTCAGTACGACGGCGTTGCCCGCGGCGAGAGCGGGTGCCAGCTTCCAGACCGCCATCAGGATCGGGAAGTTCCACGGGATGATCTGCGCGACGACGCCGAGCGGCTCGTGGAAGTGGTACGCCACGGTGTCCTCGTCGATCTGCGAGATCGTGCCCTCCTGCGCCCGCAGCGCGCCCGCGAAGTAGCGGAAGTGGTCGATCGCCAGCGGCAGGTCGGCGGCCAGCGTCTCCCGGACGGCCTTGCCGTTGTCCCAGCTCTCGGCGATGGCCAGCTGCTCGAGGTTGGCCTCCATCCGGTCGGCGATCTTGTTCAGGATGTTCGCGCGCTCGGTGGTCGACGTACGACCCCAGGCCGTGGCGGCACCATGGGCGGCGTCGAGCGCGAGCTCCACGTCGTCGGCCGTACCGCGGGCGATCTCCGTGAAGACCTGACCGGTCACCGGCGTCGGGTTCTCGAAGTAACCACCCTTGGCCGGCGGCACATATTCGCCACCGATGAAATGGTCGTATCGGGACTTGTATTCGGCCGGACTGCCGGACTGCCCTGGGGCTGCGTAAATGGTCATCGGATCCTCCCGGGATCAGCACTGGCGATAGTCCAGACGCTAGGTCCGACCACGTTGCAGCAACGTTGCAAGCTGCGGCCTTGAACCAAGGCGCGATTCCGGGGGAGGGTTGGGCGTGGACGCGGAGGAGGCGCGGCGACTCAACGCGCTGTACGACGAGGTGCTCGGTGGTGGCCGGGCATCGGCCGAACCGCGCCCCGTCGTCGCCGAGTCCTGGCAGCGGTCGCTCGCGGCCCAGGTGGATCCCGAGCTGGACGCGCCGCCGGTGGTGTACGGCGCCGACCGGCTGGCGGAGGTTCGCGAGTCGCATCCGCTCAACGCCGTGCTGCCCGTGCTCCGGCAGACCTTGACGAGTATCGCCGACGAGGCCTCGCACATCATGGTCATCACCGACGCGCACGGCCTGATCCTCTGGCGCGAGGGTGCAGCGGACGTTCGCCGCCAGGCCGATCGGGTCGCCTTGTCCGAAGGGGCGATCTGGTCCGAGGACGCGATCGGTACGAACGGGATGGGGACGGCGCTGGCGACCGGGCAGCCCGTGCAGATCCATTCGGCCGAGCACCTGGTCCGGCGCATCCACCCTTGGACCTGTGCGGCGGCTCCGGTGCATGACCCGGACACCGGCAAACTCATCGGCGCGGTCGATATCAGCGGCCCACTTCGCACGGTCCATCCCGCGATGATGGCGCTGGTCACGGCCGCCGCACGGCTTGCCGAAGGGCAGTTGCAGGTGTTGATGGCCGCCGCCGACGAGCAACTCCGTGCGCGGAATATGCGGCACCTGATGGCTCTTGGCGAGCAGTCCGGTGCCCTGCTTACGCCGACCGGCCGGGTGCTCGCCGTGCAGCCGCTCGGGTGGTTGCCGGATCGGCTGATCGTGCCCGATGGGGCAGACCGGATCGAGCTCGGCGACGGACGCGAGGCCGTGGTCGAACCGTTGGACGAGGGCTACCTGCTCCGCATCCCCGGCACCTCGAGACGCCGTACGTCGCTGGATCTGAAGCTGCTCGGTGGCAGTCAGCCGATCGCCACCGTCAATGGCCGGCCGATCGCGTTGACGTTGCGCCGGGCCGAGGTGCTCGCGCTCTTGATGCTGCACCCGGCCGGGCTGACCGCGGAGCAGTTGATGTTGCAGCTGTACGGCGATGAGGGCAATCCGACGACGGTCCGCGGCGAGATGCACCGGCTGCGGAATCTGCTCGGGTCGGGCGTACTCGACACCAAGCCGTACCGGATCATCGCCGATGTGACCGGCGACGTCGATCTGGTCCGCAAAGCCCTTGCCCAACGGGATCTCGGGACCGCGTTGCAGTACTACAGCGGGCCCTTGCTCAGCCGTTCGGAAGCGCCCGCACTCCGCGCCGAGCGGGATGAGCTCGACGCCACGCTGCGAGCCGCCGTGCTGGAATCAGCGGACACCGATCAGCTCTGGCAGTTCGCGCAGACGTCGACCGGTGCCGATGACCTGGAGGTCTACGAACGGCTCGAGGCGGCGCTGCCACTGGACGACCCGCGACGACCCACTGCCGTCGTACGTCGTCTCAGGTTGTCCGAAGAGTAGAAGCCTAGAGGCCGAGGTCGCGGAGGAACTCGGGCTTGTAGGCCTGGATCGCGATGTACCGCGGATCCGGCACCTCGACGCCCTCGTCCGAATCGGCCGGCGCCGGCGCGTGCGAGGTATCGGCCGGGTCGAGCCACTCCTGCGCGGCGGCGCTCCACCGGGTCAGGGTGAAGTCCGCGGTCAGCTCGTCGGCGGTGACGAGCTCGCGCGCGGTCCGCTCGGCCTCGCGGGCATCCGCCTCGGTGGTCGCATACATCAGCATGCGCGAGCCATCGCGAGTCACGGTGACGCTGTTACCGAGTCGCTTTCGCGCGTCGTCGTCGAGATCGAGGGCCCGCAGCCGCTCCCAGAACGACAGCCCGTGCTCCTCGGTGTTGAGCTCGACCTCTACCCGGTACTCCTCATCCGCCATGCGCACACTCTAACTGTCCTGAGTCAGGGACTCAGGACAGTGGATGGCGGGGATGACCGGATGCTGGACTCGGAAATTTAAGTCTACAAAGTCAGTCTAGTTTGAATCGTATGACCAAGGCATCACCGGCCCGGAGGCGCCGCGACGGACGCGCGCTGCACGAGGGTGGGCTCCACCGTCGTACGCCGGACGCGGCGGTTGGTGTCGATCGCGGACGTGACGCGCTCGACCACGTCGGCGACCAGATCGTCGAGCGGCCAGTGGAACGTCGACAGCGGCGGCTCGAGCAGCTGGGACATCGGCTGATCGTCATAGCCCAAGAGGGAGAGGTCGCTCGGGATGGCGATGCCGAGCTCCTTGCACGCCGCGTAGACGCCGAAGGCCATCGAATCGGCCAGCGCAAGAATGCCGGTCGGCCGCTTGCCCGAGGTCAGCAAGGCGCGGGCGACCTCGGTGGCGCCGGCCAGATCGTGCGGGCACGGCACGACCTGGAGGCTCAGCTTGAGGTCGGCTGCGATCCGATGGGCGATCTCCTCGGCGGGCCGGTCGACCTCGACCCGGCGGCTCGGGCTGAGCACGGCGACGGATTTGTGCCCGGCGTCGGCCAGTGTGCGCAGCGCCGTACTGATGCCGCTCTCGTTGTCGAACAGGACCTCGGATTTCGCCTTGGCGGCGGGCAGGGCGTCGCCGATCGCGATCACCGGCACCTCGCGGGTGATCTTGGCCCAGCCCTTGGCGGCCGGATCGATCGGGATCACCACGACCGCGTCGGCCCGGTGGTCGACCAGGTGCTGGGCGAGCTCGAGCTGGCGCTCGGCATCACCCGCGGAGTCAATGATCCAGGCGTTGCGATCGGGCGCGAGCAACTCCCGCCCCAGGGCCGCGGCCAGGCGCTGCTGCCAGAGGTCTTCGAGGGAGGCGCAGAGCACGCCGACCGAGCCGCTGCGGCCCGATGCGAGGGCGCGGGCGATGGGATCGGCCGAGTAGCCGAGCCGATCCGCCGCCTCCAGCACGCGCTGCTGCGTCTCCGCGGTGCCATGCAGGCCCCGGAGTGCGTAGGACACCGCCGTCATCGAGAGGCCGGTCTCGGTGGCGATGTCCTTGAGGGTTGGCCGACGAGCCGATCCGGACATGGTTGGCACCCTACGCGGCCGCTCCGACAGTTTCTGGAAGGTGAGTTGACAAGGGCTGGATTGAAGCGCTTCAATAGCACCACGATTGAAGCGCTTCAAAACCTTCAGGGCAAGGGAATCGAGACGTCAGAGAGGGCCAATCCATGACCGGCTTGATCGACGTCCATCAGCACCTCTGGCCGGGCGCGTTCATCGACCGGTTGCGGGCCCGTACCGAGGTGCCGTACCTGCGGGGCTGGACGCTGCACACCGAGGGCGAGCCACCGTACGACGTGGATCCCGCCGCGCATGCCGTGGACAAGCGGCTCGCGCGGGAGCTCGACGACGGCACCCGGCTGGTCGGCCTATCGCTGTCCAGTCCACTCGGCATCGAGCGGCTGGGTGATACCGAGTTGCTCGACGCCTGGCATGAAGGTGCGGCCGAGTTGCCCGAGCCGTTCCGGGCCTGGGCGGCGGTCGACCTGCGCGAGCCGGATCTCGACGGGCTGGCGGGCTTGATCGGCCGCGGCTTTCTCGGCATCCAGTTGCCGACCGATGCCGTGCTCACGCCTGCCGCCTGGGCGGCGCAGGGCGAGTTGCTCGCGCTGGCCGAGCGGCTCGACCGGCCGATCCTGGTTCATCCCGGCGCCGCCCCCAAGGCGGACGGCGAGGTGCCGGGATGGTGGGCGCCGGTCGTCGACTACACGGCACAACTTCAGGCCGCTTGGTGGGCCTGGCATGCGTTTCAGGGGCGGACGCAGTTCCCGAAGGTGCGGATCTGCTTCGTCGCCGCGGCGGGCCTCGCGCCCGTGCACCACGAACGGCTCACCGCCCGCGGTGGGCGGTTCGGCAAGATCGACCACAACCTCTTCGTCGACACGTCGGGCTATGGCCCGCAGGCGATCGACGCAGTGGCTCGGGTCCTCGGCATCGACCAGGTGGTGCATGGCACCGACCGGCCGTACGCGGACATCACCGAGCTGCGACAAGGCGAAGCCGCGACCGCGGTGATCCGCTACGACAACCCGCACCGGCTGCTGTTCGGCACCGGCGCACGACCCGAGAGGGGAGTTCAGTGACTGCTCAACCCGTTACCGACGACATCGTCGTTCCCGCGCGCCAGGCCAGCCGGCTCGTGGAGCTCAACGACTGTCTTTCGCTGGACGACCTGCCGGGCCGTGATCTGGACCCGGCCGAGTTGGCCGAGCTGGCCGCGTCGATCGCCGCCCAGCCGCAGCTGTGGGAGGAGCACGTCGCCTTCAGCGATGAGGAGCGCGTGTTCGCCTCGGTGCACCGCGATGCGAACGTCGACGTCTGGCTGATCTGCTGGACCCCGGTGAACGACACGGGCTGGCACGACCACGACGTCTCGTCCGGCGCCGTGGCCGTTGCCCGCGGCAAGCTTGTCGAGCACAACCTGGCGATCGGCACCGAGTCGATCGAGACCGAGGTGACCGCCGGCGACGTGTACGGGTTCGGCCCGGACCACATCCACCGGCTGACCGGTCTCGACAAGGGCAGCGTCACCGTGCACGCGTACAGCCCGCCCCTGTGGCGCATGGGCCAGTACTCGGTGAAGGACGGCGTGCTCCGCCGAGTCTCCGTGTCGTACGCCGACGAGCTCCGGCCGATCGACTGAGTCTGGTGCAGGCCAGTCGTCGCGAACTGGCTATCGCGTGGGTGAAGGCGTTGACCTAGGTTCGGGATATGCGGATCAGGGTCGTAGACGCCTTCACCAGTACGCCGTTCAGCGGTAACCCGGCCGGAGTCTGCCTGCTCGACGCGGGCGATTGGCCTGACATCGCGTGGATGCACTCGGTCGCGCGCGAGATGGCTCACGCGGAGACGGCCTTCGCGAAGCCCGGCGACGACGGGGTGTGGGGGTTGCGCTGGTTCACGCCGGCCGTTGAGGAGAACCTCTGCGGGCATGCGACGCTCGCGACCACTCACGCGTTGTACGACGACGGCGCGATCGGGTCGTCCGTACGGTTCTCCACCCGGAGCGGGATCCTCACCGCAACCGTGAACGACGACGGCTCGATCACGCTCGACTTCCCGAAGGCGGTCGTGTCGGCGATCGACGTACCCGTGGGGCTGGCCAAGGCCCTTGGCGTTGAGGTCTTCGGCGCCTACGGCACGGGCGAATTGCGGGATGTGCTGATCGAGGTCGCGGACGAAGACGTGGTGCGTGGCGTCGTACCGGATCTTGGTCAGATCGCGGCGATCGCGCATCGCGACGATATCCGGGGTGTGGTCGTCACCGCTTTGGCTTCAGGCGACGAGTATGACTTCGTGTCGCGGTTCTTCTCGCCGAACGACGGTATTCCCGAGGACCCGGTGACGGGTAGCGCGCACACCGCGCTGGCGCCGTTCTGGGCCGACCGCCTGGGCCGTACGGACCTGCGCGGCTGGCAGGCGTCGGCCCGCGGCGGCCTCGTGCACGCCGTACCGGATGGTGATCGGGTCAAGCTGTCGGGGCGTGCCGTCACGATGCTCGACGGCACGCTCCACAGTGAGCCCGTCTACTAGGCCCGAACCTCGTTAGGCCCAGGACTCCGCATAGGTGACCGAGCCGTTCGGCGTGGTGAGCTCGGTGACGATGTCCTCCGCCTCCGGCTCGAGCGGCTCGAACGGCTGCTCCGGTACGACGTACGCCCGGGCGCCGGCGATCAACTCGATACCGGGCAGCGCGAACCACGCCTCGCCGACCTCCCGGCTGATCGCGTAGATCGCCTGCTCAGTGGTCTCGACCGGGTCGCGCAGGTCGGACTCCTGGTCCTCGGCCAGCACCCGCTCCTGCGCCGCCCGGCCCTCGGCCAGCAGCGCGTCGGCGTCGACCACCCGCAGGTCGAAGCGCGATACCACGCTGATCACCTGCTCGGCCTGGACCTCCTCCTCTTCCTCCTCGAGGTCCTCGGTGTCCACCAGCGCCAGCGGAATCGTGCCGGTGTGATCCAGCACCGCGTCGTTCCAGCTCTCCACCAGCTCCTCGAGCTCGGCGTTCTGCTCGAACAGCGCCTCGAAGTCGGACTCGGCGTTCAACGCGAGCAAAGCCGCCGTATGCGCCTGCAACCGCTCGGTCAGCAACTGCGCCGCCTCGGCCAGGGCCTTACGGGTGTCATCCGAGAACTGCTCGATGGTCTGCTCGTGATCCTGCTCGCTCATATCTCTTCCCAGCTCTCAATCGACCGATGCCAGCCGTAAGTATGCGCACCCCCCACCAACATTCCCAGCCACCCCCTCCCCCCGCCCACATACCGACCACCCCACCCGCTCCCACGCCTCGCCAACCCCGTTCATCGGGCGTTGTGACGCGGCGTGTCGGCGCTCGTCGGTCCGTACTGGCCAGACGCGCGGAACAGCCCCGGACGAGGTACGCCGGAATTTGGGCGGCGGACGTCAGGCCTTGGCGTGGTCACAAGAGCCCGATCAACCCCGACACGCCGCGTCACGAGGGCCCGATGAGCAGAAATCGCGGGGGTGGCGGGCGTCTGGACTTTGCATTCATTCGTCGGAATCCGCCCTCAGCCGCCGCATGCCTTCTGCAAGGTCCGCTGACCTCGAGGGCGGATTCCGACGAATGAATGCAAAGGGCGGGTGGGCGTGAGGGGGTGTGAGAGAAGGCGGTGGGAGTGTGAGAGGGGTGCGAGACGCTCGGGTTCCTCGGCGAACCACGGGTGAACGTGGTGACGTTGAACCGCGATCTGGCAGTACTGAGCTGAGACGATGGACGTATGAGCAGTGGCCGCGGGTACTTGCGGATCTACCTCGGGGCCGCGCCCGGCGTCGGTAAGACGTACAAGATGCTCGGCGAAGGCAAGCGGCGCCTGGATCGCGGGACCGACGTAGTGGTCGGTTTCGTGGAGACGCACGGGCGGGAGCACACCGAGACCCTGCTGGACGGCCTCGAGGTGCTGCCGCGCCGGATCGTGGATCACCGCGGCGCGAGCTTCACCGAGATGGACCTGGACGCCGTACTGGCCAGACGCCCTGAAGTGGCTCTGGTGGACGAGTTGGCGCATACCAACGTTCCGGGCAGTAGGAACGCCAAGCGCTGGCAGGACATCGACGAACTACTTGCCGCGGGCATCGACGTCATCTCGACGGTGAACATCCAGCACCTGGAATCGATCAACGACGTGGTCGAGAAGATCACCGGCGTGCCACAACGGGAGACCGTGCCGGACGTGGTTGTACGGGCTGCTGATCAGATCGAGTTGGTCGACATGACGCCAGAGGCTCTACGTCGCCGGATGGCTCACGGCAACGTGTACGCGGCGGACAAGATCGACGCGGCTCTGAGCAACTACTTCCGCGTCGGCAACCTGTCGGCTCTCCGCGAGCTGGCGCTGCTCTGGCTGGCGGATCGGGTCGATGCGGGCCTGCAGCAGTACCGGGCCCAGCACGACATCGACTCGACCTGGGAGGCGCGGGAGCGGGTAGTAGTCGCCGTGACGGGCGGTCCCGAGGGGGAGACCCTGATCCGTCGTGCAGCGCGTATTGCCGCCAGATCGTCCGGTGGCGACCTACTGGCGGTGCACGTCACCAGGTCGGATGGTCTGACTGGAGCCAACCCGACCGCGCTAGCGAACCAGCGGCGGCTAGTGGAAAGCCTGGGCGGTACGTATCACCAGGTAGTCGGTGACGACGTACCAGCTTCACTGCTCGCGTTTGCCCGGGCAGAGAACGCGACCCAGCTAGTGCTCGGCGGTAGCAGGCGTTCCCGGCTGGCGGCGCTACTGACCGGACCAGGTATCGGTGCGGGCACTATCCGCGACTCGGGCGACATCGACGTACACATCGTCACGCATGCCGAGATGGGCCGTGGGCGGATGCCGCATCTCGGGGGCAGTCTGACGCGTCGTCGGCGGATCCAGGGCTTCGTCCTGGCAGTAGCTCTACCGCCGCTTCTGGCGATTGCGCTGGGTGTAGGCGGCGACACGTTGAACCTGACCAGCAACGTCCTGACGTTCCTGCTGGGCGTAGTAGTCGTCGCACTCGTCGGAGGCCTCTGGCCCGCTCTAGTGACGGCACTCGGTGGGACCTTCGTCCTCAACTACTCCTTCACACCGCCGACGAAGACGTTCTCGATCGCCGAGCCGAACAACGCTTTGGCCCTCGGCATCTTCGTACTCGTCGCGGCCTTGGTGAGCTCAGTGGTCGACCGAGCCGCGCGTCGTACCCGGGAGGCGGCCCGATCCGCTGCGGAATCCGAGACGCTCGCGACCCTGGCGGGCAACGTCCTCCGCGGCGAAACGGCCCTGCCCGCGCTGCTCGAACGAGTCCGCGAGGCCTTCGGCATGACATGCGCGGTGTTGATGGAACGCGTCCGGGACGAGCTCACCGAGACCTGGGTGCCGATCGCCTCCGCCGGTACGACGACCTGCCGGCGTCCGGAGGAAGGCGACGCCGAGATCCCCGCGCGGGAGGACCTCGTCCTGGTCCTGCAAGGGCGTTCACTCGCGGCGGACGAGCGTCGGATGGTCGGTGCGTTCGCCGCCCACGCGGCCGCGTTGATCGATCGCGCGCGTTTGTCCGAGGCCGCTGCGGAAGCCAAACCCCTGGCCGAGGCGGACAGGCTCCGTACGGCGTTGCTGCGGGCCGTCGGGCATGACCTCAGGTCGCCGCTGGCCTCGGCGAAGGCATCCGTGACGAGCCTGCGTACGTCGGACGTCGAGTGGTCGCCGGACGAACGCGACGAGCTGTTGGCAACGGCCGACGAATCGCTCGATCGCCTGACGCGGTTGGTGGAGAACTTGCTCGACATGAGCCGCCTGCAAGCCGGCGTACTGCCCGTCTTCAGCCGTCCGATGGCCGTGGACGAGGTCTTGCCCGGAGCGCTCGTGGACGTCGGCGCGGACGTGCTCATCGACGTACCGCACGACCTCCCGCTTGTGCAGGCCGATCCGGCGCTGCTCGAACGCGTCATCGCGAACCTGGTGAGCAACGCCGTCCGTCATTCGCCGGCGAAAAAGCCGCCGCTGGTGGCGGGCAGTGCGCTCGGCGACGTGGTGGAGGTCCGGATCGTTGATCGGGGCAAGGGAATTCCGCAGGCCGATCGGGACAAGGTGTTCGCGCCGTTCCAGCGGCTGGGGGATACCGACAACACGACTGGCGTCGGACTGGGTCTCGCCCTCGCGCGCGGATTGGCGGAGGCGATGGGCGGCAGCCTGCATCCCGAGGACACTCCCGGTGGTGGCGTGACTATGGTGATATCGATGCCCATAGCAACAACTTCCGCTGAGACAGAGCCGGAGCCGGTCCCGGGCAGTCGTGAACGAGACGAGCCGGAGGTACAGCGGTGACCCGGGTCCTGGTGGTGGACGACGAACCCCAGATCGTCCGCGCCCTGAGCATCAACCTGAAGGCGCGGCGCTACGAGGTGCACGTGGCCGGCACGGGTACGGCGGCGCTCAAGGTGGCGGCGCAACATCCGCCCGACCTGGTCATCCTCGACCTCGGCCTGCCCGATCTGGACGGGGTTGAGGTGATCCGTGGTCTCCGTGGCTGGACCGAGGCGCCGATCCTCGTGCTGTCCGGACGGGTCGACAGCACCGACAAGGTCGAGGCTCTCGATGCGGGCGCCGACGATTACGTGACCAAGCCCTTCGGCATCGACGAGCTGCTCGCACGGATGCGGGCCTTGCTGCGCCGGAGCAACCAGACCGCGGAAGAACCCATCGTCCAGGTCGGTGCCGCGGTGGTCGACCTCGCGGCCAAACGCGTTTCCCTTGATGGCAACGACATCCGGCTCACTCCGACCGAGTGGCACCTACTCGAGGTCCTCGTCCGGCATCCCGGCAAGCTGATCTCCCAGCGCCAGTTGCTCACCGAGGTCTGGGGCCCGGGATACGAGACGGCGCACGGCAATCTCCGCTTCTACATGGGCCAACTCCGCCGCAAACTCGAGCCCGAACCGGCCCGCCCCGAACACCTCCTCACCGAACCCGGCATGGGCTACCGCTTCGAGCCCTGACTAGCGGGCGAGGAGTTCGTCGAGGATCTGCGGTTCGCGGCGGTAGGGCTCGAAGTGGCCGACCGCGCCCATCTCGATCAGGGTGGCGGTGGGGAGGCGGTCGACCAGGCGGCGCGCGGCGGCGATCGGGCAGTTGCGATCGGCGCTGCCGTGCCACCAGGTCAGGCTCGTCCGGATCGCGGCCAGGTCGATATCCCGCCAGTCGCCGCCGGTCGCCATCGTCTCGTCGACCCAGCCGTCCATCCCGGCCGCGAACGCCTCCCCGATCCCGCGCGCGAAGCCCAGCCGCCAAACCGGATCGGCCAGCAGTTCGCGGTCGGACGCGGGCGCGGTCGCCATGGCCTGCTCGATCCCGGCCAACGGACCCGCGGCGATCGCGTCGTACGACGGCTTGAGCACGGCCCGTACGTCGTCCTCCCGGCCGTCGCGAGCGGCGCGGAGTGCCGACGCGTTGAGCTCGATCATCTCGTCGTACTCGTCATCGTTCAGCTGCGGGGATCCCACCACGATCGTGGCCGCGATGACGCGGTCCGGGTGCCGCGCGGCGAACGCGAGCACGTGTGGGCCGCCGCCGCTACTGCCGGAGAGGTGGACCCGGTCGTGGCCGAGGTGGTCGAGGATCGCGGCCAGGTCGTCGCAGTGTTCGGTGAAGCCGCGGCCGGGTAGCCGGGTGGAGCGGCCGAAGCCCGGGCGTTCGGTGGTGATGACCTCGAGGCCCCTTTCGTGCCAAACGGTTCGGTCGGCGCGGAGGGAGTAGCGCGAGCCCGGGGTGCCGGGTAGGCGGAGTAGCGGCCGGCCGCCGATCTCGCCGGACCGGGTCCAGGCGACGGTTCTCCCGTCGGGACGCGTCAGCGATTCGTCGAGCACATCGGCAAAGGGATCCATAAGCCCGATCATCACCTGCGCCCGGGGCCAGGCGGACCGGTCGGCGCAGGGGTTCGACCGTTGGACGATGGAGGGTTGCCGGGGGTCGTCACGGTGGGTGGGATCGAGGTGCCCCTGCGTATCCGTCCTTACTGAGGTGGTCCGCCTATGTCCACATCTCGTCCTCTGCGCCGGCAGCTCGTGGTCGCCGTCGCCGCTCTCGCTTTGACCGCCCCGACCGCCATTGCCGCCCCCGACCTCGACCTGCCGCCCGTACTGCCGCAGCCCGCCGCTTGGACCGGAAGCTGGGCAGTCGCCGTCACCCCGCCGAGCGCGACCGGCCTCTCCGCGACCGGCGTGACCGACACGACCCTCCGCCAAGTCGCGCACCTGTCCGTCGGCGGTTCGTCGCTGCGCCTCAGACTCTCCAACGTCTACGGCACCAAACCGCTCGTCATCGGCAAGGTCACCGTGACACCACGACCAGACGATCAAGCCGGTACGCCGACGGTGGACCCGGCCAAGCTCGTGCCGGTGACGTTCGGAGGCAAGGCGTCCACCACCATCCCGGTCGGTACCGAATGGGTGTCCGACCCGATCACGCTGACCGTGCCGGAGGACACCGACCTGGTCATCAGCACGTACTTCCCGGGCCCGACCGGTCCGTTGACCCAGCACCCGGCCGGTTACGCGACGGCGTTCCGGGCCGCAGGCGAACGCACCACGGACGCGGGCTCGTCGTACACCTCGGTCGGTCAATCGCGCTACGTCATCGAGGGCGTCGACGTACTGACCCGCGCGAAGGGATCCGTCGTACTGTTCGGCGACTCGATCACCGATGGCGTGGTCTCGCCCGTCGACCAGAACCTGCGCTATCCCGACCAGCTGGCCGATCGCCTGCTGGACTTGCCAAAACCCCGCGTCCACGGGGTGCTCAACGCCGGGATCAGCGGCAACCGGCTGCTCTCGAACGCCGGTGCCGCGGGTGATTCGGCGCTGGCCAGGTTCGACCGGGACGTAGTCGCGCAAACCGGCGTGCGCTCCGTCGTACTGCTCGAGGGCATCAACGACATCGGTACCAGCCGCGGCGCGACCACGCCCGAGGAGCTGATCGCGGTCCATCGCCAGTTCATTCAGCGGGCGCGTCAGGCCGGGCTGCGGGTCTTCGGCGCCACCCTCACGCCGTACGAGGGGGCTGGGTACTACACCCCCGAGGGCGAGGCCGATCGGCAGGCGCTGAACCAGTGGATCCGGACCTCTGGGGAGTACGACGGGGTGGTCGATTTCGACCAGGCTGTGCGTGATCCCGAGCACCCGACCCGGATCCGGCCGGCGTACGACATCGGCGACAAACTCCACCCGAACGCGGAAGGTTTCAAGGCGATGGCGCTCGCCTTCGACCTCAAGGCGTTAACCCGCTGACTCTCCCGCTTGCTGACCCTCACGCGCGAGGGTCAGCAGGCGGGCGATTTCGCCGCTGAGTTGGTCGTCGGTGTAGGGGTAGACCGCCTCGGCGGCGGCGAGGTGCCGCTTGGCGTCTTCGAAATCCCCAAGAGCCAGGTGGGATTCGCCCAAGCGGCGTCGTACCCGGGCTTCCGCGACCGCGTCCGCCCGGATCATGGCAACCGCGAAGGCCTCCCGGTAACAGTCGATCGCCGACCGGTGGTCACCGCTTTCGGTGTACGCCTCCCCGAGATCGAGCCAGCCGTGAGCGACACCGGACAGATGACCCAGACCTTCGTAGATGGCGATGACCCGGTGGAACATGGGCACGGCCTTGTCCAGCTCGCCGCGCATGCCGTGGATGGCGGCCAGGTTGCTGAGTGGGCTCGCGCCGCTGCGCATATTGCCGGACTCTTCGGCGATCCGGACGGCCTCGGCAAAACAGCGGTAGGCCTCGTCCTTGGCATCGAGGTAGTACTCGGCCATCCCGACCGAGTCCAGGCCGCGCGAGATGGTGGCCGGGTGGTTCATCTGGCGGCCGAGTTCGACCACCCGCAGCGCGTAGGGCCGGGCGAGGGCATATTCGCCGCGCCGGTTGTGGCGGACCGCGATGTTGGTGATGCCGACGGCCTCGGCCCAGGTATCGCCGAGGCCTTTGAACTGCTCAACCGCCTCGATCAGGTCCGCCAAGCCACCGCCGTCCCGGCCGCTATGCCACTTGCCCTGGCCGATGTCGTGCAGCAGGGAGGCTCGGACCCAGGGCGAGCTGGTGAAACCGATGGCGATCTCGGCCACCCGGACGCCGTCCGACCAGTGGCCGCGGGCCAGGTAGAAGTTGGACATCCCGAGGCACAGCGAGGTCAGGGCTTCCGGCGAATGCGCGCGGGCCGGGCCGTCGTACAGCGCGATGATGTTCGGTAGTTCGGTCTCGATCCAGCTGAAGGCCTGGTTGGAATCGCCGAACTCGATCGTGAACCTCACCGGCTCGGTGTCCAGCCAGCGCAGCCGCGACGAGTCGGGATCGAAGAGCCGTAGCCCTTGCCAGGCGGCCGATTGGTAGAGGTTGATCACCCGGCCGACCGCTTGCGCGCGTTCATCGGTGGAGAAGGCCGACACCGCGAGCTCTCGGGCGAAGAGCCGCACCAGGTCGTGCAATTCGTAGCGGCCGGGTGACGACGTACTCAGCAGGTGAAGGTCGACCAGGTGCTCCAGCAACGCGTCGATCCGCGGCTCGGGCCGGTCGGCCAATCGCGCGGCGACCTCGACACCGATATCGGGTCCGTCGAGCAGACCCAGCAACGCGAACAGCCGAACCGCCTCGCCACCGCCATCTTCTGCCAGTTGGGCGATCGAGAACTTAAGGGTCGCCCGTACGCCGAGGTGGCCGGCCTCCAACTCGTCCAGCAGCTTTTCCTCGTTGGTCAGGCGCTCGGCGAGATGGGCGACTGGCCAGTTCGGTCTGGCGAGTAGCCGGGCAGCGGCCAGTCGGAGGGCCAGTGGGAGATGCCCGCACCGGGTCGCGAGGGTCCGCGACTCCTCCGCCTCGGCGTCGATCCGGTCACCAGCGACTGCCCGGAGTAGACCGACCGCGTCCTCGGTGGACAGCTCGCCAAGCTCGACCTGGACTGCGCCGGGCAGTACCAGCACTAGCCGACTAGTGATCAGTACGGCGGCACCGGGAGTCGTCGGCAGCAGTTGGCGTATGACGTCGCTGTCGGCCACGTTGTCGATCACTACGAGGATTCGGCGGTTTGCGATGAGGGAGCGGTAGAGGCCGACAGCTGCGGTGATATCGGTGCCGACGCGGTCGCTGTCGCCACCGAGCGAGGTGATGAGGTGCTGCAGCGCTTGCAGGGCAGAGACGGGTGCACCCGTCCCGAAGCCCTGCAGATTCAGGTAGAGCTGGCCGTCCGGGTAGTGCTCGGTGACCGCGTGGGCCGCCTCAAGAGCCAGTGAGGTCTTGCCGACTCCACCCATGCCAGTGACGGCCACCACGACCGGGCCGCCGCCGGCGGATGACGGCCGGAGCAACTCGCCGGTGACTCGGGTTAGCTGGTCCGACCGGCCGGTGAAGTCGGCGACGGCTGCCGGCAACTGCCTTGGCCGAGGCCGGCTGACCGGGGATGGCGGGGTCCTTACTTCGGGATGGCGTCCGCCGGCTGCGGCCAGGGTGTCGCGCTGAGCCGGGGCAAGACCAAGGGCCTCGCTGAGCTGCTCGATTGTGTGTGGTCTTGGGTACAGCCGCTTGCCGCGTTCCAGCGCGCTGATCGCCTCGTAGCTGAGGTTGGCCCGCTCGGCCAGCCCTTCCTGGGTCAGCCCGGCCGCCGTCCGGTAACGCCGCAACAAGGTACTGAGCTCAGAGCTCAAGGCTCTCCTAACTAGCAGTCTCCGCAGGGTGCTCGATCTGCCGGTCTCCCCATTGGGTGAGGAGACCGCGGGCGATCTCCAGATCATCTCGCAGTGACCGGTCGGTCAGGTCTTCGGGGAGGGCGGTCAGCGCGTCGGCGAGCCACGGACCGACCGCGGCAGGCGCGAGGTCCTCCGGGGTGAGGTTGGCGAGGCGGATGGCCCGTACGGCGGTGACAAGTTCGCAGGACAGCACGTCGCGGAGGGCGTCGAGTAGTTGCGCGGTCAAGGCGGCCGCCTGCGGGGCGAAGCTCGCGTGGTGCTCGGCACCCCGGGACAGCGTGGCCGTGCCGAGAGTGGCCGGCTGGGCCGACGAACGGGCCGACGCGAGGGCGTCGTGCGCGACGTACTCGATCATCATCACGCCCGAGCTGGCCTCGGCGCCGCTGGCCAGGAATCGGCTCAACCCGGTGAAGTCGGGATCGACCAGGTTCGCCAGGCGTGAGGTGGAGAGGGTCGCGACGCTGTGCAGGCTGAGCCGGAGGGCGTCGAGGGCGAGGGCGATCGGCATCGCGTGCCAGTTTCCGTTGTGCAACACGGTATCCGGGGCGACGAGCGGGTTCTCCGCGGCCGCGTTGATGTCGACCGTCAAAGCGTTGCCCAGGGCATCGACGTGGTCCACGGCCGGTCCGAGCACTTGAGCGAAAGCCCTTAGACCAAAGGGATCCTGGACTCGCGCGGGCTTGATCGGCAGGCCGTCGAGCAGTCCGCGCATCCGCCGCGCCACGCGAACCTGGCCGGGTTGCGGCCGCGCGTCGTGCACGCGTGCGTCGTACACCTCGCTGTTGCCGCGCATGGCGACGTGCGAGAGGGCGCCGACCAGCGGTACGACGTTGATCAGGGTGGCGGCTTCGACGTGGGCGAGGCAGCACTCGGCCAAGGTGATGGCGTTGCTGGAGAGCAGCGGCAGGGCGCTGGTGCCGTCGATGACGTCACCGAGGGCCAGCCCCAGTTCGGCCAACGGCCCGAGGTCGCCCGTACCGATGGCGCCACCGCGATGGAGATCGGGCAGCTTGTCATCGTTGAGCAGGCCGATGATCGCCTCGGCCACGTCCGGCGCGAGCCCGGAACCGCCCGCGGCGAGCTGATTGACCCGGATCAGCAGGCCGAGCCGGACGACGTCCTTCGGGTACGGCGTGGTGCCGGTGGTCGAGTGCGACGCGAGCAGGCGCGCGCCATGCTCGGGATCGGTGGTGAGCACGTCCCGGTTGGCGCCGACGCCGGTGGTCCGGCCGTACACCGCGCGGACCTTCGCGATCTCGACAACGGCCTTGGCCGACGCCAGCATTCGTTGCCTGGCCGGTTCCGCGATCGTCACCGGGGTGCGGCGCTGGCCCAGCGCGACCGCGGTGAGTGGTGACAACCCCTGCCCGGTGATCTCGATCGGCTCCATGGCCGCAGTATGCGCAAAGGCCCCGGCGAGAGCACTCGCCGGGGCCTTCTAATGCGGCTTACCTGCCGTAACGCTTCTTGAACTTCTCCACGCGGCCCTGCGTGTCCATGACGCGCTGGTTGCCGGTGTAGAAGGGGTGACTGGCGGAGGAGATCTCAACATCGACGACCGGGTACGTCTTGCCGTCGGTCCAGACGATGGTCTCGTCGCTGGCCCGGGTCGACCCGGTGAGGAAGCTGAAGTCACCCGACTTGTCGCGGAAGACGATCGGGCGGTAGTCCGGGTGGATGTCGTTCTTCATGCTGCGCTACTTCCTTCCAGATAAGGGGCGAAGGGGTCGGCCAGATCGCTGATCCATTCGTCCCGACGTAGGAGACAACCGTCGAGCAGCTCCCTTAATTCCCCGGTGTCCAGACCGGCGCCGGTGATCGACAGGTACGACGCGCGGTCGCCGTGTTCGGGATGCCACTCGAACAGCGACCGGGCCTGATGCGCCTGCCCGACCTCGGACCAGCGCTCGGCCGGCAGATCGGCCAGCCACGGCCCGAGTACGCCGATGGCGATGCTGGCGCCGAAGCTGTCCCACCCGAGCCGGGCCGACGGCTGCGAGGCGAGCCAGATCGTGCCCTTGCCGCGAGCCGATCCGGCCACGATCTCCTCCAGCGCGTCGAACAGCCGCTGCGGGTGGAACGGCCGGTCGGCCTGCCAGACCAGCGTCCGTACGTCGCCCTCGTCGTTCAGCGGCGCGCAGATCGAACCCGGTTCGACCCAGGTCTCGGCCGTGTCCGGGTCGTGCAGCTTTTGTCCGAGCAGAGCCGCCGCCGACCTTGTGCCATGGATCAGCGCTTGCGGGTTGATCGCCCGGGCCAGCGCGGCGGCCTGCGGACCGTCAACGATCAGCGCATTCGCGTACTCCACGTGGCGCGCGAGGACCTCGGCCACGGCCCGGCCGTCCTCCGCCGCGGTCGGGATGTCCCGATCCAGCAGCAGATCCTCGCCGGACATGTCCTCGACGAAGGTGGCGCCGTCGAGCACGGTGATGACGGCATCCACGCGCAGTTCGTCCTCGGCGTCCGCGGCGATCTCCTCGGCGAGGGCCTGCGGATCACCTGCCGCGGGAATGGAGACCAGCGCTGCGACGTACTTCTCGGTGGACGCGATGCTCGTCAGCACCGGCAGAAGGGAGGCCCGCAGCGCGCAGGACACACAGGGATGGGCCATCTCGATCAGCTCGCGGTCGATCACCCCGGCCGAGGTGCGGGCGATCCGGATCACCGTGCCGTCGGACATGCCGGTCACGTCGTACTCGATCAGCACGGTGCCGGCCGGGGCGGCCCGGAGCAGGTTGTGCGCGACCGTGGCCCGGGTGTCCTCGGCGAGGCCGGCCAGCAGGGTGACCGGGAGCAGGCTCTGCATGGTTCTCCCTCTTATTGAAAACGATAACCAGTACAAGATACACTTCGGGACCTGTCCCTGTGAACGGAGTCCCATGTCTGCGCACTGCCAGGTGACCGGGGTGAAGCCGATGTTCGGCCACAACGTGTCCCACTCCCATCGCCGTACCAAGCGCCGCTTCAACCCGAACATCCAGAGCCGCCGGTTCTGGCTGCCGAGTGAGAACCGGTTCGTCCGGCTGACCGTGAGCGCCAAGGGAATCAAGACGATCGACCAGCACGGCATCGAGAAGATCGTGGCGCGCATCCGCGCTCGAGGGGAGAAGGTTTAGTGGCCAAGCGCAACGACATTCGGCCCGTCATCAAGCTGAAGAGCACGGCGGGGACGTCGTACACCTATGTGACCCGGAAGAACCGGCGCAACAACCCGGATCGGCTGGTGCTGCGCAAGTTCGACCCGATCGCGCGCAAGCACGTCGACTTCCGCGAGGAGCGGTAATGGCCAAGCTCAGCAAGATCGTGAAGAACGAGCAGCGCAAGCGGACTGTCGCGCTGTACGCTGAGCGCCGGGCGGAGCTCAAGCGGATCATCCGCGACCCGTCCACGGCGGCCTCGGACCTGGACGTGGCGCGGGCGAAGTTGCAGAAGCTGCCGCGCGACGCGAGCCCAATCCGCGTGCGCAACCGCGACGTCGTCGACGGCCGGCCGCGCGGTTACCTCCGCAAGGCCGGCCTCTCCCGCGTCCGCTTCCGCGGCATGGCCCACCGCGGCGAACTCCCGGGAATCACAAAGTCGTCCTGGTAGACCACGCCGGCATCTCGGGTATGGCGAGGCTTGCCGAGAACCGTTGTGCCGCCCCGGTGATCTCGTCCATCGGGGCGGCGACCGTATCGAGCAACAGCCGTGGGCCTTGCCTGCCCAGCCGCCGATGGAACCACTCATCGGCCTCCGACAAGCCGATCCGGAACCTCAGGTCGGGCTGGACGTCTGGAGGCAGATCGATGTCGAGCACGTTCGGCGGATGCGGCCAGCGGCGATGGTCGCGCGAGAGCCCGAAGCCCGCGACCGCCGACCAGGGGTAGAACGCGGCGGGCGGCAACTCTGGCGTGCCGACCCAGACCCCCTCCGCCGTCATCCGCAGTGCGGTCTCGGGAAGCGGCCGCCGTCCCCAGACATTGGTCCGGAGCAGTCCCTTGATGGCTAGTACGGCCACCGAAACGCAGACGCCGAACGGCAGGAGCAAGAACGCGAGCTCCAGTCGCAGCAGCGCCGGCGGGATCGATGCCAGCGTCACGAGCGGCGATACCGCGGCCAGGCCGGCGCCTGCCAGCAATATCCAGTACGACGCCCGTGCGCGCATCCGGCGACGGACCAGGGCGTCGGGCGCGAACAACACGACATACTCAGTCACCCGCGCAGCATCCCAGCCCCCCAGGCCAGCCTTGCTACTGCCTGGTCCGCCATGGAGGATGAGGCCTCAGCTCTGATCTGCCTCGAGGGCTGTGACGGTAGCCAGTAGTCCGTTTGAAGTCTCCAGCGATCGCAGCACTTCTGGAACCGTCATCGGTGGATTCTTGTTGATACGGGTTGCGCAGGCCGACCTCGTGCAGGCGAAGTGGACCGACCGGATCATGGACGAGGTCTTCCGCAACCTCAAGGAGAGGCGGCCCGATCTCGACCCCGCACCGCACAACGATGAATGGCACGTCAGTACAGGCCCATCTCCCGGTCGAGCTCGCCGAGCTCGTCTGCGATTGCTCGCCGCTTCTGATCGCCTTGACGCTTGTAGCCGAGGAGGTCTTCTGCGCGGACCCGGCGGTGTTTGCCGACCTTGCGGTGCGGAATCACCCCGTCGTCCAGCAGCTTGATCAGGTAGGGCCGCGACACGTTGAGCATGTCGGCGGCCTGTTGAGTGGTCAGTTCCGCGTGAGCGGGAACGACCGATACCGCCTGTCCGGCGGCCATGTGGGCCAGCACTCGGGCCAGTAGTTCGATTGCCGCCAGAGGCACTTCGAGTGTGTTCTTGGGGTCGCCGTCGACGACCAGGCGGATGTTGCGCTTGCCGTGGTGACTGTGCAGGTACTTCGTCATGCGACCCAGCGCGACATCGGCGGTGTGCATCGCTGCCTCGTCCGGCCTCACAAAGTCGGTTCTGGCTGTGCTGGTCATTGGGCTCCTCCTGGTCGGACGGCCGGCGTTCTTCAGCAGTCCTAAACGAAGTATCCGCACTAAACGAAATAAACGCAAGGCGGGTTGGGCCACTGCTGGAGGGGTCAGGGGCGGAGGCGGCGGCTTAGGGTTTCGGCTGCGGCGGCGGTGCGGCGGGCTAGGGCGGGGCGGTAGGCGACTGGGACCGCCTCGCTGCGGAAGGTGACACCGATCGACGCGACCGGGTGGCCGGCATGGTCGAGTACGGCGGCGGCGACCGACGCGACGCCATCGGTGATCTGGGAGTCCTCGTCGGCGAAACCCTGCCGCCGTTCGTCGGCAAGGACGCGCCGCAGCTGGGTCAACGTCTGCGGCCCCTTGCCCGTACGTCGGACAAAGCTCTCCGGGTCCGGGAACAACGCTCGCACCTGCGCCGGAGGTAATGCCGCCAGCAGGGCGCGGCCGGACGCCGTCAGCGTGGCCGGCAGGCGTACGCCGACATCGGTGACGAGCGTGACCGGTCGCGGGGGTTGTTCCTTCAGGAGGTAGACGAGTTCGCGGCCGTGCAGTACGCCGAGGTGCGCGGTGTGCCCGACTTCGGCGACGAGTTGCGTGAGTACGGGCCGGGCGAGCCGCTCGAGCGGGTCATGCCGGAGGTAGGCCGAGCCGATCTCGAAGGCGGCCACGCCCAGGCCGTACCGCTTGTCCTCCGGCAGGTGCACGACGTACCCCTCGGCGATCATTGCCTTCAGCAAGTGGTACGCCGATGACCGTGGCAGATCGACCGCGGAGGCGATGCGCTCCATCGGTACCGGTCCGGGCTGCGTGGCCAGGAAGGTCAGGACCCGCAGCGTGCGAGTCGAGGCGGGAACGTTGCCGCTCACACCGGGAGCGTAGCGGGGCTATTTCGAATTCCGGACGATTGGCAAATCCTCTGCCTGTCGCGCCGTCAGCTATCGGCCGGTTTGCGGAGCAGTTCGATCAACGCCGGGTAGCCGCTGCGGCCGTACCCCGCGGCCGCGGCCCGATCAGCCAAGGCCTTGAGCGAACGAGGTAGTTCCGCGTTGACGCCAAGCGCTGAGCTTTCGTCGATGACGTGTTCCATCGCGGCCAGATGGGTGTCGATGGTGGCGTCGAGCACCGGGTACTCGCCGTCGTCGATCTGCTCGGCGTATCCGGCCAGCCAGCCGGTGGTGGCCTTGATGCCCAAGGCGGCCACGGGGGTGAACGCGCTGGCGCTCACGCCGGCCGCTCCGAGCAACGCGGCGCCCTGGAGGAAGCCGTTCAGCATGCTCCACATCAGGCCGAGTACGGCGACCTCGTACAGCGATGACAGTCCGTGGTCCTCGCCGAGATGCCGGTTGTCGGCGCTGAGGCTGCGCAGGACCGGTTCGTACTGGTCGAAGACCTCGCGCGGCCCGCTGTAGACGACCGTCGCCTCGTCGGTGCCAACGCCTTGCGGTACGGCCATGATCCCGCCATCGAGATAGCTGCCGCCGTGTTGTCCCACCCAGGTCGCGGTCTCGCGGGCCTGAGCGGAGGTGCCCGAAGACAGGTTGATCAGAACGCGGCCGTCGAGGGTCTCCGGGTCGAGCAGTCCCCGCAGGGCGTCGTAATCAGTGACGCAGACGACGACCAGCGGACTGGCCAGGACCGCCTCGCGGGCAGAGCCGGCGAGCCGCGCGCCCTCGGCGACGAGTTGGTCGCCCTTTGCCGCTGTGCGGTTCCAGACGGTGGTCGGGTAGCCGTTGCGGAGGAAGGCGCCGGCCAGCGCCTGGCCCATCAGGCCCAGTCCGATGATGGTCACGGGGGTGTTTTGGATCGTCATGGCACGATCGTCAACGTTCATACCGGTATCAAGGTCAAGGGGAGTCAGCGTGCTGATCGGGGAGTTGAGCCGGCGGACCGGCGTGCAGACGCATCAGCTGCGGTACTACGAATCCCAGGGACTGCTCGAGCCCGATCGCGGCCACAACGGCTACCGCGACTACGCCGAGGAGGCCATCGTCACGGTGGCCCAGATCAGGAAGTTGCTCGGTGCCGGACTGTCCACCGAGGAGATCGGCTTCCTGCTGCCCTGCGCCACCGGCACGCTGCCCGAGCTCAAGCCGTGCCCCGAGCTGCTGGACACCCTGCGGGCTCGGCTGAACGGGCTGGACCAGCACATCGACGACCTGGTCCGAACCCGCGAGGTCCTCAGCGACTACATCACCATCACCGAGCAGAGCGTCGCTTCCTAGAGGTCGCGGGTGGCGGTCCAGCTGGAAGAGGCGCGGTGGTAGCCGAGCCAGCGGTTGACCGCCAGCATGGGCTCGTTGTTCGCGTCGTTGCCGGTGTATGCCGCGACGAAACCGGCCTCGCGGGCGCGGTGCAAGGCAGCGGCCTTGACCACCTTGGCGAGCCCCTTGCCGCGGTACGCCGGGAGGGTCCCAGTCAGGTTGGACCAGATCACCTGGCGATCCCGGTTGGCCGTCGTGGTGACGAAGGAGACCACCTCGCCATCGTCCAGCAGCGCGAAACTGAGGTCGTTCGCCTGATCCGGATGGTTCCAGCCCGTCTCGAGCCATTCGTCGTACGCCGGTGCCGACGAGAGGCCGCTCGGGTCACCGCTCACCACCGCGGCCGACGCCTGCCAGATCGCGCGCGGCTCCAGTGCGTCGTACGTGACGAGTTGTAACCCGTCCGGAGGCGGCACCGCCTCGGGCAGTTGGTCGAGCGAGGCGACGGCGTGCGCGAGCTCGCGGCCGATCGTGAAGCCCCGGTCCATCGCGAACCGCTTGGCCCACTCGTCATCCGTCGTCACGGTGATCAACCCTGTGCCGCCCATCCCGGCGGCGGCCCCGACGACGGTCTCGGCCATTGCCGCACCGATGCCGCGCCGCCCGTGCAGTGGCGGAACCTGTACGGCGAGTCGGCATCGCCCGCCCGGATCCGGAGCCCAGGCGTTGCCGTAGCCGACCACGTCATCGCCCTCGACCGCGACGAACACGACGCGCCCGGTCGCATGCTCGAGCTCGAACGCGATCCCCGCGGGCGTTTTCACCAGATGCGGCGTGGTGTGCGCCCACACGTCGACGATCCCGGCCGCATCCGCGACCCCAGCCTTCCGAATCCCAAACCCCATCCTTTGACCCTACGTGGCCTCTTTGCGCCGATCACCTTCCTTTTGCGGCAAAAGGAAGGTGTTGCTTGTCTCGGATTTGAGACAGAAAGTGGGGCGGGGTGCTGCCGGAGCAGGGGGTGGGCGTGGTGCAGTGGGAGCGTGAAGAGCATGGATGAGGTGGTTGTCGGGACCGGTGCGCTGGCGCCGGCCGAGGTGGTGGCGGTCGCGCGGTACGGCGCCCGGGTGCGGATCGACGACCTGGCGCTGGAGGAGATCGCGAAATCCCGCACGGCGATCGAGGCACTCGCGCATGCGGACACCCCGCATTACGGCGTCTCGACCGGGTTCGGCGCACTCGCTACCCGGCATATCGCGCCGGACCTGCGGGCGCAGCTGCAGCGCAGTCTGGTCCGTTCGCACGCGGCCGGTTCGGGTCCCGAGGTCGAGACCGAGGTCGTGCGTTCGCTCGCGCTGCTCCGGCTGTCCACGCTCGCGACCGGGCGTACCGGGGTGAAGGTCGAGACGGCCCAGGCGTACGCCAACCTGCTGAACGCCGGAATCACGCCGGTCGTGCACGAGTACGGCAGCCTCGGCTGTTCGGGCGACCTGGCCCCGCTGTCGCACGTGGCGCTCGCGGTGATGGGCGAAGGCCCGGTCCGCAATGCCGCGGGTGAACTCGTACCGGCGGCGGAGGCGCTCGCCGCGGCAGGCCTGACGCCTGTCGTACTGGCGGAGAAGGAAGGCCTCGCGCTGATCAACGGCACGGACGGCATGCTCGGCATGCTGGTACTCGCGCTCGCGGACCTGGATCGCCTGCTGAAGACGGCCGATCTCGCCGCCGCGATGAGCGTGGAGGGCCAGCTCGGTACCGACCGCGTCTTCGCCGCCGACTTGCAGGCGTTGCGCCCGCACCCCGGCCAGGCCGCCTCGGCCGCGAACCTCCGAGCCGTACTGGCCGACAGTGGGATCGTCGCGAGCCATCGCGGTCCCGACTGCAACCGGGTGCAGGACGCGTACTCCTTGCGCTGTTCCCCGCAGGTGCACGGCGCCGCGCGCGATACCTATACACACGCCGCTCTCGTAGCGGGCCGCGAACTGGCCGCCGCGATCGACAACCCGGTGGTGCTTCCCGACGGCCGGGTCGAGTCGAACGGCAACTTCCACGGAGCGCCTGTCGGTTATGTGCTCGACTTCCTCGCCATCGTGGCCGCCGATCTGGCCAGCATCAGCGAACGTCGTACCGACCGCTTCCTGGACGTCGCCCGCAACCACGGGCTGAACGCCTTCCTGGCCGACGACCCGGGTGTCGACTCGGGCCACATGATCGCGCAGTACACCCAGGCCGCGGTCGTCTCCGAGCTCAAGCGCCTCGCGAACCCGGCCAGCGTCGACTCGATCCCGAGCAGCGCGATGCAGGAGGACCACGTCTCGATGGGCTGGTCCGCCGCCCGCAAACTCCGCCGCAGCGTGGACGGCCTGCAACGCGTGCTGGCGATCGAGATCCTCACGGCCGCCCGTGCACTCGACATGCGCGCACCGCTTGAGCCTTCGCCCGCCACCAGCGCCGTACGGCGTGCCCTGCGGGTTCACGTCGAGGGGCCTGGTACCGATCGGCACCTCGCCCCCGAGATCGAGTACGCCGTCCAATTGGTTGCCGACGGCACCATCCTTGCCGCCGCCGAAACCGTCACCGGTCCACTCCTCTGAAAGGTCATCGCCTTATGTCTGGTCCTCGTCCCGTCCGCGCTGCCCGCGGTACCACCCTCACCGCGCAGGGCTGGCAGCAGGAGGCCGCCCTGCGGATGCTGCAGAACAACCTCGACCCCGAGGTGGCCGAACATCCCGACGAGCTGGTCGTGTACGGCGGTTCGGGTAAGGCCGCACGGGACTGGAACTCGTTCGACGCGATGGTCCGTACGCTGACCACGCTGAAGCAGGACGAGACGATGCTGGTGCAGTCGGGCCGGCCGGTCGGCGTGATGCGTACGCACGAGTGGGCGCCGCGGGTGCTGATCGCGAACTCGAACCTGGTCGGCGACTGGGCCAACTGGGAGGAGTTCCGGCGGCTGGAGGCTATGGGCCTCACGATGTACGGCCAGATGACCGCGGGCTCGTGGATCTACATTGGCACGCAGGGAATTCTGCAGGGGACGTACGAGACCTTTGCCGCCGTGGCCGCCAAGAGGTTCAACGGCACGCTTGCCGGGACCATCACCCTCACGGCGGGTCTGGGCGGTATGGGCGGCGCGCAGCCGTTGGCCGTCACCATGAACGACGGTGTGGCCATCTGCATTGACGTAGACGAGTCGCGGATCAAGCGCCGGATCGAGCACCGCTACCTCGACGTACAGGCGTCGTCGGTTGACGAGGCACTACGGCTGGCCGAAGAGGCCAAGAACGCGCGCAAGCCGCTGTCGATCGGCGTACTTGGTAATGCCGCCGAGATCGTCCCTGACCTGCTGGAGCGGGGTGCGCCGATCGACATCGTCACTGACCAGACTTCCGCGCATGACCCGCTCATGTACCTGCCGGCCGGTATCGACTTCGCTGACTGGTCTACCGCTCGTGAGAAGGACCCGGCCGGGTTTACCGACAGGGCGCGCGAGTCGATGGCTAGGCACGTTGAAGCCATGGTGGGCTTCATGGACCTTGGTGCCGAGGTGTTCGACTACGGCAACTCCATTCGGGATGAGGCGCGTAAGGCCGGGTATGGCCGGGCATTCGAGTTCCCGGGGTTCGTACCGGCGTACATCCGTCCTTTGTTCTGTGAGGGCAAGGGCCCGTTCCGGTGGGCAGCGTTGTCCGGTAATCCTCAGGACATCGCTAAGACGGACAAGGCGATCCTCGAGATGTTCCCGGAGAACGAGCACCTCCAGCGCTGGATCAAGATGGCCGGCGAGCGGGTGGCCTTCCAGGGACTGCCCGCGCGGATCTGCTGGCTCGGGTACGGCGAACGGGACAAGGCGGGCCTTCGTTTCAACGACATGGTGGCCTCGGGTGAACTCGAGGCGCCGATCGTGATCGGACGCGACCACCTCGACTGCGGCAGCGTCGCCTCGCCGTACCGGGAGACCGAGTCGATGCTCGACGGGTCCGACGCGATCGCCGACTGGCCGTTGCTGAACGCGATGGTGAACGTCGGCAGTGGCGCGTCCTGGGTGTCGATCCACCACGGTGGTGGCGTCGGCATGGGCCGGTCGATCCACGCCGGTCAGGTCTCGGTTGCCGACGGCACCGATCTGGCCCGGCAGAAGCTCGAACGGGTCCTCACCAACGACCCGGGGATGGGTGTGATCCGGCACGTGGATGCCGGCTACGAGCGCGCGGACGAGGTCGCCATGGAGCGTGGCGTCCGTATCCCGATGCGCGATCTCGGGCAATGAGAACGGGAAACCGCTCCGATTCTGTCGGTGGAGTCGCCTAGGCTGCTGAATCAGTCGGTATGGATGGTCTCCGTGAGCGCGAAGGGGCGCTGAATGATCGAGTTCGACAAGGTCACCAAGCGGTATCCGGACGGCACTGTCGCCGTCGACGAGTTGTCGCTGCGCATTCCGAGCAACGAGATCACGGTCTTCGTCGGCCCGTCGGGCTGTGGCAAGACGACGTCCCTGCGCATGATCAACCGGATGATCGAGTGCACCAGCGGCGCGATCTCGATCGACGGGGAGAACATCAACAGTAAGGACGCGGTCACCCTGCGGCGCGGGATCGGCTATGTGATCCAGCATGCCGGGCTGTTCCCGCACCGCACGGTGGCGGACAACGTCGCGACCGTGCCGAAGCTGCTCGGCTGGGATCGGCGCAAGACCCGCGCCACCGCGATGGAGTTGCTGGAGCGGGTCGGCCTCGATCCCAAACTCGCCGATCGGTATCCGGCGCAGTTGTCCGGTGGCCAGCAGCAACGAGTCGGCGTGGCCCGGGCGCTGGCCGCCGATCCGCTGGTCATGTTGATGGACGAGCCGTTCAGCGCGGTCGACCCGATCGTGCGGCACCAGTTGCAGGAGGAGCTGCTGCGCCTGCAACGCGATATCGGCAAGACCATCGTGTTCGTCACCCACGACATCGACGAGGCGATCAAGCTCGGCGACAACGTGGCCGTGCTACGGGTCGGCGGCAAGCTGGCCCAGTTCGCGCATCCCGCGGAGCTGCTGGCCAACCCGGCGGACCCTTTTGTCGAGAGCTTCATCGGGCAGGACCGCGGCTATCGCGCGCTCACGTTCGTGCCGGCCGCCGACCTGCCGCTGCAGCCGGTGCCGGACGAGCTCATCCTCAGCGAGGACGGCAGACCGGTCGGCTGGCAGGTTGATGGTGAGATGCAGGCGATCGGCGGGGTCTTCCACCGTACGGATTCGTTGCGCGCGGCACTGGACTCGGTGCTGACGTCCCCGGTCAGTCAGGGCGTCTGCGTCGACGAGGGTGGCAAGCCTGTCGGTGTCGTCTCCTATGACGCCTTCAGTGGGACGTTGCGGCCATGACCTGGGTCGGCGACAACCTCGACGTGATCTGGGCGCAGCTCCAGGAGCACATCTACCTGGCCGTGCTGCCGGTGTTGTTCGGCCTGCTGATCGCCGTGCCGCTCGGCTACGTCGCGACGCGATACTCGTGGCTGGCGAATCCGCTCGTCGCGCTCGGTGGCGTGCTGTATTCGCTGCCCTCGATCGCCTTGTTCATCGTGCTGCCCGCCATTCTCGGCACCGGGATCCTCTCGCCGATCAACATCATCGCCGCGCTGACGATCTACGCGGTGTCGTTGCTGATCCGCAACGTCATCGACGGGCTGAGATCGGTGCCGCCCGAGGTCCGGCAGTCCGCGATCGCCGTCGGTTACGGCACGTTCCGCCGGGTGCTGACGATCGACCTGCCCATCGCAGTACCGGTGATCTTCGCCGGGCTGCGGGTGGTCACTGTCGCGAACATCTCGATGGTGAGCGTCGGCGCGCTGATCGGTATCGGCGGTCTGGGTGACCTGTTCACCGACGGCTTCTCGAAGAACTTCCTCACCCCGATCGTCGTCGGCATCGTGCTGTCGCTCGCGCTGGCACTGGTGGCGGACCTCGTGATCGTGGGCTTGCAACGGCTGCTGACGCCGTGGGCGCGGGTCATCTCCCCGATAAAGGCGGCCTAACATGATCCAAGGCATGCTGGACTTCCTCACGGACCCGGCGAACTGGTCGGGGGCCGAGGGCATCGGCAACCGCATCGTGCAACACGTCTGGTACACGTTCCTCTCGCTCGGCATGGCCGCTGTGATCGCGCTACCGGTCGGGCTGCTGATCGGGCACACCCGGCGCGGCGCGTTCCTCGCGATCAACCTGGGCAACGCAGCCCGGGCACTGCCGACACTCGGCCTACTGACGTTGATCGTGCTGCTGATGGGCCGGATCGGGTTCACCCCGGTGCTGGTCGCTCTCGTCGTGCTCGGTATCCCGCCGATCCTCACCTCGACGTACGCCGGAGTGAGCGGGGTGGACCCTGCCACGGTCGACGCGGCTCGCGGGATGGGCATGACCGGTGGCGAGATCTTGCGCAAGGTCGAGATCCCGATCGCCCTGCCGCTGATCATCTCCGGGCTGCGCAGCGCCACCTTGCAGATCGTGTCGACCGCGACCATCGCGGCGATTGTGGCGCTCGGCGGTCTCGGCCGATATGTGGTCGACGGTCTGTCCCTGCGCGACTTCCCGCAGATGCTGAGCGGCGCCGTGCTGGTCGCCCTGCTGGCGATCGCGCTCGACCTCCTGTTCGCCCTAGCGGCCCGGTTCACCATCTCCGACGGACTGACCGGTCGCGTCACGAAAAGCACTATCCAGACCACCCCGGCGGAAGCCGGGAGCTGAACGGACCCCTGGAGGATCCCGTGTTCCACCGTCATGTCATCCGTACCGCCATCGCCACCCTGGCAGTGGCCTCGCTCGCCGCCTGCGGTGGCGGCAGCGACCCGCTGAGCGGCGGCGATGCCGGCAGCACCGAGGCCCCCAAGAAGGTCGACAGCATCACCATCGGCTCGGCCAGGTTCGCCGAGAGCGAGCTGCTCGCGGAGATGTACGCCCAGGCGCTGCAGGCCAAGGGCATCACCGTGAAGAAAGAGCTGAACATCGGTCAGCGCGAGGCCTACATCACCGCGATCAAGGACGGCTCGGTCGACGTCCTCCCGGAGTACACCGGTGCCGCGCTCGAGTTCTTCAAGAAGGGCGCCGAGACCGGCGACGACAAGGCGACCTATGACTCGCTCAAGGGGGCGCTGCCGGCCGGTCTCGAGGTGCTGGACATGTCGCCCGCCGCGGACGAGGACAGCGTCGTCGTCACCAAGGCGACTGCCGACAAGTACAGCCTGAAGACGATCGCCGACCTCAAGGAGCCCGCGAAGAACATGGTCGCGGGCGGTGGCGCCGAGTTCAAGACCCGCCATTCCGGCCTCGCCGGTATGAAGGAGGTCTACGGCGTCGAGTTCAAGGAGTTCAAGACGCTGGACTCGGGCGGTCCGCTCAGCCTGCAGGCGCTGAAGGCCGACCAGATCCAGGTCACCAACTTCTTCACCACCCAGTCGGTGATCAAGGACAACAACCTGGTCATGCTGGAGGACCCGGAGAGCATCCTCCCGCCGAACAACGTCGTCCCCCTGGTCCGTACCGACCACAAGGACGAGACCGTCACCACTGCGTTGAACGCGGTGTCGGCCAAGCTCACCACCGACGAACTGACCGACCTGGTCAAGCGGGTCGAGGTCGGCAAGGAGCGCGCCGAGGCCGTCGCCAAGGAGTGGCTGACGAAGAACAGCCTTGTCTGAGTCGTTCGAGCAGATGTGGTCGGCGCTGGCCGCCATCGGGAAGGACCCCGAAACCGGGGGCTACTCCCGAGGCGGCTGGACGCCGGCCGAGCGGGAGTCGACCGCCTGGTTCGCCGACCAGTGCACCACCCGCGGCCTGGAGCTCGAGTCCGACGGGCTCGGCAACCTGGTCGCGTGGTGGGCCCCCGCGTCTGCTTCGGCGTCTGAGCGGGGTGTCGTGACCGGCAGCCACTTGGACTCAGTGCTCGATGGGGGTGCCTTCGACGGGCCCCTGGGCGTGGTGTCGGCGCTGGCAGCGGTGGACCGGCTCCGTAAGGCCGGGTTCCAGCCGTCGGTGCCGATCGGGGTCGCGGCATTCGTAGAGGAGGAGGGATCGCGCTTCGGGATGCCCTGTCTCGGCTCGCGGGTCGCCGTTGGTGCGCTTGACGCCGCGAAGGCCCTGGCGTTGGAAGACCGGTCCGGTGTCTCCTTGCGAGCTGCGCTGGAGTCGTCGGGCACGGACCCATCGCGCGTTGGGCCGTCGCCGCTGGTGGACCGCATGTCGACATTTGTCGAGCTGCACGTGGAGCAGGGGCGCGGGCTCGTCGAGGATGGTGCCGCTGTCGGGGTGGCGTCCTCGATCTGGCCGCATGGGCGGTTCCGATTCACCTTCACCGGTGAGGCCAACCACGCTGGTACGACGTTGATGTCGGACCGGCACGACCCGATGCTGACGTACGCGATGACCGCGCTGGCCGCCAACAAACAGGCCCGCCTCGCAGGTGCGCGGGCCACGTTCGGCCGGCTGTCGGTCGAGCCCAACGGCACAAACGCAATTCCCTCGCAGGTGGTGGCCTGGCTGGACGCGCGGGCTCCTGATGACGCGAAGTTGCAGTCGTTGCTTCAGGCAATCACTCGACAAGCGATCGAACGGGCAGAGCGGGACGGTACGGCGGTCGAGGTGGTGGCCGAATCGGTCTCGCCGATCGTCGACTTCCAGCCGGGGCTGCGCGATCGCCTCGTCGACGTGCTCGGCGGAGTGCCGGTGCTGCCGACCGGGGCCGGGCATGACGCGGGCATCTTCTCCGCCGCGGGTATTCCGACGGCCATGCTGTTCGTGCGAAACCCGACGGGCGTGTCGCACTCGCCCGCGGAGAACGCCGAGCTGGACGACTGCCTGCAGGGGGTCGAGGCCCTCGCCACTGTTCTGGAGGACCTGACCCGGTGACGACGTACTGGTGTGAGAAGGCGTTGCTGCCCGACGGGATCCACGACGGAGTCCTGGTGGAGATCTCGGGCGGCCGCTTCACCTCCGTGGTGCCCGACTCGGTATTCGCCGCCGGGATGGAACGCCTTGCCGGCCTGGTGATCCCGGGATTGGCGAACTGTCATAGTCACGCGTTCCATCGGGCGCTGCGGGGTCGGACCCAGACGGAACGTGGGACTTTCTGGACTTGGCGAGAGCAGATGTACGGCGTTGCCGAACGCCTCACGCCCGACTCGTACTACGAGTTGGCCCGAGCCGTTTATGGCGAGATGGCGCTGGGTGGGATCACGTGTGTCGGTGAGTTCCACTATCTGCATCACGGGCTGGGTGGCGTGCCGTATGACAACCCGAACGCGATGGGCGAGGCGCTGATCGAAGCAGCCCGTGCGGCTGGAATCCGGATCGCGCTGTTGGACACTTGTTATGTTGCCGGAGGCATCGATCAGCCGCTGAACGCTGTGCAGCAACGGTTCAGCGATGGTTCAGCGTCTGCGTGGGCCACTCGGGTCTCGGCGTTGAAGGGTGCGGACGACGTCGTGATCGGCGCCGCCGCGCACTCGATCCGCGGGGTGCCGCGGGACCAGCTCAGCACCGTGGCGCATTTGTTGCCCGAGGCCCCTTTGCATATCCATCTGTCGGAACAGGTCGCGGAGAACGAGGCCTGTGCCGCCGCCTATGGGCGTACGCCGACCCAGCTCTTGGACGAGACCGGGTTCTTGACAGGGCGAACGAGTGCCGTGCATGCGACCCACTTGACCAAGGTCGATGTCGGCCTGCTGGGTGGTTCCGGTACGTACGCCTGCTTCTGCCCGACGACTGAGCGGGATTTGGCCGACGGCATTGGGCCCTCGGTGGCCCTGCGGGAGGCGGGATCAGCGTTGACGCTCGGGTCCGACAGCCACGCGGTGATCGACCTGTTCGAGGAGATGCGCGCGGTCGAGCTGAACGAAAGGCTCGCCACCCAGGAGCGAGGCCACTGGTCCGCGCCCGAGCTACTCGCCGCCGCGACCGTGGACGGCCACCGCTCACTCGGCTTCCCCGACGCGGGCCGGATCGAACCCGGCGCCCGCGCGGACCTGGTCGCCGTACGCCTCGACAGCGTCCGAACCGCCGGCACCGGCGCCACCCTCGAAACCGCCGTCTTCGCCGCCACCGCCACCGACGTAACCACCGTCATCTCCTCCGGCACCCCCATAGTCACCACCTCCCACCACACCACCCTCAACATCCCCACCGCCCTAACCACCACCATCGATTCCCTAACCACCCCATGACCCCCCAACCACCCCCATCCCCACGCGCTCCGCTCTGCGCCGCGGGCGAGCGGTCGGCCCCACGCCGTGCCCGCGTCAACCGGGCCCATCCGCGGCCAGGCCGCGACGCCCGCTGTGCGGGAAGCGGAGTGATGTGGGTGTCGAGTTCCGGGCGGTTGACTTGTGCTGCGCCCCCGTCGGCCGGGGCTATTCGCGGGTGGGCCTTGGCGTTTGCGCGGGCGGGCGGTTGGACCTGCGCTGTGCCCGCGTCGGCTGGGGCTGTTCGTGGGTGGGCCTTGGCGTTTGCGCGGGCGGGCGGTTGGACCTGCGCTGTGCCCGCGTCGGCTGGGGCTGTTCGTGGGTGGGACGAGGCGCGCGCTGGGGCGGGGAGCGGGCCTGTGCTGTGCAGGTGGGGGGCGGGGGCTATTCGTTTTTCATTCATCGGTCACGATCCGTCCCTCGGCAGAGACCGGCGGAACTGGATCGGCGGCCTGGAGGGATGGATTGGGACCGATGAATGAAACCCGCACAACCGACGAGAACAGGTGCGTCTGAGATGACTTCGTTGCTGTTGACGGGGATCGGGTCCCTGGTGACGAACGATCCGGCTCACGGCACCGCCATTGGCGAGATCCGGGATGCGGCCGTCGTCATCGAGGGCGGCAAGTTCGCCTGGGTGGGGCCCCGCCGGGATGCACCTGCGGCCGACAGTGGCGTTGATCTGAGCGGGCGAGCGGTGATCCCCGGGTTCGTCGACTCGCACTCGCATTTGGTCTTCGCCGGTGATCGGGCTGAGGAGTTCGCGGCGCGGATGACCGGTGAGCCGTACTCCGCCGGTGGCATCCGCACCACCGTCGCCGCCACCCGGCAAGCCACGGACGAGCAACTAACCGCGAACGTCGCTCGCCTGGTCAACGAAATGCGCCGCCAGGGCACCACCACCATCGAGATCAAATCCGGCTACGGCCTGACCGTTGACGACGAGGCTCGCGGGCTGGCCCTAGCGCGTGGGTTCACCGACGAGACGACGTACCTCGGTGCGCACGTGGTCCCACCCGAGTATGCCGACGATCCAGCCGGGTACGTCGAACTCGTGACCGGGCCGATGCTCGAAGCCGCGGCACCCCATGCGAAATGGGTGGACGTCTTCGTCGAACGAGGCGCTTTCGACGCCGATCAAGCTCGGGCGATCCTCACCGCCGGCCGGGCGAAAGGCCTGGAACCACGAGTGCACGCCAACCAACTCGGCGAAGGTCCCGGCGTACAGCTTGCGTGTGAGCTCGGTGCCGCGGCGGCGGACCACTGCACGCACCTGACTGACGCCGATGTCGATGCGCTCGCCTCGAGTGGTGTCGTGGCGGGGTTGTTGCCGGCGGTGGAGTTCTCTACCCGTTCGCCATATCCCGATGCGCGCAAGCTGATCGACGCCGGGGTGACGGTGGCGCTGGCCAGCGATTGCAATCCCGGTTCGTGTTACTCGTCGTCGATTCCGCTTTGTATCGCGTTGGCTGTGCGGGAGATGCGGATGACGCCGGCTGAGGCGGTTTGGTCGGCAACCGCGGGTGGGGCCGCGTCACTGCGACGGGATGACATCGGCCGGATCGCGGTCGGTTATCGCGCTGACTTGGCGGTGCTCGATGCCCCCTCGTACCTGCACTTGGCCTACCGCCCGGGGGTGCCGTTAGTGGCCCAGACCTGGGTAGCCGGACGCCCGCTCTGAAGGGGCGGACGCCCGCTTTGAGGGTGGGCGGATGACGGCTCTAGGGGTGGGCCGATCGTCGCTCGGGGGGTGGGCGGATGGTCGCTTTGGAGACCTCCGGGCGACGTGGGGGACCCCGTTTTGCATCTTCGCGGTGAATACCAGTAGTGTTCTTCTTGTTGGAGCGAGTGCGGGACGCGAAAGCGGCCGGACGCTCCAAACTCCCTGAAGGTCTTAGAGCCGAATCACACGCTCTGTGTGAGGTTCGGTCGCTGAGTCACGCAAGGGGTGCTGGATCGGAAAGCCCGATTTGACCGGGTCTGGATGAAACAGTAATGTTCTGCGGGTTGCCCCGGAGCTAAACACGAGAGTGTTGGGCGCGGTGTGCGTCTGATTTTTGAGAACTCAACAGCGTGCCGAAAGTCAATGCCGAATTATCCCGTCCATGGGATTCGGTTGGACGACTTCGTCGTTTGATCGTTTCTTGTGAATGGAAATTCCTTTGTAATTATTGAAATAAGTCAGTTTGATTGTTTCTGATTCATCGGATCGCTTTAAGTTAGATTGTTTGTTCACTGGGTTCGCCTGGTTTACATATTGATTTCAACGGAGAGTTTGATCCTGGCTCAGGACGAACGCTGGCGGCGTGCTTAACACATGCAAGTCGAGCGGTAAGGCCCTTCGGGGTACACGAGCGGCGAACGGGTGAGTAACACGTGAGCAACCTACCCTCAACTTTGGGATAAGCCTCGGAAACGGGGTCTAATACCGAATAATAGCCCTGCTCTCATGTGTGGGGTTTGAAAGTTCTGGCGGTTGGGGATGGGCTCGCGGACTATCAGCTTGTTGGTGGGGTAATGGCCTACCAAGGCGTCGACGGTTAGCCGGCCTGAGAGGGCGACCGGCCACACTGGGACTGAGACACGGCCCAGACTCCTACGGGAGGCAGCAGTGGGGAATATTGCGCAATGGGCGAAAGCCTGACGCAGCAACGCCGCGTGAGGGATGACGGCCTTCGGGTTGTAAACCTCTTTCAGCAGGGACGAAGCGAGAGTGACGGTACCTGCAGAAGAAGGACCGGCCAACTACGTGCCAGCAGCCGCGGTAATACGTAGGGTCCGAGCGTTGTCCGGAATTATTGGGCGTAAAGGGCTCGTAGGCGGTATGTCGCGTCGGGAGTGAAAACTCGGAGCTTAACTCCGAGCCTGCTTCCGATACGGGCAGACTAGAGGTAGGCAGGGGAGAGCGGAACTCCTGGTGTAGCGGTGGAATGCGCAGATATCAGGAAGAACACCGGTGGCGAAGGCGGCTCTCTGGGCCTTACCTGACGCTGAGGAGCGAAAGCGTGGGTAGCGAACAGGATTAGATACCCTGGTAGTCCACGCCGTAAACGTTGGGCGCTAGGTGTGGGGGACATTCCACGTCCTCCGTGCCGCAGCTAACGCATTAAGCGCCCCGCCTGGGGAGTACGGCCGCAAGGCTAAAACTCAAAGGAATTGACGGGGGCCCGCACAAGCGGCGGAGCATGCGGATTAATTCGATGCAACGCGAAGAACCTTACCTGGGTTTGACATATGCCGGAAAGCCATGGAGACATGGCCCCTTTTAGTCGGTTTACAGGTGGTGCATGGCTGTCGTCAGCTCGTGTCGTGAGATGTTGGGTTAAGTCCCGCAACGAGCGCAACCCTCGTCCTATGTTGCCAGCACGTTATGGTGGGGACTCATAGGAGACTGCCGGGGTCAACTCGGAGGAAGGTGGGGATGACGTCAAGTCATCATGCCCCTTATGTCCAGGGCTTCACGCATGCTACAATGGCCGGTACAAAGGGCTGCGAAACCGCAAGGTGGAGCGAATCCCAAAAAGCCGGTCTCAGTTCGGATTGGGGTCTGCAACTCGACCCCATGAAGTCGGAGTCGCTAGTAATCGCAGATCAGCAACGCTGCGGTGAATACGTTCCCGGGCCTTGTACACACCGCCCGTCACGTCATGAAAGTCGGCAACACCCGAAGCCGGTGGCCTAACCCTTGTGGAGGGAGCCGTCGAAGGTGGGGCTGGCGATTAGGACGAAGTCGTAACAAGGTAGCCGTACCGGAAGGTGCGGCTGGATCACCTCCTTTCTAAGGAGCAAGAGACAGTGTCCACGGAAGTGGCGCTGTCCATTCGATGTTTCCTGGACGAACGTTCCAGGGCGTCGATGCTTCGGAATGTGGAACATTGACCATTAGGCACCGAGCGATACCGAGAACGCTAGTACTGCGATCATCCACTTGTGGGTGTGAGCGTGGAACGTGGACGAGGTGGAGTGAGGTGCCGAGGCGCGCTGTTGGGTCCTGAAAAATCAGGCCGGCTAGACCCGTGAGGGTCGAGGCCGAACCGGTTTTTCTGGGTCACTTAACTACACCTGGCCGTTGGGTTGGGTGTGGTGGTGTGGCTGGGGCCAGTCTGCACTGAACTGTCAGGTTCGGGGCTTGTTCGTCGGGTGTTTTCCTCGATGAGGGTTCTGAGGGTGGCAAGCGGTGGTTGTGGCTGGTTTTCCTGTCTGTTTTTTGAGAACTGCATAGTGGACGCGAGCATCTTTGTTTTTGTTGTCTTTAGTTTTTTGTTGTGTGTTGATGACAAGCTACTAAGGGCAATCGGTGGATGTCTTGGCACCAAGAGCCGATGAAGGACGTTGGAGCCTGCGATAAGCCCCGGGGAGTTGGCAACCAAGCTGTGATCCGGGGGTGTCCGAATGGGGAAACCCAGCTGGCATTCTAAAGCCAGTTACCAGTGCCTGAACACATAGGGTGTCTGGAGGGAACGCGGGGAAGTGAAACATCTCAGTACCCGCAGGAAGAGAAAACAATAGTGATTCCGTGAGTAGTGGCGAGCGAAAGCGGAAGAGGCTAAACCATGTGCGTGTGATAGCCGGCGAGCGTTGCGTATGTGGGGTTGTGGGAGCATTCAGGATTCTATTGCCGTAGGTCCGGAGAGTCAGAAATTGTTGTTGAAGTCGAAGTTTTCTGGAAAGTCGTGCCGTAGAGGGTAATAGCCCCGTAGACGTAAGACGACAACTCTCGAGTGTTTTCCCGAGTAGCACGGGACCCCTGAAATCTTGTGTGAATCTGGCGGGACCACCCGCTAAGCCTAAATACTTCTTGGTGACCGATAGCGGAATAGTACCGTGAGGGAAAGATGAAAAGTACCCCAGGCGGGGAGTGAAATAGTACCTGAAACCGATTGCCTACAATCCGTCGGAGCGATCCTTTTGGGGGTTGTGACGGCGTGCCTTTTGAAGAATGAGCCTGCGAGTTAGTGGTATGTGGCGAGGTTAACCCGTGTGGGGTAGCCGTAGCGAAAGCGAGTCTGAATAGGGCGCTGTAGTCGCATGCTCTAGACCCGAAGCGGAGTGATCTATCCATGGGCAGGTTGAAGCGCGGGTAAGACCGCGTGGAGGACCGAACCCACCAGGGTTGAAAACCTGGGGGATGACCTGTGGATAGGGGTGAAAGGCCAATCAAACTCCGTGATAGCTGGTTCTCCCCGAAATGCATATAGGTGCAGCGTCGCGTGTTTCTTACCGGAGGTAGAGCACTGGATGGTCTAGGGGGCTTACCGGCTTACCGAAATCAGCCAAACTCCGAATGCCGGTAAGTGAGAGCGCGGCAGTGAGACTGCGGGGGATAAGCTCCGTAGTCGAGAGGGAAACAGCCCAGATCACCAGCTAAGGCCCCTAAGCGCTTGCTAAGTGGAAAAGGATGTGGAGTTGCCCAGACAACCAGGAGGTTGGCTTAGAAGCAGCCACCCTTGAAAGAGTGCGTAATAGCTCACTGGTCAAGTGATTCCGCGCCGACAATGTAGCGGGGCTCAAGCAAGCCGCCGAAGCTGTGGCATTCATGCAAGTACCCGGCTCAACCTTCGGGTTGGGTCCAGGTGTGTGGATGGGTAGGGGAGCGTCGTGTAGCGAGTGAAGCAGCAGAGTGATCTAGTTGTGGACGCTACACGAGTGAGAATGCAGGCATGAGTAGCGAATGACGGGTGAGAAACCCGTCCGCCGAATGATCAAGGGTTCCAGGGTCAAGCTAATCTGCCCTGGGTAAGTCGGGACCTAAGGCGAGGCCGACAGGCGTAGTCGATGGACAACGGGTTGATATTCCCGTACCGGCATTAACACGACCCGACCGAACCCGGTGATGCTAAGGATGTGAAGCCACAAGACCTTCGGGTTGAGTGGGGGATCTTCTGACCCGAGCTGGTATTAGGTGCACTAAGGAGTGACGCAGGAGGGTAGTCCAACCGCGGCGATGGTAGGCGCAAGCTGATCCGCGGGCAAGGTGGTAGGGCGAGACATAGGCAAATCCGTGTCTCATTGAGCCTGAGAGCCGAGGCGGACCCGTTTAGGGGAAGTGGATGATCCCATGCTGCCGAGAAAAACTTCGTAGTGAGTGTTAGAGCCGCCCGTACCCCAAACCGACACAGGTGATCAGGTAGAGAATACCAAGGCGATCGAGTGAACCATGGTTAAGGAACTCGGCAAAATGCCCCCGTAACTTCGGGAGAAGGGGGGCCTGATGCGTGACACCACTTGCTGGTGGAAGCGTTGATGGCCGCAGAGACCAGGCCCAAGCGACTGTTTACTAAAAACACAGGTCCGTGCGAAGAAGTAATTCGATGTATACGGACTGACGCCTGCCCGGTGCTGGAACGTTAAGGGGACGAGTTAGCTGGTTTCGGCCGGCGAAGCTTTGAACTTAAGCGCCAGTAAACGGCGGTGGTAACTATAACCATCCTAAGGTAGCGAAATTCCTTGTCGGGTAAGTTCCGACCTGCACGAATGGCGTAACGACTTGGGCGCTGTCTCAACCGTGGACTCGGCGAAATTGCATTACGAGTAAAGATGCTCGTTACGCGCAGCAGGACGGAAAGACCCCGGGACCTTTACTACAACTTGGTATTGGTGGTCGGTACAACTTGTGTAGGATAGGTGGGAGACTGTGAAGCATTCACGCCAGTGAGTGTGGAGTCATCGTTGAAATACCACTCTGGTTGTTCTGGCTGTCTAACCTCGGTCCGTTATCCGGATCAGGGACAGTGCCTGGTGGGTAGTTTGACTGGGGCGGTCGCCTCCTAAAAGGTAACGGAGGCGCTCAAAGGTTCCCTCAGCCTGGTTGGCAATCAGGTGTCGAGTGCAAGTGCACAAGGGAGCTTGACTGTGAGACAGACATGTCGAGCAGGGACGAAAGTCGGAACTAGTGATCCGGCGGTGGCAAGTGGAAGCGCCGTCGCTCAACGGATAAAAGGTACCCCGGGGATAACAGGCTGATCTTCCCCAAGAGTCCATATCGACGGGATGGTTTGGCACCTCGATGTCGGCTCGTCGCATCCTGGGGCTGGAGTAGGTCCCAAGGGTTGGGCTGTTCGCCCATTAAAGCGGCACGCGAGCTGGGTTTAGAACGTCGTGAGACAGTTCGGTCCCTATCCGCTGCGCGCGCAGGAGACTTGAGAAGGGCTGCCCCTAGTACGAGAGGACCGGGGTGGACGAACCTCTGGTGTGCCAGTTGTTCCGCCAGGAGCACGGCTGGTTGGCTACGTTCGGAAGTGATAACCGCTGAAAGCATCTAAGCGGGAAGCACGCTTCAAGATGAGGTCTCCCACCGGGTTAACCGGGTAAGGCCCCCAGCAGACCACTGGGTTGATAGGCCAGAAGTGGAAGCACGGCAACGTGTGCAGCTGACTGGTACTAATAGGCCGAGGGCTTGTCTCAACACGCAACAAAGAACTCGAGACAAGCACAACAAACACAAAGACCCGACACCACACACGTGGTGGTGTCTGCGTAACAATGCGTCCACTATGCAGCTTTCAGAACACAGCCAGACCCAGCAACACGTGGGTGGCTTGTAGTTCTACAAGAGTTACGGTGACCATAGCGTCGGGGAAACACCCAGTCTCCATTCCGAACCTGGAAGTTAAGCCCGCCAGCGCCGATGGTACTGCGACCGGGAGGTCGTGGGAGAGTAGGACGTCGCCGGACATTCACACTGTTAAGGGCCACCCGGCAACGGGTGGCCCTTAACATTTCCCCCACCAAACACATCCCCGGCCGGCCTCACCAGCGTCCTCGTGGGATCACCCTCGGCGGGCACGTTCACGCTTGGCGGGATAGGCTCCGGCCGTATGACTCAGGTGACCGTCGCCAGGACCCTCGAGGGTCAGCTTCCGTTCTTCCCCAACGCCATCCGGCTGCACGACGGCCGCATTCTGGTCGTCTACCGGGAGGGCCGTCACCACGTCAGCAGCGTTGGTCGCATTGTCGCGGTCGAGAGCGCCGACGAGGGCACAACCTGGTCCGAGCCGCGGGTTCTCGTCGACACGCTCCTCGACGACCGGGACCCGATGCTGATCCAGTTGAGCTCGGGCGACATTCTGCTGAGCTACTTCCGCATCGACTGGCACGTCCTGCCGTGGGAGATCCCGGGTGTCGACGTCGTCCGTTCCACCGACGGCGGGCGCACGTGGGGTGAGCCCGTGCCGGTCGGCTCCACTATGCGCCAGGAGACCGACGAGCGCTGGCACCGTTTCCGTGCCGGCCATATCGCCAGCCATGGCCAAATTCTCGAACTGCCGAACGGTGATCTGCTCGCGCCCGTGTACGGCGTTTTCCCGGGCGATACGCACCACTCCGCGAGCGTCGTACGGTCCACCGATCAGGGGGAGACCTGGCGCGCGGAGGATGAGGTGGTGATCGGTCGGAAGGCCGGTCGGATGTACGTCGAGCCCGTGTTGACGTTGTTGCCGGGTGGGCAGGTGACGGCATTGCTGCGTACGGACCAGGACGCCGAGCTGACTCGGTCGGACGACAACGGTCATACCTGGTCGACGCCGGAGCCGCTCGAGTTGCATGCGTCCTCGGCTGACACGATCACCCTGGCCGATGGCAGTGTGCTGCTGGCATACGGCGATGTGTCGAAGCGGCTCAACCCTGGTCGGCCGACGCTGGCGACGATCATTACTGATCCGCTTGGGCCGTGGGACAAGGGAATTCAGCATCTCGTACACGATGTCGGCCAGGAGACGTTCGACCAGGCCAATCCGGCTGTGGTCGAGCTCTCCGACGGCCGGCTGCTCATCATCAGCTATGACATCTTCCAGCGCGAGATCGTCGCCGTCTTCCGCGACCGATCGGCTCTCGCTTAACGGGTCCGGTGGTCTATGAAGCCGGCTGAGCTGACGGTGGTGCGCCGGGTCACGGTTGCTCGCACGCGGGTTGGCGAGTTGCCGTTCCTGCCGGCGCTTGCACGCTTGACCGATGGGCGGCTGCTTGCGGCGTACCGGGTGGCGAGTGCGCACACGCATGGCGTCGGTCGGCTGCTGGCGACGGAGAGCGCGGACGACGGGCTCACCTGGTCCGAGCCGCGGGTCATCGTGGACACCTTGCTGGATGATCGGGATCCTGCGTTGACGCAGCTGAGCTCGGGCGATCTCCTGCTCAGCTACTTCCGCATCGACTGGCATACGACGCCATGGGAAGTCCCTGGCGTGGAGGTCATTCGGTCAACCGATGGCGGCCGGACTTGGAGTGATCCCGTCCAGGTCGACTCGACGATGCGAGGTCAGTCGGTAGAGACGTGGCGGGGCTTTCGCACTGGGCACGTCGCGACGCATGGGCCGATCTTGGAACTACCCGACGGCGATCTACTTGCGCCCATCTACGGCGTACCGCCCGCTGGCTCGACGTACGTTGGCAGTGTGGTTCGGTCCACCGACGGCGGACGTAGTTGGCCGGCGGAGAACGAGGTCGTGCTGGGCACGGGGTACGTCGAGCCTGTGCTGACGTTGCTACCAGGGGGGCAGGTGACGGCACTGCTTCGTACCGACGACGGCTCACCTGGGCTCGCAGGGCCGGCCAGGGGCGACGTACGGGTGAGGCTGACTCGGTCTGACGACAACGGCCACACCTGGTCGACGCCGGATCCCTTACGTTTAAAGGCGTCTTCGGCAGCGACGGCGACTATGGGCGACGGTCGGGTGCTACTGGCGTACGGCGATTTTGCAGACGGCACTAGCCGGCCTACCCGCGTAACCATCGTTGAGGATCCGCTAGGTGCTTGGGACGACGATCCGGGTCTTGTCGTGCATGACGCGGGCAGTGATACCTACGACCAGGCCAACCCGGCAGTGGTGGAACTACGCGACGGCAGCGTTCTGGTGATGAGCTACAACATCCACACCCGCGAGGTAACCGCCGCCACCGTCACTACCTAAATGCAGGTGCACGGAAGGCGCTGCGCTGTCAGCCTGGATGTATGTCCAGACGCCCGCAGCTGCGCGATCGCCTGGCCGAGGTCTTCACCTGGCGGACGGATCGTGGTTCTGTCGCGTACAACGCCGACATCACCGGCTGGTTGCGTGATCCCGTGCTGCTGCAAGAGATCGGGCCTGCGCTCGGCACGCTGTACGACGAACGCCCGACCGTGGTGGCCGGGCCGGCGTCGCGTGGGGCGATGCTCGGCGCGCTGACGGCTGCCGCGCTCGGCGTCGGGTTCGTGGAGATCAGGAAGCACGTCGGTCCTGCTCATGACAGCGATCGCTGGGTGCGACGGAAGACCGGGCCGGACTATCGCGACCGCCAGCTCGTGTTCGGGTTCCGGCGGAGCCTTATCCAGGCGGGCGATCGGGTGCTGTTGGTGGACGACTGGGCCGATACCGGTGCCACCATCCGGACCGCGCGGGCGTTGATCGAGGACTGCGGCGCGGGCTGGATCGGCGCCGTCGTGATGGTGGACGGGCTGACCGATCCGCGGTTGCGGCACGACCTGCCGTTGCGGGCACTGCTCGACGTCCGAAGGCTCTAACGCGACCCCGGTCGCTGTGACACGCGGGTATGGTTGAGCGGCGTACCGTCCCCCGCGGTACGCCGTACGAGCCGGCGGTCAGTCCGCGAGTTCCTTGGCCAGCAGGGCGGTGGTGCGGCCGTCGGCATGGCTGAGCTTGCCGACCTCCGTGAAGCCCCGTTCGGCGTGGAAGGCGAGACCTTCGGTGGCCGGCGGGTTCGAGTTGACCTCGCAGACGAGGCGCTCGAACGGCCTGGCGGCTTTCTCGATCGCCCGATAGAGCAGGCTGGCCGCGCCGACACGGCGGAACGGTTCAGCGGTGACTATGCGGTCGACGTACAGGAACTTGGCACCGTAGGTCTCGGTGAACCACTGGTAGTCCAAGCGGTCGTGGGACGCACCTGGGGTAAAGGTCAGCGCGAAGGCCGCGACCTGACCGTCGATCTCGACGACGGCGGCGTGCGCGGCGATCAGCCGGAGCCAGTCCAGCCGGTCCGGGGTGAGGGAGTTGGGGAGGTTGGCGGCAGAAGCTGTGTTGATCGCGAGTACGGCGGGCTCGTCTGCGGTGGTCATCGGGCGAAGCTTCACCGGCCTACCCTCCCACGCCAGGCACCCCTGGGGGCAGGGGCAGATCAGGGGATGACCCCAGCCGACCCGGAATCCTTTACATCGATCTTGGGAATGACCTGGTCATATGCCATGTTGAGTCACATGTACTCAACTTTGCCTGTTCGGTCACACCAGCCCCCGGCGATTTGAACTGAGGGCCTCGACCCGGCAACATTGAGTCCGCATCACTCAACTTCGTGGAGGTAACGCACATGGCCCGCGCGGTCGGTATCGATCTCGGTACGACGAACTCCGTCATCGCCGTACTCGAAGGTGGCGAGCCCACCGTCATCCCCAACGCCGAAGGCGCCCGTACGACGCCGTCGGTCGTGGCCTTCGCCAAGAACGGCGAGGTCCTGGTCGGCGAGGTGGCCAAGCGGCAGGCCACCACGAACGTCGACCGGACGATCCGCTCCGTCAAGCGTCACATGGGCGAGAGCTGGAACGTCGACATCGACGGCAAGAAGTTCACCGCGCAGCAGATCAGCGCCTTCGTGCTGCAGAAGCTGAAGCGGGACGCCGAGGCGTACCTCGGGGAGCAGGTCACGGACGCGGTCATCACCGTGCCGGCCTACTTCTCCGACGCGCAGCGCCAGGCGACCAAGGAAGCCGGCGAGATCGCCGGTCTGAACGTGCACCGGATCGTCAACGAGCCGACCGCGGCCGCGCTGGCCTACGGTCTGGACAAGGGCACCGAGCAGACCATCCTGGTCTTCGACCTCGGTGGTGGCACCTTCGACGTGTCGCTGCTGGAGATCGGCGACGGCGTCTTCGAGGTGAAGGCCACCAGCGGTGACAACCACCTCGGTGGTGACGACTGGGACCTGCGCATCGTGCAGTGGCTGGTGACCCAGTTCAAGAACAAGAACGGCACCGACCTGTCGAACGACAAGATGGCGATGCAGCGTCTGCAGGAGGCCGCCGAGAAGGCGAAGATCGAGCTGTCCAGCGCCGCTGAGACCTCGATCCACCTGCCGTACCTGAGCCTGACCGACTCCGGCCCGCTGCACCTGGAGGAGAAGCTCTCCCGGGCCGAGTTCCAGAAGCTGACGAACGACCTGCTCGAGCGCGCCCGCGCGCCGTTCAAGGCCGTCATCAAGGACGCCGGCGTCGACGTGTCGAAGATCGACCACGTCATCCTCGTCGGTGGTTCCACCCGGATGCCCGCCGTGGCCGAGCTGGTCAAGGAGCTCACCGGTGGCAAGGACCCGAACAAGGGCGTCAATCCGGACGAGGTCGTCGCCGTCGGCGCTTCGCTCCAGGCCGGTGTGCTGAAGGGTGAGGTCAAGGACGTCCTGCTGCTCGACGTGACCCCGCTGAGCCTCGGCATCGAGACCAAGGGCGGCGTCTTCACCAAGATCATCGAGCGCAACACCACGATCCCGACCAAGGGTTCGGAGATCTTCACCACGGCCGAGGACAACCAGCCGTCCGTGATGATCCAGGTGTACCAGGGCGAGCGCGAGATGGCCCGCGACAACAAGTCGCTCGGCAACTTCGAGCTGACCGGTCTGCCGCCGGCGCCGCGCAACGTGCCGCAGATCGAGGTCACCTTCGACATCGACGCGAACGGCATCGTGCACGTCAACGCCAAGGACCTCGCCACCGGCAAGGAGCAGCGGATGACGGTCACGGGTGGCTCCGCGCTGCCGAAGACCGATATCGACCAGATGGTCAAGGACGCCGAGCAGTACGCCGAGGAGGACCGCAAGCGCCGCGAGGCGGTCGAGTCCCGCAACCAGGCCGAGGGCCTCGTCTACCAGACCGAGAAGTTCCTCAGCGAGAACGAGGACAAGATCCCGGACGACGTGAAGACCGAGGTCAAGGACGGCGTCGACGAGCTGAAGAAGGCGCTCGAGGGCACCGACGACGACGCGATCAAGGCCGCGTCGGAGAAGCTCGCCCAGTCCAGCCAGAAGATGGGCGCCGCGATGTACGCGAACGCGCAGGCCGCCGGCGGTACCGAGGAGAACGCCTCGACCGACGAGTCGACGAGCAACGACAGCTCTGACGACGACGTGGTCGACGCCGAGATCGTCGACGACGAGCCGAAGGCCAAGCCGGAGGGCGACGCCAAGTGACCGATCGCCCGTCCGAGTTCGGTGACGGCGAGCCCGTCGTCACCGACAAGCGCCGGATCGACCCCGAAACCGGCGAGCTGCGGGAGCCTGCCAAGGCCCCCGCGCCCGCCGGCCCGGCGGCTGGCACGCCCGGTACGCCGGGTGCGCAGCCGCCGCGGGACCCGTCCGACCTGATCGGCCCCAGTGCGCAAGAGGCTTTGCTGACCGAGGCGCTCAAGGAGCGTACGGCGGACCTGCAGCGGTTGCAGGCCGAGTACGTGAACTACAAGCGCCGCGTCGACCGGGATCGCGAGGCCAATCGCGAGATCGTCATCGGCTCCGTGCTGACCGAGTTGCTCCAGACCCTGGACGACATCGGCCGGGCCCGCGATGCGGGTCACCTCGAGGGCGCCTTCAAGGCCGTCGCCGAGTCGGTCGAGCGGGTCACCGAGAAGCTCGGCCTGGTCAAGTTCGGCGAGGTCGGCGACGCGTTCGATCCGCGGATCCACGAGGCGCTGATGCACAACTACTCCGACGAGGTGGACCAGCCGACCGCGACGCTGGTGATGCAGCCGGGCTACCGCCTCGGCGACCGCATCCTGCGTGCGGCCCGGGTGGCCGTCTCCGAACCGACTGAGCAGCTGCCCGAGCCGGCCGCTGAGACCAAGCCCGAGGACTAGCGATTTCCGGCAGGAGGTGAGGCGTCGATGAGTACGAAAGACTGGTTGGAGAAGGACTTCTACAAAGTTCTCGGCGTCTCCAAGACGGCTGAGCCTGACGAGATCAAGAAGGCCTACCGCAAGCTGGCGCGCAAGTACCACCCGGACTCCAACTCCGGGGACGCGTCCGCTGAGGCCAAGTTCAAAGAGGTCTCCGAGGCGTATGACGTGGTCGGGGACGTCAAGAAGCGCAAGGAGTACGACGAGGCCCGCCGGCTCTTCGGTAGCGGCGGCTTCCGCATGCCGGGTAGCGCCGGCGGCCAGGGGCAGGGCTTCGGCTTCGACGTCGGCGACCTGTTCAACCGCGGCGGCTCGGGTGGTGCCGGCGGTGGCGGTCTGGGCGACATCCTCGGCGGCATGTTCGGTGGTGGTGGCCGGACTACGACCACCAGTTCGACCGCGCGGCCGCGACGGGGTGCCGACATCGAGACCGAGGCGACGATCGAGTTCGCCGAAGCCGTGAATGGTGTCACCGTGGCCTTGCGGATGACCAGCGACGAGCCGTGCAAGACCTGCCGCGGCACCGGCGCGAAGTACGGCACCGTGCCGAAGGTCTGCCTCAAGTGCGAAGGCACCGGTATGCAGACCTCGGTCCAGGGTGGCGTCTTCGCGATGACCGAGCCCTGCACCGAGTGCAAGGGCCGTGGTCTGGTCGTCGATCAGCCCTGCGAGACCTGCCACGGTTCCGGCCGTGGCCAGTCGAGCCGGACCATGCAGGTCCGGATCCCGGCGGGCGTCACCGACGGCCAGCGGATCCGCCTGAAGGGCAAGGGCGCGGCCGGCGAGCGAGGTGGCCCCCCGGGCGACCTCTACGTCAGCGTGCATGTCCACAGCCACCGCATCTTCGGCCGTCAGGGCGAGCACCTGACGCTGACGGTGCCGGTGAGCTTCACCGAGGCGGCACTTGGTGCCGAGATCAAGGTCCCGACCCTCGACGGCCTGCCCGTCACGGTTCGGATCCCCGCCGGTACGGCCAATGGCAGTAAGCTCCGCGTCCGCGGTAAGGGTTCCGTCCGGAGGGACGGCACCAAGGGCGACCTGATGCTGACCATCGCCGTGCAGGTGCCTCATGACCTGACCGAGGAGCAGCGCACCAAGCTGCAGGAGTACTCGACCGCCTCGGCGCAGCCCGACCTACGGGCCGGATTGTTCGGGACTGGCTGATGCCTTTCTCCACGCAACAGAGCTGGGACTGGGACGACCGCACCCCGATCTACGTGATCTCGGTGGCGGCCCAGTTGGCGGGGATGCATCCGCAGACCCTCCGGCAGTACGACCGGCTCGGCCTCGTCACCCCCTCAAGGGCGACGGGCCGAGGCCGGCGCTACTCGGCGTACGACGTGGCGCGGTTGCGGTACGTCCAGCACCTTTCGCAGGAGGAGGGCGTCAACCTCGCGGGCATTCGGCGCATCCTCGAGCTGCAGTCCGAGGTGGAGGACCTGCGCAAGCGGGTCAACCAGTTGCTCGCCGAGGTCCAGCGTGGGGTCGGCCCGATGGCCACCCAGCGGGTCAGCCGGGTCTTCTCGGCCGGTCCCGCCGGTGACGTCATCGCGATGGGCCGCCAGCAGACCACCACCCGCTGGATCCGCACCCAACCCCTGGAGCTGGGCCCGCGATAAGTGCTAGCTCTTGACCAAGCCCCCGACGCCTATGCGAAGGGGGCTTTGTCGTGGCCGCGACAGCAGCAGGGCGAACGCGAGGATGGCGGCGGTGCCGATTGCGTACGAGTTCGCCAGGACCAGGTTGTAGCTGCGATGGGTGAGTTCTAGGTCGTCGAAATGCGGCGCCCACCACGGCAGGCCGAGCGTGAGGCTGGCGGTCCAGAAGACGCCGATCAGCGTGAGCGCGTGCCGGACCGGACCCTGGGTGCGATAAATCCACGCGGCGAGGGCGATCGTGACCGGCAGGGCGTAGACGAAGTGCCCGGTCCAGGAGATCGGCGACACCAAGCCCGTGGTCAGGAACACCAGCAGCACCGACTCGAACGGATAACCCCGGTCGTGGACCTGACGAGCGGCCAGCACCCCGAGCAGGCAGGTGACGACGGCGGCCACCGGCCAGAGCGTGCCGGTTAACGCGTTGTCGCCGAGCACCCGGGTGAAGACGCCGCGGATCGACTGGTTCGCGATCATGTACGAGATGCCCGGGCGATCCGGATCGAGCATGTACCGGGTGAAGTAGTCGGTCGACTGCAGCGGCATCAGAATCCCGCCGAGCACGATCGTGCCCGCGGTGACCCCGGACGCGACGGCCGCCTCGCGATACCGGCGGCAGGCCAGCAGGTAGATGATGAACAGCCCCGGCGTGAGCTTGATCCCGGTGGCGATCCCGATCAGCGCGCCCCGGAACCGGCGCGGCGTGTAGCCGAGTAGGTCGAGCATCAGCATCGCCAGCAGGATCAGGTTGATCTGCCCGAGGTGGAACGTCATCCGGACCGGCTCGAAGGCCAGCCCCGCCACCCCGCAGGCCAGAGCGACCAGGACCAGGCGGTGCCGGCTCCAGCCGAGGCGTGAGCTGTGCCGGAGGCCGAGGCTGCGGTTGGCGGCTCGTACCGACATCTGGCCGATCGCGATCAGGCTGACGACCGAAAGCGAGGTGATCGCCACTCGCGCGGCGCCGGTGCCGATCAGCGCGAACGGTGCGAACAGCAAGACGGCGAACGGCGGATAGGTGAAACCCAGCGCCATACCCGGATGGAGCAGGTGAGCCGAGTAGATGTCCTCGCCGTGCAGGAGAGCATCGGCCGCCACCAGGTAGACGCGCAGGTCGTACATCGGGTGAGCCGGTCCCCACACCGCTAGGCACACCCCGAGTAGCGCGGCGACGACAGCGCCGTACCCGAGTTTGCGGCTGAGCGAGAGCCTTTTGATCCGGTCGATCTGCAGGCGGAGATCGGGGGCCGGGCTGAGCGTCATGCGGGCGAGCTTAGTTACCCATTCGGGCCATCACTGCTGCAGGGAGTACGCCTTGGTGATCTCTTGACGCAAACTGCCACCGGCCGCGTCGGACGCCTCGACCCGCAGGCTCGGCGCCACGCCGGCTTTGGCCGCCGGATGTACGACGGTCGCGACGTACCGGCCGGGCGCGTAGGCCTTCAGCGGCAGGGTTTGCCAGACGGAGCCGTCGTACGAGAGCTGCAACCGCGCCGACGTGATCCGGCTCGCGGCAGCGCCCGTCTGATGCCGAAGGCCGAGGGTGATGCGAACCGGTCGTCCGGCCGCGACCGCGCTGAGCGGACCGGCCTGCGGAAGGTCGAGGTCTGCCACCAGCAGCGGCAGCATCTCGGTCGCGGCTGATGTCGAGCGGAACGACCAGCTGGAGACGATGCGAGTCGAGTATCGCCACCAGGGCAGGTCGCGGCGCGCGTCCAGGTCGATCCGATAGTTCCCCGGCCCGGCCGGTACGTCGAAGTCCATGAAGGCCGACGCGACCTCGCCCACCGGGGCATCGTCGCGCCAGACCTTCAGGTCGTACTGGCCGCTGCCGTCGAACGGCTCGGCGTACTGCGAAGGGCCGTGCCCGAACGGGCTCAACGCGACCAGCAGCGACGTCCCGCGCCGCACCACCCGCGCCGGGCCTTCGCCACCCGCGGGCAGACCGCTGGTCGCGACCGGCACCACCCAGCGCGCCAGGGACCGCACACCCGCGCGGTAAGTCCGATCGACCGAGCGCAAGCCGAACGGATCGCCCGTGCCGCTGTTGTTCACCACCAGGTAGTCGCTCCACCGGGTCGAGTTGCCCGACAGGAATGACGTACGCCGGTGGGGCGCGACGAATGCGGGCATCAGCCAGCTCCCGTACGACGTACCGGCCGGCGTCAAACCGCTCCGCGTCTCCGAGTGCATCACGCCATCCGTATGACTCCCGAACGTCTCGTCCAGCCGGGCCAGATCGCGAGCCCGGACCACCTCGGACGCGTCCGACGGGATGCGCCCGGCCCACGGCACCACCAGGTCATAGACGTACGGCGTCGCGGCCGTGCCGGTGATGCGAACCGTGACCGCCTGCAGGTGCGTCGCCGCGAGCAGATCCCGCGCGGCGGCCCGACTGGTCCGCAACACCGGGATGCGAGCGCCTTCCGGCGAGAAGAACGGGCCGTCGGCGTCGATCCCCGGCCGGGCCGGATCGTAGAACAGCACCGCAGCCGCGCCAGCCTTCTCAGCGGCAAGCGCCTGCTCGCCAACGGTCTTCGCGCGCGTCCGGGCAACCACCGCCAGCCCGCCCTTGAAAGCGCCCACGCGAAGGTCCTTGGTCCCGGTGAAACGCGGCCCGAAGAAGTAGTCCGTCACCGGCAGCGCGCCACCATCCGACCGAACGGCCCGGTACGGCGGCACTTCCCAGCGCACGCCCGTGCTGAACTCGGTCCGGCCGGTACGACGTGGGGTGGGCGTCGCGAAGAACCGCCGGTGCGTGCCGATCGTGAGGGCGCCGACCGCCCAGGAATTCCCGCGCAGATAGGTCATTCCGCGTTCGCGCGCGGCCAGACCCGGCTGCTTCGCGACCACGGCGTCAACCGGGACGGCCTTGCGTGCATCCAAAACCACTGTGGTCGCACGCTGGACCAGCACCTCGGTCGAGGCCAGGGCGAAATCCTCCACCCGGGTGTCGGTCGCATCCCGGCCGAAGACGCCGGCCACGTCGTACCGCCCGGGTGGTACCCGCAGCACCGCCTTGCCGTTCTCCATCCGCACGCTGGAAGGCGCCGAGCCCCCATCGACCGCGAGATCGGAGGTCGCCGGACTGCCGTCGAGGTTGTAGCCGCGCATGTTCAGGTCATACCGCTCGGGCTCGTTGTACCAGCCGAACAAGGTGACCAGCGGATCGCCACCGGCGACCGGGGTGGCGGTGACGCGTCCGCTGTGCGAGCCGATGCCGAGCTTGCGCCGGTCGACCGTCATCGTCAGCTTGGCTACGCCGCGGGCCGGGATCACGAGCGCTGCCTGGGACAGCTTGGCCCCGAGATCGGCCTTCAGTCGGAGCGTGACCGGAGTGGCGCCCGGGTTGCGGTAGACCAGCGTGCGCTGGACCGAATCGCTTGCTGGATAAGGCCAATGGACCATGCCGAGCAGCAGTTCGCCACTGTCGACCGAGACACTCGGGGTGGTGGCCTGGTCGGCGTCGACCCGGCCCGCGCCCTGGCGGATGATGCCGCTGCCGCGCTGCGGGTCCGACGTGGACAGCAGCCGGGCCTTCAGCTGGCGACCGCGCCAGGACGGGTTCGCCTGCGCGAGTAGAACGGCCGCGCCCGCCACATGCGGCGCGGCCATCGACGTACCGGTGAGGCTGGTGTAGCGCTCGTTGACCGGTGTGCCCTCGCTCGTGCCCGCCGCCCGCGGTGCGACCACGCCGGTGCCGGGGGCCGAGATCTCGGGCTTGATCACGCCGTCACTCGTCCGCGGGCCGCTACAGGACGAGTCGTTGCTCGCGCCGTTGATCTGAAGGTTGCCGACAGCAACGGCTTCGTCGGCGGCGGCCGGGCCTGGCGTCTGACTGGTGCCGTCCTCGAAACAGTTGCCCGCAGCAACGATAAAGAGCGTGTCGTGTTTGCGGCTGAGCCGGTTGATCGCCTGCGACATCGGGTCGGTGCCGTCGCTCGGATCGGCACTGGCCAGACTGAGGTTCACCACCTTGGCGCCGCGCGCGACGGCCCACTCCATACCCGCGATGATGGCCGACTCGCTGCCCGAACCCTCGTCGTCGAGCACCTTGCCGATCAGCAGCGAGGCCTCCGGCGCGACGCCGCGGTACTTGCCGTTGGAGGCCGCGCCGCTGCCCGCGAGGATGCCGGCGACATGCGTGCCGTGACCGACATTGTCGGTGCCGGTCTCCGCGCTGGAGAAGTTCCGCACCTCGGCCAGGCGGCCCGCGAAGTCCGGGTGCGTCGAGTCGATCCCGGTGTCGAGGACGGCGACCTTCACGCCCTTGCCGGTGAAGCCGCGCTTCCAGGCGGCCGGGGCGCCGATCTGCGGCACGGTCTTGTCCAGCGCCACCGACACCTTGCGGTCCAGGGTGATCCGCTTGACGCCGGTACGCGATGAGGCCAGGCCGAGCCAGAACGTACGGGCTGACGCCTTCTGCACCGTGGCGGCCCGCGCGCCGACGCTCGTCAGCACCCGCGTCGTCGTAATGCCGGGAAGGAGCTCGCCCAGAGCCGGTTGCAACGAGCCCGGTTGCAACGAGGAGTACGACGGGCCGTCGTACTCGATGATCACCGGTACGCCGGGTGAGCGCGCGTCGTCGCGACCTTCGGCGATCAACGTGGTGACGTCGAACAGGTCCCGGTCGAGCTTGCCGGATGCCACCTCCGACATTGCGGCCGACGGGATCACGACGGTATGGCCGCCGGTCCGGGTGATCACGGCCGACGTGGACGAACTGCCCGGACCAGGTTCGAACAGCACTTGGTCCAGCGCGCCCGGGCGACTCGTCAGCAGCACCCGGTCGCCGGTGATCAGCGTGACCCGGGTGCCGTCCTTCGGCGGCGCCGGTCTGCTCACCTCGTCCAGAACGGCTGCGGATGCGGGCGGAAGATCTGCGGTGTTGGTGAGATGGGGCAGCAGAATCACGCCCGCCAGTACGACGGACGCGATCCGGTAAGCGCGCGGCAAGAGGTCTCCTCGGCCGAGGGTCAATGGAACAAGTGCCGAGGCGGCGGCCGGGCACGTCTCCACGCACCCGGCCCTAACCTAACGTGCGCGGTCTACCTCAGTGCGTAGGCACGGGTGATCTGCTGCGTCAGCTTGCTACCGGCTTGATCGCTTGCCTCCAATCGCAGCGATGGCGCCTTGCCCGCTTGGCCGGCCGGATGCGTCACCGAGGTGGTGAACTTGCCGGCGCCGACCTTGGAAAGCGGCAGCGCGGTCCAGGTCTGGCCGTCGTACGAGATCTCCAGCTTCGGGTTGGTGAAGCCAGTGGTAGCGCCCGAGTCTTCCTGGTGCCGCAGACCCAGCGTGATCGTCGTCGGCTTGCCCACTCGCACCTGGTTGAGGCCGTCCGCCTGCGGGATATCAAGATCGGCCAGCACCAACGGCATCCGCTCATCCGCGCCGCCGAACGACCGGAACGTCCAGGTCGATTTCACCTCGGTCGAGTACTTCCACAGGTCGTTCTCGCGGCGTGCGTCGAACTCGATCCGGTAGTCGGCGGCATCCTCTTCCGCCTGTACGAACAGGAACGCCGTGTCAGCCTCCGAGGCGAGCTGCTCGCCGTTCCGATCGACCGTGATCGTGCCGGCGACCTCGTTGCCGAACGGGTTCGTGTACTGCTCGGGCCCATGCCCGAACGGGCTTATCGCCACCGCGAGCCAGCCGCCCTCCTCCAGACGGACCCGGGAGATGCCGTCTTCACCGGCCGGCAGACCACTGTTCGCGACCGGGGTGTTCCAGCGGACGAGCTGCCTGGTCCCGGCGCGCGGAATCCGGCTCGGGGAGTTCGCCTCCCACCCGTAGAGGCTGCCGTTGCCGTTGACGAGCATGCTGCTCCAGCGGACCTGGTTGGCCAGCACGTACGACGTCCGCGGCACGGGCGTCGCGAACGTCGGCACCAGCCAGCCGCCGAAATCGGCGATACCCGGCGTTGTTCCGTGCCGGGTCTCCGACGTTTCCATGCCGGCGACGTGGCTGCCGAACACCTCGTCGATCCGCGCCAACTGGTGCTGATGGACCTTGACCACAGCGTTGGCCGGCACCTGGTTCGCGAACGGCACGGCCAGGTCGTACAGCACGGGAGTCGCGGCGACACCGGTGATCCGGACCGGGCCGCCCTTCGCGAGCAGGTCCGCCGCGATCGCGCGCGACGTACGCATCGCCGGGAGGGTCACGTCGTCGACATCACCCGTCGCCCACCACGCCCCGACGCCGTTCAGACCCGGACGATCCGGGTTGTAGAGCAGGGCCGCAGCGGCGCCTGCGTCCTGAGCAGCCTTGACCTGTACGCCGTTCCAGTCGTCAACACCTGAGCGGATCAGCGCCAGCTTGCCGCGCACCCCGGTCAGCTCCTCGGGCTTGGCCGAACCAGCGTCAACGACCTCGAGAGTCTTCGTACCGGTGAAGCGTGGGCCGAAGTAGAAGTCCAGCACGGGCACGTTCTGCCCATTGGCACGCGCGCTGTACGGCGGTACTTCCAGACGGGCGCCACTGCTGAACTCACTGGTCCCAGTGGTCACCTTGGCCGTCGGAGTGGCGTAGTAGTCGCGCGGGGCACCGGTGGCTTCCACGCCGACACCACCCGCCCACACGTTGGCCGCCGTCGTACGCACGTAGTTCATCGCCGCCGTACGAGCTGTGAGGTCCGCACGGTTGGCAACGGCGACCTTGACCGATTTCCCGAGGCGTGCGTCGAGGGTGATCGCGCTGTCCTTGGTCACGTTCGTCTCAGGCCCGACCACGACGCTGAACTTGTCGCGGCCGTGCTCGGTGGTGTTGAACTCCAGGAACACCGAGGACACCTCATACCGCCCCGGCGGAACGCGGAGCGACGCCTTGCCATCGATCAGCGAAATCCCGTCCGGACCAAGCCCGGTGTCCTGGCCGTCGAGCCCGACGACCAGCAGCTGGGCGTTCGCCGGACTGCCATCGCGGTTGATGCCGTTGATGGTGAGGCTGTAGACCTCGGGCTCGGCGTACCAGCCGATCGTGGTCACCAGCGGATCGGCGCCCAGGGCCGTTGCGGTGATCCGGCCGGAGACCTCGCCCGGACCGTTCGCCGCGCGATCCGCGGTGACGGTCACCTTGGCCTCGCCTTTTGCCGGTACGACGACTTGGGAGGCGCTCAGTGTGGGCGCTGCTGCGGCCGGATTGGTCGAGACGGCGAGTTGCAGGGTGATCGGCGCATCGCCCGGGTTGGTGTACGTCAGCTCGCGGGTGACGAGATCCTTTGCCGGGTAGGGCCAGGCGAGTACGCCGAGTTCGAGCTCACCGGCGTCCACCGTGACGTCAGACGTGCTGGCCTGGTCGGCGTCAACCCGCCCGGCGCCTTGTTCCGTGACCGAGCTGCCGTCCTGCGGATCGGCGGTCGAGATCAGTCGCGCGCGGAGCTTGTCCGCCTTCCAATCAGGGTGAGCCTGCGCGATCAACGCGGCCGTACCGGCGACGTGCGGCGTGGCCATCGACGTACCGCTGAGTGTTGTGTAGTGCTCGTCAACCGGATTGCCGATCGTGCCCTCGGCGGCGCGGGCTGCGACGATTCCGGTGCCTGGCGCGGAGATCTCCGGCTTCAGGGCATGATCACCCTTGCGCGGACCACGGCAGGAACCGGGGTTCAGCCCGCCATCGCGCTGCATGTTGCCAACGGCCAGCGCTTGATCGGCAGCGGCGGGCGACGAGATGGAACCCGGCGCAGGAAAGAAGCAGTTGCCCGCAGCAACGACAAACAACGTGTCGGTGCTGAGCCGGTTGACGGCCTGCGAGAGGTCGTCGGTACCGTCGCTCGGTTCCTGGCTGCCGAGGCTCAGGTTGACCACGTCGGCGCCTTGAGCCACGGCCCACTCCATGCCGGCGATGATCCCGGCGAACGAGCCGAAGCCGTCGTCGTCGAGGACTTTGCCGTTCAGCAGTTCGGCGTCGGGCGCGACACCGCGGTACTTGCCGTTGGAGGCCGCGCCGGTGCCCGCGACCGTACTCGCGACGTGCGTGCCGTGGCCGACCCGGTCGACCGTGTCCGCGGATTCGGAGAAGTTCTGGCTGGCGACGATCCGGTCGGCGAGGTCCGGGTGGGTGGCGTCCAGGCCGGTGTCGAGTACGGCGACCTTGACGCCCTTGCCGGTGAGGCCGCGCTGCCAGGCCGCGGGCGCACCGATCTGCGCGACGCTCTGGTCGATGCTGGCCGTCACCCTTCGGTCGAGCGAGACCCGCTGGATCGTGCTCGCCACTCGCCCATCCGGGGTGACGGACTCCCAGAACGTCGTGGTTTTACGCACGGAGGCGGCCCGCGCGCCGATGCTGGTCAGCACTCGCGTCTTCGCGGCACCGGGAATGGCCGCCTGCTTGGCCCGCCCGACGGCGCTCGCGCGCGAACCGGCGTACCGGATGATGACGGGCAGCGTCTTGCTGTGCGCGTCATCGCGTTGTTCGGCGATGAGGGTGGTGACGTCGAACAGCGTGCGGTCGAGCTTGCCACTGGCCACATCCTTGACCGCCGCCGCAGGGGTGACGAACGTGTGGCCGCCCGATCGCGTGATGCTGGCGGCGTCGGAGCTACTCCCGGCCGTCGGGATGAAGGTGATGCGCTCCGGCATACCCGGCCGGGTGGTGACCTGCACCAGGTCGCCGGTGATCAGGGTGAGCTTGTACGACTTCGAACCGGCCGGCTGACCCGGAACGGCGCTGGCAGGGGTTGGAGTTGATCCGACGAATAAGGCGAGGCCCGCGAGGGGCACGATCCATTTCGGCTGCAAGAGTCCTCCAGACAGGGCGGTGCACGAAGGTGGTTCCAAACAGAAGACGCCACCAACGCCCCATCAGGTTCTCCATCCCGCCTTTCTTTGTCGCGAGTGGTCACATCTGGTCCATCACGCCGACCTCTGCCGGACCGCCGAGCGGACCAGATGTGACCACTCGCGACAAAGAAAGGAAGCTGTCGTCAGTTGCGGACGACCATCAGCAGGGCTGCCTCGTTCTCATGCGCTGCTACCAGTTGAAGAGCGGTTGGTACGCCGTCGAGGAGGCCCGCGGGCATGCTGATCGCGGGATGGCCGCTGAGGTTGAATGCCCACGTCAGTGCCACGCTGTAGGTCTCGCCGGGACCGTCGTGGCCGTGCGCCCGGTTGGGCGTTGTCGGCGTCGCAATCAGCTCCACGGTCTCGAAGATCCGTCGCAACCTCTCGTCATTGAGGCTTCTGCTATCCCCGCCGCCCTCTCGTAGCGAGGTCCAGACCGATGCCGGATCCGCCAGCTCGACCTCACCGGGAACCACCTCCAGCACACCCTTCGCGACCAGCCGATTCAGCTCGTCGCGAGCCGCCGCGGCAACCTCCGGCGAGGTCGTCGCGAACCCCAGGTCCTCCGACCACATCACCCGCAATGGCTTCCCGACAACGGGAACCGGCCCGACCACGGCCTCGAAGTACGCCGTGAGGTCCTCGGGGTGCCGGGCGAACGCGCCGCCGGCGTTCAGCCCCGCGCGATCCCGGGCAGGCACGCGACCGTTGCCGAGCTTGAGCCCGAGCACGCCGCACCAGGCCGCGGGGATCCGGATCGACCCGGCGCCGTCGCTGCCGGTGGCCAGCGGGACCATCGAGGTCGCCACCGCCACGGCCGACCCGGCCGAGGAGCCGCCCGGGACAAGCTCGTGGTCCCACGGATTCAGGGTCGGGCCGCGATCGGTCCACCCCCAGGTCTGCCAGTCGGTCCCCGGGCCGGGCGTCGAGGTGAGTCCGACCGGCACGCAACCGGCGGCCACAAGCCGTTGCGCCTGCTCCGACGTCGTACCCTCCGTGCCCTTCAACGCCACCGGCACGCCGGCCAGCGGAAGCGAGGAGCGGCGCCGGTCGATCTCACGGGCAGTGGCCCGAGCCTCGTCCGCCCACACTTCACGAAAAGCGCGGACGGTGTCGTCGACCAGGGCGATCCGCCGAAGCGCGGCCTCGATGACCTCGGCGGCCGACAGTTCGCCGGTGGCTACCCCGCGGCCGATCGCCACGGCGCTCAGCTGCGGGTAGACCTCGTCGAGCATGGTCAGACCGACGGACCCTGGGCGTCCCGGGACGCGCTGGTCTGGGTGGGCGCGCGGTGTTGCATGCTCTCCGGCTTGCTGCCATCGGCTGCGCGGCCGTCGACGCCTCGGGAGGCACTGGCCGTGGCCGACGGCATACTCTCCATCGCGGCCACCTGCCCCTTGTCCAGATAGGGAACGGGCTGGCAGGTCCACGGAGTGTGGTTGGGATCGGAGTCCATCTTGACGGCCCGGTCCATCAGTACGGCCATCTCTACCGGGCCGATGCCGCCGGGCACCGGGGTGATGTACTGCGGGACGTTCTGAGCCGAGGGGTGGACGTCGCCGGCGATGCTGCCGTCGGCCTGCGGCATGAAGCCCGAGTCGACCACGAGCCGGTGATGGGGCTGGACCACGTCGTTGGTGAGTACGTGCGGATTGCCGGTGGCGGAGACGATGATGTCCGCGTTGCGCGCCTGGCGCAGGTCGTCGCCCGCGTCCAGGCTGGTGACCCGCAGGCCGTCCTGCTCCAGCAGGCGTACGACCCCGCTGCCGACGAATCCCTTGCCGCCGATGACGGCGATGCTCGGGTTGTCCTGGGCGAACGGGCGGACCACGCGGGCGATGCCTTCGGCGGTCGCGCACGCCTGCTGCTGGGAGCGCTCGCCCAGCAGGCCGTCGATGTCCTTCTCCGGCGCCATCCGCTGCACCATCGGCGCGAGGTGCGGGGGCGGCGGATACTGCACGATGATCGCCGACGTATTGGGATCGGCACTGCGTTCGTCGATCAGCCGGGCGAAGTCCGCCGCGCTGGTGCCGCCGGGCAGCACCTCGTGGTCGACCTGGTACCCGAGGTGGGAGAAGGCCTTCACCTTCTGCTCGGCCGAGACCCGCGAGGCCTCCATCCGGTGCTGCCACAGTTGGGGATCGGTCTCCTGCGCGGAGAAGCGGATCACCGAGACCCTCTTGTTCTGCGGCTCGATGACGGCCCGGTGCGGCGCTAGGTCGGCGCGGACCGACTTCAGGACGGCGCCTCCGGACAATGCGCGGGTGGCTGGCAGTGTCATCCCGGCCTCAGGCGACCGTGGCGAGGACGGCGGCCACCGGCTGAAGCCCCAGCGCCTGCTGCCAGGCTTCGGCCTCCGCGAACGGGAGCAGCCGTAGGTCGGTCAGGTCGCAGCTGAAGCGCTGCCCGTCGAATCGCACGGTGACCTCGGTCAGCGTCTCGGGCGCACCCGCCGCGTCGTACGACGAGAACTCCCCGTGCTGCGCCACCCAGACGATCGACAGCGGGTCGATCCCGTCGCCGAGTTGCCGGTACGCCGCGGTGGCGGCCCCGCCGAAGTCGGCGCTGAGCCCGAGCACGTCGGGGTTGCCCGCCAGTTCGGTCAGCACGATCACCGGCGCGGCCGACGGACGCTGGACCAAGCGGCCCAGGCAGTACGCCGAACCTCCGGCGGAATGCGGCCAGCGGATGATGGCGGACGGAATATTCTCGCTCACTCAGGGCCCTCCTAGGCGCAAGTCTGTCGCCCCGAGAGTACCGGCTGAGCGGGTCCGCGCTTGAGTGGATCTGGCAGAGTTGAGTGGAATGGACTCAACCTTGGGTACGTTATTCCAAGTGTCCTTAGCACTTCACGGAAAGGCCGGATGTACAGATGGATGTTCAGCGGTTGACGACGCTTGCCCGGGAAACCCTGTCGGTGGCGATCCGTCAGACCTCCTCGGCGGGTAACCCGACCGTGGAGCCGATTCACCTGCTCTCCGCCCTGCTGGCGCAGCCCGAGGGGACCACCGTCGGCCTGCTCGAGGCGGCCGGCGCGGATCTGGACGCCATCCGGCGCCGGACGGCCGAGCAGCTCGCGCGTCTGCCGAGGACCAGTGGCGGCAGCGTGCAGGCGCCGAGCCTGTCCCCGAAGACCAGCGACGTGCTGAACCAGGCCGAGCAGCGTGCGCTCGGGCTCGGCGACGAGTTCATCTCGACCGAGCACCTGCTGATCTCGCTCGCGACCGTCGATGGCCCGGCCAAGTCCGCGCTGGACGTGACCGCGGACGCGCTGCTGAAGGCGTTCGACGACGCCCGCGGCAACCGGCGGATCACGTCGCCGGAGGCCGAGGGCACCACCAAGACCCTGGAGAAGTACGGCGTCGACCTGACCGAGCGCGCTCGCGACGGCAAGCTCGACCCGGTGATCGGGCGGGACTCCGAGATCCGTCGCGTGGTGCAGGTGCTGTCGCGTCGTACCAAGAACAACCCGGTCCTGATCGGTGAGCCCGGCGTGGGTAAGACCGCCGTGGTGGAAGGCCTCGCGCAGCGGATAATCGCGGGCGATGTGCCGGAATCGCTGCGGGGTCGCCGGTTGATCAGCCTCGACCTCGGCGCGATGGTCGCCGGCGCGAAGTATCGCGGCGAGTTCGAGGAGCGCCTGAAGGCCGTACTGACCGAGATCAAGGAGTCGAACGGCCAGATCATCACGTTCATCGACGAGCTGCACACGGTCGTCGGCGCGGGCGCGTCCGGCGAAGGCGCGATGGACGCCGGCAACATGCTGAAGCCGATGCTGGCCCGTGGTGAGCTGCGCATGATCGGCGCCACCACGCTCGACGAGTACCGGACCCGGATCGAGAAGGACCCGGCCCTGGAGCGGCGGTTCCAGCAGGTCTTCGTCGGTGAGCCCAGCGTGGAGGACTCGATCGCGATCCTGCGCGGTCTGAAGGAGCGCTACGAGGCGCACCACAAGGTCGCCATCTCCGACTCGGCCCTGGTCGCCGCCGCGATCCTGTCGAACCGCTACATCAGCGGTCGCCAGCTGCCCGACAAGGCGATCGACCTGGTCGACGAGGCGGCCTCGCGGCTGCGGATGGAGATCGACTCGTCCCCGGTCGAGATCGACTCGCTGCGGCGTAGCGTCGACCGGCTGAAGATGGAGGAGCTCGCGCTGTCCCGCGAGGAAGACCCGTCCAGCCGGGACCGGCTGGCCCGGTTGCGCGCGGATCTGGCCGATCGCGAGGAAGAGCTGCGGGCGCTGGAAGCCCGGTGGGAGAAGGAGAAGTCCGGGCTGAACCGGGTCGGTGAGGTCAAGGAGCGCATCGACGAGCTGCGCGGTCAGGCCGAGCGGGCCCAGCGCGATGGCGACCTCGAGACGGCTGCCCGCATCCTGTACGGCGAGCTGCCCGAGCTGAGCAAAGAGCTTGAAGCCCTGGCCACCGCCGAGCCGGTGGAAGCAGGCCCGGATGCGATGGTGCACGACGAGGTCAGCCCGACCGAGATCGCCGAGGTGATCGCGATGTGGACGGGTATTCCGACCGGCCGGCTGCTCGAGGGCGAGACCGGCAAGCTGCTCCGGATGGAGGACGAACTGGCCTCCCGGCTGATCGGCCAGCGGACCGCGGTCAAGGCCGTCAGCGACGCCGTACGACGGGCGCGCGCGGGCATTTCCGACCCGGATCGCCCGACCGGCAGCTTCCTGTTCCTCGGTCCGACCGGTGTCGGTAAGACCGAACTGGCCAAGGCTCTGGCGGACTTCCTCTTCGACGACGAGCGGGCGATGGTCCGGATCGACATGTCGGAGTACGGCGAGAAGCACAGCGTGTCGAGGCTTGTCGGTGCGCCTCCGGGTTATGTCGGTTACGAGGAAGGTGGCCAGCTGACGGAGGCCGTGCGGCGGCGTCCGTACTCGGTGATCCTGCTGGACGAGGTGGAGAAGGCGCATCCCGAGGTCTTCGACATCCTGCTGCAGGTCCTCGACGACGGCCGGCTGACCGATGGGCAGGGGCGGACGGTCGACTTCCGCAACGTCATCCTGATCCTGACCAGCAATCTCGGCTCGTCGTACCTGGCCGATATGTCGCTCGACGACAACGTCAAACGTGACCAGGTGATGACGGTGGTGCGGCAGTCGTTCAAGCCTGAGTTCATCAACCGGCTGGACGAGATCGTGCTGTTCGACGCGCTCGGCAGCGAGGAGCTGACGCAGATCGTCGGCCTGCAGATCAAGGCGCTGCAGCGTCGGCTGGCCGATCGCCGGATCACGTTGGACGTCGAGGAGGGTGCGATGGAGTGGCTGGCTCTGACCGGCTATGACCCGGTGTACGGCGCGCGGCCGCTGCGGCGGCTGGTGCAGTCGGCCATTGGTGACGAGCTGGCCCGCGGTCTGCTGGCCGGAACGATTCGCGATGGCGACACGGTCAAGGTCAGCCTGAATGAGGGCAAGGACGCCCTTGATGTCCAAGCCGCTCAGGGTTGATCTGGGATCATCGTCGGAGAGGGCACAACTCGTGTCCTTTGGAAGGACAGACGCTTCATGAGTGACCAGCACGGTCCACCCGAGTCCAGCCAGCCGCCGCCGGAGCGGCCGGGACCTTATCAAGGTTCCGGCGTCTTCGGACCCGGCGCGGCTGGTGGTGCTGCCCCGGCCGGTGGTTCCGGCACGCCTGGCCATGGTGAGGCGTATCCCGGGGCTCAGCCGTTCGCGCCTGGTGGCGGCGGGCCCGCTGATGGGCCGGTGCCTGGCTCTGGTGCGCCCGGTGGGTTTGGGGCGCCTGGTGGTTATGGCGGGCACGGTGGCTTTGGCGGACCTGGCGGACCTGGCGGACCTGGTGGACCTGGCGGTTTTGGTGGGCCCGGTGGGCAGCCGGGGTGGCCGGCGCCGGGGCAGCAGGCGGGTTGGCCGGGCGGGCAGGTCGCGCGTAAGCCGCCGCGGCAGGTCGTTGTCGCGTCGATCATCTCGGTCGTGCTCGGGGTGATGTCGCTGCTGGGCGCGCTGGTGTCGATGACCACCGCGGGTGCCGGGATGGCCGAGACGCTGGGGCAGCCGGAGGCCGAGGGCATTCTGCCGCTGGTGTTCGCGATCTGCGGGTTGATCTACATCGTGCCCGCGATCTTCCTGCACCGGCGGGCGCGCTGGGCCCGGATCATGCTGATGGTGGTCGCCTCACTCGGCGTGCTGGGTGGGATCTTGTCCCTGCCGGCCAGCATCATCGGGATCGCGTTGCACGTCGGCATCCTGGTGATGATGACGCAGCAGCCGACGAAGGACTGGTTCGGGGTCAGGCGCTGATGGAGATCTGGGTCAATCCCGCCTGCTCTAAGTGCCGGGCCGCCACGGCCGCGCTCGACGAGGCCGGCATCGCTTATACGGTTCGCCGCTATCTGGACGATCCGCCGACCGCCGCCGAGCTCGCGGCCGTGGTCGAGCGGCTCGGCCTGGAGCCGTGGCACGTCGCCCGGCCCGATGGCCCTGCCGCCGACGCGATCAAGGCATTGCCGCGCGATGAGGCGAATCGGCAGGCCTGGCTGGAGCTGCTCGCGGCCAATCCGAAGCACATCCAGCGCCCGATCATCACCGCCGACGACGGCACCACCGCCATCGCCCGCACGCCCGAGGCGCTCAGCCCGTTCCTCTCAGGACCTGGCGACGGGGACGGCGCTGGGGTTGCGATTGCGCCGCCGATCTTCCGGCCTGGTCCGCGGTGAGCGGATGCCCGGCGGCAGGCTGAGCCGGCCCGATCGCCAGCGCATCGCGGCTCTGCTGGCGGACGGCCTCGGGTATTCCGAGATCGCGCGCGAGCTAGGCCGACCGACCTCCACGATCAGCCGCGAGGTCGCCCGGAACGGCGGCCCTGGCGACTACCAGGCCGATCGCGCACACCGGGCCACGGAACAGCGCGCACGTCGTACCAAGACAAGCCAGTTGCCGACGGCAACCACAGTCGTCGAGCCCGGCTACGGGCGGAATCCCCAAGCAGCACAGGATTTCCAGGAACAGCTAGCCGCGCTGATGGTGCAGACCGGCATGCCGCGAATGGCGGCCCGGGTGCTGTCGTGCCTGTTCACCACGGACGCGGGCAGTCTCACCTCCGCGGACCTGGTCGAGCGCCTGCGGGTCAGCCCTGCCTCGATCTCGAACGCGATCGGCTACCTGGAAGGGCTGGAGCTGATCCATCGCGAGCCCGATCCCGGCCGCAGGCGCGAGAAATACGTGATCTACGACGACGTGTGGCTCCGGACTTGGCAGGTCAGCGCCCGGCAGAACGCGATGTGGGCCGATACCGCCGAGCTTGGCGTCGAGGTTTTCGGCGCCGAAACCCCTGCCGGCGTAAGGCTCGAGGAGATGCGCCAGTTCATCGGCCGCCTCAGCGAGGACATGGCCGGCGGTCCGACCGAGGCCGCGATCAACGACGCCCTCACCGTGACCGCCGCGCTGATCCACGCCGGCAGACCACGCAGTACGGCGGAACTGGCCACCGCGCTGGATTGGCCGGACGAGCGGGTTACTCGGGCCCTGCGGGACGCCGACTACACCCCGGACCTGATCGACCCGATCGCGCTGCGGCGTACGGAATCCGGCGCGTATGCGATCGACGTCCGGCCCGAACGCCTCAGCGACGTACAGCGCGCTGCCCTTCGCGACAGCTGATCGCCTAGAGCTTGGCCAAGCGGGACAGGGCCTCGTCGATGACCTCGTCCTGCTTGCAGAAAGCCCAACGGACCAAGGGCCTTCCGGCTTCGACGTTGTCGTAGAAGACCTGGTGCGGGATGGCGACGACGCCGGTCTTCTCGGGCAGCATGCGGCAGAACTCGATGCCGTCGCTGAACCCGAGGGGTCGGACGTCGGTCGTCACGAAGTACGTGCCTTGGGGTTTGAACACCTCGAACCCCAACCCGGTCAGACCGTCGCAGAGGCGATCGCGTTTGCCCTGCATGGTGGCGCGAAACCCGTCGAAGTAGTCGTTGCCCAGGGCAAGAGCTCCGGCGATCGCAGGCTGGAACGGACCGCCCGAGACGTACGTGAGGAACTGCTTGGCCGTGGTCACCGCCGTCACTACCTCGGGCGTACCCGTCACCCAGCCGATCTTCCAGCCAGTCACCGAGAAGGTCTTGCCGGCACTGCCGATGCTGACCGTGCGCTCCGCCATGCCGTCGTACGACGCGAGCGGGATGTGCCGGCCGCCGTCGAAGACCAGGTGCTCGTAGACCTCGTCGGTGATGACGACCAGGTCGCGCTCGACGGCCAGTTCGGCGATCCCGCGCAGCTCGTCGTCGGTGAGGACCGTGCCCGTCGGGTTGTGCGGTGAGTTGATCAGCAACACCGTTGTACGGTCCGTCACGGCCGCCCGAAGCTCGTCCAGGTCCAGCCGGAAGTCAGGCGCGCGCAGTGTCACCGGGACGCGCTTGCCGCCGGCCATGGCGATACACGCCGCGTACGAGTCGTAGTACGGCTCGAGGGCGATTACCTCGTCCCCAGGCTCGACGTACGCCAGTAGCGCGGCAGCGATCGCTTCGGTGGCACCAGTCGTCACCAGGACCTGCGTGTCCGGGTCGTACTTCAGCCCGTAGAACCGGTCCTGGTGCGCAGCGATCGCCAGACGCAGTGCGGGGATTCCCCGACCCGGTGGGTACTGGTTGGCGCCACCGCGGATCGCCCGGATCGCGTCCTCCAGGATCGAGTCCGGGCCGTCCGTGTCGGGAAAACCCTGGCCGAGATTGACCGAGCCGGTACGCACGGCCAGGGCGGACATCTCCGCGAAGATCGTGGTGCCGAGACCATGCAGACGCTTAGCCATTTCACGCATGCCCTCGACCCTAGGGCATTACCAGGGACTAGGGGGTGGGGCAGGAACCACTACCGGCCGGTCGTCGCAGAGGGTCGGCCCGGTCGCACCTGTCGTCCAGTTGCCGTCATTGCTGTCACCGATCAGCCGTACGTCGAACTCGGGCGTGCCGTCGAACTGGAAGGTGCCGCAGTTATTGACGAAGGGCGCGCCGACGTTACGCGCGTCTACGTTCTCGAAGCTGGCCCAACCACCTACGCGGGCGTTGACGACGTTCGTGCCGGTGCCGTCGACCTTGACGTTGCGTACGACGACGTTGGTCACCTCGTACTGGTCCTTGACCGGCCAGTCGACCACGAACATGAACGCGTTGTACGTCGAGTCGAGGAAGCTCGAATCCGTGATCTCGATCCGGGCCTCCATATCCGACTGGAGCGCGTAGAGCCAGATCGCGCCGAGCCCGATGTTCCAGTTCAGATCGCGCGGTCCGCCGCGAACCGTGGTGTTGCGCGCGAAGACCAGCTTGCCCTCGAACGGCGTCGAGTTGAACCGCGACCCGGCCTGCAGCGTGCTGCCCTCGCGGATCGGGTCCGCCACCAGGTTGTCCGTGACGGCGTTGTCCCGGCCGCCGTAAATGGCGATGTTGTTGGCCAGCACCGGGGTCTGGACCGTGTTGTGGTCGTAGACGTTGTCGTGGTTGACCAGGCCCTGCTCGTTAGCCTCGGACCACATGGCCAGGCCGTCGTCACCACTGTTGCGGACGAAGTTGTTGGTCGCGCGGACGTGCGAGACGCCGAGGTGCAGGTTCATCCCGTCCGCGATCGAGTCGACGATGAGGTTGTCGCGGATGGTCAGCCCGCTCATCGGCCCGTCCAGCCAGATCCCGACCTTGGTGTGCCGGATGTACAGCCTTTCGATGGTCGAGCCGCCGCCGATCGCGCCACCGATACCGTTCACCTGGTCGGTGTCGATTCGCTCGCGCACGTCACTCTCGATCGCGAAGTCCGACAGGTGCACGTTGGTGCTGCCGCCCGCGTCGGCGTACTTGCCGTAGAAGCCGGGCGCGCTGTGGATCGACTTGTCGGGGGCGGGTGCCGGGAGTGGCAGCACCTTGCCCTTGATGATGGTCCACCAGTTGCCGGCGCCCTGGATCGTCACCCTGTCGACGACGATGTGCCGGTTGACCTGGAACGTGCCGGCGGGGATGAACACCTTCATTTTAAGGGCTTTCGCGACCGCGATGGTGCGTTCGATCGCGGGTGCCGCGTCGCGACGGCCGGTCGGGTCGGCGCCGAACGTCACCACGGAAAGCGAGTTCCGCGGCTGTTTCGCCGGTGCCTTCGCAAGCTCGAAGTCGGCCAGGTCGAGGACGTACCAGTCGGCCGGCGAATTCGCCGGGACCTTGAACCGGATCCGGTCGCCCGCCTGGTACGTCTTGCCGAGCAGCAGACGCTGCTCGTCGTAGAAGTGGTTCGGCCGGAACGGCTTCGCGACCGGATCCGGCTCGGGCTTCCACCAGCCCGGATGCGGATTGACATTCGGGTCGTTCGAGAACGGGTACATCCCGTACAGCCAGGCAAATTCCGAGGTCAGCGTCATCGTGTGCCGGTTCTTGCCGTTTATGAGTACGTCGAGCGGTGCCGTGATCCCGCCGCCTCCAACGGCGTCCGGGATGCTGTAGCGCAAGGTCAACGCGTTCGCCGGCCGCGAAAGCCTGAACTCGACGTACTGCCCCGCCTCGGCGAGCCTCACCGCCGTACGACCAGATGCCTCCGCGGGCAGCGTGTACGCCTCCCGACTCGGGCCGATCCGCTGGCCGTTGGTGACCGCGTTCTCGGCCTCTTGCTCAAGAAACGCGACGGTGGCGCCGCGTCCTTCCACCAGTGCCGGGTCCAGCCCTGCCCTGGTGATGACGGGCGCCGCCTCATTGGCCGACGCGGTGGTGGCGACACTGCTCACAACGGTCATCGCGAACACCGCGACAACGGCAATCCGACGGCTCCGGGACATGGGCGGCCCATCCCTCACACTCAAGGCGGCGCGCACTCACGCCCGCCTCCCGGACCCTACGCATCCCAACATCCCCGCGCAAGATCTCGACAGAGGTCGCGCAAGAAGTTCAGATCTTGGGTTCTGGGCGTAGGGCTCGGAGCCAGAGTTCGGTTTGGGCTATGTGGGCCGAGGCGGCGGTGGCGGCGGCTGCGGGGTCGCGGGTGGCGATGGCGGCGAGGATGGCTCGGTGGCCTCGGTCGCTGGTTTGTTTGATGGCGTTGAACTCGTCGCCTGGTTCGAAGATGCGGTAGTGACCGCCGCGCCCGCGGATGACGCCGGTCAGGGCGGTGACGGTCGGGTTGCCGCCGGCCTTGCAGATCGCGCCGTGGAATTCGGCATCGAGGGCCTGGATCTCCGCGGCGTCGGTGGTCGCCTCGAGCTGGTCGAGGATCGCGCCGAGCTGCGCCTCCAACTCCGGGTCCTGCCGAGCGGCTGCCGCGGCCGTCGCGTGCGACTCCAGCACCCGGCGAACCTCGAGCAGTTGCAGCACGCCCTCCAGTGGAATCAGCTCCACCGACAGCGAGAACCGGCTGATGATCTCCGCCGGATCCAGCGCCGACACGTACGTTCCGGATCCGTGCCGCGACTCGATCACCCCGAGCGCCGCCAACGAACGCGCCGCCTCGCGCAGCGAGCTCCGCGATACCCCGAGGCGGTCGCACAACTCGGGCTCGGGCGGGAACTGCTCGCCCGGCCCGATGGCGCCTGACGCGATCATCTGCCGCAGGCCGGCCAGGGCCTTGTCCGTCGCCGCCATCCGGTCCACCTCCCTCTCGAACCCCGTGAACACCTAGCTCGACGAGGGTAAGTCCTCAGACCACTATTGGTCACCTTGTGAACACATGGCTACCCAGGACGCCCAAATCTGGTTAGTGTGCTGAGACGGCTTCCAGATTCATCAGATGTCCGATGGGTTCCCCCGCACCCTGTGAGTCGTCCACCCGGAGGAGAACAACCATGCGGTACCAACCAGTGAAGTTACTCGCAGCACTGTCCGCCATGGCCGTCGCCTTGACCGCTTGTGGGCCCGGTCCGGCCGAGAAGGCCGCCGACGGCACCACCTTGCAGATGGTCGAGAGTCTGACCAACCCGACCCGTACGGCGCTCCTGAAGAAGCTGATCGGCGACTTCGAGACGGCGAACCCGGGGATCAAGGTCCAGTTGATCTCGCCCCCGACGAACCAGGCCGACCAGAAGATCCAGCAGATGCTGCAGTCCGGCAAGGGCGTAGACGTGCTGGAAGTGCGTGACTCGACTGTAGGCCCGTTCACCAGCAACAAGTGGATCTACGACATGGCGCCGGACCTGAAGGGTTGGGAGGGCCTCGACGCCCTGACGGCCAACGCGCTGAAGGTGGCGCAGCAGGGCGGCAAGTCGTACATGGTGCCCTACGGGTTCTACGGCCTCTCCTTGTTCTACCGGAAGGACCTGTCGCAGCAGGCCGGGTTCGCCGGTCCGCCGAAGAGCTGGACCGACATGGCCGAGCAGGCGAAGAAGATCAACGACCCGGGCAAGAACCGGTACGGCTACTCCTTCCGCGGCGGCAAGGGCGCGAGCGGTAACGCCGTAGCGGTCATCTCGGCGTACGTGATCGACGAGATCAACCGGGACAACGCGTTCAAGCTCACCAACGGCAAGACGATCTTCTCGTCGCCGAAGGCCGTTGACGCGCTCACGATGTACGTCGACCTGTTCAAGACCGCGTCGCCGCCTTCGTCGGTCAGCTGGGGCTATCCCGAGATGGTGCAGGGCTTCACGTCCGGTACGACTGGGTTCCTCTTGCAGGACCCGGAGGTCATCGCGACCGTCAAGGAGTCCAAGACGATCAAGGAAGACCAGTGGGGTACGGCGCCGCTTCCGGTCGGGCCTACGGGTAAGGCCGCGCAGCCGTTGGCCAACGCCGGTTGGGGTGTTGCCGAGGGCAGTACGCACAAGCCTGAGGCCGTGAAGCTGGTGAAGTTCCTGACGTCGGGTGACGCGGCTATGACGTTCTCCAAGGAGAACAGCCTCGTACCGATCCTCAAGAGCGCAGCGGACGACCCGTACTTCAAGGACGGCCCCTGGGCGTCGTACGTCGCTATGAACGAGTCACCCGAGACGTACATCGTGGTGACGCAGCCGCGCGGTGTCGCCTGGTCTACCGAGTGGGAGAACAAGGCCGACAGCGAAGTGCAGAAGCTGATCACTGGGAAGGCCCAGCCGGCAGAGATCCTCAAGGGCTGGGACGAGTACTGGACGAAGAAGTGGGCCGGTAACTGATCTATGGCCGCCACAAAATCCGTGTCCGGCCGGAAGCACTTCACCGGCCGGACCGGCTTGGTCCTGTTCGCGTTCATGCTGCCGGCGTTGGTGTTCGTCGGGCTCTTCACGTTCTACCCGTTGCTTCAGGGCGTCCAGATGGCCTTCAGGAACTACAACCTGAACGACCTGAGTGATACGTCGTGGGTGGGCCTGAAGAACTTCCAGACCCTCCTGGGCGACGAGATGTTCCGCGGCACCGTGTGGAACTCGATCGTCTGGGTGGTCGGCTCGCTGGTGCCGCAGTTCCTCATCGGGTTCACGATGGCGCTTTGGCTGCGGCGGAAATTCCGGTTCCGCGGTACGTACCAGGCGCTGGTGTTCTTCCCGTGGGCCGTGTCGGGCTTCCTGATCGGCATCCTGTTCCGCTGGATGTTCAACGGCGAGTTCGGCGTGGTCAACGACTTGCTGATGAAGACGCACCTGATCGACACACCCGTGCCCTGGCTGGCGGACGCCCGCTACGCGATGATCGCGGTCATCGTGGCGAACGTCTGGTATGGCGTGACGTTCTTCGCCATCATGATCCTGGCCGCGCTGCAATCCGTGCCGGACGAGCTGTACGAGGCGTCCGCGATCGATGGCGCCGGCAAGGTCCGCACGTTGTTCAGCATCACCATCCCGTCGATCCGGACGACGCTCGCGCTGACCGTGTTGCTGCGGGTGATCTGGATCTTCAACTCGCCCGAGCTGATCTTCGGCATGACCGGCGGTGGTCCCGCGAACGAGACGCACATCGTCACGTCGTACATGATCCAGGTGACGCAGGAAGGCGACTACGGCCGCGCTTCGGCGATGGGTCTGATGGTGGTCTTCGTCCTGATGGTCTTCGCGGTCTTCTATCTGATGGCCATCCGCCCTCGCGAGGTCAAGCGTCCCAGAAAGGTGGCCGCCGCATGATCCGGCACGAGTCGATCGCGGGCCGGATCGTCAAGTACGCCGGGCTCGGGCTGTGCCTGCTGATCACGGTCTTCCCGCTGTACTGGATCCTGGTCACGTCGTTCAAGGATCCGGGCACGATCTTCGCCTACCCGCTGCGATACTGGCCGGAGAAGTGGTCGCTGGACAACTACACCGGCCTATTCGAGCAGTCGAACTTCGCGGTCTACCTGGGCAACAGCTTGATCGTGTCGACCGTCGCGGCCGCCCTTGCGACGGTGGTGTCGCTGCTGTCGGCGTACGTGCTGGCGCGGTTCGAGTTCCGGTCCAAGGGTGCCGTGATGGGCGCCTTCCTGGTGACGCAGATGATCCCGGGCTTCATCGCCCTTGGCGCGCTGTACGTGCTGATGACGCGGATGTACCTCGTCGACAGCCGGTGGGGCCTGATGCTGGTGTACGTCGCGGTGTCGATCCCTTTGTGCACGGTGATGTTGCGCGGGTTCTTCGAGAATGTGCCGGCGTCGCTCGAAGAGGCCGCCATGGTCGACGGTTGTTCGCGTCTGTCGGCGCTGTTCCGCGTGCTGGTTCCGGTGATGACGCCGGGCATAGCGGCGTCGTACATCTTCAACTTCGTGAACTGCTGGAACGAGCTGTTCCTCTCAGTCACGCTACTGAACAGCGACAGCAACAAGACGGTCCCGGCCGCGCTCAACGGCTTCATCAGCAGCTACAACATCGACTGGGGCTCCATGTCGGCCGCAGCCGTCCTGAGCATCCTGCCCACCATGGTCCTCTTCGCCTTCGCCAGCCGCTACATAGTCGAAGGCCTAACCTCAGGCGCCGTCAAGGAATAACCCGGCCCAATCGCCACTCGACGCCGTGCCCGTCAAGTCGGATGTGCTGGGCGCCGCCATCGACAGTGATGCTGAACTTGTCGCGTGTCGGTCGGCCGACGCCATCCCATTGCCGGTGGGCGTTCTCGACCGCATCCCACAAGCGTTGGGGTCCGCCCTGGGCGACGGCGCCGCCGTCGAGGCGGGCCCACGAGCCGTCCGCGTCGGTGAAGATCGTGATCCCGCTTTCGGCCAGTTTGGTCAGGAATCGCAGACCTGGCAGAGCCGCGGACAAGACGAACTGGAAGTCATCGTCGAACCAGATCGTCTCGCCGAGATCCGTTGTTCGCACTGGGGCGATGGCCGAGGTGATGTCAGCGATTTGGCTACCGAGGTCGACTTGTCCCGGTGTCGCGCGCAGCGGCATGAAGTACGCCCCTCCCGGCAGGAACCGCCCCATCCCTTTCCTGCCGGGAGCGACGTCGATCACCGCGACGCCGGTAGCGATGGGCGCCACGATCCGTCCGCCTGGCCGGACTTGGCCCAGCCACGCACCAGGCACGGCATCGGGCGCGCAGGTAGCAATAATGCCGTCGTACGGCGCTTCGCCCGGCCAGCCGTCAACGCCATCACCGACACCGAGCGTCGGGTGGTATCCGATCGAGGCAAGCCGGCTCTTCGCATCGCTCACCAGGTCGGCGGCAATGTCGACGCTGACCACGTTCCTGTCACCGAGCCGGTGGCTCAACAGGGCAGCGTTGTAGCCAGTGCCTGTACCGATCTCCAGCACCCGATCGCCATCTGCCGGATCAAGTGCCTCAAGCATGACCGCCATCAGCGACGGCACCGTACTGGACGACTTCACATCAGGCGACACCACTAGCAGTTGGTCGCTATAGACGCCCTCGAGCCATTCGCTGGGCGTGCTCGCGTCGACCGCCGGCTGCTCAGTGGGCGACTGGCGATAGAACACCGGGACGAACACATGACGAGGCACCTCCGCGAACGCCGCCTGCCAGGCCAACGAGGTGACCGCACCATCCGCCACCAGCCGCGCGACCAGCTCATCGCGCAGTCGCTCGGCCTCGCTCTCGATCATCGCCCCGTTCACCCGATCGCACCTTTCTCCAGAACATCCGCCAACGCCGCACTGATCGGCAGCCCGACTTCCTGCTCAATCCACGCCCATTGCCCGTTCGGGTTCAGCTCGATGAACACCCACTGCCCGTCCCGCCGCACAATGAAGTCGAACGCACCGAACGCCAGCCCAAGCCGATCCATCATCACCCGCACCGCACCCGCTACCTCGTCCGGCACACGCACCACGGCGTACCTGACTACGAGTCGTACAGATCGTGGGCCAACACAGCTGGGGTGCCATTCGAGGAGACGATCAGGCGCGCAAGGACCATAGTCGACGACCACATTCAGTTGCAGGGGTCCTTCAGGATCGATTGCCTCGGCGGCATCCTCATCTGCCGCTAGCTGTTCATCGCTCTCGTAGTGAGCCAAGGCGTGGGTGATGACGACTCACGGTGTGAGGGCTACGGCTGGCGCCCGTTGGGAGTGACAGACTGGCGGTATGTCGACGGCGATGATTACTGGGCCGACCGCGGGGATTGGGCGGGCGTTCGCGGACAAGTTGGCCGCTGATGGGTATGACCTGGTGCTTGTTGCCCGGGACAAGGAACGGCTGACCGAGGTGGGGGCCGAGATCAGCGGGCGCTACGGGGTCGACTGCGAGGTGCTCGCGGCCGATCTCACCAATCCCGTGCAGTTGGCCGAGGTCGAGGAGCGGCTCGGGAACGAGGGTCGCCCGATCGAGGTGCTGGTGAACAACGCCGGGTACGGCGCGAAGAAGCCGTTCTGGGCGAACACGATCGAGCAGGAGGAGCACCAGTTCGACCTGCTCGTCCGGGTGGTGCTGCGGCTGACGCACGCGGCCGTGGTGCCGATGATCAGCCGCGGTTCGGGTGCGGTCATCAACGTGTCCTCCGTCGCCGGGTACTTCCAGCGCGGCAGCTACAGCGCGCACAAGGCCTGGGTGACCAACTTCTCCGAGGGGCTCGCGATCGAGCTGCGGTCCAAGGGTGTCGCGGTGATGGCGTTGTGCCCGGGGTTCGTACACACCGAGTTCCACGAGCGGATGGGCATGGACAAGACGATCGTGCCGTCGTTCATGTGGCTGAACGCGGAAGACCTGGTCAACGGCGCTTGGGCCGACCTGATGAAGGGCAAAGCGGTCTCCGTTCCGAGCCTCCGCTACAAGGTGATCACCGCCTTCGGCCGCTATACCCCGCGTGCTCTCATCGCCCGCCTCTCGACGGTCGGACTGGACGGACGCCGCCGCGGCTGACCAGATGTGACCACTCGTGGACGGAAAGAGACGGTTTGACCTTCAACTGACCCGTTCGGCAACCAGAATCACCTTCGCACGTCATCGGTGGGGGGTCCGCCGAGTGAGGGTTGGTCAACATGCGTTACCGGTTCTGGGTCGTACCCACTGCCGTCGCCTTCGGGCTGTTGCTCAGCGGTTGCGCCGGCGTCCAGCTCGGCCTCAAGCCCGTCCCGAGCGCCACCGACGTCAAGGTCGGACCGGCGGAGCTGCCGGTGGCCGACCTCGGCAGCGGATCGCTCACCCCGCTGATGATGCTGCGCGGCGGCGACCTCGCGAGGGCCGATCTCCGGCACAACTGGCGAATCGAGCCGGGCCAGCCGCAGATCCCGCGTTGCGGTTCGGCGATCACCCGTCGGCCGGACTCCCGCGCACGGCTGATGGCCGCGTTCACGACGGATAGCGGCGACGTCGGCGGTCAATGGCTCACCGAGTATGACGACGCGGCCACGGCGGCAACGGCGTACAAGAAGTTCATCGGGGTGATCCGGCTGTGCCCGGCGCCTGGCGGCGGGACCGTGCCTGACCAGACGCTGACCGAGGACCGGCCACTCCGGGCCGCGGTGACCACCCGGCTGCTCCGCTGGACCGACGACGGAGACGACGACATCAACCACACGTACGCCGTCACCCGCAAGGGCCGAACCGTCAGCGTCACCGTCCTCCAGACCAGCGGCGAGGACATCAAGTGGACCGCTGTCGAGGACATCGCCCGAACCGCCGGCTTCCGCCTGCCTTAGTTAGACCGAGGCGGCGGCTTTGCGGAATTCCTCGAGGGTGGCGGCGATCAACGGATGGCCGACGCCTGCCCGGCGTACGGCGGCGAAGACGCGTCGTACCGGCGCCGGCTCGGCAAGCGGTACGGCGATGGCGCCGGCGGTGTCGACACCCCGCAGGGCCAACCGCGGTACGAGTGCCACCCCCGCGCCCGTCGCGACCAGGGCCGCCACCGCCCGGAAGTCGCCCGACGTATGCACCACGAGTGGTTCGAAACCGGCCTGCTCACAAGCCATCGCGACGACGTCCCGGACCGGATTACCGACGGGCTGAGTGATCCACTCGTCGTCGGCCAGCTCGGACAGTACGACGGCCTCGGCCGTGGCCAACCGGTGCCGGGCCGGGAGTACGGCGTCGAACGGCTCGGCGTACAAGGGGATCCGGCTGACGCGACGATCGTCCAGCCGGGGTGTGCCGCGATGCTCGACCGCCACCGCGATATCGGCGTCACCGTCGAGCAGCCGGGTGATGCCCTCGTGGCCCTCGGCGTCGGTCACAACCACGCGCAGGCCGGGCGCGGACTCGCGCAGCCGGATCAGCGAGGGCGCGACGAGCAGGCTGATCGCGGTGGCGAAGGCGGCCACCCGCAGCTCACCGGTACTGCCGTCGGCGTGTTCGCGCATGGCCTGTTCGGCCCGCTCGACCTCGGTCAGGATCGTGTCGGCATGCCGCAGCAGCAGGCGGCCCGCCGAGGTGATCTCCACTCGGCGGCCGCGTCGTTGCAGCAGCTCCTGGCCGACCTCGCTCTCCAGTGCGGCCAGTTGCTGCGAGACGGCCGAGGGCGTCAGGTGCAGCACCTCGGCCGCGGCGGTCACCGTGCCGTGGTCGGCCAGCGCCCGCAATACCCGCAACCTGCGAACCTCGATCACAGTTCCCAGGGTCCCACGGCTTGCGAGATCCGCCCGGGGCTGGCCCGGGCAGATCGCCAGATTCAGCCCACCTTGTCCGGGTCGCCACCGGTGCGCTGGCCGTCCTCGAGGTCCGCGATGGCGGCCATGTCGTCGTTGTCCAGGCGGAAGTCGAAGACGTCGATGTTCTCCGCGATCCGGGCCGGGGTGACCGACTTCGGGATCACCACGTTGCCGAGCTGGAGGTGCCAGCGCAGCACCACCTGGGCCGGGCTCTTGCCGTGCTTCTTCGCGAGGTCCGCCAGCACCGGGCTGCTCAGGATGTTGCCCTGCGCGAGCGGGCTCCAGGCCTGCGTGACGATGTCGTTCTCGGCGTTGAAGGCGCGCAGCTCGTCCTGCGGAAGGCCGGGGTGCAGCTCGATCTGGTTCACCGCCGGGCGCAGGTCGGTCTCCTCGAAGAGGCGCTGCAAAGCCGGGATGTGGAAGTTCGAGACGCCGATCGCGCGCACCCGCTTGTCGGCGTACAGCTGCTCGAACGCCTTCCACGTCTCGACGTACAGGTTGCGCTTCGGCGACTGCCAGTGGATCAGGTAGAGGTCCACGAACTCCAGGCCGAGCCGGTCGAGGCTCGCGTCGAAGGCCTTCAGGGTGGAGTCGTAGCCCTGGTCGTCGTTCCAGAGTTTGGTGGTGACGAAGACCTCGTCACGGGACAGCTCGGAGGCGGCCAGCGCGCGGCCGACGCCTTCCTCGTTGCCGTAGACGGCCGCGGTGTCGATATGCCGGTAGCCGCTGCCGAGCGCGGCGGTGACGACCTCCGGAACGACCTCGTTCTCGACCTGCCAGACGCCCAGTCCCAGCTGGGGGATCTCGACGCCGTTGTCCAGAGTGATGGTGGGGACTGTGCTCATCCTCCTATCTCACGCCGTTCCAGGGCCGCAGCCCAGGAATCCGGGGTGTGACAACCACCTCATCCCTGGTCCGTAACCACCTCGAAACTCCTGGCCTCGGGCTCCAGGAACTCCAGCAGGGCGGTCCCCTCGCGCTCGAGTTCGGATTTCGAACGCTTTCCCGGTTTTCCCAACGGGGTGAGGGTGAGCGTCGCCACACCTCGTTTCTTCTCCGCCGTCCACAGTCCGGACACCTGACCGTCCACCAAGTACGTCGACTTGATCCGCAGGTTCTTCGTGAAGACGGCCGGGCGGAACTCGTCGGCGATCACGCGCTCGCGTTTCGCGTGTGCCAGCAGGAGATTGTCGAACTCGGGCAGGAACCGCACCGGCGCCTCGACGTCCGCGCCGGGACGCGGTGCATCCGGTAGGTCGTACAGGATCTTTCCGCTCTCGTCCTTGAACCGCTCCAGCTCGGACGCGTCGAACAGCGCCTTCGCCTTGGTCAGGCCGGACCAGGTCTGGAAGTCCGCCGGCGTGGCCGGGCCGAAGGCGCGCAGATACCGCTCGACCAGATCCTTCGGTACGACGTCGGGCGTGGGGGCCTGACCGAGCCAACTCTCGGCCGGGGTGAAACGGGCATTCGCCGAGTAGCCCCAGCGGGTGTCGGTCGGGACCATCACCAGCGGCACCAGCATCCGGGTGGTGAAACCGAGGGCGCGATCGTTGACCTCGGGGAACTGCTCGATCAGCGCGTCGCGAATCTGGGTGAACGTCAGCGGCTCGTCGGCGAGGATCTTGCGCGCGGCGGCGACGACCTTCTGCTGGTCGAGACCGGCCGCGCGATCGCCGAGCAGCTTCAGCCCGCTCTCCAGCACGGGCGCGAGCGTGCCGCGGAAACGCAGGTAATCGGCCTTGGTGACGAGGTGCAACGTGCCGCGGAAGAAGGTGGCCCGGACCAGCTCACGCTCATGCACGGCCTGGGTGAGATCGCTTGCCTGGAAGCCGGTCAGACGAGTCCACAAACCGACGTACGGATGTTTTGGCTCCTGTCCTTGCAGGCCGGCGAGACGGGCGACCGCCTGGGCAGGCGTCTGGTCGGCCCGCTCCAGCAGCAGCTGCCGCGCAAGCGTTGCCCGGTTGACGGCACGGGCCGAGAGAACAGTCATGCCGACATCATGTCCTGCCGCACCGACACTTCTCCGCCGATCTGCCCCGAGTTGCCCCGCGATCTGGCCTCCCGAAGGCCCACTGGTCCCACCCAGACTCGATCGGACCAACGCCTCGGAGGGACCGATTGTGAGCCACCACCAGCATGCCGCGTATTCGACGATCTCGCCCGACCTGATGGAGCACTACTCGAGTAGATGGGACGAGTCGGCGCGGTTGTCGTCGACCGTCAAAGGCCGGCTCGAGACCGAGCGGCTGCGCTATTTCCTGACCAGATACCTGCCCGGCCCGAACGCGAAGGTCGCCGATATCGGCGGCGGCCCGGGCGCGCACGCCGCCTGGATGATCGAACAAGGCCATTCGGTCGGCCTGCTCGACCCCGTTCCGCGGCATATCGAGCAGGCGCGCGCGGCCGGCGTACCGGCGCTGCTCGGCGACGCGCGCAGTCTGCCGTGGCATGACGAGACGTACGACGCGGTGCTGATGGCCGGGCCGATGTACCACCTGGTCAACAAGGCCGACCGGCTGCAGGCGCTCAGCGAAGCCGTGCGGGTGTTGCGTCCAGGCGGCCTGTTGATGGTGGTCGCGATCAACCGCACCGCCAACCTGATCGGCTCGGCCCTCGCGAACACGCTGAGCCGCCGTCGCGAAGTCGTCGAGGACATCCTGCGCACCGGCAGCAGCAGCTCAAACGAGCGGATGGCGCCGAGCACGCACTACCACGGCACTACCGTGCTGCGGACGGAGTTGACCGTCGTTGGTTTACGGCCCGTCACTTTGCACGGCCTGACCGGTCCGGGCGGCTGGCTCACCGTTGTACTCGACGCGCATCGCGCCGGCCCGCTGCCGCCGACCCTGCTCGATCCCGATCCGCTCACGACCGCCCTGGAATGCTCGCGGCTCGCCGACGACCAGCCCGAACTCGTACCGTCGAGCTCCCTGCTGCTCGGGGTCGGCTGGCGTGCGTGAAGCCAAGGTCCGCGCCAAGGCCATCGAGTACGTCGACCACGGCTGGCCCGTCGCCCGTCTCGCCGTACCCCGCCACGCCCTCTGCCCCTGCCGCCTCCGCACCTGCGTAGACCCGCACCTGCTAGACGGCGTGCCCATCGACACGGCCGCCGGTGTGGCCAACGCGTGGTCGGACGGTTTCGAGATCGCGTTGCTGACTTCGCGTTTCGACGTGATCGAACTACCGGCGGCCTTCGGCGCACCCCTGCACCACCAGCTCAAGATGACCTGCCCGACCGCGATCGCCCCACGCACCCGCCGCTGGTCCTTCTTCCTCACCCCCTTCTCGGTCCCAGCCTCCCAACTCGACCCGGTCGGCGGCGTCCTCCGAAGCGGCCCCAACGCCTGGGTCCCCGCCCCCGGCACCTACACCGAACCCACCGGCCGAACCCGCTGGCTAGTCCCGCCCTACCTCACCAACTGGCACCCGCACACCCGCACCGACCCCTTCAACACCATCCTCCGCCCCTAGTGCCCTAGGGCAAGCTGGTCAGGGAAGGGGATCACTTGAAACTCTCGATTCGTCCTTACGAGCGCCATGACGAGAACGCCGTCCTGCAGTTGGTGGAGGCCGACATCCTGCCGGGACAACCAGCGGTCACGAACGCCATGCTCAGCGACGCGCTGGCTGGCCGCTCCACTGTGGATAGCAGCTGGTGGGATGAGCTTGACCCAGCCGTCACCGAGGTCGCCCACGACACCACCGGCCAGGTGCTCGGAGTCGTCTCGTACGCGACGAGGGCACGCGATCGCGCCGGCGTGATCCTCTGGCTGCATTGCAGCGAGGACCAGACCATCGCCACGATTCTGCTCAACCACGCGTTGTCCCAGCTCGGGCACAAGCGCACGATCCACGCTTTCGAATTCGCCACGGCCTTATCCCTCGGCCTGGAGGCGTTCCCGGTCCGGCACCGCCCCGCGACACATCGCGCGCTGACCGAGAGCGGATTCACCGGGGAAGACCTGTGGCGCTACATGCGGGCCTCGCTACCGATGCCGGATCTCCCACGCGCAGCTGGGATCGAGGTCAGCCCAGCCGCAGATCACCCCGGCCAACGGTTGATGATCCGGCGCAACGGCGACGTTATCGCTGAGGCCGTGATCGGGACGCCGTTCGCAGGCGTTGGCGTCTTGTGGTGGATCAGTGTCGAACCGGTCGCGCGCGGCCAGCGGATCGGTCTGGCGTTGCTCGGCTCAGCCGTCGACCTGCTCGCCGAGCTTGGCGCGGAAGAGGTCATCCTGTTCGTCGACGACGACGCTGCGCCCGGCGACTCCGAGCGCGATCGCACCGCCGCGAACCGCATGTACGACAGGGCCGGCTTCGAGGAAGTCGATCGCCTGCTGTCGTTCACCCGTCCGTCGCCCAGTTGACACGCGCGGCGGATCGCCAGGTCCACGCGGTGGCGGTTTTCGTTCTGTCTCGGGTGGTTTGGGGACGGCGTGTGGTGCTGGCGGTTCGGTTTGGGACGGCCAGGCCGATGCAAGTTTCCGTTTGTTAGGGCTCGGTAGTCACCGCGGCTGTAATGACGGCAAGCTTCTCCGGGTTGAGCATCCATAGGAGGTGGTCTACGCCGTTGGGGCTGGCGCTGAGGGTGACTAGGGCGTAGGAGGTGCCGTCGCGTTGGAGGAGGACGGCGGCGCGGCCGTTGGCTTCGACCCAGGTGATGGTTGCGTTGGTCCAGAAGCGGGTGTGGAAGGCGCGGACGAACTTGCTGACGTGGTCCCGGCCGAGCACCGGGAACTTGGTGGCTCGGGCGAGACCGCCACCGTCGGAGTAGCTGATGACGTCGGCGGCCAGGAGCTCTTCCAGCGCCGCGAGGTCACCGGCCTGCGCGGCGGCGAGGAAGGCGGTCAGCAAGCGGCGGTGTTCGGCGGCGTCGACTCGTTCGGGTTGTTCCGTGGCCAGTTGCTTGCGGGCGCGGCTGACCAGTTGGCGGGCGTTCGCCTCGGTCGACTGGATCACCTCGGCGATCTGGTCGTACGGGTAGTCGAACGCCTCCCGCAGTACGTAGGCCGCCCGCTGGGTGGGCGAGAGCCGCTCGAGCAGCATCAGCATGGCCATTTCGAGCGCCTCGCCTCGTTCGGCGCCGAGGGCCGGATCGGCGCTGGTGTCGACCGGCTCGGGCAACCACGGTCCGACGTACAGCTCACGCCGGGAGCGCGCGGACTGTCCCACGTTGATCGCCAGCCGGGTCGTCGTGGTGACGAGAAAGCCGACGGGATCGCGGACGGTCTCCCGGTCGTACGCCTGCCAGCGCAGCCAGGCGTCCTGTACGACGTCCTCTGCCTCGGCCGAACTCCCCAGCACGCGATACGCGATCCCGAAGAGCCGCGGCCGAACCTCGGCGAAGGCTTCGGCCGCGTCGTCCAGCGAGTTTGTCATGACCACGCCAGCCATCGTAGAGGTCAGACGACGGGGATCACCTCGGCGTAGTGGCAGGCCGAGGGGTGACCTTGGCCGCGGTCGACCAGCTCGGGGACCTGCTCGACGCAGGCGACCTGCTCGTCCGAGGTGAGCTGCGCGAACTTCGGGCACCTGGTCCGGAACCGGCAGCCGCTCGGCGGGGTCACCGGGCTGGGTACGTCGCCGCTGATCAGGATCCGCCGCTTCGCCCTTTCCCGCTCGCGCCGCGGATCGGGCACCGGGATGGACGAGATCAGGGCTTGCGTGTACGGGTGCGCGGGCTGGTCGAACAACTGGTCGCGGTCGCCGATCTCGACGATCCGGCCGAGGTACATCACCGCGACCCGGTGCGCGATGTGCCGGACCACGGACAGGTCGTGCGCGACGAAGAGGTACGCCAGTCCGAGCTCCTCCTGGAGGTCTTCGAGCAGGTTGACCACCCCGGCCTGGATCGAGACGTCGAGCGCCGACACAGGTTCGTCGAGTACGACCAGGTCCGGGCGCATCGCGAGCGCCCTGGCGACACCGACGCGCTGGCGTTGGCCGCCGGAGAATTCGTGCGGATACCTGTTGCCGTGCTCGGGGTTGAGCCCGACCGTGCGCAGCAGTTCCCGGACCCGCTCGGGCCCGCCGTCGGCGTACGTGCCGTGGATGCGCAGGGGTTCGGCGATCGCGCTGCTGACCGTGGCGCGTGGGTCGAGCGAGGCGTACGGGTCCTGGAAGACGATCTGCATTCGCTGGCGCATCCGGCGCAAGTCCTTCGAGCTGGTGGTGCCGAGGTCCTCGCCTTGGAACACCACTTGGCCGGAGGTCGGGCGTTGCAGGTTGAGTACGGCGCGTCCGGTGGTGGACTTTCCGCAGCCCGATTCGCCAACCAGGCCTAGGGTTTCGCCCCGGTACAGGTCGAACGACACCCCACAGACGGCGTGTACGTCGCCAGCCGTACGCCGGAGCAGGCCTTTGCCGCGGACCGGGTAGTGCTTCACCAGATCGCGTACGGATAGCAGTGGTACGTCAGAGGGCCGGGTCATGGCGTACCTCCAGAGTTGTCGACGGAGGTGGCGATGAACACGTCCTCCGGCCGGCGCCCTTCCAGGTCGGCGGAGAAATGGCAGGCGGCGAGGTGATTCGGGGAGTGGGTGGCGAGTACTGCGGGCTCGACCTGCTCGCACTGGTCCTGCCGGAGCGGGCAGCGTGGTGCGAAGGGACAGCCCGGCGGGAGGTTGAGCAAGGAGGGCGGCGATCCGGTGATGGGGACGAGCCGGTCGCCTCGCTGGGCGGTGTCGAGCCGGGGGAGGCTGCCGATAAGCCCAAGTGTGTAAGGCATTCGCGGCCGGTAGTAGATGTCGTCGACGTCGCCCAACTCGACCGGCCGGCCGGCGTACATGACGAGCACGCGGTCCGCCGTACCGGCGATGACACCGAGGTCGTGCGTGATCAGCACCATGGCCGCGTTGGTCGCCGCCCGTGCCGTCTCCAGCGCCTCGAGCACCTGCGCCTGAACCGTCACGTCGAGCGCGGTGGTCGGTTCGTCGGCGATGATCACGTCGGGATCGTTGGCCATCGCGGTCGCGATCACCACCCGCTGCCGCATGCCACCGGAGAACTCGTGCGGGTAGTCGCGGGCGCGCTCCCGAGGGCGCGGGATCTGCATCATCGCGAGCAGTTCGACGGCGCGTTCGCGGGCCGCGGCGGCGCTGACGTCGTTGTGCGCGCGGACCGCCTCGGCGATCTGGTCGCCGACGGTGTAGACCGGGTTGAGCGAGGTCATCGGGTCCTGGAAGACCATCGCGATCCGGCCGCCACGGATGGCCTGCAGTTCCTTCTCGGGCGCGCCGATCAGCTCCTGGCCGCGGAACCGGACGGATCCGCCGACCTTGGCCGAGCCCGGCAGCAATCCCATCACCGCCTTCGAGGTGACCGATTTGCCGGAGCCGGATTCACCGACGATGCCGAGCACCTCGCCCAGCCGCAGGTCGTAGCTGACCCCACGGACCGCCCGGACCAAGCCGTCCTCGGTCGGGAACGAAACCGTCAGGTCCTCCACCTCCAACACGACCTCAGACCCGACCCCGGGCCTGGTCATGCGCGGACCTTTGTTTGGGTCGGGTCGAAGGCGTCGCGCAGTCCGTCGCCGATGAAGTTGATGGTCAAGGCGATGATGACGATGAAGGCTCCAGGGAAGTAGAACAGCCAGGGCCGGGTGCTGACCGCGGTGTCGGCGTCACTGACCAGCAGGCCGAGAGACGTGTCGGGCGGCTGGACGCCGAGTCCGAGGAAGGACAGCGCCGTCTCGACCAGGATCGCGGCGGCGACCAGGATGGTGACGTTGACGATGATCGGCCCGAGGGCGTTGGGAATCAGGTGCCGGAAGATGATCCAGCGGTCGGTGGCGCCTAGTGCGCGGCTCGCCTCGATGAAGTCCTTCTCGCGCAGCGAGAGCACCACTCCACGCACCACCCGGGAGACGTACGCCCATTGCAGAGCGGCGATCACGAGCGCGACGAACCACCACGAGCCCGAGGTGGCCTGGGTCAGGACGGCGGCGACCGCGAGCAGCGGAAGCGTCAGCATCAGGTCCGCGATCCGCATCATCACGCTGTCCGTGATGCCGCGGTAGTAGCCGGCCACCGCACCCCAGAGAGTGCCGAACAGCCCCGCGAGCATCGCGATCACGAGCGCGATCTCGATCGACCGCTGGGTGCCGCGCAGGACTTGGGCGAAGGTGTCGTGCCCGAGATTGTCGGTACCGAAGGGATGCGCGGCCGACGGCGGGACCGACGCGGGGGAGGAGATGTCGGCGTAGTCGTACCGCCAGAGCGCACCGCCGACGAAGGCCAGCACGATGACGCCGACGAACAAGGCCAGACTGATCACCGCCGCTTTGTGCCGCAGGAACCGGCGGAGCACCAGTTCGCTCTGATGGCGTTGCCGTACGACGGTCGCTGGTCGCGCCAGGACGGGAACGGCGAGGTGCTGCTCACTCATAGCGAATCCTCGGATCGAGTAGGGCGTAGAGCAGGTCGGCGATCAGGTTGAACACGATGACGGCGATGGCGACGATCAGCAGCCAGCCGAGTACGGCGTACACGTCGCGCTGCTGGACCGAGCTGACCAAGAAGTCGCCGAGCCCGCGCCACTGGAAGACGGTCTCGGTGATCACCGCGCCGGAGACGAGGGCCGCGAAGTCGAGCGCAGTCACGGTCACCATCGGGATCAGTGCCGTCCGCAACGCGTGCCGGATGGTCACCCGGCGCCGGGACAGGCCTTTGGCGCGGGCAAACAGGACGTAGTCGCTGTTCAGCACGTCCAGCATCGACGCGCGCTGGAACCGGCTCCACGCCCCGAACGAGATGAGCGCGAGCGAGATTGTCGGCAGCACCATGTGGCCGGCGGCATCGACCAGTTGGGCCCAGGCGCCGCCCTCGACCACCACGGATCTCTCCCCGATCGTGTACACGACTTGGTCCCCGACGAGGTTGTTCAGCGAGATCCCGCCCTGCTTGAGCAGTACGGCGAACCAGAACGACGGCATCGAGAGGAAGAGGAATGCCGCGAAAGTGAATCCGTAGTCGACCCCGGAGTACTGCTTCACCGCGCTGACGACTCCCACCACCACGGCGAGCACCAGGGCCAGTACGACGGCCAGGGCGATCAACCGGATCGTGACGCCGAACCTGGTGGTGATCTCGTGCCCGATGTCGAGGTTGGTACGCACGGAGGGGCCGAAGTCGCCGTGCAGGATCCCGGTGATCCAGCTCCAGTACCGCTGCAGCAGTGGTTCGTCGAGGTGCAGGCGCTGTGCCTCGACCTGGACCACCGCCGGGGACGGAGGCGGGTTCTTGTCCTTGAAGTTGGCGAGCGGATCACCGGCGAGCGTCACCAGCAGGAAGACGACGAACGTCGACGCGATGATCACCGGGATCGCGGCCAGGAGCCGGCGGAACGTGTAGGTGAGCACGACGGGTTACCGGACTTCGTCGTACGGCTCGTGAGTGGTCTCCATCATCGACCTCCGCGTTGTTCTGCCGGGCTTAGCTGCTCAGCAAAGCGGGTCGAACGGCCGGGCACTTCGTCGTGCCGTACGCAAGGCGGGCCCGGAGTTCGTCGGCCCGGACGATTCTTGGCGGCCACGGCGGGGCCAGGATGCAACGCATGTCGACGACCTTGGTAATTCGCGGTGGCACGGTCCACGACGGCAAGGGCGGCCCGGGCCGCGTGGCCGACGTACTCGTCGAGGGCGATCGGATCGTCGCTGTCGGTCACGTGCCCGGCTCCGACGTTCCGACGATCGACGCCACTGGGCTGGCGGTCGCGCCCGGCTTCGTGAACGTGCTGAGCCACGCGTACTTCAGTCTTGAGAAGGATGGGCGCGGCCTGTCCGATCTCTACCAGGGCGTCACCACGCAGATCTTCGGTGAGGGTCTGTCGATCGGGCCGTTCACCGCCGAGTCCAAGGCGCTGCTCGAACCCGGTCCCGGTGAACCGTCGCTGACCTGGGACCGGCTGCCGGAATTCCTCGGGCATCTGGAGCGCAAGGGCGTCGCGCAGAATGTCGCGAGCTTCGTCGGCGCGCACAACCTCCGGATGATCGGGGCGGGCGCCGTTGATCGGCCGATGACTGCCGCCGAGCTTGACCAGGTCCGCGGCATCCTGGACGAGGAGATGGCCGACGGCGCGCTCGGGCTCGGCTCGGCCCTGATCTATCCGCCGGGATGCTTCGCCTCAACCGACGAACTGGTGGCACTGTCCGAGGTGGTGGCCCGGCACGGCGGCATGTACATCTCCCATCTCCGCAGCGAGGGCGACCACTTCCTCGACGCGGTCGACGAGCTGATCGAGATCGGCCGACGGGCGGAACTGCCGGCCGAGATCTACCACCTCAAAGCCGCCGGCCGGCACAACTGGCCGAAGATGCAGCGAGCCATCGAGCGGGTCGAGGCCGCCCGGGCGGTGGGCCAGAAGGTGACCGCCGACGTCTATCCGTACCTCGCCGGCCAGACCAGCCTCGGGTCCTCGATCCCGCCCGACTTCCACGACGGCGGCTATGAGGCACTTGCCAAACGGCTGGGTGATCCGGCCGAACGGGCGCGGATCCGTGCGGCTGTCGTCATGCCGTCGGACCGTTGGGAGAACCTCTACCTCGCCTCCGGCGGAGCCGACGGGATCATGCTGCTGCCCGATCCGAAGGGCCCCGCGGCGGAGTACCGCGGCCTCACTCTGCAAGAAGTTGCCGATAGCAACTGTGCCGATCCGGTGGAGATGCTGCTGGAACTCGTCGAGCAGGAGCCATCGGTCAACGCGATGTATTTCATGATGGACGAGGACGTACTGCGGACCGCCCTGCGCAATCCGTGGGTCTCCGTCTGTTCCGACGCCGAAGCGGTCGCGGCCGAGGCGCCGTACGACGAAACGCTCACGCATCCGCGCGCCTACGGATCGTTCGCGCGGATCCTCAGCCGGTACGTGCGGGAGCAGTCGCTGTTATCCCTCGGCGAGGCGGTACGTCGGATGACCAGTCTGCCGGCCGGCAATCTCGGCCTCCGCGATCGTGGTGTGGTTGCCCCGGGCAACTACGCGGACCTGGTCGTGTTCGACGCTGAAACGATCGGCGATCGCGCGACGTACGAGCAGCCACACCAGTACGCCACCGGGATCAGGCACGTGGTGGTCAACGGCAAACCGGCCCTCGCCGACGGCATCCCCACCGGCGTGCTGGCCGGCCGGGCGCTGCGGCGCGGGCAGTAGGGACAACGCGATGCTCTCGATCGACGCCGTCCTCAAGGCAGTTGGTGCTCAAGGCTGGGTTTATGCCGTCGACCTTGATCGCGGTGCCGAGTTCGGGTACGGCGAGGACGAGCCGGTGGTGCTGGCAAGCGTCTTCAAAATCCCTGTGCTCGTTGAACTTTTCTGCCAATTCGCCGACGGGCGGCTCGACCCGGCCACGCGCATCGACCTACCGGTCGAGGGTCGTTCCGCCGGGCCGACCGGGCTATCCGTGATGGCCGATCCGATCGAGCTATCCCTGCGGGACTTGGCTTACTGGATGATGAGTGTCAGCGACAACGCGGCGACGGACGTCCTCGTTCGGCTGCTCGGCACTGACGCGATCAACGTCAGACTGCGCGAGCTCGGCCTGACGGCGACACGGGTTGACGGCAGTTGCGACGACATCTACCGGACGGTCGCCGAAGACGCGCCCAACCTCGAGCAGTTGCACACCGCCAGGGCGGTGGACCCGGAGCGCTCGCTGCAGGTAGGGACGCCGCGCGAGATCGTCCAGCTGCTTTCGGCCATTTGGTGGGGCGAGACGGCCAATCCGGAGGCGTGCGCGGAGATGCGCCGCATCCTTGGACTGCAGGCTTGGCCGCATCGGCTGCGCACCGGGTTCACCGAATCGGGGACCAAGGTGAGCGCCAAGACGGGCACCTTGCCGTACTGGCGAAACGAGGTGGGCGTCGTCGAGGACGGCGATGGCAGCCGGTATGCCGTCGCGGTGTTCCTGCGGTCTACCGACCACGCGTATCGCAGGCCCGAGCTCGACGCGTGCATCGGGACCGTCGCCCGCCTTGCCATCGACCAGCTGCGGGTCGTCCCATCCCCAGCTCGATACGTGTTTCGTACGGCCGGCGCCAGGACTCCGGCGGAGATCCGGGACCGCGCGCGCGAGCTCGGCGCCGAGCTCTGGCTGCACGCGCGAGACCTCGACAGCGGCGAGACGATCGGCATCGACGAGACCACTCCGGTGGTCACCGCCTCTGTCTTCAAGGTGCCGGTCAGCCTCGAACTCGCGCGGCAGGCCGTCACGGGAGAAGTCGATCTCACCGAGCGGGTGAAGGTGGACAACGGCTTGGTGGCTTCGCCGTTCGGCCTTGCCGCTCACCGCGACCACGCGCTCATTTCGTATCGCGATCTGGCCCTGTTGATGATGGTCATCAGCGACAACGTGGCGACCGACCTCGTACTCGAACGGGTCGGCAAGGACCAGGTCGCGGCACTACTGAAGGACCTCGGCCTCAGCGCGACCGCCGTACCGCAGAACTGCGCCGAACTCCTCGCGACCATCGGCGAGGACCTCGGTATCGACTACGGCGACGACGAGCGCGACCTCGCCGAGGTGTCGGTCGAGCGCCTGCTGGGTCTACGGGCGCTGACGCCCGCCGAGACCTGCCGTACGA